>CAWBXZ010000024.1:0-112258 GCA_963792855.1 uncultured beta proteobacterium | reverse complement strand
TTAAGTCGCTCGTTCGAGCGTCGGAAACTGTCGCCAAACCAGGATCAGGGGCAAGCGCAGTAAATTCCACTCGACCAGCTGAAACACCGAAGCGGAACTTGAAGTGTTCCAGCGTTTCTGCAATTCCACACCCCCCATGTATCGATTTCTTGTCTGTACCTTTCTCAGCTTCGTCAAACAGACCTAGCGCAGTTAGCTCACCCTTGTAGCAACTGACAGCGCTCTTTGGCAGCCGCAACACATTTGAAGCCCACAACTCAGCTGGAATGCGCTCGACGGGCAGGACTCTCATTTAGCTTCTCATCGCTTCAACTGGCGTCATAGACTCGATGACGCGATGAGAAGCTCCTGAGTACTAAGCGCCCTGTAAAGCATTGCTGCAAAAAGGATTGGCGCATGCGCTCGGTGCGCTGGAGGTTGGCGTCCACCTGGGCCTCGATTTCGCGCAGGAGAGAGAGGCGACGGTCAACTTCGATGACGATGCGCCGTTGCTCTGGATGACGGCACTGGTACTGGCAACTGAACGATCCGCGTAAGTCCTTAATCGTGGTTACCTACACCAGTGTGTCACCGGTGCTTGTCGATAGCAGTGCTAAAAGTTCAAGCATGTTGCAGATAGAAGAGCTCGAGGGCCCCATCAGCTTAGCCCGGCACGTGAACCCACGCGGTGAATTCGCGTCTCTCCATCTTCACTCGACCATCCCCGGTGTGCCGCCTCCTCGCATAAACCAAATCCCCGTAGTTGGCTCGCTTCTTTGACAATCATCGTGCAGCAGGTCAGACGAATTTGGTCGAACCGAGAAATCTATGCCACCCGGACAGATGTTGCCGCCAGAAATAAAGGGGCTACCTCCTTGCCGAGTGCTGCGGCCTGAAATCAGCATCTTCCTAAATCGAATAAACGAGTTGCTCGAGCGCAGCCCACACCCACCCCTCCGGCAATTCGGGCAGGTCGGTGGTGTCGGGCGCGGCGGGTTCTTTGTATTTGCCCTTGCCTTTCCACTGGCTGCGGCGGGTTTCGAGGATGCGTTGCAGGAGTTGCTCGCCGGTTTCGTAGCTGCGGCCTTCGCGGCGGGCGAGTTCGGCTTCGGTTTCGACGAGGCGGCCTTCGACGGCGGCTTTGAGGACGGCGGCTTTGTAGCGCTTGAGGTTGGCCTTGACGCGCTTGAGGTTGGCGACGGCTTCGTCGAGGCGGGAGAATTGTTTTTCGATTTCCGCGACGATGCGTTTTTGTTGGTCGAGGGGTGCGAGCGGAAATGGAGCAATCGCTGGAACTGTTCCCTCGTTAACTATGGCAACGTGTCGTAGCTGAGACACACATCAGCCATGGCTTCAAGCGTTTGCGCGTCGAGTAGAATGCCAAACTCAGGAACAACGCTCTGGTCGAACAGCAGACGTCGCATTGATTTGCTGGTTGAACAGCCACGTGGAGACACTCGCAAGTCCCGGCTTTTCCCTAGGCCGATACGCGAGACAAGTAATCACACGTTCTTAGCTGGATGAATTATCGCCACTGTCTCGAGCAGTCCCTTCGTGACGATCTGATGCGCCATCGATCCGTCAGGTACTTCACGTGTTACGTATGGCATCGATCAGTTAACCATGGGATCGCCGTTAATCGAAAGGGATTGCTCGGCGTGATTCGCTTCCGACAATGACCTCTAGTACGTGTTTCAGCAACAACTTCCCGAGTCGCAATTGACCGGCCAGCTAGTTGCATCTCGCTATCGCGGTTTGGGTTTCAGCATATGTCATCTTGACTTAGCTCATGCCGCCAACGTCTCATTCAATTCTTCAATAATCGCATTCAGCTTGTCGCCGAACAGCTGATGCACCTTGCCGAGTCCACCTTCCTGCGCGAACGGCGCGTACTCGAAGTCATCCGGCTCGATGCCCAGATTCGCGGCGATGTGGTCGCGAATCATTTCCAGCCAATGCCGCTGTTCCTCGGTGAATTGCTTGCCGCTGACTCTCCTGTCCACGCCAGCCACGCCTTGAAGTTGGCGTTGACGCGCTCGGGGAACGGGATCAGTTCGTTGTCCTGGTGGATGGCGAAGCGCACCAGGGAGACGAGGTCGGTGAGGATGCGCTTGCCGCTGGCGCCTTTGACTTTGGACTTCTCCAGCGCGGCGTAGGCGTCCCAGAGCTGGGATTCGTTCCACAGGTGCGGGGGCTTTTCGATGGCGTCGGCCAGTTCCTTGACGGCCTCGAAGGTCAGGCGCTGTTTGTAGGGCTTGCTGTAGAGCACCTGCAGGGCGGTGATTTCGTCCTTGTTGTCCTCGATGAATTGCTCGAAGGACTCGGACCATGCCTTTGGCGCGGTCGAGCGCGTCCTTGGAGAAGCCGGCTTCGAGCACTTCGTCGGGGCTGACGTGGTCGATGACGATTTCGTTCTTCTTCTTGATGTCGACGATGGCTTCGCGCAGCTTGGGGTCGTGGAAGGGTTTGACGGCGTCCTGAATGATCTTGTTCGGGCTGCGCTGAGCTCCTGTTCGGTATCGGGCTTGTCTCATCCGGGGCGATGCCAGATCGGCTTTGGCTTGCTCGATGTGCCGGTCCGGATCGAGGGCTTCGACGATCTGGTGGCTGAGATCCTTGATGCCGAGGCCGCCGGTCAGCTCCCGAATCTTCTGGTCGTCCTCCGCGCTCATGCGGTGTTCCATGCGCGCGAGGCGGCCGGCCAGTGAGGTGAGCACGTCGTCTTCGGTGTTGCCGAAGGCGACGGCCTGCATGCAGCTTCTCGAAGCTGACGGTGGGCTTGTTCTCCATCGGGCGGGAGTCGGTCTTGTCCTGCTCGCAGACGCCGACGGCATCGACGATGACGAAGTGGTCCTTGGCCTTGGCGTCGGGGGTGACGCTTTGCAGGTCGTCGGGCTTGATGACGCGCACGCCGCGGCCTTTCATCTGCTCGAAGAAGGCGCGCGATTTCGACGGCGCGCATGAAGATGACGATTTCCACCGGCTTGATGTCGGTGCCGGTGGCGATCATGTCCACGGTGACGGCGATGCGCGGCATGGGGCTGGTGCGGAATGCGTTGATGAGGTCTTTGCGGTTTGCGCACCGGTGGTGCGGTAGGTGATCTTCTGGGCGAAGTCGTTGCCCTTGCCGAACTCCTCGCGCACGATCTCGACGATGTCCTCGGCGTGGGAGTCGTCCTTGGCGAAGATGAGGGTCTTGGGCACCCAGCGTCGCGGCCGGGAAAGATTTCGGTGAACAGCTTGTCGCGGTAGGTGCTGGATGATGGTGCGGATCTGGTCCGGGGCGACGACGTCGCGGTCGAGCTGGTTGGGGTCGTAGGTGAAGTCGTCGTCGAGCTTCTTCCCAGCGCTTCTTGCGGGTCTCGCGCTCCTGATCTGCACCGAGTAGCCGGCCTCCACCTTGGAGCCGGCTTCGGTGATCTTGGTGTGGATGCGGTAGACGTCGTAGTTGACGTTGACGCCATCGGCCACGGCCATCTCGTGGTTGTATTCCATCACCAGGTTCTGGTGGAAGAAGCCGAAGGTCTGCTTGCTGGGCGTGGCGGTGAGGCCGATCAGGTAGGCGTCGAAGTATTCCAGCACCTGCGCCCAGAGGTTGTAGATGGAGCGGTGGCATTCGTCGGTGATGATGAAGTCGAAGGTCTCGATGGGGATTGCTGGGTTGTATTCCAGGGGTTCGGGCTGCTTGAACGAGCCGCTCGAGCTTGTCGACCGATTCGTTCTTCGAGATCTTCGGCAGGTCCTTGCCCTTCAGCATGGAGTACATGCGCTGGATGGTGCAGATGCAGACGCGGGCGGTGGTGTCGAGCGTGTTGCTGGTCAGGCGCTGGACGATGTATTCCTCGGTGAACTTGAAGTTGTTGTAGGGCGAGACGTATTGCTGGAATTCCTTGAGCGTCTGGTCGCCGAGGTTGCCGCGGTCGACCAGGAACAGCACGCGCCGCGCGCCGGCGAACTTGATCAGGCGGTAGATGAAGGAAATCGCGGTGAAGGTCTTGCCCGAGCCGGTGGCCATCTGGATCAGGGCGCGCGGGCGGTTTTCCCGCAGGGAGTCTTCGAGGTCGTTGATGGCCGTGATCTGCGCGGGCCAGAGGCCTTCCTCGACCAGCTCTGGCATGTTGCTGCAGGCGGGCGAGGAAGGTGCGGGGCGAATGCGCGCTCGGGCGGTGAATTGCCGGCTCGCCGGTTTGCGCACGGTTGCCGGCGGTAACGTCGCCGAGCCAGTGGCGAGCGTTTCGGGCCGGTGAAATGCGAACACCGGTCGTGAGCGCGGCTCGGGATCGAGGCCGTTGGTGAAGCGCGTTTCGATGCCGGTGGACTGATAGGCGAACGGCAGCGGGTTGCGCCAGCGCGGCAGTCCGTCGGGCAGGCCCTTGGTGTATTTGTCGGACTGGGTTTCGACGCCGGTGAGGGTGCACGCCCTCTTTCTTGGCCTCGATGACGCCGGCGGCCTTGCCATCGACATAGAGCAGGTAATCGGCAAAGCCGTGGCCGGTGTGAGCGGAAACTCGCGGATGGCGACGCCGCGCGCGGCGTGGATGTTGGCCGAGGTCGCGTCGAACACGGTCCAGCCTGCTCTTTCTAGCAAGTTGTCAATTTGTTGCCGTGCCTCTTGTTCTTGCTGCGCCACTCAATACCCTCCCCTGTATTGCTTAGCGTAGAGCCCTCAGAGGGGATGCTAAGCGGATATGAGCGGATGAAACAACGCTGAATTTGAAGGAGAAGCCTGGCAGTCGAGCATCCGGTTGCCAGGACCGGTGCCGCAGTGCTTCATGCGGGGCATTTCGAGCCCTACGCGAGCATTCTTTTCGTGACGCTCAGCCACCCCGCCGGCGCAGGATCACCGACAGGTTCCGCGGCATCAGGGTGAGTGCCAGATGCTCTTCGGTCGGTCGCGAGCCCGGTGCGCGCACGATCTCGAAGTTGCGCACCAGCATGGCAGCGACCAGCTTGATTTCGAGCATGGCCAGATGCCGTCCCGGGCAAAAGCGCGGGCCCGAGCCGAACGGCATGAAGGCCTTGGCGTTGTGCGGCCCCTGGCCGGGCTCGAGCCAGCGCTCGGGCCGGAATGTTTTTGGGTCAACGAAATTGTCTGCGTCCGCTTCGGCATGCGCCATCAGCAGGAACACCGCTGTCCCCGCGGAAATCGCCACATCACCGACGACGCAGTCGTGGTTGGCTTCCATCGCCAGCAGCGGCGCCACCGGCTCCAGTCGCATGGCTTCGTGCGCGACGGCCTCGATATACGGAAACGAATCTGCAGTCGCGTAGTCGGGCACGCGCTGGCGCTCGCCCAGCACACGATCGGTCTCGTCGCGCATTTTGGCCTGCACTTCCGGATGCTCGACCATGAAATGCATCATCCAGGCGAGCGTGTTCGCCGTGGTGTCTTCTCCGGCAAGCAGCATGGTCAGCGCGTTGCCGGTGATCTCGGAGTCGGTGAAGCCGCCCGCTTCGTCGTCACGCGCGACCAGCATCGCTTCGAGAAAATTGGTCGGCCGCGTGCGCCGCGCCGGGTCGCGCTCCAGTTGCGCGCGGCTGTTGGCGATCAGCCCATTGACGAGCTTATGCACCTCGGCCATCGCCCGGTCCAGTTCGCGGTCCCTGGGCAGTTTGAAATAGCGCCAATACGCGAACGGCATGAGCAGACGCCGCGCCATCGCCGGGAAGATCTTGTCGAGATGCTTCTGGATCGGGTCGCCGGTCTCCTCCAGGGTGTTCAGGTCCTGGCCGAATGCCAGCCCGCTGGTCACGTCCACGGTGAAACGCATCAGGTCGCGCTGCGGATCGATTGTTTGTTGGTTGCGCGCCGCGCCTTCCCAGCGCCGTTGCAGGCGCGCGGCGACCTGGTCCAGCCGCTCGAAAAACTCGCGCATGTGCGCGGTATTCAGCGCATACATCGCGAGCTTGCGCTGGCGGCGCCAGTCCGCCCCTTCGGCGCTGAATACGCCGTTCACGCCCAGCTCCAGCATGACGTTGCGCAGCGCCTGCCGGCGGCGGAAGCCTTCGGGACGGTTACGCAGCACCTCACTGATCAGGTTTGCGTCGGCGACCACCAGCACGTCTCGCCCGCGCAGCCGCATCCGGTACAGGCTGCCATAGCGGTCCGCCCAGCCGCCGAGGATACGGTGCAGTCGGGGCGCTTCGAGTTGCAGGAGGTTGCCGAACACCGGCAGGCCCGGCGGGCCGGGCAGGTCGCGGAGTGCGCGGGGTGCACCGGCCCCCGTGTGCGTTGCTGAAGGTGTTGCTTCGGCCTGCTCAGTCATGACCAACCTCGGGAACACCGGGTTTCGATAGAGGGAGTCTAGCAGTGGGGTCTGATAAAGGGAGTATGAAAAGCTTCACCACAAAGGCACGAAGAACACCAAGAAATTCAATAACAAAAAAAAGACTTCACCGCGAAGGACGCGGAGGACGCTGAGGAAATCGGGAAAGAAAAAAAGAGACACCACCAATGCGAAATGAACACCGGGAAAATCTCACCGCCAAGGCGCGAAGACGCGCAAGGCCGGGGAAACAGTATCGTTCAGGCCGCTCTTGCGCGAACGCGCGGTTCGATTTTTGGCCATGTGGTTTGCCTGGCCACGCGGATATCGTAGTCGGCCTGTAATCCGACCCAGACTTCGGGCGAGACCCCGAAGTACTTCCCCAAACGCAGCGCAGTGTCTGCCGTAATGGCCCGCTTTCCCGACAGAATCTCGCTGATACGATTCGGCGGCACGTCGATGTCACGCGCCAACGCATTAATGCTCAGGCTGAGCGGCTTCATGAAATCCTCACTCAGGATTTCGCCGGGAGGAATCGGTTCGAGTAACTTTGCTGCCATGATTTCACCTAGTCGTGGTAATCCACTATTTCAACATCCCATGCGTGACCGCCGGACCAACGAAAGCAAATACGCCACTGGTCATTTATGCGGATGCTGTGTTGCCCTTTTCGATCGCCCTTAAGCGCTTCGAGTCGATTTCCCGGAGGGCTGCGCAGGTCCTGCAACGATCGCGCCTGATTCAAGTACAGGAGTTTTCTGCGCGCAGGTCGCTCGATCGACCGGAACCGCGCTACCCGTCGATCCTGAAACATCGCCTCCGCATCTACGGAACGAAAGGACTTGATCACGCGAGAAGCGTATTACGTTTCGCGTAATAGATCAACACTCATCACGAGGCTACGGCTGCCGCCCCTTCAAGTCCTGGTCATGCCGCCAGCGCCTCAAGATAAGGTCTCATGACGCGTTGCACACGACAGATCCCGGCGTAGCGACCCAGTTCCGCCATCGTGAAACGACGTGTGCGCCATGCCTCACGCAGCGCTTCCAACGCAACATCGAGGCCGATCTTGTTACGATATTTGAAGCAATCGGCCAAGGTCTTGGCGACGCTGTACACCTTCACCTTCTGGCCTTCTATTTCATGCGTTTCAACGCCCTCAGTCAGCGCCTCGCCCGAGTAGCGAATCACTCGCAAGGGTGGGAATTTCAATGCTGGGCGCCGGGCGCGCCGGTCGATGGCAATCCAAACCTCGGACGGGAGCTGGGTCCCGATTTCGTGAAACTGCAAGGCGGAAAGCAGGCAGATGACGCCGTGTGGCACGACCGCACTTGCAATCGCGAGACCATGGTGTTCGGTGATCGGGTGCTCCGCAATACGATAGATTCCTCGCGCGATACGCTCGACCTCGCCCGATGCGACCAGCCGGCTCAGCACTTGGCGGTGAATGCCAGCTGCTGACAGCTCACGCGCGGTAACGCCCCCGCGACGGCGCGCGAGCTTCAGAACCTTGTCTTTGCCAGTGGTTGCATGCATGTGGCAGAGTGTAGACGGATCTTATGATATGTCAACATTTCGCCACTTCTGGTGTGGCTCGCAAAGGCTTGGCAAGGTCCGACCCCACTCCCAAAGGGAGTACGAAAAGCTTCGCCACGAAGACACCAAGATCACCGAGAAACCCAATAACGAGAAAGGCTTCACCGCGAAGGACGCGAAGGTCGCAGAGGAAGCCCGTAAAAAGGACTTACCACCAAGTCGCCACGAGCTCCAGGAAAATCTCACCGCAAAGGCGCGAAGACACCAAGAAAGGCGAAGAAGTACGGGTGCGAGATGGCGAAATGCCAGCGAAGGTACCGCGTGTTGATCGCGTTGATAGCTATGCGCGCGGGATGGGTTCTGTGCCTTCCGAGAGAATTTGCACGTATTCGTGATAACTGAATTTACGGTTGCGACGGCCCGGTGTGATTTGCTTTAGAACACCAATGTCTTCCATTTGCGCCGCCAGATTGTTGGCTTTGGAGTAGCTGATCTTCAAAGCCTTTTCGATGTCCTGCACGCGTACCACGGGCTGTTTCATGAGGTAGCGCAGCAATAACACCCCCGTGTGACCGGTGCTGCCTTCCAGAACCCGGTCGATGTCGCGATGCTCGAGTTTCTGAATGGCCTTTGTGGTCTGCACGACCTGGTCCGCCACTGTGACAATCCCTTCGAGAAAAAACCTCACCCAGGCCTCGTAGTTGCCACTGGTGCGCACCTGTTGCAGCCGGTCGTAATATTCCTGCTGGTGAACTTTAAGGTACGCGCTCAGATAGAGCATCGGCTCGCTCAAGACTTCTTGCCAGACAAGATAGAAAGTCACTAACAACCGACCCAACCGTCCGTTGCCGTCGTTAAACGGGTGGATGGTCTCAAACTGATAGTGAATTAATGCGCACCGAACGAGCATCGGTTCATCGTTCCTGATGTGCATATATTTTTCGAGATTGTCGAGCGCAGAGAGCATCTCGTGCGGCGGTGGCGGGACAAATCTCGCGTTGCCCGGGTTGGTGCCGCCGATCCAGTTCTGACTATTTCGAAATTCTCCTGGCGTGAGAGCGGGCTTGCCGCCACGGACCCGCTGCATGAGAACACCGTGAGTTTCCCGAAGAAGCCTGAGGGACATCGGGAAACTTTCATTCCGAAGCCTGTGTAACCCATGCCGCATGGCCTTAACGTAATTCACAACCTCGCCCACGTCGGCGACTGGCTCCTGATCGGCGTCAACACCGAGTACGTCCACCAACGAAGACTGAGTGCCCTCAATTTGAGAGCTCAACAATGCTTCCTTTTGAATAAACATCGCAACGAAAAGCTCCGGGCTGGGGAGCACGCTGGCAATGGTATTGATCGCCCCAAGTGCCTGGTCGGCCCGCGATAACAGCAGCCTTAATTCGCCTTCTGCCTCTACTGGTGGAGCCGGGGGAAGATCGGCCGGGAAGAACGCTTTATAGCCCTGCAGGGTCTGCCGAAAACTCCCGCTTCGGGACATATTTTTCCCTCGTCAAGAAAGCTGCCTTTTCAGGCGCTTCGGGTTTTTCAAATTATCCAGTTGTGCAATATGCGGTCGTATTCTGATCCATATTCTTCCAATGAACAATATGGATGCATTTTTTGGTGCATATTTGTGGGCTGTACAAGCACCGTAGAGATACCTTCAAAAATCTACACAGCTCTCCTTGCCGAGATATACCTCATTGTTTTATAGATTATTTATTAGACAAGCTGACTGAGAAGGACGCCACCGGGTGCCACTCTTATCCCGTCGGCGGTCTCGAAGTCTTTGCTGCCCACAGCGCTGAGCTGCCAGGCCGGCACCTTTGGGAAGCGCTTCCGCAGATAGCGCAGCGAAGGCGAAACCTCCGCATCACCCAGCTTGCATTCCACGAACCCGATGGGCTGCGCCTCGTGGACGAGAACGAAATCAACCTCTCGCCCGTCAATGTCGCGGAAGTAGCGCAGTTCGATGGCGTGACCCTGCGTGTCGGCCTGATAGTGGGCCCACTTGAGCAGGTGCGAGGCAACCAGGTTCTCGAAGCGTGCCGCCGGATCGCCAACGACCGTCCAGTCGAAGTGATAGTGTTTTTGTTCTTTCTTTACCGCACGCAGCCGGGGAGTGCCGAAGGGCGGGAGCCGGAATATTGCATACAAGCGCTCGAGTACATCCAGCCAGCGCGCGACGGTCGCGTGGCTGACCTGGAGATCTTCGCGCAAGGCGTTGACAGAAAGCGGACTGCCAACACGCGAAGGCAGCGACATGGCGAGCAGCTCGAGCTTGGCCAGGTCGCTGATCGACTCGAGGCTTGTCACCTCTTCGCGGATGAGCCGTTCACGATAGGCCAGCGACCAACGTCTGGCCTGCGTCGCACTCGATGCGATGAACGGCTCGGGGAATCCGGACAACTCAAGCAGCGCAGCGAGATCCCCAGGCGTCTTGCCGCCGACCTCGGCGAAAGACAACGGGTGAAGCCGAAAGTAGAAATAGCGTCCCTGAAGCGAGTCGCCCCCGAAGCGGTAGTAATCGAGCCTGGCGCTGCCCGTCACCAGGATCTGCTTTCGCGCGCCCGCGGCATCGTACAGGCCCTTGAGGTAGTTTCGCCACGACCGGTATTTGTGGATCTCGTCGAAGAACCAGGCTGGCGTCGCCGGCAGTTCTCCCTTGAGGATGGCGCGGCGGTGCTCGGCGATATCGTAGTTCAGATACGCTGCCGGGTCGGGGATGATCAGCTTCCCCAGTTGTGTCTTGCCTACCTGCCGCGGCCCGCCGACAAAGACCATCTTGCGGCCTAGATCGCTCTCGATCGGCGCCTGAAGATACCTGCTGAGCAGTGCCATGTGCCAACCGTAAAAAAACCAGATGCGAGTAATTTTACCCCTACTAGAAATTACTCGCGTGTAAATTCCAGTCGACGATAGACTGCCCGAGGCCACCGGGCGGCACGTCCTGAAAGTCCGCGCCCCACACAGTAGTCATCGCCTAGCGCCGATACGGGCAATGGATGTCGCACCGCATGCCAGAATAACTCATTGACAAACAATAACTTGGTGTATTTCTACACAAAATCGTGTCGGGCTCAGTGCCCGTCGCCTTGGCGAGCCTGCCATTGGCCCCGCCACCGGTTGGACGGACTTGCCCGGACATGCACTCACCTCCTCCCGGATGAAGGGGGAAACGACTCGCCTTACTCAAGAACGGCACGAGAGCATCGAGCAGCCAGCGGGGTTCACAAGTCTTCGTCAAGGGTAAGGCGCGGGCGAATCAGAGCGAGGCCGCGCGTTGCGTCTCAATGCCTCACCGCGGAGTGCGCAGGGGACGCAGAGAAAATACTAGAACGAAAATCTCGCCACGAAGGCAAAACACTCTCACCGCGGAGTACGTGAGGAACGCGGAGAAAAGCGAAGAAATAGGCTTCACCACGAAGCCAACAAGAAACACGAAGACAACAAGAACACAGTGTTACCAAGGGGCAGCTACTGCTGCCCTTTTGTTTTCGACCGCGCAGGCAAGCGTCTACACTTGCAACATGTACGACATCATCGGCGACATCCACGGCCACAGCCAGAGCCTGCAGGCCCTGCTTTCGCAGCTTGGCTACCGTGATGCGCGCGGCGTCTGGCGACACCAGTCTCGCAAGGCGATTTTTCTGGGCGATTTCATTGACCGGGGGCTATTCCAGAAAGAAACGCTGCGCATTGTCAGGCCCATGATCGAGACGGGTGCTGCACTTGCGGTCATGGGCAACCACGAGTTCAACGCCATTGCGTTCTACACACAGGACGGTGACGGCAGCAATTACCTGCGCTCGCATTCCGACAAGCACACCAGGCAGCATGCGGCCTTCCTGAAGGCCTTCGAAAACGACCCGGGCGGGTACGAAGAAACCATTGGCTGGTTCAAGACCTTGCCGCTATGGCTTGACCTGGACGGCATCCGGGTCGTTCATGCGTGCTGGGATCAGCAGGCAATCGCACGGCTCATGATTGATCGGCACGACGACGCTCTGCTCAGCGAGAACCTGCTCTTCTCGGCGAGTCGCAAAGGTACCTGGCAGCACGAGGCGATCGAAACAATTCTGAAGGGGAAGGAAATTCCGCTCGCGCCAGGCGAGAGTTTCAACGACAAGGATGGAAATGTCCGGCACAGGATCCGTGTGCGCTGGTGGGATCAAAACGCGCGGACCTACAGGGATGCGTTCCTCGGCCCTGAAAGCGCGAAGACCCATATTCCCGATGACGAAATCACCGGAGACCACCTGGTGGAATACTCGCACGACGCACCGCCGGTTTTCCTCGGGCATTACTGGATGGAAGGTGCCCCTGAGCCGCTGGCACCGAACATTGCCTGCCTGGATTACAGCGTGGCGAAGCCCGGCGGGAAACTGGTGGCGTATCGGTGGAATGGGGAAAAGGAATTGAACCGGGAGAAGTTCGTTTGGGTTGAGCGGGTTGAGGGATGATCTGCGCGTCCCGAGTAAAAACAGGTGTACCCCCTTTCCCGCGCGACAGTTCCCATCAATTCAGGAAACCCACGATTTCCTGTACATATCGAGGCTGACACCGATAGCTGTCAGGCAGGTCAAGCATTGCTTGAATTTTTAATTAAGGCAATGTATAACTTGCTTTCTTTACTTGATAAGCAGGTTATATCTTGCCCTATATGGAGCCATGAAACGCCAATTCAATAAGTTACAGCTCGCACAAGTCGACGACACACTGAGACAGGTTCGCCGCAACACCGTTCCGCCAGTTCCAAAGAGCGGATGGATTCGCACCATCCGTGAAGGCCTCGGCATGACGCAGTCCCAACTGGCGAAGCGCCTGGGAATCACCCGCCAGGCACTTGACGGGCTCGAACGGGGGGAGGCGTCAGGGAAGATCACGCTGGAAAGTTTGCGAAGGCTCGCAGAAGCGTTGCACAGCCGTGTGGTGTACATGGTCGTACCGGAAACATCGCTGGAGGACATGCGTCGTTCACGTGCGACAAAACTCGCCAAGAAGCAGCTCCAGCGCGTATCGCATTCGATGAACCTGGAAGCACAAAGCGTGAAACAACGCGAGGGCAAGCGTCAGCTGGCACGTCTGATTGATGAGATTCTGTCGGAGAATCCGAAAAAGTTGTGGGACTGAAACTCGATTATCCCGAAGGCGCAACGCCACTCGATCCGGATGAGAGTAGCGGACTCATTCCATCGCACGTCGTTACACAAGGGCAGTTGAATGAATGGGAGCAGCAGAACATCCTCGAGGGCGAGCGCTGGGCTTTTTCTCGCAAGAACCTTGACCCGCTTTCGGTCCGATTTGCCAAAGACCTTCACAAGCACATGTTCGGAAGAACGTGGAGATGGGCTGGTCAATTTCGAACAACGGAAAAGAACATCGGCGTCGATCCACGCCTTATTGCAATAAAACTTACTGACCTGTTTCGCGACATCAAGGCGCAAATTGAAGACCACTCCGAACCGATCGATGAAATTGCAGCGCGCTTTCATCATCGCCTCGTATCGATTCATCCGTTTGCCAATGGTAATGGCCGCTTTTCCCGAACGATGACCGATTTGCTTCTGAAATCAAACGGCAGGGAAGCATTTTCATGGGGTGGTGGAAGCTTAAACGCCGGAGAAATCCGCCACCGCTACATTTCGGCACTACGCGCCGCCGACGACCACGACCTGAGCGCTCTTTTCGCGTTTGTGCGATCTGGCAAACAAGTTTGACCAAGGTGCGCCGCCCTCACCACCAACACGACGACATTGACTAGCCGTCCCTGGCGCGTGCCCTATCGGACCATCTCTACGGCCTCGGGTACTCTCACGGCCAGGCCGTGGACCGCTGGTTGTTGCGTGACTGACGCGTAGAATCGACGCATGCCCAAAGCAAAACTTTTTTCACCGGAATCCACCATCCCGTTCGCGCTGAGCCGCGCGAAGGTCGAGTTGTTCATGAATTGCCCGCGCTGCTTTTACCTCGACCGGCGCCTGGGCATCGCGCGGCCTCCCGGGTTTCCATTCAACCTCAACTCGGCCGTCGATGCTCTGCTAAAAACAGAGTTCGACGCCTATCGGAAGGCAGGCGAGCCGCATCCGTTGATGGTCGAAGCGGGCCTGCGGGCGGTGCCCCATTCGCATCCGCAACTCGATTCGTGGCGCAAGAACTTCCAGGGCGTGCGGGCGCTGCATGCCGCGAGCAACCTGGAAGTCTTCGGCGCGATAGACGACCTGTGGCGCGATCTCGACAGCGGCGAGCTGATGGTGGTGGATTACAAAGCCACTTCGAAGTCCAACGAGGTCAACATCGATGCCGACTGGCAAATGAGCTACAAGCGGCAAATGGAGTTTTACCAATGGCTGCTGCGCCAGCTTGGTGAGGCGGTATCGCACCGAGGCTGGTTCGTTTACTGCAATGCCCGGCGCGACCTGCCGGCTTTCGACGGCAAACTCCAATTCAGGATCAAATTGATTCCCTATGACGGTGATGACAGTTGGGTTGAAGGTACGCTGATGCAAATTCGCGACACACTGAGCGCGCCGGAAGCGCCGGCGTTGAACGTGAACTGCGAGTTCTGCAATTTCGCAGCGAGAGCTGCAAGTCAGTGAATGGTGGCTACGAAGCCAACAAGAACACCAAGTAATTCAATAGGGGTGCAAAGGCGAAGCACCTCACCGCGGAGGGCGTGGGGAAAAACAAAGGATGGTTCGGTGGGGCTGACTGGCGATCGCGAGAAAAACTAGCGTTTCCATTCCCTGTTGCGCAACTCCACCCGGCGGATTTTGCCGCTGGCGTTTTTCGGTAACTCGGGAATGAACTCGATGCGGCGCGGATATTTGTAGGGCGCGGTGGCTTCCTTGACGTGCTGCTGCAACTGCTCGGCCAGCTCGTCGCTTGCTTCGAAACCGTCTGCGAGCACGACGAAGGCCTTGACGATTGCGCCGCGCATTTCATCCGGGCTCGATACCACGGCCGATTCCGCCACCGCGGGGTGTTCGAGCAATGCGCTCTCGACTTCGAAGGGCCCGATGCGGTAGCCGGCCGAGGTGATCACGTCGTCGGCGCGGCCGGTAAACCAGAAGTAGCCATCCGCGTCACGGTGGCCGCGATCGCCGGTGATGTACCAGTCTCCGCGCATGGCCTCGGCGGTTTTCTCCGGGTCGTGCCAGTACTGGACCATCACCCCCACCGGGCGCTCCGGTTTCACGCGCACCGCGATGTCGCCCTCCTCGCCCGCCGGCGCAATGTCTCCGTTTTCGTTCACGATTTGCAGGTCGAAGCCCGGGCTGGCCTTGCCCATCGATCCCGGGCGCACTTCCATGCCGGGGAAGTTCGCGCAGACCAGCACCGTCTCCGACTGGCCGTAGCCCTCGCGAATGGTGAGCCCGGTGGCGGCTTGCCAGCGTGCGATCACCTCCGGATTGAGTGGCTCGCCGGCGCCCGCGCACAGGCGCAACGTTCTGAAGTTGTAGCTAGCGAGGTCCTGCTGCACCAGCATGCGATACACGGTTGGCGGCGCGCAGAATGTGGTGACCGGATAGCGTTGCAGTAATTCCAGTGTCTGCACCGGGTCGAACGTTTCGCGTTGATCGGCGAACACCGTGGAACCACACCGAAACGGGCCGAAGTAGCTGCTCCAGGCGGCCTTGCCCCAGCCGCTGTCGCTGATGTTCCAGTGCAAGTCGCCCGGGCGCTGGTCCAGCCAGTAACGGCCGGTGACCTCGTGGCCGATGGCGTAAGTGGTCTGGTCGTGCAGCACCATCTTGGGGTTTTTCGTGGTGCCGGAAGTGAAGTAGCACATGGACGGCTCGTTCGCGGCCGTGTCCACGGTATCAAAGGCATCGCTCGCCGCATCCATCGCCGCGCGATAGCCGGTCCAGCCCGCGCGCGTCTCGTTGACCACCAGCTTCGCAACGAGATTGGGAAAGCGATCGGCGATGGCGTCGACCTTGCTCCGCAACCGACGGCAAGGCGATGACCGCACGCGCATTCGATGCTTCGAATCGCCAGGCCAGATCCTTTGCGCTCAACTGGCTGGTGCCGGGCGACGCGATCGCGCCCATGCGGATGCACGCCGTCATGGCCTCCCACCACGAGCGGTCCCGCCCCAGCACCAGGATCACCACGTCGCCCCGGCCCACACCGGCTGCGCGCAATACGTTAGCGAGTCGCCGCGATGCTGCGGAGAGCGCGGCGTACGTCACCCGCTCTTCCGTACCGTCTTCGGAAACGCAAAACAGGGCCTGGGCCTCCGGGTCCGCCTGCCCCAGTGCATCGATCACATCGCGCGCGAAGTTGTAGCGCTCGGGGCGCTCCCACTCGAAGCTGGCAAACGTCTCGTCGTAGTCGCGCATGTTCGGCGGCACGGTTCACTCCAGGCGCCGTGTCTGGCAGATAGTGCACTGCCCGCACGGGTGATTGGTCTGAAAAGATTCGCAGTGTACCGTCCAACGCTGAACGCCGCGAAAGCACCGGGCATCTTGATGCCCGGGTTCAGGTTGATGCGCCTGACGCCAGGCTGAAGGTCCGGGAGCTCAGGTCGACCGCCAGGCTCTGATCGAAAAACTACTGCGCCAGCTCGTCGAGCAACGCCTTCGCGTCTTTCAGGTCCTTGGTATCGAAGCCTTCGGTGAACCAGTCGTAGACCGGCGCGAGAAGCTCATGCGCTTCCTTGCGCTTTCCCTGCTGTTGCCACAAGCGCGCAAGGCTGGTGGACGTGCGCAGTTCCCATGATTTCGCCTGCTGCTCTCGCGCCCAGTCGAGTGAGGCGAGGTAGTTTTGCTCCGCGCCGTCGAGATCGTTCTTTAACGTGAGCATCCAGCCTTTGAGGCGCAGGATCTCGGCGTAGTGTATACGCTCTCCCCAGTCGGGACGTTCGATTTGCTCGATCTGCTCGTCGATGCAGTTGCAGCGCTTTGTCCGGAGCACCGTTCAAGCGCAACTGTTCCTCGATGGTACAGCTTTGTGGTAGGGACTCCATAAGCTTGCCCCGCTTGCTTCTCAAGCACGTCCATGCTTGTAGTAGCTTGAGACAATCCCGCTCTGCAGGATTACCCGTCACTGGATTAGACACAAACCCGAGAACCGCTTGGCGCAAGAGACGCCCACAAGAACAGGCATACTGTGCTCCCTGCCTAGCCGTTCGCATTCTTCACCGTGCTTGCGCACGAGCGTACGGCTCACCGCGACAATTCGTACATCTCCGCGCCCATATGTAGCGCCAGCCCAAGATCAAACGGGTGATTAATGCTGCGGGCGTGCGCGACTGTCTGCATCGGCTCAGCCGACGCGCCTGGACGGGATAGCCCGAGCATCCACGTGGAGTGCGCCAAGTAATTGCCAGCTACGGACATCGGATCATGGTTTAGCAGATTCGTTAGATGACCATACTTTTCCGTCGTCGTAGAGTTCGAGCACCTTTTGCCACGTGTTTCACGGACATCGATGAGTCTGCCCATCCAAAAATAACACGGCACAAAAACCTGTCGTGTGCCGCGATCAGCAAGATCGGGATCGTCATGCTTCTTTGCCGTGTTCGAGCGTCTCTTGCGCCCAATGGAGCGCACCTAGCTGCCCGTCCCTGCGGTATGGCTCGCTGACTCTGAATGCTGTCAGGATCGGCAGCAGCGCTTCGCTGTGCTTTGAGCGATTTTGCCAGCGGAAGTGCCGGACGCATACTCGCACTAACTTCCGGAGCTGCCCAGCCTTTAAGCGCCATCCAAGCGGTCCCCAAGGGAATTCGTAGGCCTAGCTCAATGGCATCCCGATCGGGTGAATGTGGCAGTGCGTCAGCCAGTGCTAACCCTTGATTCAAGATGCGAAATCGCTTCGGTTAACGCCATGCGCTTGAGCGCCAGCTCACCTGCCTTCTGCCAAAGCGGGATGGCCGCCTCTGTTCCACCCGCTGCCGTGAGGTGATGCGCTAGCACCTCGGGCTCGGTCTTTCCGGTTTGCGGGAAGCGCTCTTTGATCTACCTTGGCGATCTTCGCGTGCAGTTCCTGGCGCTTGCTCTTGAGCAGAGAGTCGTACGCCGCGTCCTGCACCAGCGCGTGCTTGAAGGTGTAAGTCGCATCCGGTGGTGTGCCGCGTCTGAACGCCAGTCCCGAGTCGGTAAGCTGGGTCAGTGCATCGTCGAGCTGAGTTCTTCTGCAGTGGCGCAACTGCTGAGACGAGTTCGTAGCCGAACTCCCTTCCAATTGCTGCGCCGATCTGCGCAATCTCCTTGACAGGCGCATACCGGTCCAGGCGCGCCATTAGCGAGTCTCTCAGCGTGGCCGGGATGGTAACGCTACGGCTGCGCAGCCGGTGTATGTCGTAACGATCCGCCAGTTCGTTCAACTCACCCGATTCCAGTATCGATTTGGTCAGTTCTTCGACGAACAGCGGCACGCCGTCGGTCTTGACGAGAATCTGCTCGAGCAGATCATCTGGCAACGCTTTGCCGCGCGCGACACGCGATACCATTGCGCTGCTTTGTGCACGGGTGAGCTTTGAGAGATTCAAAGCCGTGACATGGCCATGATCGCTCCATCGGTTCTGAAACTCCGGCCGGTGCGTGAGCACAATCAACAGTGGAATTGTCTTGACCCGATCCATCATTAAATCGAGCACTTCAAGCGTGGTCGGATCGGCCCAGTGGGCAGTCTTCGAACATGCAGCACGCTGGGTTGTTTCCGTCGCCGCCGCTTCAGTGAGATCGACTAGCGTGCGCAGCGTCTCGTCCTTGAACTTCTGCGGCGTCATGGTGATTTCCCCGTAGCGTTCATCACAGGGAATAGAGAGCATCGACGCGATGAAGCGCACGTCCGACTTTGGACGGCCGTAGTGTTCAACAATCAGTGACTCGAGTTTGTCGAGTTTGGAGTCGGGTGTCTCGTCGCGAGCGTACTGCAACACCCGTTCGAAGTTGTCGATGCTTGGCCAGAAAGCGCTGTTGACGTAATAAGGCGAGCACTGGAAGCGCAGAGACTGCGCGCCTTCGCGTTCGAGCCGTGTCTCGCAGCGCAGTGAGTACACGGCTCTTGCCAATGCCGGGTTCTCCCGAGAGCAACACCACCTGCCCTTCGCCGTCTTGCGCCCTTGCCCAACGGTCCATCAGCAGCCCGAGTTCGAGATCGCGTCCGACCAGCGGCGTGAGTTCGGCTTCACCGTGCGCCGCATCAAAGCGGCCTTCGGATGCGGCCAACCCGGTCACACGCCACGCGCGCACCGGCTCGACGATGCCTTTGAGGGTGTGTTCGCCAAAGTCCGCCAGATCGAAAGTGCCACCAACCAGACGTCGCGTGTCGGAGCCGATAATGATCTGGTCGGCATCTGCCAGCCCCTGGATGCGCGCCGCGACGTTAGGCGTCTCGCCCACCGCGAGCTTCGGCACGGAGGCATCCCCTGCCCCAGTTTCACCGACAACAACTGGCCCGGTAGCGATGCCGATACGCACATGCAGCGGTACGGTCGACTCCACTTGCTTGACTGCCTCGACAATCTCCAATGCAGCTCGAATCGCGCGCTCGGCATCGTCTTCGTGCGCCCGCGGCCAGCCGAAATAGGTCATCAGCCCGTCACCGAGATACTGGGCGACGTGGCCGTCGTATTTCTCGATCACTGCGCCACAGCATTGTTGATACCCGCGCATCAGTTCACGCAGTGCTTCGGGGTCGAGCTGCTGCGATAACTCGGTGGAGCCCACCAGGTCGCAGAACATGACCGTGAGGTGGCGGCGCTCGGCCTGTGTTTGCGCGCCGAACGGGTTGTCGGAAGATGTACTCGCGGCTGCTTGTGAGACTGACAGGGTCGCGGCTGCTTTCAGCAGTCTCTTGCGGTGGCCCAAGGAAATGCCCAGGCCTTGCAGGTCTTCGTCACTGAGATCGGGCAAGACGGCGAGGTCAATGTCGTTCTCGACAAAGCGCTCGAGATACTGCTGCAGGCCGTGATCACCCAGCCACTCGGACAATTCGCTTGTCATCTAACCCCCTTATGGGAAATTTAGCCCTTGATGGAGGCATTTGTCCACCAGGTTCGCGGGCATGTTTCACCGTACCCGCCCGTAGATGACGCTGCCTGATTCGCTCGCCTGACGGCGCTACTCTGTCACGCATTCGATGAACCGATAAGGCACCGGAACACCCGCCACGCAGGGCCGCACGACGCAAATGCGACCGAAACTTTATACTGAGCTTAAGGACGATTTCGGGATGAACAACATAATCGCGCCATCATTGTATTAGTGCCGCAGTGAAAGGACAGAACATGAAGGCAGACGAACCTTCCGGCCATGACGGCCTGCGCAACCTGGCCAGAAACAGCAAGGATGTCGCGCAATACTACGACGACTGGGCTACCGACTATGATGAAACGCTTGCCGACTGGCGATACGAGGCGCCCGAACAGGTGGTGCAAATGCTTCGAGCCGAACTCTCGGCTGAGTCAGTGATCCTCGATGCCGGGTGTGGAACCGGTCTGGTTGGCCGGGCTTTGCACGAAGCGGGGTTCGAGACTATCGACGGCATCGATGTCTCCAGTCGCTCACTGCAAACCGCTGAAGGTTCGGGGGCTTACCGTAAACTGCAGGAAATCGACATGCAGAAAATGCCCCTGCCCATCCCGGATGATCGTTACGACGGATTGGCCTGCGTGGGCGTTCTCACCTACCTGACAGACAGTATCGGCACTGTTCGGGAATTCAGTCGCGTCGTAAAGCCGGGGGGCGTCGTTGTGCTGACACAACGCAGCGATCTTTTTATGGAACGCCGCTTCCGGGATGTGCTCAAACAGCTCTCAGATGAACGAATCATTGCGCGTGTGCGTATCTCCGACGCACGACCTTACCTGCCCGCGAACGAGGAGTTCGGTGACGAAATCCTTGTCCATTACATTTCATTCACGGTGGTTTAGCGATTGTTCATTTTCAAGGACCGATCGTAATCATCGGGAGGCGGTCAATGCCAGAAAGCGCTGCTTAAGGCTTGTCCGCCAAGTGGGAACGCTTACGACACCACCTGCAAGTGCATGTAAACAGGCGAGGAATGCAGCTGCTTCGCTGCGAAGACGCCGGTGTTGCATGCCGCACGGCACACCGCGTCCGGTTGAAGCACTCCGGCAAAAACAATAAACTTCAGCCTATTGCACGATTTCATCACGCTCGGCAAATCTGCCGGCGATTCTCCAGTTGTTCACCATGGAATTGATCTTTCGAAGGAGGCGTACCGGGGTTTGTTAGTGAATTCGCAAGATGCTTACGTCCGTTTCACCGATGTTCAGAAGAGTTACGACGGCGAGACGCTGGTCGTAAAGAACCTGAACCTGGAAATCGAGCGCGGCGAATTCATGACGTTCCTCGGGCCGTCGGGCTCGGGCAAAACCACCTGCCTGATGATGCTGGCCGGCTTCGAGACTGCGACCCACGGCGAGATCATTCTCGATGGCGAGCCCATCAATAACGTCGCACCCCACCATCGCGGCATCGGCATGGTGTTTCAGAACTATGCGCTGTTTCCGCACATGACGGTGTTCGAGAATCTCGCGTTTCCGCTGCAAGTGCGCAAACGGCCGAAAACCGAAATCGAGGACCGCGTCAACAAAACCCTGGATATGGTGCGCATGGGCGAATTTGCAGCGCGGCGCCCGGCACAACTGTCGGGCGGCCAGCAGCAACGCATCGCGGTGGCGCGCGCACTCGTGTTCGAGCCGAAGCTGGTGTTGATGGACGAGCCGCTCGGCGCACTCGACAAGAACCTGCGCGAAGAGATGCAGTACGAGATCAAGCACATTCACGAAAGCCTCGGCGTGACCGTGGTCTACGTGACGCACGATCAGGGCGAAGCACTGACCATGTCCAATCGCATCGCGGTGGTCAACGACGGGCTGATTCAGCAACTCGCCTCACCGCAGGAATTATATGAGCGCCCGCAAAATGCATTCGTGTCGAACTTCATCGGCGAAAACAATTCACTGGTCGGCACGGTGCGCGATGTCACCGGCGAGGTGTGTACGGTCGAGATCGGCCAGGGACAGTTGATCCAGGCGCTTGCCGTGAACATCGAAGGTGTCGGCGCAACAACCACCTTGTCTCTGCGACCGGAACGGGTGACGGTCAATCCCGAACCGGGCAGTGTCCCGAACATCGTCGACGCGAAAGTCGAGGAACTGATTTATCTTGGCGATCACATTCGCACCCGCGCCAGTGTGTGCGGGTACAACGATTTCATTATCAAGATGCCGAATTCCGCCGGCCAGGCGCGACTGGATCCGGGTGACGCGATCCGCGTTGGCTGGCTGACCGAAGACTGCCGCGCGCTGGATGCGCCTGCCGGCGAAGGCAACGTCGTGTAAGGTGACGTTGTATCGCTCTCGCTTCGTTACATTCCGCCTCGTTGCAATTCGCTTTGTTGCGTATCGCTTCGTTACATATCGCTTCGTTACATACAGCGAACTTGCACTTCAGACACCAACCAACATCGGGAGATCCTGAATGATTCGATACCTGACCCGAAAAACTCTTGTCACCGTCACCGCCGCGGGCGCACTGTGCGCCGCCGTCGCGTTCGCGCAGAGCGAACTCGATCTGGTCATCGTGTCCTGGGGCGGTGCGTACACCGCCAGTCAGCAACAGGCCTATCACGAGCCGTACATGGCGGCCAACCCGCACATCAAGATCATCAACGACGATTCCTCTGCCAGCGCAGTGGCGAAGATTCGCGCCATGAACGAGGCCGGCAAGGTCACCTGGCCGCTGGTCGACGTGGTGGCCTCCGACGCCATCCGGCTGTGCGACGAAGGCCTGGTCGAGCCGATCGATCACGATGCGATCCTCGCTCCGGCACCCGACGGCACACCGGCGTCGGAGGATTTCGGCGACATGATCGTGTCCGAGTGCTACATCCCGCAGATCGTGTATTCGACGACCTTCGGTTACCGCACGGACCTGGTGAAGGTGCCGCCCAGGACGATCAAGGACGTATTCGACCTGAAGAAAATTCCGGGCAAGCGCGCACTCGAGAAACGCCCGATCGGCAATCTCGAGTGGGCACTGATTGCGGACGGCGTCGATCCGAAAACGGTTTACGACGTGCTCGAAACCGAAGCCGGTATCAAGCGCGCGTTCGCCAAGCTCGACACCATCAAGGACCACGTCGTATGGTGGACCCAGGGCGCGCAGACTCCGCAGTTGCTCGCCGATGGCGAAGTGGTGATGGGCTCGACCTACAACGGCCGCCTGTTTTCACTGATCGAGGAAAAGAAACAACCGGTCGCGATGATGTGGGACTGGCAGGTGTTCGACCTCGATGGCTGGGTGATCCCGAAAGGCGCACCGCACCGCAAGGAAGTGCTGAAGTACCTGCGGTTCGCCACCGATTCGCAGCGGCTGGCCGATCAGGCGAAATACATTTCGTACGGCCCGGCCCGTGCATCCTCCGCGCCGCTGGTCGGCAAGCATGCAACGCTCGGCATCGAAATGGCGCCGCATATGCCAACGGCACCGGCGAACGCCAAAAATACGCTGCTGTTCAACTACGAATGGTGGGCGGATCACCGCGACGATCTGAACGAACGGTTCAACGCCTGGCTGGCCAGCTAGGGTTCAAGGCAGGCTGGCTGACGCTGCGCCGGGTCGGCCAGCCGGATTTGTCCCGCGAATAGCTCACGAATGCACACGGCCGCTACAGACGCTCCCCCGCCGCCGCTGACCACTGCGGACGGCACGCCGCTCAAGGCGAGCCTTGCCCGCGCCGAGCGGTCGTAACCGGCTGCGCGCGCTGCTGTTGGTGGCCCCGCTGTTTCTGTTCATCCTCGTGTTTTTCCTGGTGCCGATCGGCGACATGCTGTCTCGCAGCGTCGAGAACCAGATCGTCGGAGAAGTCCTGCACCGGACCGTTCCATTGCTGGCGGACTGGGATGAAACCAGCGGCGAGCTGCCGCCGGAAGAAGTTTTCCGCGCGCTGGCCGATGATTTCAAGGAAGGCCGGGAAGCGCGCACCATCGTCAAGGTCGGCCGGCGGATGAATTACGAACAGTCCGGCATGACCAGTTTGTTCCGCGGTACGGCGAGAAAGGCCGCCAGGCTGGAATCCGGTCCGTACAAGGCGGCGCTCATCAAGATCAACAAGAAGTGGGGGAATATCGAAACCTGGCGGTTGCTCAAGCGCGAGAGTGCGCCGCTCACCCTCTCCTACTACCTCGCATCGCTGGACTTGCGGTTCGACGATGGCGGCAAGATCGTCGCGCAGCCGGAAGACAAACAGATCTACGTGCAGCTTTTCGTTCGCACGCTCAAGCTCAGCGGGCTGATTACCCTACTGTGCCTGACACTGGGTTTTCCGATTTCCTATCTGCTGGCGACCCTGCCCGCGCGCACCAGCAACCTGCTGATGATACTGGTGCTGCTGCCGTTCTGGACGTCGCTGCTGGTGCGCACCACCGCCTGGATCGCGTTGCTACAGAAAGAAGGCGTCATCAACGACACGCTGGTGGCGATTGGACTGATCGGCAATGAGAACCGCCTCGCCATGATTCACAACGCCACCGGCACCGTCATTGCCATGGTGCACATTCTTTTGCCGTTCATGGTGCTGCCGCTCTACAGCGTCATGAAGAACATCCCGCCGAGTTACGTCCGTGCGGCGCGCTCGTTGGGCGCAACGCCGTTCACCGCGTTCATGCGCGTTTACCTTCCCACACCGTGCCGGGCATCGGCGCCGGTGCGATCCTCGTATTCATTATCGCCATCGGCTACTACATCACGCCGGCACTGGTCGGCGGCGTGTCGGGCACCCTGATCAACAACCTGATCGCGTATCACATGTCGAGTTCGCTCAACTGGGGCTGGCGGCGGCGCTGGGTTCGGTGCTGCTCGCGCTAGTGCTGGTGCTGTATTTCCTCTACGACAAGGTTGTCGGTATCGACAACATGAAGATGAACTGATGCCACTACCCGCCTACGCCGGCCCGCTGGAGCGCATCTGGCACTACGCGTTCCGGACGATCTGCGGCCTGATCTTTTCTTCCCGATCGCGCCGCTGGTCGTCATCGTTCCGCTGTCGTTCAACGCGGTGCCGTTCTTCACCTTCACGCCGGAGATGCTCGCGCTCGACCCTGCCGGTTATTCACTGCAGTGGTACGAGGATTTTTTCAGCAACGAAAACTGGCACGGTGCGGTCAGGAACAGTTTCTTCATCGCCGTGTTTGCCACGCTGATCGCGACGACGCTGGGCACCATCGGCGCGCTGGGACTGAGCCGGTCGCAGATGCCGTACAAATCCACGGTCATGGCGATCCTGATTTCGCCGATGATCGTGCCGTTGATCATCTCGGCAGCGGGCATGTAATCCCTCGATTCGAAATCGGCCTCGCCTCCACGCATCTCGGCGTAATCCTGGCGCACGCCGCGCTGGGCACGCCATTCGTGGTGATTACGGTGACCGCGACGCTGGTCGGTTTTGACCAGAGCCTGATCCGGGCCGCCTACACGCTGGGGGCATCGCCCACCGTGACGTTCTTCAAGGTGATCGTTCCGCTCATCTCGCCCGGTGTCATCTCGGGCGCCTTGTTCGCCTTCATCACGTCGTTCGACGAAGTGGTGGTGATCCTGTTCGTCGGCAGCTACGAACAGCGCACGATTCCGTGGCAGATGTTCTCCGGTATCCGCGAGCAGATCAGCCCGACGATACTGGCAGTCGCCACCATGCTGATCCTTGTTTCGATCTTGCTGCTGACGTCACTGGAACTGATCCGCCGTCGTGGCGAACGGCTGCGCGGCATCCGGCCCGGCTAGGCCGGGCAAGTCGCGTCGCGTCAGGCACGCCTGGATCCCCGGTGTTCTCCTACGTGGCGATTCCAAAGATGGGAGTCACGGCGCGTGCGACCATCAGCTCGCGCATCGCGAGCATCGTCGGGCCGCTGCCCGTAGCGGCTGGCCGCATCGAGCACCCTGGGCAACAGGTCCATGTCGCCAACCGTGTTGATGAACACATCGCCGCGGCCCATCACCCAGTGGATCGCCTTGTCGATGTCTGCCTGCGCCTCGAACGGCTGGTACCAGGTGTCGCGGTTCTTCGTTGTGATGCCCCATGGCCCTCGTGCGATGGACTTGATGGCTTGCATGCAACATTGCGTTGCCTGCATAACGCCACCACGGCGTCGAAGCCTCGCCGGTAGCGTTCGTTCTCGTACATGAGGAAGTTCAGCGGCATCAGTACCGAGTCGAAATCGAACTGTTCGAGCGAGCGCCGGTGCATGGCGGCGATGGTCCAGCCATGGCCGGTGATGTCGATGAACCGGGTGAGCCCCTCCTCGCGTGCTTCGACTACCGCTTCGAGTGCACCCTGTGTGCTAAACACCTGGTCCCAGTCATCCGGATGGGCCATCGAGTGGAGTGCAACAGATCGACGTGATCGACTTGCAGCCGGTCGAGCGAGCGTCGGATCTCCGTCGCGTGCCGACTGGTAGTCGCGCTCACCGGTCTTGGTGGCGAGAAAGAACCGTTCGCGGTGCCGCGCATCCATGGCCCGATGCGCAGTTCCGAATCACCGTAACGCGGCGCGGTGTCGATGTGGTTGACGCCGTATTCGAGCAGCACTTCGAGCGTGGCGTCGGCCTGCGCCTGCGT
Source organism: uncultured beta proteobacterium (assembly GCA_963792855.1). Classification (GTDB taxonomy): domain Bacteria; phylum Pseudomonadota; class Gammaproteobacteria; order Burkholderiales; family Eutrophovitaceae; genus SG8-40. The sequence continues at coordinate 85,891 of CAWBXZ010000024.1, read as the reverse complement.
GGCGCCATTCATGAAGGCGGCACCGCCGAACACGGTGACGGTGCTGTCGTGGCCGGTGCGGCCAAACGGACGTTTTTCAATCATGTCGCTTCCTGGGTCAGAAGTATTCTTGCCGCGGTTGCCCGTGCCGTCTCCCGGTGAACGTTCAAGCGCTCGAAACTACTGCTGCCAATCCTGTCGACATGTTGATCGCTGCGCTCGTTCCTACTGGAACGATGTTTCGACATGCACCAACTTCTGACAGGCACCGATAACACCTGTAACAGTATCACTTGCACCAATATCAGTCGTTCGCGCCTCGGTTTGGGTGCGTGACGTTCGCCTGGCCGAGAAAGTCTTCCAGAAGCAATAAAACAATTCAAGTGCACCCCCGTGCTCTCCCCGCCGATCCAGCCGAGAGAAATCAATGCGCTCCCCCCTAATCGCGCGATCGACGTCGACGCCATCCTCATGCGTGTCGAACCGATGCGCATTGCGGAAGACGTATGACGCGGAAGTCCGCGCAGCGTGCTCGCTGCGAAGGCGAGACAGCGCCGGCACGCGGCCGAAGTCGATCGCGGGCCGCGGACAAGGGCGGAGCGAACACGGTACCTTCGGGTGGAACCAAAATTCCAAGGAGGATCGATACGTCGGTCAGGAATCTGTATGAGGCCTGGTCGGCGAGCGCGGCGATCTCGGATCGGCGCCGCCACTCATCAGCAGCGCAGTTGCGCAAGACGCTGTCTCCCATGAGATGTTGGTGACCGCCCAGGATGACCCCAATAACTGGCTGATGGCCATCGGCAACTACACCGGCAATCGCTACAGCAAGCTGAACCAGATCAATGCCTCGAACGTTGGCAAGCTGGTGCCGAAGTGGATTTTTTCCCTGGGCACACTCGATGCGCAGAACACCACGCCGGTGGTGCATAACGGCGTCATGTACGTGACCGCGTCCCACGGCCGTACCTACGCGCTGGATGCCGCGACGGGTATCGAGAAATGGCGTTATGTGCATCAACTGCCCGAAGGTGTCGGCGGTGTCATGTGCTGCGACATCGGTAACCGGGGCGTTGCCATTTACGGCGACAAGGTCTTTGTTGCCACGCCCGATGCGCATGTGGTCGCGCTCGACATGAAAACCGGCAGTGTGGTGTGGGATGTCACGCTCGGTAACTGGGAGCATGCCTACACGATGACCGTGGCGCCACTGGTCGTGAAGGGCAAGGTCATTGTCGGCATGTCCGGCGCCGAGTACCCGACGCGCCTGTTCATCGAGGCGCTCGATGCAAACACCGGCAAGCAGGCATGGCGGACCTACACGATCCCCGGCCCGGGCGAGCCGGGTCACGATACCTGGGGCACGACCGAAGCGGCCATGAATGGCGGTGCGTCGGCGTGGATCACCGGCTCCTACGACCCCGAGCTTGACCTGCTGTACTGGGGTGTCGGCAACCCCAACCCCGACTGGGACGGCACCGTGCGCCCGGGCGACAACCTCTATTCCAACTCGACCCTGGCATTGAACCCGGACACCGGCGAGATCAAGTTCTACTTCCAGTACACGCCGGCCGACGTCTGGGACTATGACGGCAACAACGAGCCGGTTCTGGTCGACTACGGCAATGAAAAGGTCTGGCTCCACGGCGACCGCAACGGTTATCTCTACAAGATCGACCGGACCAACGGCAAGTTCCGTTACGGCGTAGAAATCTCCAAGGTCAATTGGGCTACCGGCTTTACGCCGGAAGGCCGCCCGATCTGGAACATGGAGAAAGTGCCAACCTACGAGTACGAGGCCAAGGACATCTGCCCGGCTTCGGAAGGCGGCAAGTGGTGGAACCCGATGACGGTCAATCCGGAAAGCGGCTGGGTTTTCGTGCCGAGCCGTGAAATCTGCGTCGACATCAAGAGCGCGCCGCTTGGCGAAGGCCTCAATCCGGACGAGCGTACCCTTGGCAAGCCCTACTGGGGCATCGGTACCGTCAGCTGGCGCACCGGCTATGGCCAATTGGTGGCATTCGACGGAAAGACCGGCAAGAAAATGTGGACGGTCAAGGATCGTTCGCCCTTCACCAGTGGCCTGATGTCAACGCGCGGCGGACTGTTGTTCGCCGGCACGCCGGAAGGTGATTTCCGCGCCTACGACCAGAAAACCGGCAAACAACTGTGGTCGTTCCAGACCGGCTCCGGCATTTTCGGCAGCCCGTCTACTTACACCGTGAACGGCAAGCAGTTTGTCGCTGTGCCTTCGGGCTTCGGCGGCTGGACCGGTTGGGCGCATTTCGGAGAAGGCGGCGCGCCCTGGCTCAAGGATAGCCGCAAGGGCGGGATCATCATCGGCTTCGGTTTGCCGTGATCGAATCCTTGCGCTGATTGAAACTGCGCTGATTAAATCTTGCGTAGAGGTCGAGCCCGGCTCGACCGCGTGACACCGCCCCGGGGAACCATTTTCTCCCCGGGGCTTTTTACACCCGATAGCCGGTTGAATCGAACCGGCTCAAGACAGATACAAACGAACCATGATCGGAAGAATATTTTTTTGTTTGCTCTCCCTTGCCCTGGCCTTGCCGGTCATTGGCTCCGTCGCCTTTGCCGGTGCCGGCGATATTGATACGGCCGAGCAGGCCGGCGCCGACGCTGCCGCCAATCCGGACAAGAATCCATACACCGGCGATGCGGCCGCAATAGAGGCAGGCCGCAAGTTGTGGCGCAAGACCGGCTGCTACAGTTGCCACGGCGGTGTCGCGGAAGGCGGCGTTGGTCCCAGTCTGATCGACGACGAATGGATCTACAAACCCACCGACAAGACCCTGTTCAAAACCATCGCCGAGGGCCGCAAGGGAACGGTGATGGTCGGCTGGTCGAAGGAACTCGACCCCGACCAGACCTGGAAAGTGATCGCCTATATCCGCTCGCTCTATCAAGGCGACCCGGACAAGATCATCTGGTGAGGCGCACACCGCGCATCGCAGCGGCGATCGCGGATTTGCCGGCGGCGGTTTCGCCGGGTATTGCAAAAAGGCATTGCGCGCGGCGACTTCCGGCAACCGCCGGCAGTCTTCAACGCGCGCTGCGCCGCATCAAACCATTTCTTGCTGTTTCGCCGGCATTCTGTTTCACTGACCAATGACGCGGGCACGATGTTGACTGTCGCCAGCGTATCTACGACGCCATAGGCAAGCGCAGGCGCACTGATCATCACAAAGGCGCGGGTATCTACACCAACGCCGATGCCCACACGGACGCGGAGCGAACCCATGAGCAATGACATCATCATCGAAGCCTGGAACACGGTCCTGTTCAATAAATTCACCCGCTTCCGGCATCTGTTCGTGGACGGATACTCCCGCTATAGCGACAAATACCTTGCCACACATCCTTACCAGCCGGGAACGACGGTGCTCGATGTCGGATGCGGTTGGGGCGACACGACCATCAAGATCGCCGCGTCGGTCGGACCGAAGGGCAAAGCATTTGGCGTGGATTGCGCGGAAAACTATATCGGCATCTGTAATTCCGACGCCAAAAAGGCAGGCGTGAACAATGCCGAGTTTTTTGTCGCCGATGTGGAGTCGCAAGACCTGCGTGGGCCATACGACGCTGCCTTCGCCCGTTGCGGAACCATGTTCTTCACCTTTCCCGGTGCGGCGATGAAAAACATCAGGAAGTCCCTCAAGCCCGGTGGCAGGTTCACGCAGATCGTCTGGCGCAAGCGCGAAGACAATGCCTGGCTGCACGACGCGGAACTGATCACCAAAGAGATTGTTCCGGTGATTTCACACGAGGAGACCGATGCCGTGCATTGCGGACCAGGCCCCTTCTCCATGGCCGGGCCGGACATGGTCAGTGACATGTTGCAAATGACCGGTTACCAAGGTGTCAGTTTCGAACGCTTCGATACCGACATGTGTATCGGGCGGGATATCGACGAAGCCGTGGAGTTTGCGCTGAATATCGGCCCGGCCGGTGAAATCATCCGACTGGCGGAAGAAGAAGGCGAACGGCTTACGCCGAAGGTCAAGGAGTCGCTGAGGGCCCATTTCGGAAAATCGGTACGCAATGACGGCAGTGTGTGGGCCGGGTCCAGTGCCTGGTTTGTGACCGCCTACAATCCCGGTTAGTACCCTTCTCTGCGGTTACAGGTTCACCGCGACGATCACCCCGATCGAGGGTGTTTCGCGATCACAAGGATTGTTTATCCGGCCGTCAGTGCTGCACGCGAAACGGTCAGACCCCAGGTTCGTCTGGTATTTCCGCACATTCTTGCTGCGCCGCGCTTCGCAGCTTCCAGAGCGTCAAGTCCGTAATCTGACATCACTCGCACGGTCAAGGTTTCAAGCGAGATGACTACTCACTTACTACTTAACTTTCTCAGGAGATACCACCATGTTCAAAACCATCATCACCGCCGCTCTTTTCGGTCTGTCCGTTAACGCCTTCGCCGCTGTTAGCGATCTGTCAAACGTCACCCACGGTTCGCAAGCCGGCCAGGAAACTGAAGATTGGCCAGATCAGCGAAGCGAAGTGGAGCGACCGCAACGCAGGCGTCCCGCAGACCGAAGTCAAGCCGTTCGCGAAATCCGCTGGCAACTACCGCTTCGGTGACATCTCGAACGTCACGCACAACTAAGTCGACAGACTGGTTGAGTTAATCAACCACACACAGGGGCTACCGGACAGGGAAACGTCCGGTAGCCTCTTTTCATTTGCCTCCGAGCCGCGCTGCCTGAAGTCAACGATACAAACTGACGCGTGCGATCATCAGCGTCTGCCGAGAATGCGCGGCCAATGGCGACAAGGCCCAGACGTGTGAGATTCTTCGTATCCAGCTTCGCTTCGAGCCGGTGCGGCACGAATGCATCAAACGGGAGATCAATCGTCTCCCATGCAGTGCCCGCATGAAAATGCGCCCGGTACGACTGCCAGGGCCGTTTCGCATCCGGTGTTCGCAAGTGCAATGCGTATTGCTCCGAATTCGCGCGCACGAGAAGGCGTATGCCGCTGTAACCGGAGGCGTCGAGACTGCGCCCGGATGGCGCCAGGTCGAGCGCCGCTTGAATGAATCCGCCATTGTTGTCGAGCCGCACATCTCCTCGGAGCCGCAGGCAGGAGTGTCCGTCTACTGTCTCGTGTGCGATTGCGGCTTGCGAAACGCCGCCCATCACCCGGTCGCTGACCGCTCGCCACTGCGTGCCCAGCGTTGACACAAAATCCTTCCGGGAAAAATCGTCAATAAGCATCGTGTCGCCCGCTGCGCCCACTCCAACCGTAGCCGCAATCAGCAAAACAATCAGAATCCGTTGCAAACGCATTGCCGTATACCGGTGCCGGGCGGGATCGATGCGTAAAAAGATCCTTCCCGCCCGTTCATAACCGGCTCAGGAACTGCAGGAAAGCATCGAACAGCCGGCGCGGGTGCGCGCCCAGTCGGGCCGGCGGGCCGCGAAGTGTTCACGGCCGGGCTGCTCGTCATAGGGACGGCGCATGACGTCCAGCAACTCGTGAATGCCGGCATAGTCGCCCTGCCCGGCCCGGTCGATGGCCTGCTGCGCAAGGTAGTTGCGCAGGACATATCTGGGATTGGCCTTGTGCATTTTCTCGCGCCGCTGCTCTGCTGACAGCGTGTCGTCGCGCAGACGTGCAGCGTAACGCCGCAGCCAGTCATTGAATTCCGGCTCTGCCCGTTTGCGTTTGGCTTCGTCATAGAACGCGCCTTCGAGCGGCGCCAGTGACGGTTTCTCCGCATCGACAGCGCAGAGCGCGCGGAAGAAGATGGTCATGTCGACCTCGGCTGCTTGCATCAAGCCGTGCAAGCCCTGCATCAGCATCAGGTCGTCTTCGCGGCACTCGGCAAAGCCGAGTTTGGCGGCAACGTCGTTGCGCGTGGCTGCGTTGTAGGTATCGGCGTAACGTTGCAGCCCGTCCTTCAGCGGCTCGATGGATGCAAATGCGGGCGCCAGCGCGTTGGCGAGCTGCCCCAGGTTCCAGTAAGCAATCTCGGCCTGCTGGCCGAAGCGGTAACGCCGCCCGCCGGCATCGGTGGTATTGGGCGTCCAGTCCGGGTCGAAGTTATCGATCCAGCCGTAGGGGCCGTAATCGATGGTGAGCCCGAGGATCGAAAGGTTGTCGGTATTCATCACGCCGTGTACGAAGCCCACGCGCATCCAGTGCGCGATCGTCCGCGCGGTGCGCTCGCAGACCTGCGCCGAACCATTCGGCATAGAGTTGCTCGCCGCTTGTGCTGTCCGTTTCCCTGAGATCGGGGAAATCGCGACGAATGGTGAAGTCGATGAGTTTTTTCAGCAGCTCGACATCGCCGCGCGAGGCCGGCAGTTCGAAATTGCCGAAGCCGGATGAACGACGGCGCGACCCTGCAGACGATGGCGCCGGGTTCGGCTTCCGGCCGGCCGTCGTAGAACATGTCGCGGATGACTTTCTCACCCGTCGTCACCAGGCTGAGCGCGCGCGTGGTCGGCACTCCGAGATGGTGCATCGCCTCGCTGCAGAGAAATTCGCGGATCGAGGAGCGCAACACGGCACGGCCGTCGGCAGTGCGCGAGTAAGGCGTGGGTCCGGCGCCTTTTAACTGCAGCTCCCAGCGCTCGCCTTGTGCGTTGACGATCTCGCCGAGGTTGATGGCCCGTCCGTCGCCGAGTTGTCCTGCCCAGTTGCCGAACTGATGGCCGCCATAGTTGGCGGCGTACGGCTGCATGCCGTCGACGAGCGCGTTGCCGCCGAACACTTTGGCAAAGTCCGGCGATGCGATGTCCTGCTCGTCGATGCCAAGGATGGCGGCTACTTCTGACGAGTGGGCAATCAATCGCGGCTGAGGTACCGGGGTCGGCTCGACGCGCGAGTAGAGCGCTTTGTGCACCTGGCGCACACGCGGACCGGATTCCGGGTCGGCGGGCAGTTCGCGCACGAAGCGATTGTCGAATTGCAGTGATTGCAGCATGGTGATACTGGATGCTAAGGCGAGACGAAGCCGCAAACAACCGCGTTGGAGTTAAGGGCTTGGCACCGGCCACGAAGTGCCGGGTGAGACCGTCACCCCGCAAAGCCAGCCTATGTCTCTTTGGGTTTGTCTTTCCGCGGATCTTTCAGGTAACACTTCCACCCGGTCGCCTTTGAATCCTGCGGTACCTGCGGCGGCAGGTTGGCCATGATCGAAGGCAAGGCGCCATCCATCGACGCTTCGCACTCCTCCATGGTCTTGATGTTGGGATTGAACAGGATGTAGGAGTTGATGTTCTTCGAGTTTTCGAGATCGATCTCGACGTACACGCCTTCCGGCTCGGGTTCGGAACAGCCGGTCAGCGCGAGGGCGAGAACTGCAACGGGCAGAATGCTCTTCATTGTTTATGCCTTTGAATGCTGGATCGTGACGCAAGATCGAGATTTTAGGCCACAACCCGCACCCGTGCTTTCGGCCTGGAGAAGCAGGATTGCCCGCTGCGCGCCCTGGATGCCAGAGCACTCACGACGAACCCGGGTTCAGTCGTATTCGAAGCGCTCGTAGACGATTTGCCCCGCCGGCACACCGGCCGCCAGCAGATGGCGCTCGACGGCGAGCATCATCGGCGTCGGTCCGCAAGCCAGGCACAGGCATCTTTCCGCTGCGGCGGGCAAATGGCGGCGAATGGTCGCTTCGCCGATTTCGCCAACACCGCCGCTCCAGCCGGGCGGTGGTTCGTCCACGGAGAAAAAGATCTTCAGGTCGAGGAAGGCCTGCAGCTGATTGATTTCATCGGCGTAGACCAGTTGCTGCGGATTGCGGGCGCCGTAGATGATCGAGATGGGCCGTTTGTCGTGCTTCGCTGCAAGGTCGCGCAGTATGCCGATCACCGGCGCAATGCCGATACCGCCGGCGATGAGAAAGATCGCCTCGCCCTGGCGTCCCGCCAGAGTGAAGTTTCCGTGCGGCGCGTCCAGATAGACGATGGCGCCGGGACGCAACTCGCCGAGGCGTGCCGTGGTATCTCCCCTTTCCTTGATGAGAAAGCGCACTGTCGGCAGTTCGGCGGGGCTGGAGCTGATCGAAAAAGGGTTGTCCAGCAGCGGAATCGCCGGAGCACGAAAATTCACCCACGCAAACTGACCGGCATCGAAAGTGATGGCCCGCCCCGCGCCGGCTGCATGACGACTTCCCGGATGCGTTCGCCGAGTTCACGAACGCTCTCAACGCGGTAAGCACCGCGCGCGAGCAACCATGGTTTGATCAGGTAGGTGTATCCGAGTGCGCCCAGCGCCACCAGCAACATCGCCCACCAGAACGCGCTCAGCAAGTTGTCGCGGCTGAACGTACCGACGCTGAACACGTGATGCGCGCCGGCAATGGCAATGACCAGTGCGCCAAGTATGTGGCTTGCCCGCCAGACTTCGTACCGGACGGGCAATCTGTGACGCAATATTCCCGCGACCACCATGAACAGCACTATCGTCAGCGCGATGGTGCCGGCTAGCATGTAATCCGACACCATCATTTTGGTGAGCATGTTTGCCATCATCGGGATGTCGCTGACAGAACCTGGCCAGAAAAACAACAGCACGTGAAACACCACCAGTAAAACCACCAGCCGTGTTGCAAGCTGATGAAAACGCATGATGCGATTGATCCCGACCCTGCCGGACAGCCACTCGAGACGCCCTGACGAGATGAATTGCATCAGCAGCATGGCAAAGGCCGCCAGCCCCAAAACGGCCGCGACGGCACGCAGCGAGGCGAAATCACTTTCGGGCTGAATCAGCGCCAGGGCCACGGGTGCCGCCGCCAGGACGATGTAGAGAATGATGAGCGTGACGGGGCGCATGCGGAGCAGGGTAAAACGCGAAGTTACAGAAGACTCGAGTTCTTGTTGTCGGTGGCCGGCTGCGAGCAGTCCGATTTGCCCGGCTCGCCACATCGAAGAACGGCTGCGGCGCAATGCTACGGGGTTTGGATACTGGCTACAACCCGGCGGTGGACGCCCGTTTATCCGCGAAAACCCTGCCGCCTTTATCACCGCAGGCGACACGGTTGCGCCGGAAGGTTTCACCGGAAGGCGCTCTTTCACAATGACCAGGCGGTTTCACGACGCGTCTGACCGACCGCTTCGGGTGCGTGTGCGAAGAAAACTGTCGTTGTTAAGAGACGAAATTAGTTGTTCAAACCGGATCGCGCAACCAATAGAATAAAGACAAAGAAGAAACGAACCTGCAATCAATTCCATGGCTGAATACGAGCCGAGAGAGACAGATATGTACAGAACTTTTTTGAGTGTCATGCTGCTGGCCGTTTCGTCGCTGCTGGTTTCATGCGGCGGTGGCGGTGGCGGCGGTTCCCAGGCAGGCGTTTCGACCGAGCCGGCGACGGTTGGGATAGTGATTACCGATGCACACACCGACCAGTGGGACAAAGCGTTGGTCACGGTTACATCAGTCAAGCTGATCAGCGATGGAGGCCACCAGGAGATCTTCTCCGGAGAGAAGGAAGTGAACCTTCTGGCGCTGCGCGAACACGTTAAGTTGTTAGCTGTAAAAAAAGGAGTGAGGCCGGGCTACTACTCCAAGATACGGCTGGAAATCAAGGAACAACAAAAGGGCGAACACCTACTGCTGATCGACGAGGATGCCACTCCCCCAGACGAACAATGGGTAAAGGTTCCAAGCAGCAAGGTGGATCTGACTCCGAAAGAACCCTTCTACATTGCGCCGGGGGCGGCCATGTTTGTCTCGCTCGACTGGGATATGGAGAAGTCGCTGAAATTGAACGAGACCGGTTCTGGCAAGTGGATCATGCGCCCGGTTATCTTCGTGCACATTGGTACCAAGCCCTTGTTCAAGGAGGGATTGGTGCGGTTGTCGGGCATCGTACAGTCGGTTGGTGATCTTGGCTTCCGGCTGTGCTCGGAACCTGCGGCGACGCCGACGGTAACCCTCGACGATGATTTCTGCGTGAACGTGCTGGTCAAGGACAACACCGGCGTATTCGACGAAGACGGCGAGCCGCGTGACAGCAGGCAAGTGGTAGTCAATGAACCAGTCACAGTGGTTGGACTCTTGCGCCGTACCGAGGATGATCATGATGACTATGACGACGATGATGACGAGGATTACGAGCATCATTCGCATTCGAGTCCGTTCTCTGGGGAAGGTTACGACGACGATGACGACCGAGCGAAATTCCTGGTCTCGGCGATTGTGGTGGAAGCCGGTGAGGAAGGCACGTGGGAGCGAGTTCGCGGCGCCGTAACCAAGGCTGTCGACGGCACGACCGGGCAATTCGAAATCCGCCCGGATGGCGACACGACTTCGCTCACCGCGCAGCTGTTCGATCAAAGCAGGATTTTCCGTCTGACAGATGATGGCAAAATCGAGGAAGTCTTCGATCGCAGCGAAATTATCGCCGGGGATAGCGCGGCACTCGATGCAGTGAGGCTGGCGACCGGCGGGCCGGATTTGAACGTTGCATTAATGTTGACCCGCCCCACCGCAACGACGGAAACATTGACGGGAGTAATCACTTCCGTTTCTCCGATCGGAACGCAGGTCATCATTGCAGACCCGGACGACTTGACGATCACGACGTGCGTCACGACGGACATTCTCACTACCAGGGTCTACCTGTTGTCTGACGGTAGCTTCGATGAAATCAGCGTGACCGATTTGCCGGAAGACGGTCCTGCTGTTGTGACCGGTCCAAGAAGGCTGTCAGGAAGCGATTGCCTTGTTGCCGACGTCATCGTGGCGAGCCCGCCATCGGCGAGCCCCTGAGCCACCCCGGACTGGTTTCAAAACAGGCGCAGTCATCTGACTGCGCCTTTTTTATTTCGCACCGCAACCTCAGACCATGACATCGACAGGCCGCAGGACACCACAACGGCAGGCGCATCGTCAACAGACATTACCCACGTTCCACAGCTCTGCCGGCGTCAGCAATTCGGCAATTGTCAGCCAACCGACAACGAAATCTCAGCGACACCGGCCGCAAGCACACGCCACCGCCCGGGCGAGCGTGTGGCAATGATCTTTCCCATACGTGTTGCTCGCGCAATACGGCACCGTGGCGCGGAAAGACTCAGTCGATGTAAGCCCCTCTTTTAAAGGGGTTGACCGCCCCTTCGCGTCCTGCTGTCTTTCTGCAAACACACGCATTGACATTTCGTCACACCGCCAATCACGCCGCCTTAGAAGGCTGTCGGCAACCCACACCGTCAGTGGTCCGAAAACTGCACCATGTATCTCCGACTGACACAGCAAAGATCAATGTCACACGGATTATCAGTTGTTCTGACCAGGAGGTACTGAATGATGGAGAAACATCAGAGCAGGGAAACCGCCATTGCCGCCGATTCGTATCAACAGCGTCGAGGCATGATGAACGCGCTCATTGCGCTCGTGATATTGACTATCTGCCTGGTGATCGCCAGCTAGGGATCTTCCGGCCGCCACGCAGGATGTGTCACACGCGATCCGGAAAACAACCCGGTTAGCTGATCAGGAATGCCGTTACTGACGTCTCGAAGACGTAAGTTTGCTTGAGTTTGCTTCCCCCGGGAGAGCGTCCGGCGCAGTCATAAGGCTGCGCCGGTTTTTTTTGCTCGTTTTCCGGTCACCCTGGTTGCGTAACGGCAACGCCCCCGCACATCACAAACTCAAGTGTTGAAGCAGCGGCGTCAAGGCACAGGGCGTATTGCCACCGCGCAGGTACTCCGGCGCCCACTGCTTTCAGTTCTGCCAGACGCCCCACCCGTCCTGCCGAAGTTCATCCGCGAGCGTGATTTCGGTCGCCAGCGCCCGCTGGTAGGTCATTGGATTGAGATGCGTAAACAGATCGGGAATCAGCCCCTCACCGTAGGTCTGCGCATACCAGTTCGCCTTGTGACCAGCCTTGTGGTTTGCAAAGCGCTGGTCCGGGGTCATGCCGGTCGCGCCGACGTAAACACAGGGGGCGCCTTCAATGTAATCCGGATTGGCGGCGCGAAAACCCCGGTGCTTGCGCACCGTGGCGTCGAGCCGTATGACGTAGACGCTGGACGCTTGCGGCGCATCGAGCACCGGCGCCCAGACGCCGCAGCCCTCAGCGCGGAAACTGCGGGCGATCCGGGTTTCGTTTTCCACCGCCACTTCGAACCGGGCTGGCGGCATATCGGCGGTGAAGTCGGGCCGCAGCGCAACGCCGTGCAACCGAACGAATGCGTTATCCCTGATGCCGTGCATGTGCTGGTCAAAACGCTGGTCGACCGCGAGGTCGGTCACATCGACGTAGTAACAGGGCTGCCCTGCGCGGTAGGCAGGATTTTTCTGCGCGAACTTGCGGTTGTCGGCGACATCCGCATCGAGTTCTGCGACATATACCGCGTACAGACCTGCAGGTGTTTCGTAGCTATCGGTCACATCGGACGCAGCCGTCGAACATCAGTCCGGCTTGACCGTTTCGCGTTGATACGGCGGCAGTTTCGCACCACAGTCACGGCAAAACCGGGCATTGGGCAAGTGGCCTTCGCTCAGGCATCCTTGCGTTAGGCCTGTCCCAGTAAAGCCTTGAGCTTCTCAAGCAGCGGAGGCAGGTCTGCCTCGACAATACCCCACACGACTCGATTATCGACGCTCGCGTAACCATGAATCAGCACGTTACGGAAGCCCACTACTCGGGGAAGTTCCACGATCAACGCTGCGGTATCTTCGTCAATTCGACGCAGACGGTTTAGCGCTTCCCCAACGATCTCAAGCTGACGTTCGACCGCAGACCGCAGGAATTCATCGGCCATATAGTCATCACAGCTCCTGGCGTGCGTAAACCGCGCGACGCGTTCCGCCGCTCTGTGCGCGTCCCACAACAGTTTCTTCGCATCAGCGTGCATAGACTAACTTGCGTTCGGAAAGCACACGGTCCCGAAAATACGGGTTCTCCAGGCCCGCTACCGTGACCAGATCCACCGGTCTTTGAAACAACGCCTCAAGACTTTCCTTGAGTGTGAAGTAGGCGTTCGCGTATTGAACGGGCGACAAGTGGTCGAATTCAACCAGGAAATCAAGGTCACTTGATGCCCTATCAAAGTCCGAGCGAGCCGCCGAACCAAACACATCCAATCGCAGTGCGCCAGCACGGCGACACAGGTCGGCAACTTCCTTGCGGTGCTTTTCAATCAGATTGGTCATGGTGATCTCGTTTCTGATTATGCCGCTGCTATGCCCGCGAAACCAAGGATATCCCTCGGTCCCGGCAATGTTCTATGCCGTTTCGCGTTGATACGGCGGCAGTTTCGCACCGCAGTCACGGCAAAACCGGGCATTGGGCAAGTGGCCTTCGCTCAGGCATTCATGGCAGGTGCGGGTGGTCGGTTCGCGCATTCTCTGCGCAGTGAACTCGGCACTGACGATTCCGGTAGGCACGGCGAGCGTGCCCCACCCCAGCAGCATCATGACCGAAGCGACGACCCGGCCGAAGTCCGTTTTCGGCGTGATGTCCCCGAAACCAACGGTAGTCATCGTGGTAATCGCCCAGTAAACGCTCATCGGGATGCTGGTAAAGCCGTAAGCCGGGCCCTCAATGACGTACATCAGTGTGCCCATGATCAGCACGACCATCAGCACGAACGACAAAAACACGAAGATCTTGTGCCGCGAGGCGGACAAGGCGCGGGCCAGCGCGCCGTACTCCGCGACATAGTGCGCGAGTTTGAGGAGCCTGAACAAACGCAACAGCCGCAGCACGCGCACGTCGAGCAGTGCGTGCAGTCCCGGCACCAGCACTGCCAGGTAGGTTGGCAACACGGCGATCAGGTCGATGATGCCGTAGAAGCTTCTGGCATAACGCATCGGGTGCCGCACACAGAGCAACCGGGCAACGTATTCCACCGTGAAAATCAGCGTAAAGCCCCACTCCAGCGCAACCAGCACATCCGCATGCTTTGCGTGCACCGAAGAAACACTGTCCAGTATCACGACAGCGACGCTGGCAAGAATGACCCAGATCAGCGTGAGGTCGAACAGCCGCCCCATCCGCGTGTCGGCCTCGAAAATGATGACGTACATGCGCTGCCGCCAGCCTGCGGCGGGCCGGCCGAATCCTTGTGCGCTCGAAGCGCCCTGGTCAGATGAAGCGTTCATGCCCGGTATGCTAGCAGGCTATCAGGGGGGCTCACCTGCCACCCGGCATTTGCCGATCAGTCAGGCAGCGTACGGCGGCACGGGTTCGAGGTCAGTCACCGCCGCAACCGCTCCCGCAACCACTATCACCACCACCGTCGCCGCCACAGCCGCTACCGCAACCGATGCCTCCCGCGCAGTACGTGTTGCTGCCCGGTTTGCAGTTGAGCTCGTAATGAAACCCGTTGGCGATGCCCAGTGCAGCATCCATGGCAAAGAGCGCGGGCAATCTGCCCGGGTTCTTCGGATCGATGTTCTCAAGCCGGCACGCGATGCGCCATGTGCGCTTGATGCCCTCGGTCGCCGTCGTCTGGCCTGCCATCGCCTCAGCCGGCGTGTGATGAAGGAACCGGCCGAAGGCCTTGCGACAAAACAGTTCGTAGTTACGCGTAAACAATATGAATGCGTGCCAGGCGTCGTCGACCACCTGCGAGGGCATGGAAACGAATTGCCTGTTGGCGTGGCCGCAGACCATGAACCACTGGCGCAAGGCCTCGAAGACCTGGTCCTGCTGCACTTCATTCAGCCCGGGGCGGGCCTCGGCAAACTTTTTACGTAATCCCGCCGGGAAGGCATATGCCGTGACGAAACCGCGCCGCGCCCTGCGGACCCAAACGGCGTAGAGAGTCAACAGTACAACAGTGGCAATGGCGATCAGGACAGTTTGCATTTGCTTCGTCTGGTTACATCGTTGCCTGGTTGGAATTCGGGAATAACCTGCTTGCCCCGGCTACTGGTGCGAAGCAAGTCCCCGACCAATGGCGCGTGGTAGCCCGCCCCTCGCGAGAGCGCCCTTTTCTTCGCAAACCCCTGCACGGATCCAGTCGCGCCGGGACGGTACGGCGTAAACATCCGTCAAGGAATTACGCCAATATTGTGTATATCTTGTACACAATATATACTGCGGCATGTCTAATTTTTGTGTAAATCCATTTTTCGGACAGCAGAAATGAGCGAAATCGACGCACAACACACAAGCACCATCGAGACAGGCCATCCGATCGGCGTGGTGTCCAAACTGACCGGAATACAGCCGACCACCCTGCGAATCTGGGAGCGCCGCTATTCAGTGGTGAACCCTGACCGCTCCAATGGACGTAACCGGCTCTACAGCACGGCAGATATTCGTCGCCTGGGACTGATCAAGACGCTGGTGGATGCCGGGCACCCGATCAGCATGCTCGCCCCGCTGACCGACGAGCAATTGCAGTCAAGGCTCGAATCCACTTCAATTCAGTCACTTGGATCCACCATTCGTAAACAGCGGGCTATTCCGGTCGCGATACTGGGCAGCGCGCTGCCCGCCCGTCTGAGAGACCGCGAAGAATTCAGCATCGTCGCCTCTTATGACGATGAAGCGGCGCTGCGCGAAGCCGGGACGGTTTTGCCGGCAAAAATCCTGATCATTGAATACCCGGCCATTCACACGGACACCGTGGCCAGGGTCCGCCGCCTTCTCGCGGCCTGCGGTGCAGGCCACGCGGTTGTCGTGTACGGCTTCGGCTCACGTCAGGCGCTGGACGACCTTGGCGCGGCCGGTGTCGTCTGTTTGCGCGCACCGGCTGAAATTACCGACATCGCCAACGCATGCCGCAACGCCCAATCGCCCCTCGCCCGGTCTCTGGTCGATACAACAGTGTCCGGAGGGACGGTGCCCCTGCCGCGCTTCAGCCCCGCACAACTCGCCCGTATCTCCGCCCTCGCCCCAACCATCGGCTGCGAATGCCCGCACCACCTGGTCGACCTGATCAACAGCATGGCCGCGTTCGAAGCGTACAGCCGCGAGTGTGAAAACAAGAACGCCGAGGATGCCGAGATCCACGCCTATCTGCACGAGACCGCCGGGCGCAGCAGGGCCCTGCTCGAGGCGGCACTGCAACGGGTCGCCGAATTCGAGGGCATCGCCTTCGATTGATCCCGTATCACCTGACCTGCAAGACGACCAGCTAACCGCCAGCTCGCGCGGTTAAGCCACCGGGAGCCTTCCAGGCTCCCTGCCTGCCCACGCCCGACCCTTCTTCGAACGAGACCCGCCGCAAACCACTCCGGTCGATAACCGGCCGGCGCGCCAATGCACATTGTCCAGTTTTTGTGCATATTTCACACTTTTACTTGTTGACTGTTTGTACATGTTCTCGTACAGTTTTGTCCAGGACAAGACAACGCGCAGCCAGGTAACAGAAGGCTGCAAACCGACACGCAGAACCACATCAAGGAGATCGACATGTTCAGCCGTTCACTTTTCGCTACTGCCGCTATGACCTTCACGCTGACCGCCGCGGCCGCCCCGCAATGGGCCGCAGTAACAGGCACCAACGCCGACGACACTTTTGTCGACCGCACTTCCTACTCTCCCGAAGGCCAACTGGTTGACGTCAACGTGCTGCGCATCTTTGACGAGCAGATTGCACTCGGCAACGACCCGGAAACCGGCGAGGCAATGTATCCACATCGCTCCGTGAAGTTGACCTACAAGGTCGACTGTGGCGCCGGCACGATCGCCATGAGCCAATGGACGATGTACGACGGCAGCTTCGGGGACGGTAAAACCGTGTGGGACGTCAAGGTGCAGGACGCACTGGCGTTCACACGGGCCAACGACGAAGAAACCCGCGCCGTGATGCGCACCACCTGCGCCACGACCACCGCGTCCCGCTAGGTGTCCGGCGCCAAATGAAATGAACGTGGGTACTGAATCACTGCAGCCGGATAAGTGTCCGGCTCGGCCGAAACAGTTGGAAGGATGTCCCGCCGAAGTCGGCTGGGCAAGGCGGCCCCCGAATCCTTCATTTCTAAATACAAGTTTGACCCTTAACTCTAACCACGCAGGAGTAGTGAAATGAAAATTGCAAAAAGTCTGATAGCTCTGATTGTTTTCTCGACCATGACGGTGTTCACCGCAACACAAGCCGCGAAGGCCGGTCACCACTCGACGGAAACCATTGTTGATATTGCCGCTTCCAACGGTTCCTTCAACACCCTGGTCGTAGCGTTGAAAGAAGCGGGCCTGGTGGACACGCTGTCCGGCGACGGTCCCTTCACCGTGTTCGCCCCGACCGACGCCGCATTCGCGAAGATTCCGAAAGCCGACCTCGATGCGCTGCTTGCCGACAAGAAAAAGCTGACGGCAGTGCTTACCTACCACGTCGTTTCCGGAAAGGTGATGGCGGCAGACGTAAAGGCGGGAATGGTAAAGACGGTTGAAGGCAGCAAATTGAAAGTGACGACCAGCAACGGCGTGATGGTCAACAACGCGAAAGTTACGGCGACTGACATCGTCGCAAGCAATGGCGTGATTCACGTAATCGATACGGTGCTCATACCGAACTAATGGGGTAGTCAGCGAAAGCCGGGCCGAGGGCGGCCCGGCCTCTTCGCCGCACCCGAAACGATAGCAAACAGCGATTGACACTCAACCAACCCATATTGAATCGAAAGGAACACATCATGTTGGATACAGCGATTTTTGGAGCAGCTCTTCTTTGTTTGGGACTGACGATAGCCGGCGTGCTGATGACCGCGCGCGAATTTCAAAGACTCGACAATCGAAATGGCTGACGGGAATGGCGCACGTTAGACAGCCGGCCCCCGAACAGGTCGCCCCTACCGAAATGATCAGTGCAAACGAAGCGACCGCAGCAGAGTTGCACGCAGTAAACCGGGTCGTAAGCGACTCGACCGTTTCGTGGGGGCTACCGGACAGGGTGCGCCGGCTGGCCTTACCCTCACTGAGTTACAACGAAACAGACTTGCAGCACATGACGATCATCCTGCTGACCAATTCCGAACAGAAGGGAATCGCAATCGCGGCCTGGGAAGAAGCAAGCAGGAGCGAGATCCCCGAAAACCGCCGTGGTGCACTGATACATGGCCTGTACGTTGTGCCTGAGTATCAGCAGCGCGGACTCGGAACAAGGCTGGTCGAACTGGTCGCAAAGAGAATGGCCGGGCTCAACAATGACGGAATGGCAGTACGTGCCTGGCGAGACTCGCTCGCGTTCTTCCGCTCGCGCGGCTTTGAACCGATGCACTCCGAAACCGCGCCAGACACCTTCCCGCGCCGCCTGTGGAGGGCTGTGTAATGCATTCCGCGACCAACCTCATGAATCGGACCGGAACCGAGAAGAGCGTTCCCGAGGCATCGCGCTACAAGATGTCCGCGCACGAAGAAAACCATCATCGAAGAAGAACCGCAAATGCGGCTGATGCCGCCGGAGGCGCCGAGTCGGCATTGCATGACAACGTCGATCCCAGGGAAACAGAGCGATTCCATGCGCTCGCAGACAAATGGTGGGACGCCGGCGGGCCGTTCTGGCCGCTACACCGTCTGAACCAACTTCGCACCGAATACCTGAAACACGTACTTGCCGGATTGTTCAACCGCGATCCTGCATCAGACCAGCCCCTCAAAGGCCTGCGTCTGCTAGACGTTGGATGCGGCGGCGGCATTCTGAGTGAGTCCATGGCACGGCTCGGCGCCAACGTGCAGGGTATCGACATTGTTCCGAGGAACATCGAGGTCGCGCGCCTGCGCGCCCGGGATTCGGGCCTGCCTGTCGAGTACGCGGCCGTGCACGCTCGCGCATTGCGACAACACGGAGCCCGGTACGATGCCGTGCTGAATATGGAGGTAGTCGAACACATTCCCGATCCCGCGGCGCTGGTGGAAGATTGTGCCGCCTTGCTGAACCCCGGGGGCGCACTGGTGCTGGCGACAATCAATCGCACCTGGTTGTCGTGGCTATTCGCTATCGCCGGTGCCGAATACATCCTGCGCTGGCTGCCGAAAGGCACCCACCGCTGGGACCGGTTTATCACCCCTGCGGAACTGGCATCGTTTGCCGAACAATGCGGACTGCAACTGATTGCCCGAACCGGTGTGCGCGTCAACCCGATCAACCGGCGTTTTGCGCTGACTCGCAACCTGGCTGTGAACTACATGCTGGTCGCGCAACGAGGGGCAGAAACTCACTTCGATAGCGACCGAGTCCAGGCGAGAGCCGGGCAAAGAATCCAGTCTGACCCTACACACACTTTCTGATTTCCCTGAAGGAACGATAAACCATGGAAAACGAACTTGTCTTTTACACAACCACTTATCTGTTCACCCGCCTTGCACTCGTCGCTGCATTTGCGTACGCGTTCTACCGGGTGTTGCGCCCGTCGACGATCGCGGCGAGAAGCGATCGCGTTGCATCTCCCCGTCAGAGCCGAATCGTTTTCGACGATCATTGCTAGGCAAGGTGGGCGAATGCCGAAACCGCCGAGACCGCTGACCTGCCCTGCCAATGTGCGTTCGGCCACCGAGCCGCTGGTCATGTATCACGATGGGGCTTGCCCACTGTGTCAGGCAGAGGTCCTGATGCTGAAACATCGGAGCAACGGGAAATCGATCCGGTTTGTCGATGTGAATGAAAGCAACTGCGAAGCGGAACTGGACGGAGTGACCCGCGCGCGCGCACTGGAAGTGATTCATGGCCGAATCGCGAACGGGCCGCTGATACAAGGTGTCGACGTTTTCGCGGAAGCGTACCAACGTGCCGGCTCCCGCACCATCACGTGGCTTCTGACGCGCCGGTGGCTACGCCCGCTTCTGGACGTCATGTACCGGTTCTTCGCGGCGCACAGATCGACGATCTCACGACTGATCGGGCCGCTGCTGCTCCGTCTGGCCGAGCGAAGTGTTGGCCGCGACAGCCAGCAACCGGCAGAAAGCGCCTGAATGAAAAGCCTGCCTGCAGGTTACAAGGCGATCGTACTCGGCGCGACCGGGGCGATTGGCGGTGCCTTCGTCAAGGCGTTGTCCAACCGGCCCGAATGCGGCACCGTCATCGGTTTGAGTCGCAAGGGGGCCAATCCGCTCGATATCACCGATGAAGAGTCAGTTGCCGCCCATGCGCGCGCCTTGCAGGAACTGGCGCCGTTCCACCTCATTATCGATGCGACGGGGGCTCTGCACATTGACGGGGCGGGACCTGAAAAACGCATCGACGATATCCGTGCCGACAGACTATTGAGGGCATTTGAAGTCAATGCGATCGGCCCTGCCCTGCTGATGAAACACTTCACGGGATTGCTGCCGATGCACGCACGATGTTTCTTCGCGAAGCTGAGCGCGCGGGTGGGAAGTATCAGCGACAACCGCAAAGGCGGCTGGTACGGCTATCGGGCCTCGAAAGCCGCACTCAATATGCTGATGCAAACGGCGGCAATCGAGATCGCCAGAAAGCGGCCCGAAGCGGTTGTCGTGGCCTTGCAGCCGGGAACGGTTCGCTCGCGACTGACCCAGCCGTTTGTGGCCGGCGAGAACGCAACCGACCCCGATACCGCGGTTGAAATGTTACTCGGGGCGATGGATGGGCTCGTTCCCGATCGCAAGGCCCTGTTTATCGACTACAAGGGCGAATCGATTCCCTGGTGATCATGTTTGACGTGCAGCGTGCCCGCTATCCGCAGACGCATAATCGGTCTGCGACCGCGTCACTTACGGATGTGCCTGTGTCGCGACACATCCATCCGTCAATTCCGCATCAAAACCCTGATCGTTGTCACTGCGCCGGGCAAAACCGCCTTTGAGGCGTATTGCCTCGCCGCTATGACGTGATGGCGGGTGCCTCACGCGCCGGCTCGGCGGTCCGGTCTCGCAGGTAAGCCGCCAGGTGCGAACTGAGGTCGCGGGCATCGTCGCCAACGCCGTCAATCAACGTCGACTTGCGTCGGCGAAGGAACGGCATGCCCATCAGGTACATACCGGGTGAGCCTGTGACGATGCCGCCATCGTGGCCGATCATTCCCTTGCGATCGAGAACCGGCACGTCGAGCCAGCCGTAGTCAGGCCGGAATCCGGTGGCCCAGATGATCGTCCTGATACCGCTGCGGGCAAAATCAACCAGCAGCGGCGGCGATTCTTCAACTTCGGTGGCATCGAACCGGTGCGGTGCATCGATCACTTCCGCGACAGGATTCTCCGCGGCCCATTCGTCGATCGTATTGAGCATGCGGTTCATTTTCAGATCGGCCAGTGCGCACACGTTCCGGAGCGAGCCCGAAAACTGACCCTTGCCCTGATTGATCCCGGCCAGGCGTCCGATCAGCCGGACACCAATGCCGGTGAGCGAGTTGAGGTCGATCATGCGGCGATCCGGATACCCGGCGAGTTGCAGCGACGGAAGATTACGAACCCTGACGATGTCGTCAATCGTGTCGTAGCCCTCGTCAAGCACACCGGTGGCATCCATCCACCACTGGATGTCCTTGCCGCGGTAGATACGGGGCATGCGAACGTGCTCGCCTACCGCCAGCGTAACCTGCCGGCCGGCGCGCTGCAGTTCGTCGGCGATCTGTGTACCCGATGCCGAGGCACCGACCACCAGCACACCGCCATCGCTTACCTGATCGGGGTTGCGATACTGCATGGTGGTCAACATCTCGATGCCATCCGGAACCGACGCAGAAACCGCCGGAACCTGTGCAACGTTACAGGCACCACTGGCAATCACGACCGTGTCACAGCGCCAGCTGCCCTTGTCGGTCACCACTTCATAGCCGCCTTCGCGACGCCGCACTGACGTCACCGTGGTGTGCGTACGCACCGGGGCGGCAATCGTCTTTGCATAGTCTGCAAGAAACGCAACCGTCTCGGGCATGGTCCGGAAACCGTCGGGATCGTTGCCGCGGTAGGTATAACCGGGCAGCCGGCTTTGCCAATTGGGCGTGAGCAGGCGCAGCGAGTCCCAGCGCTCGGTACGCCACGAGTTGGCGGTTTCGCCCCGCTCGAGCACGACATGGTCGATCGAGCGTTTGGCAAGCCACCAACTCATGGCAAGGCCGGCCTGGCCGGCGCCGACAATTACCGTGGTCGTGCGCACCGCGCCCTCCCCGGCAAATTCCGGCACTGCTTCAGGAAAATGTCGCGCCGATACATCTTATGCAACTTCTACGGTTACGTTGGTGGGGTTGGTAATGATGTCGTAAACAGCGGACCGCTTCTGCGATTGCGCGACGAGGGCTTCGATATCATCGCGCGATGCGTCGGCATCGATCTTGTAGGTCACCTTGATACCATCAAAACCGTTGCGCACATCGGGATCGGCACCGAGAATTCCACGAATATCCATGCCGGCTTCGAGCGTCGCAGTGACCGAGCGCAACTGGATATCGCGGTTCTGCGCGACAGCGGCAACACCTGCCGTCAGGCAACTGGCCAGACCGGCCAGTACGAGTTCAACAGGCGTGGCACCCTTGTCCGCAGACGCGAATACTTCGGGATGGTCTGCATCGAAGGTAAATGTGCTTTTGTGTTTCTGCTCTTCGCCGAGGCCAAAAAAACCGTCGATCGTCGACCGGCTATGCGTACCGCCAACCCACGTCACGGATGCACGCCATTTGAATTTGGCTGCGTCGGGTGCGTTGGTCAGTGCTTCGCGAGCGCCGAGCAGTGCTTCGACATTGACGCCGTTATCGGCTGGTTTTGATGCAGTGGCAGTCGTCATGATGTTCTCCATTCCGCGTTGTTGGTGAAAGAGCGCGTATCGTATGTCGCGCATATAACCGTGTCACGGTAATACACACGTTTTCGATATGCGAAGTTTGCCTTTGCAAATTCCAAACGGTTATGTAGGACGGTCGCACCCGGCGCGCGGGACCAATGATTCGGTCGTGCGGCGCTCTGCGAATTCGACTGCGCTTCCCGGACGCAGGTTCTGCGGTTCAGGGCAAAGGCATGTTGTGGTGGTGTTGCTGCGCCAGCATACGCTGAAAGGATGGGAGCGTATTACTTATTTTTACGCGCAGTCATTGCGGACCGGCGCCCGCCACAGTGGGCGAGCGCCCGGAACGAAGAGATCAAAAACTAGTTGCAGTTGCCGGTAAAGGTGCCCAATGTCGTTTGGCCATCAGTGTTTATGACTCGCCAGGTGCCAGACCATGTTTTTCCTGCAAACACGCCAGTACCGCCTTGCTGGGTCCACGTCCCGTAGTCGTCGCCGGGCTCCATGCTTCCCGAATCGCTGATGCTGTCCGCCGTCCTTGTCCTTGCGAGTGCACGCGTAAACGGTTCGGGCCTTGCCGTCGGGTGTGGTCAAAACGTAGCCGCCACATGCCCCGACCGTATTAAAGGGTGAGTTGGCACTGGATACGCTTCCGCGAGCAAACCAGGTGGTAAGCGTATGCCCGTCCCCCAGGTCGATCGTATCGCTGGACTGACCAGTGTTGGTCCAGTTTCCACTGCAGTTGTCAGCTAACGCGCCCCCGCTAACAACAATGCTTGCCGCAACAATAAAACCTGAATAGTAAAGTTTTTGTTTTCTCATCACTGCCTCCCGTTTCGATGCTGCTTTTGTGGGCTTTCGAGTCAGCAAACCGAATTCAGGGCATAGCCCGAAATGCCACGAATTCTTACGGTCCATTTGCCGCCTTTGCACCGATTGTCTGGAACGGTATATCAATGTCTCACCGCACCAGCCCACTCAGAACTGAGGACGAACACCTTATTGACACGACGCCACCATCAGCGATCAGCGACGCTCTCGTTCATTAGCCATCGCTGGAACCACTGAACAGCAGGCCCAGCAAAGCGTTCATGAGCGGGGCCTTCGTAGGCATCGAAATGGCGGCCGGGGACGACGACCAGTTTCTTTGGCTCCCCGGCTTTCTCGAAATCATTCGTCGACGCCTGAGTCGGGGTAATGACGTCGTCACTGGCGACGATCATCAGCAGCGGAGTGGGCGAGATACGGTGAATGGGTGCGGCGGGTTCGTAGGTGATATGCGTTTCGAGTGATTCCACAGTGATCCCGTTCTTCCAGGTCGGCGCATCCCGGCTCAGGCGCATGAAGGCGTCATGCCACTCCTTTAGCGGCCAGACGGACGGCTGGTCCTCGGGCGCTGCAACCGTGATGTAGTTGACGTTGCCGTTGGCCACGGCATCCGCGCGATTGCTCGCAAGCCAACCGAGGAACCCATTGCGCTGATCAACCGGCATCGCTTCGAAATAGGTATCCCAAACATCCGACACCGGCACCTGCGAGACGACCGCCTTGATACGCCGGTCATAGGCGGCCAGGAACATGACATGACCGCCGCTGTAGGACGTTCCCCAGACACCGATACGGTCCGGGTCGACTTCGTTGCGCAGCGACACCCAGGTAATGGCGTCCCGGTAATCCTGAATCTGCTCGGGCCACAGCAAGCGCCCGCGCGGCTCGCCTTCGCTTTCACCGAAAAAACGGTAGTCGAAGACGAGAACAACAAATCCGGCGTCGGCGAATTTGCTGGCGAAGTTGTCGAGCAGCATCTCTTTCACGGCACTGAATCCGTGCGCCATGACGATGGCGGGACGCTTCTCGTCTGCTCTCATGCCATCGGGAACGTAATACCAGGCAGCACACTTCAGCCCCTGACAGGGAAACGTTACGTCCTGGCGCTCATAGCCGGCGGCAAGCCCGCTCTGCGCCGCTGAGAATAGCGCCATCGCCACGGCGATTATCACCGGTGTCACCTTCATAACATGCCCCCATCTAGTTCGACTTGCACGAACTATATCGGTGCCAGACTTACCGATGACTTACCGATTCGCCTATGCCGCCTGCATTCTTTGTCGTAGATACACGCGATCGGAGCCCGAAGTGGCAATTCCGCACATTCACAAGGCGTCGCGCTTCGCAGCGCCTGACGCCCGCACTCCGTAATCTGACACCACTCGCACGGTTAAACGGTTTTCGCGAGATGACAACCAACCCGACGCACTTTTCAAGGAGAAACACCATGAACATGATCAAGACTGTTATCGCCGCCGCCGTCCTCGGTTTTTCTTTCAACGCCGTTGCCGCGGTTAACGACATCTCGGACGTGACCCACGGTTCGATCACCAGCAAGCAAAGCCAGGTTGGCGGATCGCAGCCGGCCTGGAGCGACCTGAGCGCGGTGACCCAGAAGGGTGCCTCGAAGGAAGCGAAGCCGTTCGCCAAATCGGCCGGCAATTACCGCTTCAGCGACATCAACTCGGTCACGCACAACTGAGTTAGCCGCGAGATCGTTCCGATCAGGTTGATCTGAACGACAAAACACTCCCACGAATGCGAGAGGCCATCAGCAACAAACGCTGACGGCCTCTCGCGTTATCTTGTGTCCGCTCCTGTACCGACTTGAAAATTCCAGCAACCGGAGCAGGTTGCCACAAAGGACCGCAGCACCCGGACAGACAACCCACAACCGCCATGGGCACTGTGACCGGCTGGTCGCCGGCGCTGCGACGCCTCAGTTGCGGATCATGCCGCCGAGTCGCTCACTGATGATACTTTCGGCCTGCGCCATGATGCGGTCGATCAACTCCTTGCAGGTGGGGGCGTCATGGATCAGGCCGGCCACCATGCCGCAGGACCACACGCCGGCATCCATTTCGCCGTCGAGCATGATCTTGGGATACACGCCGGCGACCTCATCGATGATGTCCTCGAACTTGATGTCGGCGCCGAGGCGTTTTTCTTTCTCCAGCAAGCGCTCGGTGGCGGCACCGTTGAGCACGCGTTCGGTATTGCGAAGCGGCCGCATGACCAGCCTTGTATCGAGTTCGCTGGCGGCAATCAGCGCCTTCTTGACGTTCTCGTGAATCGGCGCTTCCCTGGTCGCCATGAATCGGGTGCCCATGTTCATCCCGTCGGCACCCATGGAGAGCGCCGCAACCAGAGAGCGGCCATCAGCCATTCCGCCAGAGGCGACGAAGGGTATCTCCAGTTCGTCGGCGGCACGCGGCAGAAGGATAAAGTTGGGAATGTCGTCTTCACCGGGATGCCCGCCGCATTCGAAACCGTCTACGGAAACTGCGTCGCAACCGATCGACTGCGCCTTGAGCGAATGGCGCACCGACGTGCACTTGTGAATGACCTTGATGCCCGCGTCCTTCAGCGCAGGCATCACTTGCTGCGGATTACGGCCCGCGGTCTCCACCACCTTGACCCCCCCGTCGATGATCGCCTTGACGTAACCCGGATAGTCCGGTGTTGAAACCGACGGCAGGAAGGTGAGATTGACGCCGAACGGTTTGTCCGTCATGTCACGGCAGCGCGCAATTTCGTTCGCCAGATCCTTTGCGGATTTTTGTGTCAGGCCAGTGATGATACCGAGGCCGCCGGCGTTTGAGACCGCCGACGCCAGCTCGGCAAATCCAACGAAGTGCATGCCGCCCTGAATGATGGGGTGTTCGATACCGAGCATTTCGGTGATGCGCGTTTTCATGTTCTGCCAATCCTTTTGTTTCGTTTCGCCGGGCGATTGTATAGGCTCGCCGCGGAGCCGGTGTTTCTGGCCGTTACTCCTTTAATACTGTCTTGCGATACAAGTCGCCGAGTACACCCCTCGGGTCGTAACGCGCCTTCAGGCGGCGCCAGGCTTCCCCATTGTAGGTGCGCCAGAACTCGGGCTCGGGAAAGTAACTGTCCGAGTACAAGGACTTGATGCCGCCCAGAAACTGCACCTTCTTCTCGATGAGGCGATTGTGAAAACCGGTGTCAAAGGGCTGTTCCCGGCGCACCACGTCCCAGAAGCCGAAGTTGACCAGCAACTGTTTTTCCTTGACGGGATACAACTGGAAACTTCCTGCCGATTCGCGCGCCCGGATCGGACACAGCCAGACCGGAAGGATGCCGATCTCCTTGAAAAAAAACTCGAGAAATTCGCTGGCGTGCTCGATCGGCAGGTCGACATCCTGAATGACGGATTCGCGGTGCACACCCGAGAACCGGTCCAGCCAGCGTGTCAATCCCAAACGGCTGTTCCAGCGCATCACGCGGGTGTAGAAACGCGAATTCAGCCGCGATGGGCCAAGCAGCCGGCGGATCAGGGGTTTCTGCGCGCCGAGGTTCTTCGAACACCAGAACCAGTCGGTATCCCAGCGCCAGATGAAATCGGACACGCTGAGAAAATCCACGTCCTGCTTCAGCAGCGAGCGATAAAAGATATCCTTGTACGTGTAGTCGCTCACCCACGGCGCCTGGTCGGTAAAGCGGCCGGTGGTGATCACCATCTGGTCACGACCAAAGACGACACCATCAATGAAGTCCACATCGGATTCGCACAGCTCACGCAATGCGGCGAAACATTTGTATGCGCTGGCGTATTGACGATGATGCAATTCGACGAACGGTTTTACGGGCACCGTACGCGCCCTGACCCGTAACGCGTAGCCGAGCGTGCCATAGGAGTTGGGAAAGCCAAAAAACAGGTCGCGGTGTTCGTTGTCCGGCCGCGCCACGACAACTTCACCGCTTCCGGTGAGCACCTCGATCTCGAGCATGGTGTCATGCACTAGCCCGTACCTGAATGACGACGCCTCGATACCGACACCGGCTACGGCGCCGCCGATCGTGATGGATTTGAGCTGCGGCACCACCGCCGGCATGACGCCATGCTTCAGGGTTTGCGCAACCAACGCATCGTAGGGCGTCATGCCCTCGACATCGACCCAGCCTTCGCCGGGATTGACTTCGAGCACGTGATTGAAGGCGCGCACGTCGAGGCGCCGCTTGGCGCCGGCGTTGCGATCACGGAACAGGTTCGATGTGTCCTTGCCGAGCCCGATGGGCGAATCGCTCGCCTTGAGCTCGGCAATGAGTCTTGCCTTGCGTTCGGAGAAATCTTGCCCGGGATTATCCATGGTCAGCGCACTTCCGCCGCGGCTGACGCACGCCCGAACCAGCCCCCTGCCCGGTTCGCGATTGGCATCAGTGCCTGGCCGGCTGCGCGGGCGGCGGCTGGGTCAGTGCAGACAACTCGCCGGATCGCGTTGGTTCGGTTTCGCCGGCCGCGGATTGCCCGGCGCTGTCGGCGTACAAAAAGGCACGGCTCATGGGATAGTTGTCCCTGGAAATATTGCCCTTGCTGAACACGATCTGAAACAGATGGGTGCGGGCGAACGGGGAACGGAACATCTCTGCACAGGACACCAGATAAGTGCGCCAGACGCGGCGGAAGCGTTCGTCGAACTTTTTCGGGTCGATTGCCTGGATATCGGCCCAGTGCCGGTCGAAGCGCTCGGTCCAGGCATCCAGCGTCAGCGCGTAATGACGTCGCAGGTTCTCGATATCGACGACTTCCAGCCCGCACTCTTCCATGGCCGCAATCGTTTCAGAGAGACTCGGTATCCAGCCGCCGGGGAACACATGCTCACGAATGTAGTATTCGGTATCGCGCATGCCCACATGGCCGATGAAGTGCAGCATTCCCAGGCCGCCAGGTTTGAGAAAATCGGCGTGTGCCTTGACGACCTCTTTCAGTTGATCGCGCCCGGCGTGTTCGAGCACGCCGATCGAGACGACCTTGTCGAACTGGCCATGAACCTGCCGAAAATCCGCTTCGCGTGACTCGAGACGGTCACTCATGCCGCGGCGCGCGATTTCGCCCTCGAGCCACTCGACCTGCTCGGTGGTGGTATTGATGCCGCAGACCTTCACACCGTGGTGCTCGGCGGCGTGGAACATGAATCCGCCAAAGCCGGTGCCGATGTCAACAACCGATTCGCCCGGCTTGAGGCGTATTTTCCGGCAGACGTGCTCGACCTTGTTGCGCTGCGCCTGCTCGATGGTCTGCGTACCTTCCTTCCAGTACGAGCAGGTGTACATCATCAGCTCGCGGTCAAGCCAGTAGCCATAGAAATCCGCCCCGTGCGCATAATGAAACCGGGCATTGGCCCTGGCCTGGGCGATGGTGCGGTTGGAAAAACGCCACTCGTGCCACTGGTTGCGCAGCCATACGAGCGGTGAGGGCCTGCGATCGAAACGGCTCTGAAAGCCGATCCGGAACATCTGACCGAGATCGCCGTCGACGTCGATGTCCCCGTCGAAATACCCTTCAAGAAATCCGACATGACCGAATGCAACCACGCGCCACTGGGCGCCGGTCGACTTGAAATGCAAATGCGCGACCGGTTCCGTGTCATGATTCTGCCAGGAGGAGCCGTCAGCAAAGGTCACGCGAAAGCAGACATCGGTGCGCCCGCCAAGGTTACGAATCAGCGACTTGAACATTCAGCCCTCCAGTTGATTGCCGGCAAGCGTCGGCAAAAATCGGCTTAAGCGGTAGATGATAACCAAAACCCCCTGGCCCCGCGCACAAGTCTGTATAGCGGGTCCATGTAGCACGATTTTCGCTACACCCCGATAGCGCTTTGGCATCATGGCAAAACCAAGCGATAATCAAAACCAGTGTACTTGCGGCAGGCGGTGACTCTGCATGAACCAAAACGGGTTGGTCACTCCTGGTTCAGCACGACCGGCAAGCCATGAGCGAAGACCTTTCACGGAGACTGAATGCCCGCCTATCTGATCACGGAGATCGAAGTGACCGACCCGAAGGGGTATGAGGAATACCGCGCCCGGGTCGGCAAGTCACTGGAAGAATTTGGTGCCCGATTCCTCGTACGCGGCGGCGAAATTGACGTGCTCGAAGGCGATTGGCAGCCCCGGCGCATCGTCATGTGTGTGTTCGACGACATGGACACCGCGCGCCGCTGGTACCGTTCGGATGGCTATCAGGAATTGAAGCGGCTGCGCCAGAACACCGCCACGATGAACATGGTTGCCGTCGAAGGTGTTTGATTTCGAACAACGGCACTCGGCACGTTCCCGGTCTGCGTACCTGAGCGGGATGTCTTGCCTCGATGGTCACGCGCAGCGATTGCACCACAATGTGTAACCCGGTTTGCCCGAAACGCATCGCGCGCGGCCACCCTCAGGAACCCCAGTGACCACGACGAATGGGCAAGATGCGGGTGCCGCCGGCAATGACGACGACAAGCCGAACCGGCTCATCGTATCGCGCCTGATTCAGCGCGCCCGGGAAGGTGCCACGCCAGCGGAACTGAGTGAAATCCATCGCACCGATCCAGTACTGTGCTACGCCTTGCTCGCCGAGTTGGGAAGCGGCACCGCCGTGCGCACCGGGTATGTAACGACATGCAGGCAGGCAATTGAAATAACAGGTGTGCCCGCGTTGATCGAGTGGCTGGAAGCCGCGTTCGAACATGCCATCAGCTTTCCACGGTTTTCCGAACAGATGCGCGATACGCTGATTCGCGCCCGCTTCATGGAACTGATGGGCCGCTCGACGATGATGCGCGAGGACACTGAGGACATGTTTCTGGTGGGCCTGTTTTCCCGGTTAAACCGGTTGCTTGGCATGCCGCTGGCGGAATTGATATTGCCGCTGCCGATTTCCGAAGAAATGCGGGCAGCGATACTGGAGCAACGCGGGCGTATCGGCCGTTTGCTGAAGTTCACCCAGGCTATCGAAAGCGCCGACGAGTCGGGTATCGGCTTCATGCAGACCAACATGCACCTGCCGGCGGTGCAGGTCTATGACGCCTACAACGAAGCCTACGACTGGATGGTCGAGGTCGAGGCGCAGTCAACCGCGATGGCGTAAATGCCCCCTCTCGCGCCTGCCGCACAACCCCCTTTATAGCCCGCTTGTCCGCGCGCGAGCGGACCCCAATAACGCCGGCGAGTTTGGCCGCACCTCGCTGAGCGAACATCATTCCGCAACCTCGATCGACAACGGCATTTTCAGTTTCTTCGGCAGCACCCGGCCCATGCGCGCACGCTTGAGCGCGTGATGCGCGAGCTTCTCGCGCGACAGCGGAACCCGGTCCAGTTTGCCCGAGCGCGGCGCCACCCCCGTCACGGTTAGCGTTTGCTTGTTCGACACGGCGACAGCCGCCAGACGATCTTCCTCGTCCAGTCCCATGACGATCATGCCGCGGCCGCGCGGCTGGTATTTCAACTCGGCGATGGGGAACAGCAGCAGCTTGCCTTTTTCGCTCACTGCCGCGACGTAGTTGCCCGGCGACTCCACATATTCGAACGGCTTGATCGGCGTTTCATCGGCGTTGAGCGTCATGAATTCCCGCCCCGCCTTGCGGTTGGAAACCATGTCGCCGATTTTTGAAACAAACCCGTAACCGCCGCTGGACGCGACCATGACCGGTGTTTCGGGATTACCGGCAAGGCAGAACATGATGTGCGCCCCATCCTGCACTTCGACCAGCGATGACGACGGCACGCCATCGCCGCGCCCGGACGGAAGCTGCGAGGACTCGACGCTGTAGGCTCTGCCCTTGGAGTCGAGGAATATCACCGGATCCACGGTCCGGCATTTGATCAACGACAGCAGGCCGTCGCCTTCCTTGAACGACAGGGCGGCGGGATCCACTTCCCAGCCCTGGCGCGCCCGCACCCAGCCCTTGCGCGAGAAAATGATGCTGACCGGCTCGTCGCTGACGCGCATTTCGATAATCGCTTTTTCCGATTCCTCGATCACCGTGCGCCGCTTGTCGCCGAATTCCTTGACGTCGGCGCTGATTTCGTCGCTGACGAGTTGCTCCAGCGCCGAACGATTCTTGAGAATCTTGTCGAGGCCCTTGCGCTCCTTTTGCAGCTTTTTCAGTTCCTGCTCGATCTTGATGTGTTCGAGTTTGGCAAGCTGGCGCAGGCGCATGTCCAGAATGTCATCGGCCTGGCGGTCGGTAAGCTTGAACTCGGCAATCAGCTCGGCTTTCGGATCATCGGCGTTGCGGATGATCTTGATGACCTTGTCGACGTTGAGCAGAACGATCATCCGCCCTTCGAGAACATGGGTGCGATCGAGCACCCTGTCCAGCCGGAAACGCGTACGGCGTGTGACCGTTTCAAAACGGAATGCGATCCATTCGCCGATCACGTCGCGCAGGTTCTTGCCCGCGGGCCGGCCGTCCAGACCCACCATCACCATGTTGATCGACACGTTGGTTTCAAGGCTGGTTTTGGCCAGCAGACGATTGACGAAATCGGTCTCGTCGATGCGCGAAGTTTTCGGCTCGAATACCAGGCGTACCGGATGGGTGCGATCGGACTCGTCGCGCATGCGGTCGAGAATTGCCAGCATCGCCTGTTTCTCGCGCTGCTGATCGGCGTTGACGGACTTCTTGCCGGCCTTTGGTTGCGGATTGGTCAGGCTGTCGATTTCCTCCTGCACTTTTCGCGACGACACGCCAGGCGGCAGTTCGTGCACCACCAACTGCCATTGGCCGCGCGCCAGCCGTTCGATTTCCCAGCGCGCGCGTACGCGCACCGAACCGCGGCCCGAGGTGTACGCCTCGACCATGTCATCACGTGAAGTGATGATCTGGGCACCGCCGGGAAAATCGGGGCCCTTGATGTAGCGCATGATCTGGCGCACCGAAAGCGACGGGTCCTTGATCATGGCGATGGCGGCGTTGCCCACCTCGGTCAGGTTGTGGCTCGGAATCTCGGTAGCCATGCCGACAGCGATTCCGGATGCGCCGTTGAGCAACAGCACCGGCAGGCGCGCAGGCAGCACCCTGGGCTCGTTCACACTGCCGTCGTAATTGGGAATGAAGTCCACGGTCCCCTGATCGAGTTCGGACAGCAGAACATCTGCAAACCGCGTCAGGCGTGCTTCCGTGTAGCGCATCGCGGCCGCGTCGTCGCCGTCGCGCGAACCGAAGTTGCCCTCTCCGTCGACCAGCGGATAGCGCAGGGTGAAGTCCTGCGCAATGCGCACCAGCGCATCGTAAACGGATGCATCGCCGTGCGGGTGGAACTTTCCGAGCACGTCACCAACCACGCGCGCGGATTTCTTGCGCGGCGTCCCGGCCCGCGCGTTCATCTCCCACATCGCGTACAGAATCCTCGATTGCACCGGCTTCTGGCCGTCGCCGATACGCGGCAGCGCGCGATCCTTCACCGTGGCGATGGCATATTGAAGATACTGGGTGGATGCGTAACGCCCCAGGGGAAGCGTGTCGTCGAAACCGCCTGACAACGGCGCAAAGTACGGCGGCAACCCTCCGCCCTTGCCGCCGCCTCCCGGCGCGCCGGCGTCATTGCCGGCTTCGCCTTTGGCGCGCTTGCCCGCCGCATCCGGCTTGCGTCCGGATTTGGCCGGTTTCTTCTCGGCTACAGCCACATCACCGAACAGATCGTCCTGCTCACTCATATGCAAATTCCGTTTCGTTCAACTTCATGTGTGTTGGTCAGGCAACGAGTGCCATTCCGGTTTTCCCGCACCGTTCGGCCGGTCGATTGGACCTGGCCACGCGCCGTGAAGCCCGTCTGACGCAACGATTCGATCAAATCGACACGATCGTTTCGGCAGAATGGCTATCCACCCTCCTACTTGACCTCGAACTCCTGCACGACAAGCTCGTCAGGGCCGTCGCTGATGACGAAGCGCCAGATACCGGGGCTCAGATCGCCGGCATCGCGCGCCCGATACCCGGAACAACCGTAGGCCTTCCCGTCACGAACCCTGAACATCCGCGGCACACTGTAGCCGCTGCTTTCACTACCCTGCTTTGCGCCCAAAGCCGGATGCGTGAGCGACTCGACCAGCATGTAACTGTCATCGTCGAAGAAATCCACAAACGCCTCGAAACAAAACCCGAATCGCACCGGCTGTCCATTCGGGATCGTGGCGGTTTTCCTGATCAGTTTGTGATTCTGCGAATAGATTCCGTACTCGACCACCTTGCCCGGCGTTTGCGCCAAAGCGGATGGCGCCGGCAACATCGCGGCAAGAACTGCCGCGATGAGCAAGCTCACCCGCAACCCAACGGCATTGCCTCCTGTTCTCATCGCCACCTGTCTCCCGGCCTCACGAGATATCCGCTTCCACCAGGTTGCCGTAGGTTTCCATCCACTCACGTCGCTGGGAGGCATTCTCACGCGCCATCATCATGTTGAAGATCTCCTGCGAATGGTCCGCTGCGTCCGCAACCGAGACCTGCAGCACGCGCCGGGTATCCGGATTGAGCGTTGTTTCCCAAAGCTGTTCCGGACTCATTTCGCCAAGCCCCTTGAATCGGCTCACCGTCCACGCGTCTTCACGCACGCCTTCATCGACCAGCTTCGCTTCGAGCATGCCCAACTCCTGGCCATCGAGTGCGTAGAGCTTGCGCGCCGGTTTGTTCTTTCCATGCGCGGGCACGTCGATACGGAACAGGGGCGGTTGCGCAACGAACACATGGCCATCTGAAATAAGCCTTGGAAAATGACGGAAAAACAGCGCCAGCAACAACACCTGAATGTGCGCACCATCGACATCGGCGTCGGCAAGGATGTTGATTCGTTTGTAACGCAGCCCCGACAAGTCGACAGCTGCATCGCGCGTGTGATGATCGACACCGATCGCCAGGGCAATGGCCTCGATTTCCTTGTTCGAATACAGGGAGTCGGCCGAATCCTGCCAGGTGTTCTTGGGCTTGCCCTTGAGCGGAAGAATTGCCTGGAACTCCTTGTCACGCGCCGCCTTGGCCGACCCGCCGGCTGAATCTCCTTCGACGATAAACAGCTCGTTACGGTCGGGGTCATCCGATGCGCAATCGGTGAGTTTTCCCGGCAGCAGCGCGACACCGGAGAGTTTGCGCCGTTCGACTTTCTGCGCCGCTCGGGTGCGGTTCATTGCCTGGCGGATTACCAGTTCGGCAATCCGTTTGCCCTCATCCACATGCTGGTTGAGCCAGAGTTCGATCGGGTCGCGCACCATCTGCGACACCAGTTTTACCGCATCGCGCGAGATGAGTTCGTTCTTGACCTGCCCCTTGAACTGCGGATCCAGCATCTTGCAGGCAAGCACATAACTGGCGCGCGACCAGACATCCTCGGGCACGACTTTCAGTCCGCGCTGCCCCATGGCGTGATGGTCGATGAAGCTCTTGATGGCCTGATAAACGCCTTCACGCAACCCGGAAACGTGCGTGCCACCCTGTCGCGTCGGAATCATGTTGACGTACGACTCGGTGACCACATCGCCCTCGGGCGTCCAGGCGATGGCCCACATCGCGCCCTCGCCCTCGGCAAAGCTGTCCGATTCGGACTGCGCGGTGATGTAGCGCTCGCCGAGGAAGGTGTCGGCGACCGGTTCGTTGCCGGAGATCGCAGTGGCGAAGTATCCCTTGATGCCGTCCGGAAAATGCCAGGTCTGCTCTTCGATCTTCTTGTTTTTCTCGATTCCGAGCGTGAATTTCACTCCCGGCAACAACATGGCCTTGGCGCGAAGCAACAGCGCGATATCCGCCACGGCAAATTTGGCAGTGTCAAAATACTTCGGGTCGGGCCAGAAGCGCACCCGCGTACCCGACTCGCGCGCGCCTGCCTTGCCGGCTTTCCTGAGCGGCTGCTTGACCTTGCCGTTGGGTCCGAAAACCAGTGAGTACAGCGCGCCATCGCGTTTCACGTCGACTTCGAGACGCGTTGAAAGTGCATTGCTGACGCATACGCCGACCCCGTGCAGACCGCCGGCAATGCGGTAGGCGGCATCCTTGTCGGTCTTGCGAAACTTGCCGCCCGAATGCAACGTGGTGAAGATCACCTGCACGGCAGGAACCTTCTTGCGCGGATGCAAATCGACCGGTATGCCCCGGCCATCGTCAATGACCTCCGCCGAACCGTCTTCATAGAGGGTAACGGCTACGTTTTTCGCGAAACCGGCCAGGCCTTCATCAGAAGAGTTGTCGACAATCTCGATCAGCGCATGATTCGGATTGACCGGATCGGTATACATGCCCGGCCGATGCAGAATCGGCGACAGGTCTTCCAGTATTTCAATATCTTCTGCGGTGTAAGAGTCGTTTTTCTTGGTCATGAAGTTTCAGCGGGCAAACCGGAACCTGCCCGAAAGTCGGGCGCGTCCGGTCGAATGATCAGGCAAACATGGGGGTCGCAGGGGACAACCATCCGCCTGCTGGCGTCAACAGTTGCAGACAACGCGATCCGTACTGGATGAAGTGCGCGCGATCTGGTCGGGTTCAATCTCACGGCGCGTATTTTAGGCAAGCTGACGGCCGGCTGCACGCGCAAATTGAAAATAGGGTCGCAAATACCGCAACCGCTTCGCATGGATTCGAAAGAGCGTGCGCATGCATCAGCTCTTTGACGGAACGGCGACGCCGGGTTTGGAGCGTATGCGCGGCACCGGGCGCGACGGACTGCGCGGGTGCAGCAAGGGGATCTTCAGAAACTCGCCCTGCATGAATTCGACGAACAGTTTCACTTTTCGCGACAGCAGCCGCGCCGACGGATAAACCGCACTGATACGGATCGGTGCCGGTGCGAACCGCGTCAGAACCTGGACGAGGCGACCGGTTTCGATATCCTCGCGTACAAGGAAGGCGGGAATGCTGGCGATGCCCACGCCTTCGAGTGCCGCAGCGCGTATCGTCATGCCGCTGTTGGCGCGAAAGTCGCCTGCCACCTTGATCGACAACGGCCCGTCGCGGCCTTCGAACGGCCAGTCGTTGGAAAAAAGGTAGGTATAGGTAATGCAATTGTGCTGCGCCAGATCGGCGGGTTCCTTCGGCGCGGCGCGTGCCGCAAGGTAGGCCGGGGAAGCAACGCACACGCGCGCGCTGCTGCCAACCTGGCGGGCGACCAGTTGCGAATCACCCAGCTCGCCGAAACGGATCGCCACGTCGATGCCCTCCTGCACGAGATCCACGTAACGGTCATCCTGGGAAAGTTCAATAGCGAGTCCGGGGTACTTGCGCTGAAACGCCAGCAGCAGCGGCATCATGTGCACATGCCCGAATGCAACCGGGGTGTTTACCCGCAAGGTACCGGTTGGCCGGTTTTGCAGGCCGGCCACTTCGGTTTCCATTTCCTGGACTTCATCCAGAATGCGCTGGCAGCGTTCATAGTATTCGCGCCCCGCTTCGG
This sequence comes from uncultured beta proteobacterium, assembly GCA_963792855.1. Classification (GTDB taxonomy): domain Bacteria; phylum Pseudomonadota; class Gammaproteobacteria; order Burkholderiales; family Eutrophovitaceae; genus SG8-40. The sequence continues at coordinate 49,076 of CAWBXZ010000024.1, read as the reverse complement.
TCAGCGCCAGCCTGCGAGTCGTGCGGTTGAGCAGACGCACACCGAGTTGTTCCTCCAGAACGGTCATTTGCTTGCTGACCGTAGGCTGGATCATGCCGAGTTCGCGCGCAACTGCGGAAAAACTGCCCGACTCGACTATCCTGACGAACAGCTTCATCAGATGAAAACGGTCCACAACGGCACCTATTTATATGCTTTGAAGCATGAATAATATTCCAATAGGTTTTATTATCAATAGCTCCGCATAGGTGTAGAGTTGCTTCCGTTGATGACGCAACGCACCAATTCTTCGGCTTCAGCCGGGTCATTTCAACCGCTGTTTGATGGAGACAAGCTGGTGCGTTTCGTTCGTCGGTCTTCTCTTTTTCTCCTCCTCCTAAAGAGAAAGCTTGAAGGGGCCTCATGGCCCCTTTTTTTTCGCCCCGGTCCCCCTCTCCGTACCGGCGGCCTCCCGAATCCAGGGAACCGGAGACGAACACAACCAACCGCGCTGATCAAATACGGATACTGCCTGGCTGCATCGCGTTTGCACCGAACGGTCCGAAAGTGGCGCCAGCAGGAGCATACGGCAGCCGCCGATCCCGGCTTTCGCCGTCACGATTCCCATTGTCACAATTTGGGGATAGCGCCGTTCGGAAAACCCGTGCTACAAGCCCGTAATCCGCTGCCACCGGCGCCGCTTTGCGCACGCCTTCGCTGCCATTGCGCCAGTGCACCAGTAAAACACGATGTCGGCACACCCGGGCATCGCCAGAAAAAATCAGGATTCTGAAGGTATATCAAGCGACTACAGGAGTTTGACATGTCTCGACACGCGATCGACGATGCACTCGATATTGACGAAAACCTGAATTGGGCCGACTACGTCGATGCCCTGCGGCGCCAGGGCGAACCGAAAGAAGTGCTGGTATCGGAGAAAATCAGGGGGCGCAGGCTGCGAGACCGGTATCAAGACCATGTCACAGTCTTCAAACTGGTACGCCCGCACCGTCAATCGGACTGAGCAAGGTCCGGACTGGCTGCGGAGGCTTTACCGGCCTCAGTCTTCGAGTACAGCGAACCGACCCAGTGCGTCCGCGTAACGCAGGGCACACCCAGTGCCGAAGGGGCCCGGCGTTATTCCGGGCGAACGATCGAATACGGCGTCGATGCCAAGCCGCCGGGCGGCAATGCGTTTACCGTAGCAGACCAGGTGTTCGATAGACTGCATGGCAAAGACGATGGCGGGCAGCCCGCGCGCGTAAAGTGCTTCCGCACTCGCCTCCTCACCCGCCCGCATGGCGTTGAAACACTGTGCCTGCAGATCGAACAGGTCCATCCCGGGAATCATGCCCGCGCAGCCTGCACGCAAGTTGTCGGTCAGTTCCAACCCGGCCCGGCCATTGAATACCGCCAACCGGTCGCCGTTGCGCTCGATAACGCGATGAATCTGCAAGACCGGCCCTTCCCCCTTGAGCACCACAAAATTGGCGTGGCGGCGAACCAGTTCCGAGATGCCATCGTCGCTGAGGCCGATGCCGATATACTCGGGCGCGTTCTGAACCGCCACCGGCATATCCAGCTGATCCATTACCCGGCCAAAAAACGGGACCAGCTCGGCATCGGTCGCGCCGGAAATACGCGGCGGCTGGAGAATGACCCAGTCGGCTCCGCATCCCCGCGCATGGCGGGCGAAGTCCACTTGCTTGTCAACGCTTTCTCCGAATACCGTAACCGCCAGCGGCAACTCGCCGGCAAGGTCTTCCGCTGCCCAGTCAACGAGCTGGTAGCGTTCACTCTCGGTGAGCTTGGCAACTTCGGTCGCAAGGCCCAGCACAGCCACACCGTGAGCGCCGTTGCCAACACAGGCGCGTACCTGCCGGCGCATGGCTTTCCGGTCAAGCGCACCCTTCGCGGTGAAGAACGCGTAGAGCATCGGATAAATCCCCTCGGGGCGGTCTTGCGGATTCATCGTGTTTTCCTTTCAGCGGCGTCCGGATGCCGACAGGCGTGACTTCCACCTGCGTCCGGCTGATTCTGACCCCGAACCGCGCGCAAACTGGCGAGCTGGACGCGCCCCGGTGCGATCGAGGCGAAATTCCGCTTTCCTGCGCAGGGTAACCAACGGTCTCCGGCAGCGCTTCGGCGCCGGTGGATTCGGTGTACCATTTTCCCGTTCTCTGCAACAGACCAATTCACGGGAGAGTTGTTCATGCCGTTTCGACTGCTTTGCGCCATTATGCTTCTGCTCGGCACCCAAACCGCCCTTGCCGACATGTCTTCGGACAAGATCGTAGAGGCATTGCGTAAAACCGAAAACAGCACCGGCAATATCGCCGATGCGGTCGAGACCGTGACCGGCAAACGCGGCTGGATGAACCCCGATATGAAGCCGCTTTACGACACGAAAATCGTCGGCCAGGCGGCGACCGCACTGATGCGTCCCGCCCTGACCAACGACACGCGCAAGTATCCGCCCCACCATTTGCAGATACTGGATGAAGCCGCGCCGGGCAGCGTTCTTGTTTACGTCATGCAGGACGGACTGGACATCGCGGCCATGGGCAACCTGATGGCGACGACTGCGCAGGTTCGCGGCCTCGAGGGCGCAGTCATTGACGGGGCGATCCGGGACATCACTGCCATTCGCGAAATGCAATTCCCGATTTTCGCGCGTCGCATCAGCCCCGCGACCTCGGTAGGGCGTATGGTCGCCGTGGGCAAGCAGATCCCCGTCATGTGCGGCGGAGTAATGGTCAATCCGGGGGACTACATCGTCGGCGACCCCGACGGCGTGGTGGTCGTGCCGCAGGCCGCTGCCGCACAGGTCGTTGCCCTGCTCGCGGACTATGACGCCAAGGAGAGCAAAATGATGCCGATCATCGAGCGCGAAAAGTCCATCCTCAAGGCGATCGAGATTTACAACCGCTACTGAACGCATGCGATTTCGGCGGTACGACAGATTGTTTGAAGTCAGCACCGGGACGACATTGCAACCCGGCGTACTGGCGCGGCCCGCAAGCGCCGGCGAGTCATGTCCGGCACGTGGAGAAAGGCGATGACCGCGGAACTGAACGACGAAGAAATCGCGTTGATCGAAGAGAAGCTGGAAGCGCTCCGGATCGAGCACCGCGACCTCGACGACGTGATTGCCCGGCTGGTGGACGACCACACAACCGACGAACTGCAGATTCGCCGCCTCAAGCGGCGCAAGTTGATGCTAAAGGACCAGATCGCGATGCTGGAGCGGCAGCTGGTGCCGGACATCCCCGCCTGACGAGGCCGCATTGACCGCGGCAGGTCTGACGGCCGCGGGACGCGGACGCCGAAATTGCCTCAACAGTCCGAGGGGCAACTGAATCCGTAATAACGCTTTGCAAGCCATGTGGCCACAGCTTCGACTTCGTCCTCGCTCCACTTCAGGGACACATTCGACTGCCAGCGGTTTACCTCGGCCCGAAGGCTCTGGTAGTCACGGGCGGTACGGTTGTCCCGAGTGTAGACGCTGGTGTCGTGACACATGATGCAGTACGTGTCGTGCATGGTCTGAGCGGGCGTCTGGCCCGCGGCTGCTCCTGCCCCGGCAAGTGCCAGTCCCAGCATCAGTCTCATAGCGCTTTGTTTCATCGAAGCCCCCGGCGTGTTTGATCTCGGCAACGCTACGCAAAAATGCCCCTTGCAGTACTTGCGCAGCGAAACGACCCCCGTGAGTCTGCCCGAGCGCGCACGCGGCTTCTTGACTTGCGTCAACCACCGTAACCACACTGCTAAATCAGCGAACTCGGCCGGATCGCGGCTGTCTGTAACAAAACAAGGCAGAAATAGATGAGCGCGAGCGCAACCCCTGAAGCCGGTCAGAAACGCGTAGCACGGTCTGGAACAGGCCGGCCGCTACCGATCGTTACGGCTGTCGTCGCATGGGCAGTCCTGACCGGAACAACCGGTTGCGCCACCTCGAGCAAGCCGCATGCACCATCGCTGGCCGAAGTCGTGCAAATGAGTGAGGATGGCCTGGCCGACGATCAGATCATCAAACGACTGCACGAATCGAATGCCGTCTATCCTCTGAGTGCGGCGAAGATTCTTGAGCTGGACAGACAAGGTGTGCCGACACCGGTGCTCGACTACATGCAGCAGGCTTATGTCGCCAGTGAGCGGCGGCGCGAGCGGCTGACTTATGGCGACCCATATTGGCGCGGGCATTACTGGGGATATCCGTGCTTCGGCTGCCCTTATCCGTACCATGGGATTGCCCCGTTCTACATTTATGCTTATTAGAAATCGGTCACGAAACGAAGGAGAAATCATGCACTTGATCAACACGCAAAGCAGGCTCGGATATGGCATTGCATTCGCCTCGATGGTCATTGGCAGCATCGCATTGGGTGGATGTGCCAGTCTGACACCGCACCCGGTGACACCCATTTCAACGATTACCGAGGCCGCCGCAAACGGCGCCAGCAGTGAATCCATCATTGCCGGCATCCGAAACGCAAAGACCACCTATGCCTTGCGCGGCTCGGACTTCGCGAAACTGGCCGAGCGTGGTGTGCCGGACCCGGTACTCGATGAATTGCAGCAACGGTTTTTCGGGGACGTCCAGCTTTTCACCGAACGCTGGTACATGGGGCGCTCGGCGGGCGGTCCCACGACCATTTATCCGCAGCCGGTCGATCTGGACAACCTGGATCGCGGCGGCAACGGCATGGCGCCCACAACCGACGTAGGGCGCATGACGCACGGCACTCGCCCGCCTGGTGTACCGACATGGGTGCCGCCATTCCCGGCAGTAGCCGGTGAGCCAATCACCACCGACGATGTGCTGGCGATGAGCAACAGCGGTCAATCAACTGCGCAAATTGTCGAAAAGATCCGGAAGTCGCGGGTTGCAGTGCTTTACGGCGATAGTCCGAACGCGATATCGCTACGCCGTACCGCTGCAATTACCGGAACGGTTTACGCCGACCTCGCGAAACAGGGTGTGGCCTATGAAACCCTTGATGCACTTCAGGCAAGTTATCTCGCCAGCCACGTGGAGTTCACCAGAAAAACGACCTCGGCCGGCACCGGTGGCGGCGTGCAGCGTTAGCACCCACCCTGCGCTTGCGCCAGGACGGACATGCGCGCATACCGCACCGGCGTGTGCGCACGACACTGAATTCGGGAAACATCGTCGTTGCACGGTGTGACAGCGCGGCTGTTTGCAGGACAGACTGGCGGTACGCGCGCAACTGCCGTCATTGACCTGGCGTTACCGGCTCCGTGAACCGGGCGCTGATTTTTGCAGGATGCAGGAAAGCGAGATGAATGGCGCATAAACACAACAGCCCGCGTGCATGGCTTGCCGCAGCGGTCACATTGACAATGATCGCTACCGCCGGCTGCAGCAGCCTGGCGCCGAAACCGGTCACACCCGTTTCCAGCATCACCAGTGCTGTGTCGCGCGGCATGAGTGCCGAATCGCTTGTTTCCAGAATTCGCGCTGACAAAACGACCTACGCGCTGCGCGGCTCGGACTTCGCCAAACTCGCCGCGCGCAACGTTCCCGACCCGGCACTCGACGAACTTCAGCAAGGATTCTTCTCAGCCGTGGAAAAGCTGACAAGGCGTTGGTACATGCGGTCGGATTTCGGTGGTCCGGCATCGCTCTATCCGCAACCGCTTGACCTCGACAGTCTCGACACTGGTGGCGACGGCATGGTGCCGTTCGCCGATGCCGATCGCACCGCGCACGGCACGCGCCCGCCCGGCATTCCGGAATGGGTTCCGGCATACCCTACTCTGGCTGGCGGCGTGGTATCGCCCGATGCCGTGCTGCAAATGGCGGAAAGCGGACTCACGACACGGGAAATGGTCGAAATCGTATCGAAGTCCCGCGTCTGGCCTGTATACACCGATAATCTCAACCCGTTCTCACTGACACGGTCTGCTGCACTCACGGGTTCGACGTACGCCAACCTTGCGCGCCAGGGCGTGGCGCCGGAAGTTCTCGACGCGCTCCAGGCAACCTACATCGCCTCTCATATCGAATTAACCCGACGGTCCACGCCTGTCCCGTGACACCAATCTTCTGCTGCCAGACTGCGTTCCCGCACAGCGCGTCGGCGAGGTTGGGCATCCGCGCAAACGCGCGACGCGCCTTGCCGTGACGGATGTGCAAGCGAGCCAGCGTGACGACGAGGCGATAAAAAACCCGGGCGCCTTACGCACGCCCGGGTTTTGACAGACCGCGATTCCAGTGCCGGGACCGGAGTCCGGGCCGGGAGCTAGCTTTCGAAGCCGTCCGTAATCGCGCCTTTCGATGACGTCGACACCAGATACGCGTACTTGGCCAGCAGACCGCGCCGGAAACGCGGCTCCGGCTGCTTCCATTTCGCCCGGCGCCTGGCAAGTTCATCATCCGACACGTGCAGTTCGATCAGCTGTTTGTGCGCATCGATGGTGATGGTGTCACCCTCTTCGACCAGCGCAATATTGCCGCCGACAAAAGCCTCGGGTGCAACGTGGCCAACGACCATTCCCCAGGTGCCGCCGGAGAAGCGCCCGTCGGTCAGCAGACCCACGGAGTCCCCGAGCCCGGCGCCAATCAACGCCGAAGTAGGCGACAGCATTTCCTGCATGCCGGGGCCGCCTTTTGGCCCCTCGTAACGAATCACGACGACGTCACCGGCCTTGATCTTGCCCGCCATGATGGCATCCATGGTCTCTTTCTCCGAGTCATAGACGCGCGCCGGACCGGTGATCTTCGGATTCTTCAGTCCGGTTATTTTTGCGACGCAGCCTTCCGGCGCCAGATTGCCTTTGAGAATCGCCAAGTGGCCTTCCTTGTACATCGGCTTGTTGAACGGGCGGATGACATCCTGATCCGCGCGCGGCTCATCCGGAACGTGCGCAAGCTCCTCGGCAATCGTGCGTCCGGTGATGGTCATGCAATCACCGTGCAGCAATCCGTTGACAAGCAGCATCTTGAGTACCTGGGGAACCCCCCCGGCCTTGTGAAAATCAACGGCAACATAACGTCCGGACGGTTTCAGATCGCACAGCACCGGCACCTTGCGGCGAATGCGTTCAAAATCATCGATATTCCATTCGACCTCCGCGGCTGACGCAATCGCAAGATAGTGCAGGACGGCATTGGTCGAACCTCCGGTCGCCATCACCAGGCTCACCACATTCTCAATCGACTTCCTGGTGATGATGTCGCGCGGACGGATATTGTTCCTGATCGCATTTACCAGAACGCGTCCCGATTCGGCGGCCGAGTCCGCCTTCTCGGGGTCGACCGCTGCCATTTGCGAGGAACCCATCAGACTCATTCCCAGCGCCTCGAACGAAGAGGACATGGTGTTGGCGGTATACATGCCGCCGCAGGCGCCGGCCGTGGGGCAGGCGTTTCTTTCTATGCCTTCGAAATCTTCCTTCGCGAGCTTGCCTGCACTGTAGGCGCCAACGGCCTCAAACGCGCTGACAATGGTCAGATCCTCGCCCTTCCACTTGCCCGGCTTGATGGTGCCGCCATAGACATAAATCGCCGGCACGTTCATCCGGGCAATCGCCATCATCCCGGCCGGCATGTTCTTGTCGCAGGCGCCAACCACGAGCGCACCATCCATCATCTGGCCGTTGACGGAGGTTTCGATCGCATCGGCAATGACCTCGCGCGATACCAGCGAATACTTCATTCCATCGGTTCCCATGCCGATACCGTCGGTCACGGTAGGCACTCCGAACACTTGCGGCATGGCGCCAGCTTCGTGCAGCGCTTCCATGGCGCGATCAACCAGTGGCTGAATACCCGCGTTGCAGGGATTCATGTTCGAGTGGCCATTGGCAACGCCGACAATCGGTTTTTGAAAATCGTCGTCGCCAAACCCGACGGCGCGCAGCATCGCCCGGTTGGGCGAACGCGCCACGCCGCCCGTAATCAGTTTGCTTCGCCAGTTGCCAGCCATTGCGTTTCTCCTCTCGTATGCGGCAATTCCATGCAATTTCTGCATGTTGTCTCGCCATTTATCCGGTCCGCGTCCTGGCGGGACCGCCTCTGTTTTAATCAGGCCTTATTCGATCCGGCCCGGTCCGATTCGATTCCGGACGCTTCAGTTCAGGCTGCCTCATCCCGGTTTGCCCGGGATACGGCCAAAGCCCGCGGCAAGGCTCATTTGCCGCGCCAGGCGCTTGCCCGCGCACGGGTCACGCGAATGGCGGGCGGCGCATGGTGTGCCCGCAAAGGCCAAAAAACCTGCGCGCAACGGTGCCGGCCGGCAGTTTCGCGTGGCACTGAAACCGCGTCAAATATATTATTGTCTTTAATTTGATACCTATTTCGAATCAACACCCGGTCGAAACGCCGATTACATGGAATTACGCCATTTGCGTTACTTCGCCGCGGTCGCGGAAGAACTGCACTTCGGGCGAGCTGCCCGCAAACTGCACATATCCCAGCCGCCGTTGTCGATGCAGATTCGCGCGCTTGAAGCCGAACTTGGAGTCAAGCTGCTCAACCGCACGCGTCGGCACGTCTCCCTGACCCGCGCAGGTGCCGTCTTCCTGCTGGACGCACAACAGATTCTCGAGCGCTCCGAGCAGGCAGTGCTGACAGCGCGTCGCGCCGAACGCGGCGAAATTGGCGAACTCGCCGTCGGATTCATCAGCGTCGCAGACTACAACCTGCTGCCGCTGGTATTGCGGGAATTCCGCAGGCAGTACCCGCTGGTGACCCTGTCATTGAAGGAGTCGACCACCGATGCGCAGATCGCCGACCTGCTAAACAGCCGCATCGACGTCGGTTTCCTGCTGCCGCCGGTAAACGAGAGCGCCATTGAGTCGACCCCCGTTCTGCGCGAACCGCTGATCGTCGCGTTGCCCGAACGGCACCCGCTGGCGCGCAGACGCGGCGCAATCCCGCTCGCTGCGCTGGCCGGCGCGCCATTCATCATTACGCCAAGGCAGATGGCACCCGGCCTGTACGACGACATTGTCAGTTTTTGCCATGCTGCCGGCTTCAGCCCGCAGGTCGCCCAGGAGGCAATTCAGATGCAAACGGTAGTGAGCCTGGTTTCGGCGGAAATGGGGGTGGCGCTGATTCCCCGTTCGCTGCAGAACCTGCAGCGAACGGGCGTTATCTACAAACCACTGAAAGACACCAGCCCAATGAGTGAAATTCATCTGGCCTGGCGGCGCAACGACAAGTTGCCGGCACTGCAGCTGTTTCTGCAACTGGCACGCGACATTGCGGCGACGGATGCCGCCAAAGCTCCTGAAAACGCGGCAAGGCGACGATGACGGACTGCGCCGAATTCCGCCTTGTCGACGAGGCGGCAACGCTTGATCTGGGCAAAAGGATTGCCAACGGCCTGGTTGCCGGCATGCTGGTTGCCTTGCATGGCCCGCTGGGCGCCGGCAAGACCACCCTTGCCCGCGGCGTATTACGCGGACTGGGCTATGAGGGTCGCGTGAAAAGTCCCACCTATGCCTTGGTTGAACTTTACGAACTTTCTAGGTTAAACTTATATCACTTTGATTTGTATCGGTTCACCCAACCTGAAGAACTTATTGAATCGGGGCTTCAGGAAGCCTTCAACGGCTCCAACGTGTGCATTGTTGAATGGGCCGAGAGAGCCGGAAGCTTGCTGCCGGTTGCCGATCTGGAGGTGACTCTGGAAATGGCACACGTTGGGCGCACCGCAATACTGAAAGCGCACACGGAGAACGGAACACGTTGCTTGCGAAAATTGCACGACTGAGTACCCGGATACCACGACTTGACGCGAGCCCGCTACGCGCGCTGCTTGCGTTCGCAGTCGCGGCCTGGGTTGCCTCGTGGCCGGGCGCGCAAGCCTTGGCGGACACTTCCGTGGCCGCCGTTCGCGTCTGGCCTGCTCCTGACTACACCCGTTTCACCATAGAGACCCGCGGCAAGATCGATTTCTCCGTGTTCGCCCTCAAACAACCCGACCGGTTGGTGATCGATCTGCAAGAAACCGAGCTTGACGGCGAACTGAAGCAATTGCCGGAAAAACTCGCTGCAGATGACGCCTTCGTTTCATCGGCACGTGTCGGGCAGTTCAAACCCGGGGTCGCCCGCGTAGTCCTTGAGTTACGGCAGAAAGTGGAGCCCTCGGTGTTCACGCTCCAGCCCATTGGCGAATACGGACACCGACTGGTCATTGATATTTATCCGACCGAGCCGGCGGACCCCATTCTTGCAATGCTGAATGCCGGCAAAACCCCCGACCAGAGCGCGACACCGCCACGGTCGGCCGAGCTGGTTCCGAAAGAAATCCTGATCGTCGCCATCGACGCCGGGCATGGCGGTGAAGATCCCGGCGCGACCGGCCGACGCGGCACCAGGGAGAAAGACGTCACGCTGGCGATCGCGCGTGAGTTGAAGAAGCTGGTGGACAAGGATCCGAAGATGCGCGGCGTGCTGATTCGCGACGGAGACTACTTTGTGCCGCTGGGCAAGCGAGTGGAAAAAGCGCGCGCGGTTCGAGCAGACCTGTTCGTGTCAATCCACGCCGATGCATTCATCAAGCCGCATGCCCGGGGCTCTTCCGTTTTTGCATTGTCCGAGCGCGGCGCAACGTCCGCCGCTGCGCGCTGGCTGGCGGCCAAGGAAAACGAGGCCGACCTGATCGGCGGAGCGAATATCGACGTTGCCGATATCACGCTAAAGCAGGTGCTGCTGGATTTGTCGCAGACTGCGACGATCAACGAGAGCCTGAAGCTGGCCACGTCGGTCCTCGGCGAACTTGGGGAGATCAACACCTTGCACAAGCGCCACGTCGAGCAAGCCGGCTTTGCAGTACTCAAGGCGCCTGATATTCCGTCGATTCTTGTCGAAACCGCATTCCTGACAAATCCGCAGGAAGAACGCAAGCTCAGGGGCAAGAAGTATCAGCGCAAGGTCGCCCTTGCGATGCTGAACGGGATCAAACGATATTTTGCGGATAACCCGCCTCTCGTTCGCGGTGAACTCGCGCTGAAATAGCGTTGCGGTTCTTGCCGCAGCTGGCCACTTTCAACACGCGAGGGCCATTGCGCTCACCGCTCCAGGAAGCCTGACCACAGCCAGACGCGCCATCATGAACATACGCGCAATCCTGCTTGCCGCAGGCAGCGGCAGCCGCTTCGGTGGAGACAAGCTGCTGGCACAGCTTCCAGAAGGCGTGCCTGTGGGCGTGGCTGCCTGGCGTAACCTGAAAACGGCTGTGGAGCAAAGCGTTGCCGTCGTGCGAAGCGGCGACACGTCGTTGCATCAACTGCTCAGTACCGAGGGCGCCACGGTGATCGAGTGCACCGACGCGCAAGCAGGCATGTCCCGCAGCCTGATCGCGGGACTTGAGGCGACGGCAAACGGTGACGGGTGGATCATCGCACTGGGTGACATGCCCTACATCAAGCCCGAAACGATACGCAGAATAGCGGATGCGATCGGACGCGGCGCACTGATCGCCATGCCGACACATCAGGGCAAGCGCGGCCACCCTGTGGGATTATCCCGGCGTTTGCTACCGGAACTGCTGGATGTGCAAGGCGACGAGGGGGCGCGCACCGTCGTTCGGCGCCATGCCGAAGAGTGCGAGCTGGTTCCGTGCGAGGACGATCCTGGTGTGTTGCGCGATATCGACACGCGCGATGACCTGGCCGGAGCACAAACCGCAGGGCTTTAACCAGCTGCTCGCGATATCGCCCCGCCGCGCCGGTCAAGGCCTGAGCAGGATGCCCTTGAGGGTGCCGGAAATGTTCAGATTGGCACTGAGGCTTTGCGCCGTCGATCGCAGCCGGACGCCAACTCGCCCGCTCACTTCCTGCTTGCCGCCAATATTGAAATCGCTTTCTGCCGTCAGGATACCCGCGCCCAGTTCGACGTTGCGGTAACTGAACTGGCCATTGGCGACTGTAACCTTGCCGTTCATTTCCTCGAACCGGGTCGAACCGCCTTGCGTACCCGCAGATCCGGCTTGTAACGCGCGCACCAGATCCACCCCGTCGAGCGTACCTTTCTTGACCACGAACTCGGCACTCAGGGACGGCCTGTCAAGCAGCGTGTCAACGTCACCGGCCTCCGAAACGAGCTGCCCCTTACCGCTGGCCAACCCGGTCACTTTCGCCGTATCCGAAAATGCTGCAAGCATCTCTTCGGTCTCGATACGGACAAACTCGAACTGCGACGTCAAACGCCACCTTGGCGACCAGGACAATTGCGCCGTACCTTTCAGTTCGCCCCCATAAGCGGTCGCATCCCACTGGTTCAACGTCAGCGTGGTCCCGGAGACACTGCCTTTACCGGTGAATTCGGCAAGTTGGACCGGCGCACCGACCGGCGGCGACCAGTTGCTGGCTGTAATGGCGACGGCGGTCTCGCCGTCGAAGCGGCTGACATCGACAGACAGTTTGCCATCGGAAGATTTGACCCGTGCGGAACTGACGGATCCGTCTCGAGCAAAGTTCAACTCGGCATTCATGGTCGGTAACGCAAATGTTCGCATGTCCAGTTTGATGCCGCGCAAACTGATTGAGCGCACTTCCACTCGCTGATCGGCCATCGACGTATCGAGCCAACCCGGCAACCGCACCAGCACTTCCTTGACCATGCTGCCGCCGTCCGCACGAATCGAGCGCAACACCAGCTTGTCGCCAAACAATGAGCCGAGCTCCGGGACGACCACCACGTCATTGAGCGTAACGTCCTGCGTGGAGCCAATGTTGACGTTGCTCAGCTTGAACTCGAGCCCCGAGGTCAGCGACATTTTCATCGCACCAATGGTTAACGGCTCACCAAGCTTGTCAGACATCATTTTCTCTGCCGCCGGGATGTAACCCGACATCGGCATCAGGTTGACGACTCCGAAAACGAGGCCGACAACAACGACCACACCAATAATGAAGGGCCTTGCACGCTCAAGCGGCGACCGGATCTTGCCGCGCTTCTGCAGCGCTTTCAGTTCCGCCCGTTTCCGGTCGGACTCTTCGGCTTGCTGACGCCGGCGTACCAGGTCTTCCTCGCGCTGCTTGCGCTCGGCCTCGATTCGCTGCTGTTCCTCGCGTTGCTTGCGTTCCGCTGCAGCGCGCTTACGCTCCTCGTCCTGCTCGATCTTGTTCTTGTATTCCTCTTCCTTGGCGCGCTCCCGCTCGGCGCGCTCGATCTTTTCGTGTTCGACACGCGTGCGCATCTCGGCTTCCATTGCCGCCCGGCGCTCGGCCTCTTCCCTTGCCTGCTCTTCGCGCTCGGCCTTTTCGGCCGCTTCACGCTCGGCCTCGGCTTGCTGCCGTTTACGCTCTTTCTCTGCCTCAAGCTCTCTCAGCCGCTCTTGCTGCTGATCAAAATCGGCGGCGAAATCATCAGGCGACTCGCTACCGGCAGACGAATCGAAATCGAAACTGCCAGCCGACGCCGTGTCGCGCCCGGCACCCGCGTCGTTTCGGGATACCGCTGGCAAATCGAAGTTGCCGATATCAAAATTGAGCGAAGGTACCGCCTCATCGTCTGGTTCGGTTTCGAAAACAGGCTCTTCCTCGTCGCGGTACCTCGTTTCTTCCTCTTCTCTGCGTTTGCGCTCCTCTTCTTCCTCGCGCTTGCGCGCTTCTTCCCTGCGTTGCCGCTCTTCCTCTTCTCGCGCCGCGCCCGTTCTTCTTCCGCGCGCCGCCGGTCTTCCTCTTCACGGCGCTCGTCTTCCTCCGCGCGCCGCCGTTCTTCTTCGGCACGCCGCCGCTCATCCTCTTCGCGTTCCTTGCCCTCTTCCTCTTCGCGCCGCGCCCGCTCTTCCTCCGCGCGCCGGCGATCTTCCTCCGCGCGCCGCTTGTCTTCTTCCGCGCGCCGGTGGTCTTCCTCCTCGCGCCGCTTTCGCTCTTCCTCCTCGCGCTGCCTGCGCGCCTCTTCTTCCTTGCGCTTGCGCTCTTCCTCTTCGCGCCGTTTGCGTTCCTCTTCTTCTTCCTTGCGCTTGCGCTCTTCCTCCTCGCGCTGCCTGCGTGCCTCTTCCTCCTCGCGCCGTTTGCGCTCTTCTTCTTCCTTGCGCTTGCGCTCTTCCTCTTCGCGCCGCTTGCGTTCCTCTTCTTCCTTGCGCTTGCGCTCTTCCTCTTCGCGCCGCTTGCGTTCTTCTTCTTCCTTGCGCTTGCGTTCTTCCTCTTCGCGCCGCTTGCGTTCCTCTTCTTCCTTGCGCTTGCGCTCTTCCTCTTCGCGGCGCTTGCGTTCCTCTTCTTCCTTGCGCTTGCGCTCTTCCTCTTCGCGCCGCTTGCGTTCTTCTTCTTCCTTGCGCTTGCGCTCTTCCTCTTCGCGCCGCTTGCGCTCCGCTTCTTCCTTGCGCTTGCGTTCTTCCTCTTCGCGCCGTTTGCGTTCTTCTTCTTCCTTCTGTTTGCGCTCGGCTTCTTCCGTGTGCTTGCGCTCCGCGGCCTGTCGCGCGGCCTCTTCCTGGGATTTGCGCGCCTGTTCCTCTTTCTTGCGCCGGTCCGACTTTTCGAGCGCTTGCCGCTCAGCCTCGAGTATCTTCGCGAGGTCGCGGGTCGTCTTCTCCATTTCCGCGGCCTGTTGCTTGGCTTTCAATTCAGCCTGTTGTCTTGCCTTGATCGCGGCAGCTTCCTTGGCCTTGCGCTCGGCTTCGATACGGGCAAGCCTTACGGCTTCTTCGCGCGCCTGTTTCGCGGCCTCGTTTTTCTTTCTCTGCTCTTCCTGCTGACGCTTGAGCTGCGCGTCGGCTTCCGCCTGCTGCCGGTCGGCCGATTCTCGCGCGCGCATCTCGATTTGCGAGCTCGAATAGACCCTCTTGCCGGGCGACAACTGGCTGGTGAAATCAAGATCGTCAACGTAGGAGGTGGCACCAGAAGACGGGCGGGACGAGGACATCGCGCCGGAAAGGCTGGAAAACTCCTTGATGTAGCCGCCTTCTTCGAGCTTGGCGATATGACTGGCGATATCGGCCTCGGACAGCTTTGATTTGGCGACCAGATCGGCCACGGCCGATTTGCCGTCGACCAAAGCCAGCACTCTGGTCAATACGCGTGACAGTTTGCCGGCCTTGTTCTTGATCTCAAGAACGCCTTTGCCGGTTTTCGAATAAACGATTTTCTGGTTCATCGCGGTGTTCTGTGTCGTCCCCGAACTTGGTAGCGTCCTTGTGACGGCCGGCCCGTCAGCCGGCCCTGGGGCACTTGTGCAAACGAGTAGTCTTCTGCAGCGCAAAGACCTTGCAAGCTTCGCGCCAACGCACCGCCAGTCGGCAAGCGGGAAGCGAACGCTTTCTCCCGCCCCGGAAAGCGTTCCAGGGTCTACCGGATTGCATTGACGATATCCTCGACCATTTTCCTGGTATTGCCGAGCATAATCATCTTTTTATCCATATAAAACATATTGTTATTCAACCCGGCGCGGCCAGAGGCCATGCTGCGGTGATGCATCCGGCCATCCGGTGGCCAATGCCCGCCATGGTCCGGCGTGCAGACGTTCGGGCAGCCGGACTGTCCGGCATTAATCCTGCCCGGGACCAGAGCCGCCCCCAGAGCAGCAACGACCTCCGCTTCCGGACATGAGGAAAGACCGGAAGAACGTGGATCGCGTACGGTCGGCCATTGCAGGACCGACCCGCTCAACCGCCCGATAATGCCGCGAGCACCTCATCCAGCATCTTCTTCGCATCACCAAAAAGCATGCGATTGTTTTCCTTGTAGAACAGTGGATTGTCGATACCCGCATAACCCGAGGCCATGCTCCGTTTCATGACGATTGAGGTCTTCGCCTTCCATACCTCCAGCACCGGCATACCCGCGATCGGGCTCGCAGGGTCCTCCTGCGCTGCGGGGTTCACGATGTCGTTGGCGCCAATGACCATGGATACGTCGGTGTCGGGGAAGTCCTCGTTGATCTCGTCCATCTCCAGCACGATGTCGTAAGGAACCTTCGCCTCGGCAAGCAGGACGTTCATGTGGCCGGGCATACGGCCGGCCACCGGATGGATACCGAAGCGCACGTTGACGCCCTTGTCGCGCAGCAGCTTGGTGATCTCGTACACCGCGTGCTGCGCCTGCGCCACCGCCATACCGTAGCCGGGCACGATGATCACGTTCCTGGCTTCGCGCAGCATCTCTGCGGTTTCCACTGCGCTGATCGATTGCACCTCGCCAGCCGGCTGCGTTCCGCCGGCTGCCGTCGGCGCGCCGCCACCGGTACCGAAACCGCCGGCGATCACGCTGATGAAATTACGGTTCATCGCCCTGCACATGATGTACGACAGGATTGCGCCCGAGGATCCAACCAGCGCGCCAACCACGATTAACAGGTCATTGCTGAGCATGAAGCCCGTGGCCGCTGCTGCCCATCCCGAGTAGCTGT
Organism: uncultured beta proteobacterium; assembly: GCA_963792855.1. Classification (GTDB taxonomy): domain Bacteria; phylum Pseudomonadota; class Gammaproteobacteria; order Burkholderiales; family Eutrophovitaceae; genus SG8-40. The sequence continues at coordinate 32,773 of CAWBXZ010000024.1, read as the reverse complement.
TGAGCATGGAAACGACCACCGGCATGTCCGCACCGCCTATGGCCATCACCATGTGCACACCGAACAGCAGCGCGATCACGGTCATCACGATGAGAGGCGTCATGCCCTCCTCTATGCTGTGCGCGTTGAGGAATTCGCGGCCGAACCAGATCACCACCAGCAGGCCGATCAGGTTGAGCCAGTGCCGCGCGGGCAGCAGCAAAGGCTTGCCGCTGATCCTGGCGGAGAGTTTGCCGAAAGCGATCACCGAGCCGGAGAAGGTGATCGCACCAATGAGGATACCGACGTAGATCTCAACCTCGTGGATCGACTTCTCGGCAGCCGTCGGGAACACGGTCGAGGTGTCGACATAGCTCGCGAAACCGACCAGGCAAGCGGCAAGGCCCACCAGACTGTGCATCAACGCGACGAGTTCCGGCATCTGCGTCATCTGCACTTTCTTCGCGGCGATGAGGCCAACACTGGCACCGACGACAAGGGCGCCGATGATCCACGCATAGCCAGCCGGCGTGACGCGCGGCCCGAACACGGTGGCCAGCACCGCGATGGTCATGCCGATGATGCCGAACAGGTTGCCGCGGCGAGCGGTCTCGGGATGGGAAAGGCCGCCGAGGCTGAGGATGAACAGGATAGTGGCTGCGATGTAGGAGACGGTGGCGAGTCCTGAAGTCATGTCTGTCTCCTTACTTGCGGAACATTGCCAGCATGCGCCGCGTAACCGCGAAGCCGCCGAACATGTTGATGGCCGTGAGCGCAAGCGCAAGCACCGCCATGCCCAGAATCAGCGTCGACGGTCGGTCCGCGCCGGCATCCGTTAGCGGCGGCGCGATCTGGATCAGCGCGCCGATGGCGATGATGGATGAGATGGCGTTGGTCACACTCATGAGCGGTGTGTGCAGCGACGGCGTCACGTTCCAGATCACCATGTAGCCAACAAAGCAGGCGAGCACGAACACGGTGAAGTGCGACAGGAAGGAGGCGGGTGCGTAGAGGCCAACGAGCAGGAAAGCCAGCGCGCCGAGGCCGAACACGGTGGCCAGCCCCCTGGCGGACATCGGTGCGCCGCTGCCGTGGCCATGACCTTTCGCGGCCGATGGCGCGGCGGCCGCCGCTGGCGGCTTGGGCGCAGGTGCAGGCAGCTTGATCGGCGGTGCCGGCCATGTGACTTGACCGTCCTTGATGACGGTTAGACCACGGATGGCATCGTCCTCCATGTTGACGTCGATGGCGCCGTCCTTGGTCTTGCACAGTTCTTCGGTCAAGCGGTACAAATTGTTCGAGTACAGCGTGGATGACTGCTTGGCCAGCCGGCTGGCAAGATCGGTGTAGCCAATAATGGTCACACCGTGCTTGACCACGGCCTCGCCCGGTTCAGTCAGTTCGCAGTTGCCGCCTTGCTCGGCGGCCATGTCCACGATCACGCTGCCCGGCTTCATGGACCGCACCATCTCCGCGGTAATGAGCTTTGGGGCGGGTTTGCCCGGAATCAGCGCGGTGGTGATAATGATGTCCGCCTCCCTGGCCTGCTTGGCGTACATTTCTCGCTGGGCCTGCTGGAAGCCCTCGCTCATCACCTTGGCATAACCGCCGCCACCGGAGCCTTCTTCCTCGTAGTCAACCTTGACGAACTCGCCTCCGAGAGACACCACCTGGTCGGCGACTTCGGCGCGTGTGTCATTCGCCCGCACAATGGCACCCAGATTGGCGGCTGTGCCGATCGCCGCCAGTCCGGCGACACCTGCACCCGCAATGAACACCTTGGCCGGCGGCACTTTGCCCGCGGCCGTGATCTGGCCGTTGAAGAAACGGCCGAATGCATTGGCCGCCTCGATAACGGCGCGGTAACCGCTGACACCCGCCATGGAAGTGAGCGCGTCCATCTTTTGCGCGCGCGACAACTGGCGGGGCAGGCAGTCGATTGCCAGCACGGTGGCCTTCCTGGCCGCCAGCTGCTTCATCAGCTCCGGGTTTTGCGCGGGCCAGACAAAGCCGATCAGTGTGCCGCCCTCGCGCATCAGCGCGACTTCCGCGTCATCCGGCGGCCGCACCTTGAACACGATGTCGGCCCCACTCCACAAGGCCGCAGCATCGGCAACCACTTCGGCTCCGGCTGCGCGATAGGCGTCGTCGCTGATGCTGGCGGCCTCTCCGGCACCGGACTGGACCTTCACGAGAAAACCAAGCTTGATCAGTTTCTCAACAGCTTCGGGGACTGTGGCAACGCGTTTCTCGCCGGCCGCAGTTTCCTTCGGTACGCCTATTATCTGTGGCATCACTTTCCTTGATTTGGATGTGGTATGAGTGTCAGACACCGGCGCGATCATTTTTCGAACACTGCCACGCCGCAATGCCAACATAGCGCCCTGGAATCGAGCCTGATTATACGAAAAACACGGCGCTGCACTACCAGATGACCGAATTGACGGTCCTTATATAATTCAGGGTAGATAATGTCACAAATCCACATACTTCCCGACCTTCTGATCAGCCAGATCGCGGCTGGCGAAGTGGTCGAGCGCCCTGCTTCGGCGTTGAAGGAGTTGCTGGAAAACAGTCTCGATGCCGGCGCAGACGAGATTTCCGTGCAGTTGCATGATGGCGGGATCAAACAGATCCGCGTCGCGGACAACGGCCGCGGCATACCCGCCGAAGAACTGAAGCTGGCGCTGCAACGCCACGCCACCAGCAAGATCGAGAGCCTGGATGATCTCGAAGCGGTTGCCAGTCTTGGTTTTCGCGGCGAAGCACTGGCCTCGATTGCTGCGGTATCACACGTGAATCTGACCAGTCGCGCCGAAGGCAGCGGGCACGGCTGGACAATCGAGTCCGAGGCGGGCCGCGTGTCCGAGCCCGAGCCGGCCTCGCTGGCAAGCGGCAGCGTCGTCGACGTGCACAATATTTACTTCAATACGCCCGCGCGCCGCAAATTCCTGCGCACGCCCGCCACCGAGTTCGGTCATGCCGAAGAGACTTTCAAGCGCATCGCGCTGTCGCGCCCGGATGTCGCCATGAGCCTCACGCATAACGGGCGGGTGAAGTGGCGCCTGCGAGCAGCCTCGCCAGGCACCCGGTTGCGCGAATTGCTGGGTGAAAGTTTCGGCGAGACCGCTCTGCCCGTCGATACCGGCCCGGGCGCGTTTCGCTTGCATGGATCGATTGCCCAACCCGCACATGCGCGTGCGTCGCGCGATGCGCAATACATGTTTGTGAACGGCCGGTTCGTACGGGACCGCGTTCTTGCTCATGCAATTCGCGAGGCTTATCAGGACGTGCTGCATCACAATCGCCACGCGGCTTTTGTACTGTTTCTGGAACTGGACCCGCGGCTGGTCGACGTCAACGTGCATCCTAGCAAGGTGGAAGTGCGTTTCCGGGAATCACGCGCCATCCACCAGTTCGTGTTTCACGCGCTCGAAAAATCGCTTGCGGCAAACAGGCCGCAACAATCAGCAGCAAGTCAGCCCGCAGGGCAAACAAACCGTTCGACGCAATGGCTTTTGCAGAGACCGGGACTACACGAAACGCGTGGCGCCGTGGATGCGTCGGGCCGGGCAAGACCAGCGGTGCCAATGCACCCGTCTGGCGCGTCCGGGTCCGGTCAGGCACCGATGCGATTACGCGCCGCGGAAGCGGAAGGTTTCTATTCCGTTCTGTTTGCCGACCGGATGCGGCAGGCGCCGCTTGAGGAATCTGCCGCACCGTTGCCGGATGACGAAGACCACCCGCTGGGCTTTGCCCTCGGGCAATTGTCCGGCATATATATACTGGCGCAGAACCGATCCGGTCTGATTGTCGTCGACATGCATGCGGCACACGAACGTATTGTCTACGAATCGCTGAAAACGGCACTGGATGCCGACCGCATTCCGACGCAGACCTTGCTTATCCCGGCGACCATCACTGCTACCGAGCTCGAGGTTGCCACGGTCGAGGAGAACCGTGAACTGCTCGCTACTCTCGGCTTCGAGCTGGCGGTGATCGCACCCAATGCGATTGCCGTGCGAGCCGTGCCTTCCATGCTGAGCAGCGCCGATGCGGGACAGCTTGCCCACGAGACACTGCAGGAAATTTCCGAGTTTGGCGCAGGGCGCGTGCTCACCGAGCGGCGCAACGAGATGCTGGCGACAATGGCGTGCCATGCTGCCGTCAGAGCCAACCGCCAGTTGACGATCGCGGAAATGAACGCACTGCTTCGCGACATGGAGACGACCGAGCGCTCCGGGCAGTGCAACCACGGCCGGCCGACCTGGTTCCAGATTACGCTGGCAGAACTCGACCGGATGTTCATGCGTGGGCAATAGGCGACGCCGACCTTCGAAGGAAGCGTCAACGGCCGTTGCGTCTTCTGAACAACAGCTGCTGCGCGGATAATCGGCTGCCAGGGAATCCAACCGCATGATGATGGCCACGCAAACCGCGTCGGATGCCAGCTCCGGCACGCAACTGCCGGATGCGATATTGCTGATGGGCCCGACGGCGAGCGGCAAGAGCGCCGTCGCTCTCGAACTCGCCAGGCGGCTGCCGGTTGAAATCGTCAGCGTCGATTCGGCCCAGGTCTACCGGCGCATGAATATCGGCACGGCAAAACCGGACATCAAGACGCGTCTTCGCTATCCGCATCACCTTGTCGACGTAATCGATCCGACCGGGTCATATTCGGCCGCCCGGTTCCGCGATGACGCCATTTCCGTGATGGACGATATCGTCGAGCGCGGGCGTGTTCCGCTTCTGGTCGGAGGCACCATGCTCTATTTCAAGGCCCTGCGCGAGGGACTGAGCGATCTGCCTGCCGCAGACGAGGCGACGCGCCACGTTATCGACACGATGGCGCACGAGGCGGGCTGGCCGGCCTTGCATGCGGAACTCGAACGCATCGACCCGCAGACTGCGGCGCGCATTGACGCGAATGACGTGCAACGCATACAGCGTGCGCTGGAAGTGCATTACCTGACCGGCAAAACCATGTCCGAGCTGATCGCCCAGGGCACACATCAATCGCTGCCCTACCGGCTGCATGAAGTCGCGCTGCTGCCGTCCGACCGCGCGGTATTGCACGCACGTATCGCCAGCCGGTTCGAAGAAATGCTCGAACTCGGATTGATCGCCGAGCTTCGCGAACTTCGCCAGGACTATGAGGTGAATGAAGACATGCCGTCGATGCGCTGCGTCGGCTATCGACAGGTGTGGCAATACCTGGATGGCGCATACGGGCTGGCAACCTTGCGCGAGAAAGCGGTTGCCGCGACGCGACAACTCGCAAAAAGGCAACTGACGTGGCTGCGTGCAATGGACGGGTTGCTGGAATTCGACTGCCTGGACCAAGACCTGCCCGGGCGCGTTGGCGAATGTCTGGAAAAAAGGTTGGCGCAACGAAACTGAACGAGCGTTCAGTCCTTGTCGTCGATCCGGACCTCGTCGACCAACGCGCGGGCGCGCCCGCGCGCGAGAGTGAGATTGACCGGCGCGCCGATCTCGAGCTCTCTCGAATCGCGCACGATGGCACCATCGCTTCGCGTCACGATGCTGTATCCGCGAGACAGAACCGCCTGCGGATTGAGATGGTCGAGATGCGCGGATAGCGCTTGCAGGCGCTGGCGTTGTGTTTCGAAGAAACCCCGGCCGGCGTTGTTCAGGCGCAACGCGAAATCCCGATAGCGCGCGCGCAAACCGGTGAGGTCGGGCCGGCCTGCCACCAGCTCCGAGCGCAACGCGGCCAGGCGCAGGGTCATCGCATGGGCCTGATTGCGCTGCGCCTGGCGCATCCGTGCACCAAGCTGGGAAAGCTGATCGATGCGCATGCCGATACGCTCGCCCGGATGCACCAGCCGTTTGCCAAGATAGTCGGCTCGCTGCATCCGGTCCTCGACCAGCCGCCGTGCGGCCAGCGCCAGTGAGTTCGCGATTTCCCCGAGCTGTTCTGCCAGTTCCTGGCGGTCCGGCGTCGCCATGGCAGCAGCAGCGGTTGGCGTCGGCGCGCGGGCATCGGCGACAAAATCGACCAGCGTGAAGTCGGTCTCGTGGCCAACGCCGCAGACCACCGGGATCGCACATTGCGAAACGGCCCGCGCCAGCGCTTCCGAATTGAATTCCCACAAGTCTTCCATGCTTCCGCCGCCGCGGCACACGATCAGCACATCGACTTCACCGCGCGCCGACGCGGTGCGTACCGCCCGCGCGAGCTTGTCGCCAGCGCCCTCTCCCTGCACCGGCGCCGGGTATAGCACAACAGGAATGGATGGCATGCGGCGGCGCAGAGTGATAAGGACGTCACGCAGCGCGGCCGCCGCCGGCGAGGTCACGATACCGACGGACTTCGGAAAGGCGGGCAAGTCGCGTTTGCGATCCGCATCGAACAAGCCCTCCGCCGCGAGTTTCTTACGCAGGCGCTCGAAGGCTTCATACAAGGCGCCGAGCCCGGCGGGGCGCATCGTTTCCACGCCAAGTTGAAACTCTCCCCGCGCCTCGTAGACCGTCGGCAGCGCGCAAACCTCGACCTGGGCGCCATTTTTCGGTTCGAACTCAAGCCGTGCCGCCTTATGGCGAAACAGCACGCATCGAACCTGGGCACTTTCATCCTTGAGGGAAAAATAACAGTGCCCGGACGCGGCGCGCATGAAGTTCGATATCTCTCCCGAAACCCACAGCAATGGCAAGCCACCTTCGACGAGCTGGCGAACGCGCCGGTTCAGTTCGCTGACGCTGATCACGGGGGTCTGACGAGAAATTTCGTTCACCGGGTTCATTTTACGTTGCTCAATCGCACACTGAAGCGAAGCGCCTGACTCAAAACAGAAAAAATCCGGAACCGGAATCTGCAAATCGGTCTTGACAGTCGCAAAAAAGTCTTAGCAAAAGCATCCACAAGGGTCATGGACTTGTCATACAACTGGCCGGTAAACCGCACGGTTGCTGGGGGTAACTCGCAACACTCTGTTTTACAGGGATTTTTTTGTTGATCAAAAAAGCGACGCAGGCCAGAAAATGCTGTTTAAAGGACAACTTAGCTCAAATCCTGACAAACTACCCACAAAGTTATCCACAGGAACTGTGGACACAAATCGACCGCTTGAACAACTTCAGCCTTCAATGTCAACCGAAGTTTCACCAACGTACGCTTGCTTGCCGCTCGTCTTGCAGCAGTTTAAAGTGCGCCCTTCCTCAAAACAGCGTCGGAGCATTGCGTGATCGATATCATTCAGGCCGCCGGGTGGCCGATCTGGCCGATTATCTTGTGTTCGATCATTGCCATAGCGATTATCGGTGAGCGCTTTTACTCGTTGCGGCAATCCGTGGTGGCACCGCGCGACCTGTTGCCCCGCGTCGTGCAGGAATATCGGAAATCCGGCGTCAGCGCCGACATGCTCACCCGCGTATCCCAAAGCTCGCAGCTTGGAAAAGTTCTGGCCGCCGGTTTGAAAAACGTCAAGAGCTCGCGCGAGATCATGAAGGAATCGATCGAGGAAGCGGGGCTCGCCGTCGCCCACGAGCTCGACCGCTTCCTGACCACTCTCGGCACAATTGCCACGATGTCGCCGCTGCTGGGTCTGCTCGGCACCATCATCGGCATGATCGAAATTTTCGGGGCGTCGACACCCACCGGCATCACCGACCCCGCCCAACTCGCCCACGGCATCTCCATCGCGCTGTACAACGCCGCGTTCGGCATCATCGTTGCGGTTCCGGCACTCGTTTTCTACCGGCACTTTCGGGCGCGCGCCGATTCACTGGTGGTGGAAATGGAGCTGCAGGCAGTAAAGCTGGTCGAAGTCATTCACGGCGAACGCACGGTTTGATGGAAGTCGGCGCATGAACTTCCGACGCGGCTCGTTCCGGGAAGAACCGGAAATCAACCTGGTGCCTTTCATAGACATCCTGATTGTCATCGTGATTTTTCTGGCGGTCACCACGACCTATTCCAAGTATGCCGAGTTAAAAATCAATCTTCCGGTCGCCGATGCCAACCAGGCCGAGCAGCTTCCCGACAAGATCGATGTCGCGGTCGCCAGCAACGGCCAGTACATGATCAACAGCAACAAGGTGATCTTTACCGACGCTTCCGCCTTCGCCGTAGAGTTGCAACGCGCCAGCGGCGGCAACCCGGACCCGGTCATCGTAATCAATGCCGACGCGAACGCGACACACCAGTCGGTCATCAGCGTAATGGAATCTGCACGCCTGGCCGGCTTTGGCCGAATAACCTTCACCACGCAGCAAGCACAGTAAGTTGACAATGGCGGGCGCATCCGCCGGGGATGTCCTGCCCGCGCCAGGATGTTTCCGCCGACCAGCTCAGTGCTGGACCCCCTGTTAAGCTACGCCCCTGATTCGTCTGCAGATCGAGAACGTGCATCCGCTGGAAAAACACTGGCAGCGCCTGACGGTGGTATCCATCGCACTGCTTCCACTGTCAGGGCTGTTTGCCGTGCTGACATGGCTGCGCCGCGCCGGCTACCGCTCTGGCCTGCTTCGAAAGGTACGGGCTGCGGTTCCCGTCGTCGTCGTCGGCAACCTCAGCGTTGGCGGCACCGGTAAAACCCCCGTTGTTATCTGGCTGGCCAGGTCATTGCAGGCTGCGGGTTATACCCCCGGCGTAATCAGCCGCGGCTACGGCGGAACCGGGCAGCTGTCCGCCGTCAATGGTGACTCTTCGCCGCAACTGACCGGCGATGAACCGGTGCTGATCGCCAATCTGGCCCGCTGCCCGGTATGGGTGGGGCGTGACCGGGCCGCCGCGGCCGCCCGGCTGCTGGCCCGCAATCCGGATGTGGATGTGTTGATTTCGGACGACGGACTGCAGCACTATCGCCTCGAGCGCGACTGCGAACTCGCCGTAATCAGTGCCCGACAGCGGTTCGGCAACGGCCTGCTGCTGCCCGCCGGGCCGTTGCGCGAAAGCAGAAAGAGGCTTCGTTCCGTGGACGCCGTTATCGTCAATGGCGACGGGATGCCGCAGATGCCGCCCAACAGCTTTCCGATGCGGCTCGAAGGCCGGGAGTTCTACAACCTGGTTAACGCACAAAAGCGGGCATCAGCCCGGGATTTCGACGGGATCAGGCTGCACGCGGTCGCGGGCATCGGTGACCCGGAACGATTCTTTTCGCACCTCAGGGGTCTGGGCCTGTCGTTCGAAGCGCACGCGTTCCCGGATCATCACGCGTTTTCTCCAACGGACCTCGCCTTCGCAAACTGTGACGCGGTGCTCATGACGCAGAAGGATGCGATAAAATGCGCAGCCATCGCGCGTGAAAACTGGTGGGCGCTCCCTGTCGAGGCACACATAGACGGCACGCTGCTCGATCTCGTCAAACGAAAGATTGGTTCTGCCCGTGGACTCTAAACTTCTCGACGTTCTTGTCTGCCCTTTATGCAAGGGTCCGCTGGTCTACCACAAGAACGAGGCGGAACTGATTTGCCGCCCGTGCCGGCTCGCGTATGCGATTCGGGACGACATTCCGGTCATGCTCGAGGAAGAGGCGCGCAAGCTGCCTGCAGAAGAGGAAGTCTGACCGCAATCGCGGTCTGCAAGACGGCGCTGGACAATATGACTAACCGCACCACGCGCCCGAAGCCTCGATGACGTCATTCGTAGTCGTTATTCCCGCACGCTATGCATCGACCCGTTTTCCGGGGAAACCGCTGGCTGAACTGCACGGCAAGCCAATGGTGGCACACGTCATCGACCGCGCGCGCGAATCCGGTGCCGACGAAGTCGTAGTCGCCACCGACGACCGGCGGATTGCCGAAGCGGCCTCAACCTGCGGTTGCGCCGTTGCAATGACGCACGCCGGTCACGCCACCGGGACTGACCGGATTGCCGAGGTCGTGGCACAACGCGGCTGGAACGATGACGTCATTGTCGTCAACGCTCAGGGCGACGAACCCTTGCTTCCTCCAGCACTGATCCGCGACGTCGCCGGCACCCTCGAGGCCCATCCCGAAGCGGCGATCGCGACGGCCTGTCACCCGATAGTTGACGTGGCGGAATTCCTCGACAGCAATGCGGTGAAAGTGGTTTTCGACAACCGCGGGTATGCGCTTTACTTCTCGCGCGCGCCCATTCCCTGGCCGCGGGACAAATTTGCCGCTGACAAATCCGGTTTGCCGGAGGACCTGCCAGCACACCGGCATATCGGCATTTATGCTTACCGTTGCGCTTTTCTGCGCGAGTATTCGCGACTTGAACCGGCTACAATCGAGCGGTTCGAATCGCTCGAACAGCTGCGCGCGCTGGCAAACGGCTATCGCATCGCAGTCAGTATCGCGGCACATGCGCCACCACCCGGAATCGACACGCCGGACGACCTGGAGCGCGCGCGCGGCAAGTCCGCGCCGCTATAATCGCAGCCTCTGTCCGCAAGCATTTCGATCGCGAACCAAAACAGGAAGAACACCATGAAACTCATACTGCTCGGACCACCGGGTGCGGGAAAGGGCACTCAGGCCGCATTCATCATCGAGAAATACGGCATTCCGCAAATTTCCACGGGCGACATGCTGCGCGCAGCGGTGAAAGCCGGGACCGCGCTCGGGCTCGAGGCCAAGAAATTCATGGACGCCGGAGGGCTGGTTCCCGACGAAGTCATCATCGGACTGGTGAAAGAGCGAATCAAGCAGTCCGATTGCGCCAATGGTTTTTTATTCGACGGTTTTCCGCGCACCATTCCGCAGGCGGACGCGATGAAGAACGCCGGGGTCGATCTCGATTACGTTGTCGAAATCGACGTCGATGATGCTGAAATCGTCAAACGCTTGTCAGGACGCAGGGTGCATCCGGCCTCCGGGCGCACCTACCACGTAGATTTCAACCCGCCGAAGACGGACGGCAAGGACGATGTCACCGGCGAAGCCCTGGTTCAGCGCGACGACGACAAGAAGGAAACCATCCTCAAGCGGCTGGAGGTTTACCACTCCCAGACACGGCAACTGGTTGACTATTATTCGAAGTGGGCCGACAGCGGTACGCCCGGCGCTCCCAAATATGCTCGCGTAAAAGGCACCGGGTCGCTCGAATCCATCCGCGACCGGATCTTCAAAGCGCTGGGATAGGCGGCGGCGCGTTGGTCCGCTTGCCCGCCGCAGAGTCAACACACTGTAAGGAAGAATGATGTCAGTCAAGAACGCGTTTTACGCCCAGTCCGGCGGTGTCACCGCTGTTATCAACGCCTCGGCCGCGGGTGTGATCGAAACCGCGCGCAAACACAAGAACCGGATCGGCAAGGTTTACGCGGGCCGTAACGGCATCATCGGCGCACTGACCGAGGACCTTATCGACACCAGCAAGGAGTCGGCCACTGCAATAGCAGCGCTCAGGCACACGCCGGCGGGCGCTTTCGGTTCGTGTCGCTACAAACTGAAGAGCCTCGAACAGGACCGCGCGCAATACGAGCGACTCATCGAGGTCTTTCGAGCACACGACATCGGCTATTTCTTTTACAACGGCGGCGGTGACTCGGCAGATACCTGCCTCAAGGTGTCGCAGATTTCCGAGTCCCTCGGTTTCCCGATACAGGCGATTCATGTCCCCAAGACTGTGGACAACGATCTGCCGATCACCGACTGCTGCCCGGGGTTCGGCTCGGTCGCCAAATACGTTGCCGTTTCCACGCGCGAGGCCAGTCTCGACGTGGAATCAATGGCCAAGACGTCGACCAAGGTCTTCGTTCTCGAGGTCATGGGACGCCACGCCGGCTGGATTGCCGCCGCCGGCGCACTGGCCGCGGAACAGGAAGGCAAGCTTCCCATCGTCATCCTGTTTCCGGAGATTGTCTTCGACCGCAAGAAATTCATCGCGCGCGTCGCGGCGATGGTGAAGAAATTCGGTTATTGCTCCGTCGTCGTTTCGGAGGGCGTGAAAGGGCCTGACGGGCGATTTCTCTCCGATCAGGGATTGCGCGATGCGTTTGGCCACGCGCAACTGGGCGGCGTAGCGCCGGTTGTTGCCAATATTGTCAAGGAAGACCTTGGCCTGAAATACCACTGGAGCGTTGCCGATTACCTGCAGCGCGCCGCACGCCACATTGCTTCCAAAACCGATGTCGACCAGGCTTACGCAGTCGGCAAGGCCGCCGTCGAGATGGCGCTGAAGGGACACAACGCCGTCATGCCAAGCATCGAGCGCAAGTCCGACAAGCCTTACCGATGGTCGATCGGCATGGCGGACCTGCGCAAGGTCGCCAACGTCGAGAAGAAAATGCCGGCGGGCTTTATCAGCCGCGACGGCTTTGGCATCACCGCGCGATGCCGCCAATACCTGTCACCGCTGATCAAGGGCGAGGCTTACCCACCCTATCGCAATGGCCTTCCGCAATATGTCACGCTGAAGAAAGTGGCAGTCCCCAAAAAATTGCGCCAAAAGTTCAAGATTTGAAGTTGAGGCGGTTAAGCCTCTCAATTTCCGGACAAATTTCGGGTACAATCGCGCGCTGTCTTGCCGCCGCGCCCTCCTGCCGGGCATGCCGGCGGAATTTCGGAATCAGGGTCAAGGGCCGGCCCATCTCGGCCTTTCAATAACTTAGGGGGGACTTCATGTCTTCAGGACTGATTATCGCGCTGGTTTGCGCGATCATCGCCATCGTCTATGGGGCGTTTTCCATTCAGTGGATCCTCAGCAGGCCCGCCGGAAATGCCCGCATGCAGGAAATTGCAGCAGCGATCCAGCAAGGTGCACAGGCTTATCTGAATCGCCAGTACACGTCCATATCGATAGTCGGCATCGTGCTTTTCGTTGTGCTGGGAATCGTCCTTGACTGGCTAACGGCCATTGGCTTCGTTGTCGGCGCGGCCCTGTCCGGCGCAGCGGGCTACATCGGCATGTTCATTTCGGTGCGGGCCAACGTGCGCACGGCCGAAGCTGCCAATCATGGCATCAACGCGGCTTTGAACGTGGCATTTCGTGGCGGCGCGATTACCGGCATGCTGGTCGTCGGTCTCGGTCTGCTCGGTGTCGCCGGATATTTCGCAATTGCATCGAGTTTTACCGACACCGACGGTGCGTTGCACGCGCTGGTTGGCCTTGCGTTCGGCGGCTCACTGATTTCGATTTTTGCGCGACTCGGCGGCGGTATCTTCACCAAGGGTGCGGACGTCGGTGCTGACCTGGTCGGCAAGGTCGAGGCAGGCATCCCGGAAGACGATCCTCGCAATCCGGCCGTTATTGCCGACAACGTCGGCGATAACGTCGGTGACTGCGCCGGCATGGCGGCTGACCTGTTTGAAACCTACGCAGTGACCATCGTCGCCACCATGCTTCTTGGCGGCCTGATGATGCAGCATCTGGGCTCGGCCGCCATCATCTACCCGCTGGTACTTGGCGGCGCCTCCATCATTGCCTCCATCATCGGCACCTTCTTCGTCAAGACATCCGAAGGCGGCAACATCATGAACGCGCTTTACAAGGGCGTGATCGTGTCGGGCATCATCGCCGCCATTGCGTTCTTCTTCATCAGCAAACAGATGATGGGAGAGGATGCGATGCCGCTGTTCTATGCATCCCTCGTTGGCCTGGTACTGACCGGACTGATGGTCGTCATCACCGAGTACTACACCTCGACCGAATACAGCCCCGTCAAGCACGTGGCATCGGCGTCGCAAACCGGCCACGCAACGAATATCATCGCCGGCCTCGGCGTATCGATGAAATCGACCGCATTGCCGGTCCTCGCAGTGTGCGCCGCGATCTGGGCGTCGTACGAGCTGGCTGGCCTTTACGGAATCGCGATCGCCGCCACGGCGATGCTGTCGATGACCGGGATGGTCGTGGCTCTGGACGCTTACGGCCCGATCACCGATAACGCCGGCGGCATCGCCGAGATGGCGGAACTGCCTTCGAAGATTCGTGATATCACCGACCCGCTCGACGCGGTCGGCAACACGACCAAGGCGGTTACCAAGGGATATGCAATCGGCTCGGCCGGACTCGCGGCACTGGTACTGTTCGCCGACTATACCCACAACCTCGAAGCGGCTGGAAAACTCGAAGTGTTTTCGCTGTCCGACCCGGCAGTCATCATCGGCTTGTTTATTGGCGGTCTCGTGCCTTATCTGTTCGGCGCGATGGCAATGGAAGCCGTTGGCCGCGCTGCCGGCTCGGTGGTGAACGAAGTGCGTCGCCAGTTCCGCGAGATTCCCGGCATCATGGAAGGCACCGCGAAACCCGATTACTCGCGAGCGGTCGACATGCTGACCAAGGCGGCGATCAAGGAGATGATGGTCCCGTCACTGCTGCCGATTCTGGTTCCGATTGTCGTCGCCTTCGGCATGAACTGGCTGATGGGTCCGGGGGCCGGCGTCAAGGCGCTCGGCGGTTTGCTGATCGGCACCATCGTCACGGGTCTGTTCGTGGCCATTTCGATGACCACCGGCGGCGGCGCCTGGGACAATGCCAAGAAGTACATCGAAGACGGCAACTTCGGCGGCAAAGGCTCGGAGGCACACAAGGCAGCCGTGACCGGCGACACTGTCGGCGATCCCTACAAGGACACCGCCGGCCCCGCCGTCAACCCGCTGATCAAGATCATCAACATCGTCGCGCTGCTGCTGGTTCCGCTTCTGTAACGATCCGGTGCGACAAATGAAAAACGGCCCCTCTCGGGGCCGTTTTTTTGTTCTCCGCTGAACTCAGAGGTAAAACCCGGCCACGGCGGTCAGCTTTCGCTGGGCTTCGATCTCAACCCGGCAGTCAACACAAATCGCATCGCCTGTTCGCGCGACATGTCGACCGGCGTGATCCGGCTGCGTGGCATGAAGACGGTGTAGCCGCCGATCTGATAGCTCATCGGCAGGTACACGGCAACGTCACCTTCGTTCGCGACGCCGCCCGGCAGGTCCGAAAAATGATCACGCGTCACAAACCCCATCAGGCGCATGTCACTGCCCGGCAACTGCACCGTCACGACCTGAAGCGCTACCTGATCATCCTGGCCTGCGAATAATCCAAAGAAATCGCGCAACGCCCCGTAGATCGTCTTTATGAGCGGAAGCCGGAGCAGGAGTTTTTCGGTGAACTCGAACAGCCGCCGCACGATGTACGCGCGCATCAGTATGCCGACGACAAAAATCACCACCACACCGACAACCAGCCCCATGCCGGCCCGGTAAAAACCCTCCGGAATCAACCACTGCAAGGGCTTTCCGAGAAATGACTCGGCCGTGGTGAAAAGCCAGATCAACAGGTAGACGGTTGCCAGCACCGGCAACACCGTCAATACGCCCGTGAGGAAAATCCTGCCCAGATACTTCATCCGCCATCTCCGCCGTATTCAGTCGCCGAGACTTTAACAGACCGGGTTGCCGGTCACGCGGAGAAACACACCCGACATGGCAAGAGATCGCCCGGCGCGGCGCCGAAATCGGGTGGCGTGCACACTTATGGCGTGCAAGGATAGGTGCTGGACAGTGCGCTGAACAGCAGCAGATGGGCTCGCTGGATGAGGCGCTCGGGATGGGCTTCGAGATAGGACACAAGGGCCGGCAAGACGTCCTGGTATCGCAGTCCCTGCGGTGGACAGAAGTACATGTCCTCGCCGCTGCGCCACGATTTCCAGCCCTGTCCCCAGATGAAGCCTTCGACAAAACCGATGCACAAGGCCGCGTCCACGCGCGCACTGGTGTCTACGCTCTCGCCGCTGACCAGTTGGTCGGCGGCGCGGCAGGCTTCCAGCAAGCGAACCCCGTCTTCGCGCGCGAGTCCGTCGCCTGCAGCCGATCCGCCCGCTGCCAGTAAGAGACCAAAAACAAACAACAATTTTTGGGGCAAGCACATGATTTCACCAAAATATCCTGAATAACCGGCGATTGGTACAGAATGATGCTGCTGGCGTTGGACGCATGAAATTTGCTTTAAACTGCTAGCCGCAGGAGTAAAGTAATCGAATAACAGCGGACTGAAACAAAATGGGGGCTGAAATGAGCGTACTCGACGCTTTTCTGATCGGCGGTGTTGTTCTGCTAATCGTCTTGATTGTTGTAAAGAAAAAAACAGGCTGAAACAGCAACTGTTTCAGCGGTGGTCGCCCGCTGCATCCTTGACGCCGCGGGCTGCGATGAGGTTAAACACCTCTTCCGAGTGCGGTACCGGGTCGATGGCGCCGAATCCGGTGCAAGTCAGGGCAGCCGCGGCGCAAGCGTAGGTAACAGCGGCATCCAGTTCCTCGTCAATGCTCAGCCGTGCCATCAGTGAGCCGGCAAAACAGTCTCCGGCGCCCGTCGCATCGACCGCATTGACCTTGAAACCCCTGACCGTTTTCTTAACGGCTCCGTCAGTGTAAACGGCCCCCTTGGGTCCGAGCTTGAGTATGGCGACGCGCGCACCGGCCGCCATGCACCAATCAAGAATCGGGTCGGGCTCGTCGAGCCCGGTCAGGGACTGCGCGTCTTCCAGCGACAACAGCAAATAATCCGTCAGGGGAATTGTCGAACGGATGACGTCGCGAGCCTCATCGATGGACCACAACGCCGGCCGGAAATTGGCGTCGAAGACTACCTGCGCACCCGCGGGTCGCGCCATTTCGATCGCGGCAAAAACGGCTTCGCGCGCGCTGGCGCTGATTGCCTCGGTAATGCCCGACGTGTAGAAAAATCGCGTGCTTCGCAGCATTGCAGCGGGCAAATCGTCAACGCTGAACCGGCTGGCCGCGGAGTTCTTGCGCAGGTAACTGAACGTGTGTCCGTCCTGGCCGTGAGAGATGAAATAAACCCCGGTGTGTGCTTGCGGGTCCGAGCGCACCGCAGACGCATCGATCCCCTCCTTTTCCCAGAGACGAAACATCTGGCGCGCGAATTCATCGTCGCCCACCCGGCTGATATAGGCTACGCGCGCGCCCTGGCGCGCGGCCGCAACGGCGCAATTCATGGTGTCGCCACCGAAACCTTGCAGATATTCGCGTGCCTTGCCGGGAATCTGGCTGAACTCGTACATCGGTTCCCCGAAAGAAACGACATCAAAGCGCGTGTCCGTTGTACCAACGCGTTTGGCGTGCGAGTCACCCGGCTTGCGGGTTGTTGTCATTGCGCAACGCCGGCTTGCTTGAGGTAGCGCTTTGCGAGAGCGGTCGCCCGCGCCTGGTCGCCGTCTTTCATCGCCTGACGGTCAATGATGCTGTTGCCGACACCCACCAGTTTCGCGCCGGCTTCGAAATACGCATGCATGTTCTCGGCGTTGACCCCGCCGGTTGGACAGAACGTAACCTCGGGAAACACGGCATGCAAGGCCGCCAGATGAGACGGTCCGCCCGTGGCGGCAGGAAACAGCTTGACGATATCACTGCCCTGCTCGAGCGCCGCAAGCACCTCCGATGGCGTAAATGCGCCCAATAATGCGGCGCATCCTGCATCATGGGCCAGCCTGGCCACGCCCTCGACCACACAAGGTGACACCAGAAAATCCGCGCCTGCCGCAATGCAATCCTCTGCCTGCCGCGCGTTGAGCACGGTTCCCGCACCGATCATGAAAGACGCCGGCACCCGCGATCGCAACTCGGATACCAGCGTAACAGCATCCGGCGTGGTCAAGGTAATCTCAACCGTCTCAAAGCCGGCTTCCAGGAGACAGTCGATTGCGAAGCGCGCCTGCGCGGGATTCTCGAATCGCAGAACGGGCACGACCTTCGCGGCAATCAGGCGGCCCCGGGTCTCGGCTGCATCACGCATAGCCTGCTCAGTTCGCGCCGGGCACGATCACACAGCGGTCATGGATGCAATCAATCGCCGGCTCCTGAAGCTGTTCACAGGTGCCGACTGCGTCACTGTCGAGCATCATGTCTTCCCTGAGCAGGTTGTACTCAAAGACGAGATTGGCAATATGCTGGCGATCCGTATCCCAAATCGAATACGCCACATACTCATCAGGTCCGCCGCACGGGCGGGCACCCAGGCCGACGATGCGGCAATTCACCAGATTTCTGCAATGCGCCTCGCCTATTGCGGTCGTTATCTCGTTGCGCAGCCGGAGCGCGTCCTCGGCATCGCCTTGCGCAGCAATTGCCGCGGGCGCGAGGAATCCATACCCCGCACCAACGCTCGCAAGCACCATGGCAACAATAAGACCCCGCATCCGCATGGGCTCAGTGTACATCAGCGTCAGCGTTGATCAAAAACGTCCTGACAACCGCTCGACACTGATACCATCTTGAGCAATATGTCGCACTGGAGGAAAACGCAATGGCCTGGATATGGCTCAAAGCAGTCCCATGGAGCACCATCATTGCGAATGCACCGACTATTGTCGAGGGTGCGCGCAAGCTTCTTGATCGCCGCGGCAGTGCTGCCGAGATTACCGATGAGCAGGCTACGGACCCGGCCAGCATCGCCCGGCGACTGCGCGTCGTCGAACTTCGCCAGCAGGAAATGCTGGATGTCATCGACAAACTCGCCAACAGCAATGAACAGCTCACCGAGGCGGTGACCTATCTGCGCGCGCGCGCAGTATTCAACTTCAGACTGTCGATGGCACTTGGCGTCGTTCTGGCCGTTCTCGTCATCGACAGCATTCTTGGCTGAACCGGAGCAGTCCGGCCAGAGAAGGCCCGCTCGGCGTCAACCGCAACTGCCGACCGCACCACAGGCGGTGCAAAAGTCGCAGCCGTCCTTGTGTATCACCGCTGAGTTACCGCATTCGTCGCAGACTTTTCCGGTCTGAAGGTGATACCCATGCGACTTTCTGTCTTGCGACGCATCCGGAGCTTCCAGAACACCCATGTCGCTCACCGGAAAACCATGCTCATCGAGCACGCCAAGCATTGCGTAACGGTGAATCACCAACCGGGCAATGTAGGCGACCGTGCTCGGGAAATTCCGCTGCCTGTCGCTGCCGGGCACACGGGCCATGAAATCGCCCAGCGGTTCGGCGGCGGTCAGTAACTTGCGCAGCTTCATACCGATCCACGCCGGGTCGATGACACGCATATCGAGCGACAAGAGCTTGCACAAACCATCGAGCGCCCGGGGGTAGGTTCCAGCGAGCCAGATCGAATACGGGCGCCGTTGCCCGCCCGGCAGTACCAGTTCCTTGAGCATGAGCACGAAATCATCGCCGGAACTTGCGTTATAGACATCCGCCGTCCATGACATCGTGCCGTCGGTTCCGGTCTTCGGTTCCTTTTTTGCAAACAAGGCATCGAACACCGGCGAACCGCCGGAATTGCCGCCTTGCACGCCACCATTCACTGCCCCTGAGGTGCCCAGTTGATCGATCCGCCAGCGCACGATCCGTGCGAACGCCGCAACGACGCTCGGGCATCGTTCTATCTTCCCGTCGGGCGGCATCGCGCAATCGAAAGCGTCATCGCCGGCAGTGCGCGCGACCATGTCGAGCTTGGCTCGCAGCCACACGGCGTCCTTTGCACGCATGTCCATCGACAAGGTCTTTGCTACAGCACCCAGGCCACGCGGCTGTTCATTGCCGTTGACCCATACTTCGAACGCGTGAGGATGTTCGTTTTCGATGTGACCGACAAAGATTGCAAACTTGCCGAAAGGCGATTCGAGCATATAAGTCCATGCCGGATTGCCTGCCGCCAGCGCCGGTCTGCCAGGCCAGCGCAGACTCGACAGGGCCGGCTTTGGCGTGGCATCGATGCGGATGCGCCGGTCAACGTCGCTGGTATCGAGGTCGTTCGGTTGCTGTTCGACGCTGCCGACCGAAAGCACGCTGCCAAGGACGCTGTTGGGCCGGTATGTCGTAATCCCCTTGAGGCCGGCCCGCCACGCTTCGAGGTAAAGATCCTCGAAGTCCTCGTAAGGATAGTCTTCGGGCACGTTGACCGTCTTGCTGATGGCGGAGTCGACAAACGGTGCCACCGCGGCAACCATGCGCATGTGATCGAGCGCGGAAATCTCCAGGGCTGTCACAAACTGCAATGGCAAGGATTTCATGTCGCCACCGAGATGCCGGTACAGACGCCACGCGTGGTCTTCGACATCGTAGATCTTGAATGAGCCATCCGGCTCGCGTTTCTTGCGTTGATAGGTCCATGCGTAAGGGGGTTCGATGCCGTTGGCCGCGTTGTCGGCAAACGCAAGCGAAATCGTTCCGGTCGGCGCAATCGACAGCAAATGGCTGTTGCGCAACCCGTGCGCGCGAATTTGCTCCTGCAGGCTTTCCGGAAGCCGCGACGCAAAATGCGGCTCAGCCAGATAGTGTTCCGAGTCAAACAGGGGGAAAACGCCCTTTTCCTGCGCCAGTTGCACCGAAGCCGCATAGCTTCGGTCACGCATGTGCTCCGCAATCCGTCCTGCCATGCGGCGCGCCTCCGGGGTATCGTAGCGCAGGCCCAGCATGATCAGGACATCGCCCAGCCCGGTAAATCCGAGACCGATCCGGCGCTTGTTGCGCGCCTCCTCTGCTTGTTGCGGCAGCGGCCAGACGGTCGCATCGAGGACATTGTCCAGCATCCTCACTGCCGTGCGCACGACCCGGGCAAATGCATCAAAATCGAAGCGCGCATTCGGTGTGAACGGATCGGTCACGAACAGGGTGAGATTGACGCTGCCAAGACAGCAGCAGCCGTAGGCCGGCAACGGCTGTTCACCGCAGGGGTTGGTCGCCGCGATGCTCTCGCAATAGGACAGGTTGTCGTCTTCGTTGACCCGATCAATGAAGATGACGCCCGGTTCGGCGTGGTCGTAGGTCGAGTCCATAACCTGTTTCCACAGCTCGCGCGCCTTGACGACACGGTAGACCCAGGTTCCATCGTCGCGCTGGTGCGGCGGCTCGGCCGACTCACCCTTTGGCGGCACCTTGTGAACCAGCGCCCAGTCGTCATCGGACTCGACGGCGCGCATGAATGCGTCGGTTACCGCCACACTGATGTTGAAATTGCGCAGATCGCCTTCATCCTTGCCGTGGATGAATTGCTCGATATCGGGATGGTCGCAGCGCAACATTCCCATCTGCGCGCCGCGCCGCGCTCCGGCCGATTCCACCGTTTCGCAACTCTGGTCGAACACGCGCATGTAGGACACCGGCCCGCTGGCCATACTGCGGGTGCCGCGCACCCAAGCGCCTTTGGGCCGGATGGCGGAGAAGTCGTAACCAACGCCACCGCCACGGCGCATGGTTTCGGCCGCTTCCATCAGCGCAACGTAGATGCCGGGCTTGCCGTCTGTCGTTTCAGAAACCGAATCACCGACCGGCTGCACGAAACAGTTGATCAGGGTTGCAGCGAGCCCGGTTCCGGCCGCCGAATTGATACGCCCACCGGGAATGAACCCGCTTCGCAACGCTTCCAGAAAAACCGGTTCCCACTTCTCCGGCTCTTTCTCCACCGCGGCTAGCGCTTTCGCAACACGCTGGCGAACGTCCTCAATCGTGCGTTCATCGCTCTTTGCGTACTTCTCCGCAAGCACGTCCAGCGAAACCTGCTGCGGCGGCATGGAAATGGTAGTGTCATCTGGTTTCATATCGACTCCGCGCGCGGGTGTCGTGTGACCTGGTCACGGAACGCAAGGCGCCAGGCGACACAACAAGGACCGGGTGCAAGGAAAAGGAATTACTCAGGCCGTTATCTTACTCCGAGCAGACCGATCAGCGCCAACCGTTGCCGCCTGACACCAATAGGCCGGCCCGGCACCAGCCGCGCCGCTCGCCTACGGTTTGATCGGACCCGGTTTGATCGGATCCGGTTTAAACCATGCCGGTTCGATCAATACAGTCGAACCCGGCCAGACCCAGACTAGACTCGTCAAGGGCACACTTGCACCGCGGAAAATCACCGCGCGCTCCGATCCTCACTGACTTCCAGTTCGAACAGCTTGATGAGTTCCTGCAAGTTCTTCGACGCCGTCACAAACCGGCAGCCGACACGCTTGTTCAACGTGCCGTCGCCCTCGCGAACCGTCTTCCAGTAGCGCACCTCCACGCTGACATCGATCGGGGCCTCCAGGGAGGAACTGGTGAGCTGGCAGTTCTCGAAGATCATGCCCGGCTTGAGCACGATGCCCGTATCATGAATAAAGGCACCCAACCCGCCCTCGCTGATATCCGACACATTTGCCACGATCGGTTCGGCATTATCCCGGTTGATCACGCACCAGAGTGACGGCAACGACTTGACACTGAGACGGCGGTGCGCACGCTGTTGCAGATCCAGCACCAGCGACGGCAAGGGGACCTGCAACCTCGCCGTGCCTTCGTATGTGATCTGCGTGGGGGTTCTGGTCTGGAACTGGATATGGCGTTTTTTCCGATCGCAGTGAAACTGAACGGTATCGCGCTGCATCAGTGCGGAGTTGGCCGGCTTCCACTGGCTGTAGTCGATTACAAGCCGGTCCAGATCCAGATCCACCGCGCGCACTGCGGATGTGAACAACACTTCACCCCGTTCGAGATAGGCACTGAGCGCCAGTTGCTCATTGCAGATCGCCTGCAGGATACTGGCGATCTCGGTCGCCGATCGTAGCGCGCGGCCAGGGGCCTCAATACGCATGGTGACCGCTGCGGGGTCATCCTGGGGTTTGATACTTTTGGGGCCGGACGGGTTTGTCATGTCAGCCGTCAAGTATAGCGTTTCGCCAATCTCGATCTGTTGCCGTTCATCGTGTTACGGCAACCGCCTGGCGGCTGATGACACGGACCTCAGGCCGACGCCGGGCGCGCCCGTTGCGAGAGGAAATCCCGCAAGACACGGCCAGTGTGCGAATCCGCCGCCGCCGATACTCTGTCCGGCGGCCCCTGCACCACGACTTTGCCGCCGCCATCGCCGCCTTCGGGCCCGAGATCGATGATCCAGTCCGCGTTCGCCATCACGTCAAGGTTGTGTTCGATGACGACGACGGTGTTGTCCGCATCGACCAGCCGGTGCAGGACGCGAATGAGTTTCTCGACATCTGCCATATGCAAGCCCACCGTCGGTTCGTCGAGCACATACAGCGTATGTTGCGTACCGCGGTTGCTTGCCGCTGCCGCGCCACGCTCGGCACCATCTGTCAGTCGCACTTTGGCCAGCTCCGTTACCAGCTTGATCCGCTGCGCTTCGCCGCCAGACAAGGTGGGACTTTGCTGTCCCAATGTCAGATATCCCAGCCCGACGTCCTGAAGCAATTGCAAGGCGTGGTGAATGCCGGCATGTGCGGAAAAGAATCCGGTTGCCTCGTCCACGCTCATCGCCAGCACATCTCCGATCGACTTGCCCTTGAACTTGACCGACAGCGTTTCCTGTTCGAAGCGCGCGCCATTGCACACCTCGCAGGTCACCTTCACGTCCGGCAGAAAACTCATCTCGATCTTGCGAATGCCCTGCCCGTCACAACCGCCGCAGCGGCCGGCCGGTGTGTTAAAGGAAAACCGCGCCGGAGCAAAACCTCTCATGCGCGCATCCTGCGTACCGGAAAACAGTTTGCGAATCGCGTCCCAGAAACCGACATAAGTCGCCGGGCAGGACCGCGGCGTCTTGCCAATCGGGGTCTGGTCGACTTCCAGCACCCGGGTCACCGACTCCCATCCCTCAAGCTGCGCGCATCCATGCAAATCATGAGTGCCCTTGCGCCGGCGTTTCTCCGCGACCAGGCGCGCCATGTTGTCATGAACCACGTCGCGGGCAAACGTCGATTTGCCGCTGCCCGACACACCGGTGACCACCGTCAGACGGCCCAGCGGCAGGCGCGCGCTCACATTACGCAGGTTGTGCAGCTTTGCACCTTTCACCTGGATCGCCGGCGCAGTCCTCGCAACCGTCCGGCGGGGCTGCAACGGATGCAACAGGGGTTGCTTCAGAAACCGGCCGGTCACCGATTCCGGCGATTCCATCAACGCCTGGACCGTACCCTCGGCAATCAGACGCCCGCCCTGGCGCCCGGCACCCGGCCCCAGATCGACGATGTGATCGGCACTGAGAATGGTGTCCTCATCGTGTTCGACCACCAGCAGCGTGTTGCCCTTGCGTTCGAGCTTTCGCAGGGTCTTGAGCAGGATCTGGTTATCGCGCGGATGCAGGCCGATGGTAGGTTCGTCGAGGATGTAACACACGCCCCGAAGATTCGAACCGAGTTGGGCCGCCAGACGAATTCGCTGCGCCTCACCCCCTGACAGACTCGGCGCGGCTCGATCCAGTGTCAGGTAACCGAGGCCGACTTCGGACAGAAAACCGAGTCGGCTTCTCAGTTCCGCAAACAGATCCCGGGCGATGGCTTGTTCTCGCCCTTGAATGCCGGCGTCTTCAAACGATTCCGCGAGCTGGCTCACCGGCCGCGAGCCGTAATCGCCTATGTTCCTGTCGCGCCATCGCACTGCCAGCGCCGTTTCGTTGAGCCTGCTGCCGTGGCATTGCGGGCAGGGTTCATCGACCTCCAGCCAGTCTATCCACGAATCGAGCACATGATCTTCGGCACCGGTGCGTGCCCGATCCTCATCCCATTCGATCTCTGCCAGCTTCAGCCCCGTACCGAAACACGACGGGCACCAGCCATGCCGGGAGTTGTAGGAAAACAGCCGCGGATCGAGCTCCGGGAAACTCGTGCCGCATGACGGGCACGCGCGTTTGGTGGAAAACACCGTCTGCGTCATCGCCCCGCCATTCATCAATCGCTCGAGCGGAGCAATCAGATGCACCACACCCTTGCCGTACTCCAGCGCGCTGGCCAACGCGGAGCGCAACGCCGGCTCTGCGGCAGCACTGACATGCACGTCGGCAACCGGCAACTCGATCACATGCTCGCGAAAGCGGTCGATGCGCGGAAACGGTTGTGTCGGCAGGTATTCGCCATCGACACGCAGATACCCGAAGCCACGATTGTGCGCCCATCGTGCGAGATCCGTGTATACGCCTTTGCGATTGACCACCAACGGCGCGAGCAGTCCGACATGCACCCCCTTGTATTCGCGCATGATGCGCGCCGCAATCGCCTCTTCGCTCTGCGGCTCTATCGGAACTTCACATCCGGGGCAGTACTGCGTACCGAGTTTGACGAACAGCAGGCGCAGGAAATGGTGGATCTCGGTCAGCGTGCCGACCGTGCTTTTTCTTCCGCCGCGACTGGTGCGCTGTTCGATCGCCACCGTCGGTGGTATGCCGTGAATCGCATCCACTTCCGGGCGCGACGCCACCTGAACGAACTGGCGCGCATAGGCATTGAGTGATTCCAGATAGCGACGCTGGCCTTCGCCGAATACGATGTCGAATGCCAGCGTCGACTTGCCGCTGCCCGACACGCCGGTGATCACGGTGAACTTCCGGCGCGGCAGCGCCACGTCAAGGTTGCGCAGATTATGTTCGCGCGCGTTACGGATACGGATGAACTCGTCCGCCTTTACCGGCGCCCGGTCTGCTCCAGCGCCCACCGCCGGCTGTGCCAGGGCTTTGAGTTGCCGCGCATAATCGACCAGCGCACGTCCGGTGTGCGAAGCCGCGCACCGCTTTACCGTGTCCGGTGTGCCGGTGCAAACGACCGTCCCCCCGGCCTCACCGCCTTCCGGTCCCAGGTCGATGATCCAGTCCGCCGCAGCAATGACATCCAGGTTGTGCTCGATGATCAACAGCGAATGACCGGCATCCACCAGCTTTCGCAACGAACGCAGCAACTTTGCAATGTCGTCAAAATGCAGCCCCGTGGTCGGCTCGTCGAACATGAACAGCGTGCCCGTACTCACAACCCCTTCTACACGAGCCAGGTGCCCGGCGAGCTTGAGGCGCTGCGCCTCGCCCCCGGACAGCGTCGGTACCGGCTGCCCCAGTCGCAGGTAATCGAGTCCGACATCGGCCAGCGGCTTTAGCCGCCGCAAGACTTCGGTCGATCCGGAGAAATACGTCATCGCTTCCGAAACCGTCATGGCGAGCACATCCGCGACATTGCGCTCCGGCCTTCCCTCCGGCGCGATGCCGACTTCGAGCACTTCCGGACGGTAGCGCTTGCCGTCACAATCAGGGCAGCGCAGGTACACGTCCGACAGGAACTGCATCTCGACATGTTCGAAACCGTTGCCGCCGCACGCAGGGCAGCGCCCGTCGCCGGAATTGAAGCTGAACATGCCGGGCTTGTAGCCGCGTTCGCGCGACAATGGCGCTTTTGAAAACAGGTCCCGGATAGCGTCAAAGGCACCGACATAGCTGGCGGGATTGGAACGCGTCGTGCGGCCGATCGGCGCCTGATCGACCATGACGACATCGGCGACGCATTCGTGTCCGATCAGCGACTTGTGGCTGCCGGGGGTTTCGGTCGGTTTGCCCTTGTGCTTGAGCATCGCTGCGTACAGGACATCCTGAACCAGCGTTGACTTGCCCGAACCGGACACCCCGGTCACGCAGACCAGGCGATTGAGCGGAATCGATACGTCGACATCGCGCAGGTTGTGCTGCGACGCCCCGAGCACCTGCAAAACCGGCGTCGATTCGTCTACGGCGCGGGTTGCAAGCCCGGCGTCGGTGCGCCGCCGGCCGTACAGATAATCGCCCGTTAACGACGCGGCTTTGGCAAGCGCCTGCGGCCGGTCGAAGAATACGATTTCGCCGCCGTGCTCTCCCGGCCCGGGCCCCATGTCGAGCAGGCGGTCGGCGGCAAACATGATCTGCGGGTCATGCTCCACGACCACCAGCGAATTCCCCGCGTCACGCAAATTCTGCATAACGTCGATGACCCGGCCCATGTCTCGCGGGTGCAAACCGATCGAAGGTTCGTCGAGCACGAACAGTGTGTCGGTCAATGACGTGCCAAGTGCCGTCGTCAGGTTGATGCGTTGAACCTCACCGCCTGACAAGGTGCGCGACTGGCGGTCCAGTGTCAGGTAACCGAGGCCGACTTGCTGGAGATACGTCAGCCTGCCGCGAATCTCGCCCAGCAATAGCGCAGTGGCTTCGTCCAGCGCCGCTCCCGAACTTGCCGCCTTTGCCGCATCACTGAAGGCATCGAAAAACGCCTTGCAGCTGTCGATCGGCATCAGGTTCAGGTCATGCAGGGTCAGCCCGGCAACGCTGTGCGACTGCTGCGCTGACCAGCTCACGCCAGGGGGGCGGTAACGCATGGCGGGCGTCACAACTGCATCGGCCATGGCCTTGTCACCTACCCGCCACAACAAGGCTTCGTGCTTGAGCCGGCTGCCCTCGCAAACGCCACACGGCGTGTAGGCCCGGTACTTCGAGAGCAGCACGCGAATGTGCATCTTGTATGCCTTGCTTTCGAGCCAGGCAAAGAAATGCCGTACGCCATACCAGGTGCCGGGCCACGACTTGCGCCAGCTCACCCAGTCGGGTTCACCCTCCAGCACCCACTGCCGCTGCTCGTCCGTGAGCTCGCGCCATGGCGTATCCAGCGGAATTGCGCGTTTACCTGCGTACTTCTCGAGATCGTCCTGGCATTCGCGAAAACTCTTTGTCTGCCAGGGTTTGACCGCGCCTTCGCGCAGGGTCTTGCTTTCGTCCGGAACGATCAATCCGAAATCGATACCGATGACGCGGCCAAAGCCGCGGCAGGTCTCACAGGCCCCCACCGGGGAGTTGAACGAGAACATCCCCTGGCTGGGCTCGCGATAATGGATATCGCAATCGGCACAATGCAAGTCGTCGCTGAACTTCCACGTTCTGACCGGTTCGCCTTCGTCGTCAATGACATGGACCTGAATCCGTCCATGTCCAACGCTCAGCGCAGACTCCAGTGCCTCGATAACGCGTTCCCGCTCGGCTGACGACCAGCGAAAACGGTCCTGGACCATCTCGAGCGCGCCTTTGGTCCTTGCGAAAACACGCGTGTAGCCCTGTGCCTCCAGGAGTTTGAGAACTTCATTTTCCGAGAAATTCTTCGGCACCTCGACGGGGAAAGTCATTACCAGCCGTGGATCGCCGGACTGACCGGCGCGCTGCTGCAAATCCCGGTAGATCGAGTCGGGCGTGTCGCGGCGTACCGGCAACGCGCACTGGCGGCAGTACAGGCGCGAAACCCGCGCAAACAACAGTTTCAGGTGATCAGCCAGTTCGGTCATGGTTCCGACCGTCGAGCGCGAGGTGCGAACCGGATTGGTCTGGTCGATGGCAATCGCCGGCGGCACGCCTTCAATGGCATCGACCTGGGGCCGGTCCATCCGGTCGAGAAATTGTCTTGCGTATGGCGAAAACGTTTCGACGTAGCGCCTTTGCCCTTCGGCATAAAGCGTATCGAATACCAGCGAAGACTTGCCCGAGCCGGAAACACCGGTCACCACCAGCAGTTCGCCGAGTGGAAAATCGATGCTGATATTCTTCAGACTGTTCTGGCGTGCCCCGCGTATGCGGATGACGCTCGATGAGTTGGATGTCATTTAAGTGATAAAAATGCCTGGTTCGCGCGCCAGAATCCAGGCCTGTTGTATATGTTTGGACGGTTCCGGCCCCGCATGTTGCGGTTCATTCTGCGCCCCGACGCGGAATGAACGGGGCCGACAATTATCCCGCAATACCAAGCACGCTGAGCGTTTGCAGCACAAGCAACGCGATAGCGAGCGATAAACCACCATATGGCACCCACAACGGGTAGACACGGATTTCAGCCGGTGGTTGCTGAAATCGCTTGATTCGGATCAACGAAAGGTTCACCAGCACGAACACAAGAAGAATGGCGAAGCTCGTGAGCTTGGCAAGTGTTACCAGCGGCAACCATAATGCGAACACCAGCACGCCGAAAGTAATCACGCCGGTTGAAACGATGGGCGTGCGGGTGCGTTCGCTGACACTGGCAAACACACGGGGCGCCCAGCCAGCGCACGCCATCCCGTACAACATGCGCGATGCCATGATCATCTGGATGAGCGCGCCGTTGATTACCGCGAACAGGCTGATCAGCGTGATGAGCACGGGAGAGGCTCCGGAAGCATGCTCGAACACCAGGGCCAGCGGCGCTTCGCTGGTCGCCAGCGTTGCAACGGGCAGCGCCAGAACCGCCGCAGTCACAACCAGCAGATACAGCAGCGTCGAGCCGACCAGTGCGAAAATAATGGCACGCGGCACGATCCGTTGCGGGTCCTTGACCTCTTCCGAAACATTGACCATGTCCTCGAAGCCGATAAAGGCATAAAACGCCAGAAATGCACCCATGGAGATACCCCACCAGGTGGTTGCGTCAGCCGGCGGGATCAGTTCCGGCAGGCGTTCGGGCAACCCGGCAAAGCTGTCGGCACATACGGCGATGATCAACAACAGGCCGCCAATTTCAATGACCGTCGCAACCGCGGCGATGGTGACCGATTCGAGTATGCCCCACAGCGCGAGAGCGCCAAGCGCCGCGACCAGCAGAATGATCACCAGCGTTTCCGGCAGATCGGCAAAGACGCGCAGGTAACCGACGAATCCGCGCACCAGTGTGGCCGAGGAAACCAGCCCGGAAAAAACGATCAGGCAGCCCACCAGCGTGGACAACTCGCGGCGACCCAGGCCTTCCTGCACATACACCGCCTCGGCCCCGGACAATGGATGGCGGGCTGCCAGTTCGGCATAGGTAAACGCGGTGAACGCGGCAACGATAGCGGCGGTAACGAACGCGATGGGTGCGTAAACTCCCGCGACTGCAACGACCTCGCCGACCAGCACGTAGATGCCGGCGCCCAGTATCGTGCCCAGGCCGTAGAACGTCAGCAGCGGCAACGACAGAGCGCGGCGCAAGCCGGGTTGCGAGTTACTCACCCGTTTGCCTCAGTCCGCATCACTGCTCTCATGAATTCCACACAGCTCCCGTCACCGCAAACTGTTGCAACGCCGATTCTACGTGATTCGTCCTGATACACTGTCCGGCCGCGCTTACTGTCGCCGAGGAGCCAACACATGATCGACCTTTACTTCGCCCCCACCGCCAACGGCCTGCGTGCGACCGTCGCGCTTGAGGAAGCCGCGCTGCCCTATCGGCTTCACGCGCTCGATCTGTACAAGGGCGAGCAGCACGCACCGGCGTTTCAGCGAATCAATCCGGCCGGACTGATTCCGGTTATCGTCGACCCGGACGGGCCTGGCGGGGCGCCAATTACAGTGAACCAGTCGGGGGCGATCATTCTCTACTGCGCCGAAAAGGCCGGCAAGCTGATTCCCGCCGACAGCGCCCGGCGCGCGTTGGCAATGCAGTGGTTCATGCAGGCGGCGAGCGACATTTCAGGCGCGAGCATGGCTGTCTTTCGTCTCGAAAATACGGCTCCGGAAAAGTCAGAGGCAAATGTTGACTACTTCAGGAAAAGGCTGCGCGATGCCTTCCTCGACTGCGACCGCGCTCTGGAAAACAGCAAGTATCTTGCGGGCGAATTGTCCGTCGCCGATCTGATGCTCTATCCTTCGTATGCCCTGCGCAAACCACTGCTCGTCCAGGCGGGCGGATACGACCATCTTCACCAATGGGGTGAGCGCATGGCGGCACGCCCGGCGGTTGCGCGCGCAATGCGTTACGCTGGCTGATCGTGCACATCGCAAACCGAAATCAGGTTGTCAGGTTAGGCGGATAAAGCCAATCCAACGTCGAACAAGTACGAACATGGTCAAACCTATTCGAAATTTTCTTGACTCGCTGTCCAATGGATTGCAGAAAATGGCAGGCGTCGAAACGCCGGAACAGCGTATGGCCAGGGAAACACGGCAATTGCACGCCTCCGTCGCGATGCTGTTGTACGAAACCGCCCGGGCCGACCACGACGTTACGGAAGAGGATCTGCAAGTAGCCAACGCATGCCTGGGCGAGTTGCTGAAACTGACCGACAAACAGGCCCTTGAGCTGATGCAACAGGCGGCGAAACCACACGAGCGCCCCACCTCTTACCATCCGTTCGTCAAGTCCATCAACGAGCAGTTCAGCGCCGCGCAGAAACTGCAGCTGATCGAGCACATGTGGCACGTCGCCCACGCCGACCAGGATGTCGACAAGTACGAAGATCACCTGATAAGAAAGATCTCGGAACTGATATACGTTCATCATCGCGACTTTATCGCCGCGAAGCATCGTGCCCGCGCGCGGTCATCGTGACGCTGTCTTCGCGCATCGGGGCGCCTGAATCGTGAACGAGCACATTGCACTGCAGATTGCTGCGATTGGCGCACTGGCGGTCGGTTGCCAGTGGCTCGGCTGGCGATTCAAACTGCCGGCCATCGTATTTCTGCTCACCGGGGGACTGATTGCCGGTCCGGTCACCGGATGGCTGCGACCGGACGAATTGTTCGGCGACCTGCTGTTCCCGCTGATTTCGCTGTGCGTTGCTGTCATTCTGTTCGAAGGCAGCCTGACGCTGCGTTTCGCGGAAATCCGCGGTGTGGAAAAAGTCGTCATGCGCCTGGTTACCTGGGGCACGCTGGTGAGCTGGGTCATCTCGGCCGTCGCTGCGATGTGGCTGGTCGGCACGTCCTGGCAGGTGGCAACCCTGTTCGGCGCAGTGATGGTCGTCACCGGCCCGACGGTTATCGTGCCGATGCTGCGCACCGTGCGCCCGACGGCAGCAATCGGCAATGTGCTTCGCTGGGAGGGCATTCTCATCGACCCGGTCGGCGCGATACTGGCGATCCTTACATATCAGTTCATCACCGCGCTCAGCGCAGAGCAGGCACTCCTGCTGACCTTTCTGACACTCGGGAAAATGGTGCTCGCCGGAGTAGCAATCGGAGCCGGCGCCGGATACCTGCTCGGCCTGGCATTGCGGCGCAACTGGTTACCGGAGTTTCTGCACAATTTCACGGTTCTTTGCATCGTGTTTGCGGTTTACGCGCTGTCCAATGCCGTGGAGCACGAGACCGGTCTGCTGGCCGTTACCGTCATGGGCCTGTGGCTGGCGAACATGCCCGGCGTACATACTGAAGACATTCTCGATTTCAAGGAGAGTCTGTCGATTCTGTTGATCTCGGGACTGTTCATCATTCTCGCCGCACGTATTGACTTCGCACTGTTCGAACAACTCGGCTGGTCGGCGCTCTGGGTTTTCGTGGCCCTGCAGTTCCTCGCGCGCCCGCTGAAGATTCTGCTCGCCACCGCTGGCAGCAAGCTCAACTGGCGAGAACGCGCGCTGCTCGGCTGGATCGGTCCGCGCGGCATCGTCGCGGCGGCCATCAGCGCAGTTTTCGGATTGCGGCTCGAGCAGGCCGGTTTCGCCGATGCGGCATTTCTGGTGCCTCTGAGTTTCATGGTCATCATCGGCACCGTGCTGTTGCAGGGCGCGACCGCGGGCACTCTGGCCCGTTGGCTGGGCGTTGCAGAACCTGAGCCGCGAGGCTTTCTCGTCGTCGGGGCCAACCGCGTCGCGCGCGCAATTGCCATGCAATTGCGCAAGGTCGGTTACCGGACGGTGCTGGCCGACACCTCCTGGGAGAACATCGAGAAAGCACGTGCCGAAGGTTTCGACACCTACTATGGCAGCCTGGTATCCGAGCATGCCGACAGACATCTGGATCTGGTTGGAATCGGCGGCTTGCTGGGGCTTTCGGCACATTCAGCGCTCAACAGCCTGGCCGTCATGCGCTATCGCCGCGAGTTCGGTGACGGTAACACCTACGCCTTGCATGCCACGCTGGAAGAACAACCGGAGAATCTTCGCATTGCCGCAGCGCAGCCAGGCCACGAGCTTTTCGGCAAGGACATCAGCTACACGCAGCTGATGAAGTTTCTCGGCAAGGGCGCCGTTGCCACCATAAAGCTGGATGAGGGCGAGAATCTCGACACGTTTACCTCGAGAAATCCCGATGCGATTCTGCTGTTCGCCGTCGACCCCAAAGGCAATGCGCACGCATTCACAGCGGCCAAACGACCGGCTGCTGCACGCGGCTGGAAACTCATCGCGATCTCCGGAATGTTCGCTCCCGAACATGAAGAAACGGGCACAGCCAGTGCTTGAAACTTCTGGAAGGCGCCTGTAACAACATAG
>CAWBXZ010000023.1:0-18094 GCA_963792855.1 uncultured beta proteobacterium | reverse complement strand
TGTTTGACGGCCTCGACAATTTCCAGCGCAGCTCGAATCGCACGTTCGGCATCGTCTTCGTGCGCGCGCGGCCAACCGAAGTAAGTCATGAGTCCGTCGCCTAGGTACTGCGCGACGTGGCCGTCGTATTTTTCAATGACCTCACCGCAGGCTTTTTGATACGCGCGCATCAGTTCCCGCAACGCCTCGGGATCGAGCTGCTGCGACAACTCGGTGGAGCCGACCAGGTCGCAGAACATGACCGTGAGGTGGCGGCGTTCGCCTCGGGATTCGATATCTGCCGGAACTTCAGCCGACTGCCCCTCACGTGGAGGTGTGGGCACTCTCCGATCAGCACGCCACTCGTGCGCGGCACGAAGTATTGTTTTGCGTGGCCCGAGCGGTAGCCCGAGATCCTTCAGATCTGACTCAACCAGATCGGGCAGATTGTCCAACGAGATCTCTTCTCGCTCGAACACATCGGCAAATCGGTCAAGCGTATGCGCTGCAAGCCACCGGCGGATTTCGCTCTCGGGCATTCTCCACTCCGTCGGAAAAACCTTGCGGTTCCAGAAATTCAAGATAGCACTTGCCCACTGGGCGCACAATCAAAAATACCGGGGGCGCTCTTTTAACTATATTGTCCTGTTCGTGACATCCATGTGGCTAACGATCACATCGGGCGGGTACCGCGGAACCGATCAAGCGATGAACGCCAATGGCCTTGCGCAGGTATGGGAAACTAGTCTGACGGCCTGATACAGGCTCATTGCTTGTGCATGGCAACGTTGACGCTCTGGTGAAATCCAGATTATTTGGGAGCAAAGCCAGATGCCGAGAGATCCGTCGTATAAAAATACCGTGATGACTTCGTCATTCAAACACTGCAGATGATGAAAGCTCGCAAACTGCTTATCGTTGGTGCGGGCGTTTTCGGCGCCGGCGCCGCGCTCGAACTCGCGCTTCGAGGACACTCGGTCACGTTGGTCGACCCCGGACCGCTGCCGCACCCGCGTGCTTCCTCGACCGACATCAGCAAGATGGTGCGTGCGGATTACGGCAGCGATCTGTTCTACACGCGGCTTGCCCGCGAGGCCATCGCCGGCTGGCGAAACTGGAACGCCGAATCGGGCCAGACCCTCTACCACGAGACCGGCTTTCTGATTCTCACCGCGCAGGAAATGCAACCGGGAGAATTCGAGCACGACAGCCGCGAGACGCTGCGATCGCTCGGCCAAAGCGTCGAGCGGATGAACGGCGGGAAATTGCGGGAACGCTTCCCCATCTGGAATCCGGATAAATTCCCCGACGGCTATTTCAACCCCGCCGCCGGCTGGGCGGAGAGCGCAAACGTCGTGCGATGGCTGCTGGATCGCGCACGCACCGCCGGCGTCGTGCTTCGCGAAGGCGAGACGATGCAGGCACTGCGCATGAGCGGCGCGCGCGTCGACGGCATCCGGACCGATACCGGCGTGGAACTTCGCGCCGACGCCGTCATTGTCGCAGCCGGTGCATGGACGCCAACACTGCTCCCCTCGATGCGCGACGCAGTCAAGTGCGTGGGTCAACCCGTCTACTATCTTCAGCCGGATCATCCCGAGCGTTACGTCGCCGAGCGCTTTCCGCCCTGGGCGGCGGACATTGCCAACACCGGTTGGTATGGTTTCCCCATTCAGCCCGATGGCACCCTGAAGATCGCGAACCATGGAGCCGGCATCCCGGCCGACGCAAGGCAGGACACCACCGTGCCTTCCGAACTGGATAAGGCATTGAGAGATTTTCTGGAAGATACGTTTCCGGACCTCGCCAAGACCCCGATCAAATCGCGGCGCTTGTGCTTCTACTGTGACTCGTGGGACGGCAATTTCTGGATCGACTGGGTTCCGGAGCACGAAGGCTTGTTCGTGGCAACAGGCGGCAGCGGCCACGGCTTCAAGTTCGCCCCCGTGATGGGAAAACTGATCGCGGACAGATTCGAAGGCAAGGAAAACGAATGGGCGTCCAGATTCGGCTGGCGCGCGGTTGGTGAAAAAAAGGCAGAAGCTGCGCGGAAGAAGTAGTCAGCCGCAAAAACGCAAACGCGTCGCGCCCAACCTATACCGCCACAGCCTCGCCGCATCCCGTCGCCCCGGGGAACTCCCCGCTTCCCATACCCCCTACACCGGCGACCTCGGATCGAACACCGGCTTGCGCTTCTCCAGATGCGAGGCGAGGCCTTCGCGCACCTCCGGGCCGGCGAAGCCGAGCATCTCCAGCGCGGTCGAGGCGTCGAAGGCCGGGCCCATCATGCGGTACCAGTTGTTGAGCGCATATTTGGTCCAGCGGATCGCGCTCGGCGCACCGGCGGCGAGACGCACGGCAATCTCGACCGCCTTGTCCTGCAGCGCATCATCCTCGACGCACAGCGAGACCAGCCCGTATTTCTCGGCATCCTCGCCATTCACCGGCTCGCACAGCAACAGCAGGTACTTCGCCTTGGCCATGCCGCACAGCAACGGCCAGTTGATCACCGCGCTGTCGCCCGCGGCAACGCCGAGCCGGGTATGGCCGTCGATGATTTTGGCCGCCTTGCCGGCAATCGAAATGTCCGCAAGCAGCGCCGCGACCAGCCCGGCGCCGACAGCGACGCCATTGATCGCAGAGATGATCGGCTTGTTGCAGTTGATGATGTTGTAGACCAGATCACGCGCTTCCTTCCAGGCCTGCATGCGCGCCATCTCGTCGTTCATGTTCGATTCGATCATGCCGAAGTCACCGCCGGAGGAAAACGCCTTGCCCTTGCCGGTGAGGATCACGGCACTGATGTCGGGGTCATCATCGATGTCGCGCCAGATATAGGTGAACTGCTTGTGCCCCTCGGCATCCAGCGAGTTGTAGGTCTCGGGTTTGTTCAGCGTAATGCGCAGCACGCGCTCGGCCGGACGGTCGAACTCGAACTGCGTGTACCTGGCGTAGCGGTCGGTCATTTCTTCTGTCTCCCTGAAGCTCGGTTGTGATTTGGTTCAGGCAGCCATAATGAAGCCGCCGCTGACGCCCGGCAACTTTCCGGTCGGTTAACCGCAGGTGTGCAGAATGCAAGACCCGACGCCACCATCACGCTTGCGTCGTTCCGCGCGGAAAGTGACGTGATACAGTGCGTCGGGGAATGCGATGCGAATGGGGCGGGACATCACCGCCCCGGAACAGCATGACCACGAATCCAGGCCTGGCCGCGGTCAGGTCACTGAACCAGCCCGGAGAACAATCATGTCGGACAAGAAAACTGCTTTGTCGATCGAAACCGCTGCGGACGAGGCGCAGAGCTTTGACGAATACGGAGCCATCAAGGAAGCCTTGCAGCCGTATATTCTGGCAGCCAAGACGGGCGACGGCACTCTGATGAAAACGGCGTTTTTCGAGCACGCGCATATCGTCGGCTCGACGAACGGCGTGTTCAACAATTTTGATGTCGAGGCGTTCGGTCGCCGGGTTGACGACAACGACCCCTCACCCGATATTCAGCACCACATTGCCTGGATTGACATCTCGGGGCCGGCAGCGGCCGCCAGGGTCGAGTTCACCGGTTGGCGCGGCTTCCGTTTTACTGATTTTT
Organism: uncultured beta proteobacterium; assembly: GCA_963792855.1. Taxonomy (GTDB): domain Bacteria; phylum Pseudomonadota; class Gammaproteobacteria; order Burkholderiales; family Eutrophovitaceae; genus SG8-40. Next base: position 14,523 of record CAWBXZ010000023.1, on the reverse strand, counting down.
TCGTCCTGTATAAGCACAATGGACAGTGGAAAATCAGCGGCAAGGTGTACAACGCACACACGAAAAATTAGCGAATCAAGCCGCCGGCAGGGCTCCGGGAAGCGGGAGATTCAGGGGGCGGGGCGAGCTGACCGTGTCGTCAGCCGGTTGCTTGTTCAGGCGTCCGGCTTTTCGCCGAAATGCTTCTGGAATTTTGCGTAGGTCCGGTAAAAATCGTCTTTCATGTCCTCGTCCCGGTAGATCGCCATCAGCGTGATCCATGAGCCGCGATCGTCCGGCTCGTGCTTGATTCGGGAATCGAGCACACTGATGGCGTTCTGATATTGACCGAGCATGATGAAGCGGTCGATATCGGAGAACATCGTGCGAGTGGCATCCATGACCTTGTCCATCTCGGCACGCAATTGCGCGGAAGGTGCTTCGTACGCCCGGCTTGTGCTCACGTTAAATTCCGGCACCTCTTTCTGATCCGGCGTCGCCGATGGCGCAGCCGGGGTCCGCGGCTTCTCCGCGGGGGTCGCAGCCTTCGCCGTGACCGCATCCGTCAGTTCGGGAATTTCGTCGGCATCGTTCATGGAAGGCAGGTAGTCGAGCCGCATTTCATCGCTCACGCTGGTCTCTTCCGGCTTGTCTTCCTCTGAAAGAAAATCGAGGTCTCCGGCCGTGTCGCTGGCCTCGGCCTCGTTCTCGATCTCGTGCTTGTCCGGCTCAGCAACGCTCGGCGCTGCTTCGGATTCAGGCATCTTGTCGCTGGCCCCGGATTTTCCGACAAAATCGGGTAGCTCGAAGTCAAAACCGGTTGCGGCTTTTTCGGGCGCCTTTTCGATCACCGGCGCTGTTTCAATCTCAGGCTCTTTCTCAAGCTCCGGCGCTGTTTCAAATTCAGGCGCCATTTCAATCTCAGGCTCCTTTTCAAGCACCGGCGCTGTTTCAATCTCAAGCTCTTTGCTTGGCGCTGCTACAACAGGTTGTGCCGACCGGCCGAAAATCGCGGTGTGCGACTTACGCAGGTGCGCAAAGAGTTGCACGCGAACCTCGTCATCGATATCGGCATAAGCCAACCCGTCAGCGATGCTCTTGATCAGGTTCGGCAAGACCGCGATCACCTTGCGGCGATCTTCGGCCGTCTCTTTCTGCTCACCGGTCCAGAGCAATGAATCCACTGTCTTGAGCGCGTTCTTCCAGGCCTCGCTTCGCTCGCCTTCCCTGACATGCGTCAGAACGAGCACCCTGGCCCAATGCTTCGTCAGGAACTCGACGATCGGTTGCGACGCAGCGCTGGCACGCAGGCGCGCCTTGATTCCTTCTTGCGCGGCGGTTTTCGCGAGTGCAAGCTTTTGTTCCTGACCGGCCTTCCGGTCCATGCTTTGCGTTTGTTGTTTGGCGCGCTCGTTCACTTCCTCGATCAGCGCGTCGAGCCGCTCGTTGCAGCCCGTCGAAAATGCCGATGTCGTCCTTATATCCCTCGATGAAGCTGTCGATAATCGACTCCAGCTTCTCGTAAACCGGATCGGATACCTTGACGTCGGCGGGCAGGCCTTCCGCCAGCTCGCTCAACTTGTCGAGCATCTGCCGGGCCGGATGACTCTTCCTGGAAAAAAATGACCGGTCGGCAATCACCAGCTTGAGCATCGGCGTCTGCAACCGGCCGATGAGCCCCCTGACAGCCGTGGGAATCTCTGCGTCGTCGAACAACTCCTCGAACAACATCGCCATGATGTCCAGGGTCATGGCGTCCATCCGGTTGGTGGCACGCCGATCGGTGTGCTTCACTTCCGGCTGGACCTTTTCCGTAACCGGAGCGGCACTCACTTTTTCGGGTTTCGGTTCGACGGCTGGCGCCTTCGCCGCGAACGACGTGCGCTCGACGGAGAACCGGATCTTGGGAAGGATCGAATTCTTGATCAGCAGTGCATTGACCGCCTTGTACATGCCGCGGATCTCGTCGAGCACGTAGTCGTCGAACAGCTTGAGGAGGACCATGCGCACGTCGACGTTCGAATCGGTCTGCCGGCAGGTGTGCTTGTAAGCGTCAATGATGGCCGGGGGAATAAACGGATTGTCATCGGACTGCAGATCGGCATCGCCGACCAGCACCCCGACGCGCTGATCGAGCGCGAGCAGTTCCTCTTCGCAGTATTGACGCAGCCGCGACGCCATGGCGTCGAACTTGCGCGACTCGATCGGATCGTCTTCCCCGGCCGGTTCGAGCGTGGACACATCGATATCCGCAAACTGGTCGCCGATCTTCTTGACCCGGTTGACACGTTCCTGGAATTCACGAAGAAAATGCATCCGGAACTGGCTGACGATGGCTTCGCGCTGGGAACGGATTTTCTTGCGCGTGACCTCGTAGAGCTTGCTGGTTTCCGGATCGCGCGACAGGCTGCCGAATGCGGTGAGCGCTTCATCCGCCTCGTCGAACATTCTGGCGAGTGCATCCGAGACACGCTCGCTGATCAGGTCGTGACACCTTTCCAGAATGATGTCGAACGATGAGGCGCCCGATGCGCGCGGCGGCTTGGTGACGTTCGGGAATGATGCGACTTGGGACATGATGGTCATGGGTCCGGCTTGGCCGCCCTGGAGGACAAAAAAGTACATGAGTTCATGCGATTACCGTGCCAACCGCAAGCGGCACATTGGCTCGTCCGGTTGGACCCTGATCACAAGCCTTGGGCACCATCGGCGGGCAAGCTCGCCCTCGCCAAAACACCGCTAACCGACGGTTATGGCAAGACTTTATGGCGCCGCAGGCGTCGCGGCGCTATCCGGCCCGGCAGGCGAATAGTCGAAGCCCCGGCGCGCCGAATTCCTGTCACTGTCGTGGTTGCGGCCGGCAGGCGGACCCAAAGCAGGCGCCGGACATGGCACGGGCAATGTATCTGGGTTGGCGAGAAAGTAGGTTGCGGGCAGAGTAAGTTGCCCGCACTTACGCCGATCAAAACGGAGTTACAAGCCCGACCCGACTATTCCGTAAACGCTGAACACGGATGTCGAACAACATCCATTTTCAGGCATTGCGATGTGAAGTCTGTGATGCCCCCGGTCATGCCCGGATGGCCGAAGCACCAACGTCGACTTTCTCGCCGAATCAAGCGTCGGCAATCTTCATTTGATGGTCAGGACCCAGCGGCAGAATGTCGCCGAACTGTCGCCGATAAACGACTGATTCAATAGATTTTTAGACTGGCAAGATTTGTATGCTTGGCTTATAGTTTCTGTATGAAGAAAATAACGACCGTTTACGCCCTGACACTCTCGCTATTCACCGTATCGGCAGCGCACGGCGCGCCTGCGTGGGTGAGCGACCAGTTTGAAATCACGCTGCGCTCGGGCCCGAGCACCAGTAATTCCATTCAGGCGATGCTCGGCAGCGGGACAAAGCTTGAACTCCTCGAGCAGAACGCTGATTCCGGATACGCGCGGGTAAGAACCGCCAGCGGTACCGAGGGCTGGGTTCTGTCGCGTTACCTGATGGACCAGCCCGGCGCGCGCGAGCAGATCGAGAGGCTCACGGGAAGGCTCACGGGCACCACGACCGAGGGTGCATCGCTCAGCTCCCAACTCGCAGCCATCCGGAACGAATACAACGCCGCGAAGCGTCAGATCTCGATGCTGGAAAACGAAAAATCCGCACTGGAAAGCGAGCTGGCAGAAATCCGCAGGGCCGCATCGGATGTGCTGGGCGTCAATGCGCAGAACAAGAACCTGATGAACGAGCTTGCCACCGAGAAAATACGCGCCGATACGCTCGAGCAGGAAAACCGCCAACTGGCCAGCGAGGCAAAACGCTACTGGTTCCTGTCCGGCGCGGCCGTATTGCTGTTCGGCATGCTGCTGGGCTTCTGGATACCGCGCGTGCGCTGGCAGCGACGTTCAAGCTACAGCGGGTTCTAGTCCCCCGGACCTTTTCGCAAACCACAACATCCGGCGCCCGGCAACGGCGTGAATGGCGGGCGCCGGGGTCGAATTCCACCTACCGGCCCGACCCGGTCATTCTCTTGGCACGGCTGATGCATTCATTGGCCCACGATTTTTCGACCTGGCCTTCGCCTTCCGACTCGGACCACAGCTGACGAATCACCCGGACGTCGCCCCGGATCGATCGGTGACACCTATCCGGCCCCGTTACCGATGCCGGCGTGCGAACCGGCGTCAGACGGACAAGCCTTTGGAACGTCAGCGCGAAAAATCGGTGCAAAGTGCCCACAAACGACTGCTGAATTCAGACGATCGTGCACTGCAGTTTCAGACCGAGTGCAGACGCCGCCAGTCAAGGAGACAACATGACCAATAAATGGATTGCAGGATTATTCGCTCTGATACTCGCGGCAACGTCGTGGACTGCCTCTGGCCGATACCCTGGCGATGCACCATACGTGCACGCAGCCTTACATACCGGAGAAATTCCAGGACAATCACGAAGTGGCCATATTCAATGAAGCCGTGGCCGACTACAAACAGTGCATCTCCGACTTCGCAGATCTACAGCACCAGGCCGCGGACTTGCACCGGCGCGCTGCCAGCGAAGCCATCGACGCGTGGAACGCGTTTCTTGATGAAAACGATCTGAATTGACGCGGTCCGCTGGCCCGGTTCGGGTGACCGCAAAAAGATTCATTCGAAAGCACCTGGCTTCGGACAAGCACAAAGCGAAGCATTGACCGTTTGCATCTGATCCTGTGGGTTTACGCGCACGGAACAGAATAAAGACCCCGACTCAGGGAAGCCCCTGGGGCTGCCCTGTAGTCGAACCTCAGCCGAATGACCCCATGCTGCCTGGATAGCTGACCTCTTCAAGCTTGCCGGTATCGACGTCGTAGATAAATCCGCGCACTGTTACCGCATCCGCTCCACTGGTTGGAATCCAGGGGTGATTCAGGATCGAGGACATTCCGCGCCGCACGTCCCACTGCAGCCGTTCGATGTTCTTTTCGTCGCGGGGTGAATCCAGCGCCTCGATCTGGCCACGGAACGCGTGAAACGCTGTCGGCGTTGCCGACGCGTGCTTGCAGCTCACGAATTTGCGCCCGGTTGCCTGGCCGAGCAATTTCCCGGCTGCGGGATCGCCCTCGAGGCCGGCCTTCAGGAGGTCATCGGTAAAGGCCAGCATGCCGCAACGCGTGTGATGGATCAGAATGATCTCATTGGTGTTGAGCAAGTGGTGGGAAATGACCAGACTGCGGATCGTGTCATCGCTCACCACGCCGCCGGCATTGCGAATGATGTGAGCCTCACCCGTCTGCAGGCCGAGCAAATCCTCCACGTCAATGCGTGCATCCATGCACGCTACCACCGAGAGGCGTTTGGCCGGCTGGATCGGCTGCTTCCCTGGATGCGTCGGTTTGTGTATCGCTTTTCCGGTTGCGTACTGCGCGTTGTTTGCAAGACATTGATCGGTGATTTTGGTTGCCATGTTTACCTCTCGCTTTCTGTCGCCATGACCCGGGCGCCGGGGATACTTCGAGGCGAGCGAGTTTAAACAGCCCGAAGGGCGTTCTTTATATTTTTACGGCACAACCGTATTCCGAAATGATCTAGCCGAACGCCAACACCGCGGGGCGCCTCGAAGCGCGGGACGAAGGCGCAGCCATCCTCAATCGTGGCAAGGAATTCAATGGGTCAAAGTCTTTTCCAGGAACCGCGATTTTGCCCTCGAAAACAGGCATCCAGGCCCTGGAACGGGGCTTTGTGGACCATGTATTCGAACGAGATCATGCGCTTGCGGAGGTCCGACCCCGATCACCGTATAATCCATCGCTTTTTGGTTACACATGCTGCTCAAGAATCTCGTGCTATACCGGCTGCCCGCTGACTGGGCGGTCGATGCAAATCAACTCGAAGGCAAACTCGCGGCGGCGTCACTGCAGCCCTGCGGCGGCTTCCAGATGGAAAGCCGCGGCTGGACCTGCCCGCAAGAGGAAGGCGTTTTCCTTTATCAGCAACAGCGGCAATGGCTGCTGGCGCTCGGTGTGGAACAGAAACTTCTGCCTGCCGCCGTCATCCGTCAGCAAGCACAGGACCGTGCGCAGGCCCTTGCCCAGCAGCAGGGGCATCCGGTGGGGCGCAAACAGATGCGCGAGCTGCGCGACGAGGTCACCACCGAACTGCTGCCGCGTGCGCTGGCACGCCGCCGCACGACGCTCGGCTGGATCGATACCGCCCATCGTTGGCTGGCCGTCAACGCCGTCGCCGACGCGAAAGTCGAACAGTTCATGGAGACGCTGCGGCGCGCGGACGACGGCATGCAGGCGCGGCGCCTGGAGACCCAGCGCTCGCCCGCCTCCGCCATGGCCGAGTGGCTGGTGCAGGGGGATGCACCGGGCGCCTTCACGATCGACCAGGACCTCGAACTGCGTTCGGCCGACGCCGCCAAGGCAACCGTCCGGTATGCTCGCCACAGCCTCGAAGGCCGCGAGATCCGTGATCACATCGCCGCGGCCAAGACGGTCGTGCGCCTTGGTTTGACCTGGAACGACAAAATCTCGTTCGTGCTCACTGAAAACCTGCAGATCAAGCGAATTGTGCTGGTCAACGTTATAAATGAGGAATCCGCAACCGGCATCGACCATGCGCAGGAAAAGGAACGGGAGCAGGAACAGTTTGACATGGACTTCGCGCTGATGACCGGTGAGCTTGCACTGATGATCGAAGATCTGATCAAAGCCCTGGGCGGCGAAAAGGAAAAATCATGAGCGATTCGCTAACGCCGGGCAGTCAACGTGCAATCCGTACAGCAAAAGAACGTGCAAGCGGCACAGGAGAAAGTTGTGCAAGCAGCACAGAAGAAAATTGTGCAAGGCATTGCCACAGAACTCGGTGTGCAGGCCAGGCAGGTGGCGGCAGCGGTCGCGCTGCTCGATGAAGGATCGACCGTGCCGTTTATCGCCCGTTACCGCAAGGAGGCGACCGGCAATCTGGATGACACGCAGTTGCGAAACCTCGAAGAGCGACTGGTTTATATGCGTGCGCTGGAAGAGCGGCGCGCAGCCATACTCGCTTCGATAGACGAACAGGGCAAACTCACCGATCCATTGCGCCAGGCGATTGAGGCCAGCGTGACCAAGCAGGCGCTGGAAGATCTCTATCTGCCATACAAACCCAAACGGCGGACCAAAGCGCAAATTGCCAGGGAAGCCGGCCTGGAGCCACTGGCTGACGCGTTGCTGGGCAATCCCATGCTGGACCCGGAGGCGGAAGCTGCCGGCTATATCAAAGCCGCCTCTATCAAAACGGTGCCGGCAAGTGGCGATGTGGAAGCGATCAACATTCCGGATGTCAAAGCCGCGCTCGACGGTGCGCGCGACATCCTCGCCGAGCGTTTTGCCGAAACCGCCGCGCTGCTGGCAAAGTTGCGCACCCGCCTGCAGCAGGAAGGCATCCTTGTTTCAACCGTGAGCAAGGGCAAGGAAAAAGCAGAGGACGAGAAATTTCGCGATTACTACGCCTATTCCGAAGCGATTCGCAGCATACCCTCACACCGTGCGCTGGCGCTGTTTCGCGGCCGCGCAGCAGGCGTGCTGATGCTGCAGCTCGGGCTGGGTGAAGAACTGGAGGCCGCCGTACCGCACCCCTGTGCAGCGATGATTGCCACACATTTCGGCATCGAAGATCGAGGCCGCCCTGCGGACAGCTGGCTGCTGAACGTATGCAGCTGGACCTGGAAAACAAAGGCGCACCTGCATCTCAGTGCAGAGCTGATGGTGCAGTTGCGCGAAGCCGCGGAAGCGGACGCGATCAAGATCTTCGGCCGCAATCTGCACGATCTTCTGCTTGCCGCGCCGGCCGGACCGAAGGCGGTGCTCGGGCTGGACCCCGGTCTGCGCACCGGCTGCAAGGTGGCCGTCGTCGATGCAACCGGAAAGCTGCTGGAGACCGCGACCATTTATCCGCATCCACCACGCAACGATTGGGAGGGCGCGCTCGCCGTGCTGGCCAAACTGGCGCTGAAGCACGGCGTCGAACTGGTTTCCATTGGCAACGGCACCGCCAGCCGCGAAAGCGACAAGCTGGCGGGTGAGTTGATCCAGCGCATCGCAGCGCAATCGCCAAAGCAAAAAATTGCCAAGGTCGTCGTCAGCGAGGCAGGCGCATCAGTGTATTCGGCTTCCGCGTTTGCCGCCGCTGAATTTCCGGACCTGGACGTGAGCCTGCGCGGTGCGGTGTCCATTGCGCGCCGCGTACAGGATCCGCTGGCCGAACTCGTGAAGATAGAACCCAAGGCGATTGGCGTGGGTCAGTACCAGCATGACGTCAACCAGCGCGCACTCGCCCGCAGGCTCGACGCCACCGTCGAGGACTGCGTGAATGCCGTCGGTGTGGATGTCAACACGGCTTCTGCGGCCTTGCTCGCGCGCATCTCGGGCCTGAACAGCACACTGGCGCGCAACATTGTCGATTACCGCGATGACAACGGGCCTTTCAAGAGCCGCACTGCCATACGCAAAGTGCCGCGGCTGGGCGACAAGACCTTCGAGCAGGCGGCCGGATTCCTGCGCATCAACGACGGTGACAATCCGCTGGACCGCACGGCAGTACACCCCGAGGCCTACCCGGTGGTGGAGCGTATTCTGGCGCGCATCGGCAAGAACGTCGCCGAGGTGATGGGCCAGGCTTCGTTAATCAAGGCTTTGTCAGCGGCGGACTTTGCCGACGAGCGCTTCGGCGTACCGACCGTGCAGGATATTTTCAGCGAACTCGAAAAGCCCGGGCGCGACCCCCGGCCGGAGTTCAAAATGGCGGCGTTCCAGGACGGCGTGGAAAAACTCACCGACCTGCAGCCCGACATGGTCCTCGAAGGTGTCGTGACCAACGTCGCGGCCTTCGGCGCCTTTGTCGATATCGGCGTGCATCAGGATGGCCTGGTGCACGTGTCGGCGCTGGCCAATCGCTTCGTGAAGGATCCGCACGAAGTGGTCAAGCCGGGGCAGATCGTGAAGGTCAAGGTGCTCTCGGTCGATGCAGCAAAGGCAACGCATCGCACTGAGCATGCGACTGGACGACGTCCCCGGCACCAGCCCTAAGCAGGAGCGGCGCGAACGCTCGACCAAAGGCGCAGAACCCGCGCGTTCGCCTTCAGGCCGGCGCCAGGAAAATCGGCGCCAAGACGTTCGCGAAAAACACAAACCCCGCGAAGCAAACCCGCCAGGCGCAATGGCACTGGCATTGGAAAAATTAAAGAAAGAACAAAAGAAATAGCCGGCTTCGGTGCCCTCCCCGCCCCACATAAGTGAAAAAAGGGGAAAGAGGGCTGACCTCTCTAATTCATTCAATTGGACTGCGCGCTTTCGGGAACACCCGCCTTTCGCCAACTGGCGGCGTACTTGTCGAGGGTCTCGGAAGGAATATTCCATTTCGCCCATTCGTTCCGAGTGTTGGAAACCGAGACGTTGGGTGTGATGGATCTAAGCCGCGAGAGCACTTCGCTTGCCCGGTCCTTCTGACCCAACTCACCAAGAAAAAGCAAATGCCAGTTTTGAGCGTGAGGGTTGTCGTCAATTCCGTCCAGGCTCTCCATCAGTGCGCGACCGGCTTCCCACTCCCGACGCGCATAATGTTCGCCGGCAAAGGTGAACTTGTACCAATAAGGTAAATCCTCATTGAGAGCGTAAGCCTTTCGAACCAACAATCCCGCGCGCTCGTAGTCCCCGGTAAAGCCAATAAACGTGCCTAACTGACCGAGCGTCGTCGGGTCATGCGGATTGAGAGCAAGCGCGCGTTCCGCATGCGCGCGAAACCCATCCAGTTCGCGATTGTAAAAATAGGCAATTGCCAGCTGCCTTTGAGCGGCCGCATTGTTCGGGGCCAACTCGACGGCGCGAGACGCAAGACGATATGCCTCCGCAAGAAAATCAATTGATGAATCTTCCCCGGCCACCCCCATCTGATAGCCGTCGCCGTAGATATAGGACAAGGCACTTAGCGCCTCGGGATAGTTCGGGTCCCGCGCCACTGTTGTCTCCAGACAGGTGCGTGCGGCGAGATAGGTTTCCTTGGACAGAATTCTGTCGTACTTGTAGGCCAGAAGGACGCATTCGAATGCGGCCAGATCACTGGTTCGTCTGCCGGCAGTTGCTCCGGTCAATTGCCTGGCGATCACGCCGCTCTGGTCTGCGATGATCGATACCACCTGCGCTGTGATCCCATCCTGAATGGAAAAAATACTGTCCGCGGTGAGATCTCTCTCATAGGTCTCGGTCCAAAGATGCGCTCCATTGCTCGTATCGATGAGCTGTGCCGTCACGCGCACCGTACCGCTGTCCTTGCGTACGCTGCCTTCGAGCACATAGTTCGCCCCCAGGTCCCTTCCGACTTCGCGCACGTCCACTGCCTGCCCTTTGTATTTGGCACTCGAGTTTCGGGCTATGACCTGGATATTTTGAAAGCGTGCCAAACCAGAGATCAATTGCTCAGTCAGCCCGAACACAAAGTACTCTTGCTCGGGGTCATCACTAAGATTGTCAAACGGGAGAACCGCAATCGACGGGCCGGTTGGCATGGCAAGTACCGGATCAGTCGTTAACTCGCCCGTAGAGGTAACCATGCGAGCCGCCTGCGTTACAGCTTCGTCAGCAGGTCCTGGCGCACGCATTGCAAACCAGATAACCGCGCCGGACCCAAAAACAAGAAAAGAAAAAAGTGCCAGACGAGACACTTTCTTGTCAGGACCTTTGGACACCGGTGTCGCCTTCGGTTGCGCCGTTTCATCGAGCACGTGATACACCCGTACCGGCTTCTCAATGTTCTTGACGGTTTGCTCGCCCGCGAAGCCGAAGCGTACCGGGACTTTGCCGTCTACCTGGTCGAAGATTGTCCCCGATACACAGATACCACCCGGCTCACACAGGGCTTCTAGCCGGGCTGCGATGTTCACCCCGTCGCCATACAACGCGCCTTCCTGCTGGATCACGTCTCCCAGGTTGATGCCAATGCGCATGAACATGCGACGATGTTCGGGCAATTGCGCGTTTCTCTGAACGAGATCGTGCTGTATTGCAACACCCGCTTCAACAGCCTGAACAGGGCTTTGGAACTCGGCAAGCAATGCGTCGCCAGGGGTATCGATCACCCGTCCACGGCGAGACTCGATATGTTCGCGCATCACGCTGCGGTACTGGGTTAGCGTGGCCAGGGTGGCCTGCTCATCGTCACCCATCAAGCGAGAATAGCCGACCACGTCGGCGCTCAGGATTGCCGCCAGCTTCCGATCAAGATTGGTCTCGCCCATATGGCCAGTGTAGCGAAAACGGAGACGCCCATGATAAGGGCATTCCCCGCGAATTAGGGTGCACAGGGCGGGTGCGACGACGGCCTCTCGCCGTCTATTACGACGTCCTTATTACGTATAGGAAATATAAAACGGGGGCTTTCAATCCAACCGAACGATAGGCTCAGGCTGGCCGTGTCCCTCGACACTTTGGAAACGCCGAACACCCCCAAAATGCCTGGCCGCTATTCGCACCGCGCTTGGCTACCCTCTTTAACATCGTGCCACCGCATGCCGGACAATTGAGCGAACTCTCTTTAACGGCAGGCCGAGCCAACGGCGCTTTGCGATTCGATACGCCCTTGCTCGCCTCGATCATTTTTGCAAGCTCAGTGCCGTCGATCAGCCGTACGCGGTTATCGCGCGCAAACTTCCGAGCATCCACCGTATAGTCGCCGGCCGTCACAACGATGCCCGCGCTCGCGGACTTGGCCGTCATCACCCCAAGCAACTCCCGCACGATCGAGACGCCCACCTTTTGGCTTTTCCAGTGTTTACACTGAACCAGTGTTTTCGCCCCATCGGTTCGGAGCACAAGATCGACGCCGCCATCTGGCGAACTGCCGCCGCGTTCTTCCACGTCATAGCCCTGGCGACGAAACGCCTCAGCGATCAGCAACTCGAAATCGGACCAGGATAACTTGCGGATCGATTCCAGATCACTGCGCGTATCCAGCAACCGTTGCCGTTGCTTGCGCTTCAGGAAGGAGACCACCCCAGGAAACAGCAAAATGAGCGCAAAGAACCACGCCGTCTGAGGCGCGGCATTTGCCAAGCCATTCAAGTACCGGTTCTCGAACTCGATTGAAGGTAATACCCATCGCATGACGACATAAACGGCACATGAAACGACAACACTGACCCACCAAGGCACCTCCGTCAGGATTTCGAGAATCCCATCCTTCCTTCTGGCCATGCAGCCTCCTTACAGAATTGCTGGTCACACCCGCTTGTCATTGACAAGGCCTACAAGTACCGTGAAACGCTGCGTGCATGGCTGGCTCGGTAGGCAAGTGCCAAGAGGCAACTATTGAGCCAAGGTATGGAACAGCGGACTGTTATGGATGCCAATCTGTCGCCAAACCGCCCGCCTGTGCCCCCTTTACTTGGCAAGACGATGCGCCTGCTGGCAGCACATTATGGTTGGCTAGCTTCTAACGATCTAATAAGCGGTGCTGCTTCCGGATACCTGAGCGGTGCTGGAGAACGCCTATCCAACCGAACGAACCGGAGCTATGGCCTGCTCTATTCCCGAGGTTCGCAGAACAGTTATTCAGATATACAGGCCAGACTCTGCTGTTCAGCCCCCGGTGTGCGGCTGTCACAAAAACCAGCCCACTCTGTCCGCACTCACACAAGACCGCTTAGTTAGGGACACCCAGAATGCAGGCTACGACCCGTTGATCAAGCGGGGGCATCCGCGGCACTTCGCGGTACGCATCTATGATCTGATCAACCGTTAACCTTTTCTCGCCAATCAAATCCGCCCTAATATCTTTCAATACTAACGGCCGGACGCGGCGCCTCGTAAGAAGGCGCTCATACCAAATCGGTCGAATCAGGTCCAGCCAACGCTCGGCCATCGCATCCCAGTCCGGCATGCGATCCATAGTGGGCTTCTCTAGAATTGAAAGAAGCTTGGACAAAAACTCTAATCCGGCTTGATGTTGCTCTGCTGCCGCTTGTTTGACGTACGCGCTCAAGATAACCTCCATTTCTTCAAGAGCGCGTTGTTTCCGTCTGGGTAGAAGTTGCCTCTCCGCAAAGCTGATGCGTTCCAAAAACAGTCAGCAAAATCACCAGCACTCGGCGTCATCTTGAGACTCTCTACGCCGGCCCCTAAGCGCTCCCTAAGGTGCTCAGAGATTTGAATCAAATCGGTGAGCGGTGCACCAGGAAGGCCCGAAAGAAATATCCATTTCGGTGCACCTATAGACGTGCCCGCGATACAGAAAAACGCCCATGGCGCCGCCGCTCTTACCAACCCAACCCGCGATAGCACCTTCTCTTTGACCTCGCGATAGTGTTGATAAATTGCTTTGGGTACCAACGTGCGCTCGCCCTCGACCAACTCTCTGACTGGAGCGAACGCATCCTGAATTCCATCCCAAGGCGCGCTCTTCTCCGCCTCATCCAAGGATGCAATCATTTCCTCTGCCACAACGGGCTTCGATGACTCGGGCCCCTGCCCCATCGCTTCAGGCAAAGGCATGTTGGAGCCTATAAGCGTCTCGACCGTTTCATATCGCTCGATAAACCGCTCATCCGCATGCAGCGCGAACTCTTGCGCATCGGCTGGCCACCACGCCTCAATGACTCCATGGGGGCTATCCATTCGATCGACGCGACCAACACGCTGTTCAGCAATACGCACCACACTAGGCATATCCAGGTGCACCACCGCGGATGCCTGCTGTAGGTTAATTCCCTCGGACATGGAATCGGAACACAAGGCCAGGATTCTCTTTCCGACCCCGGGCTCAATGCCTGCCGTATTCTCTTCTTCCCAACCACATTCTCACCAGTGGCCATCAATACGCTCTCTTCGCCAAGGCGCTTCTGGAGCTGGTTGTGAAAAAGCGCAATAGAAATCGGCCGGCTATCGAAAGCGATCACCATGTCGTGCCGGTTCATTAACGACTGCAGGTGAGCCAGCTTCGCGCTTTTGTCTCGCACGATTTGCTAAGCTCCTTAGCCAGAATGTGAATCGCTCCATAGACCTTGCGCTCTTCCTCACATGCAAGTCGATGCGCTTCGAGTATCTAACCATTTTGGCAACTCAGCCTTGATTCGAACCTCTGGAACCTTCCCCGCAATCGCTTGGAGCTTTGCGAGCATATCTCCAGTGCGCTGCTTCTTCGCATGTTTTCCAATTGCGTATGCGTCTAATGCTTGATCTGTTCCTGCAATATGTTCGACCAGCGCCACCCTCGACGAACGCAATGCACTCATCACAAGATATCCAGACAGTCTTTTGGCGGATACCAAACGCATATCGCGGTATTTCTCCTCAGTCCACCCCTCTCTCGCGAGCACCTCTGGCAATTCAATGGGTTGTACAAAAAGCGCGACGCCTCGCAACTTTTCTGTAAGAAATCGAATTCTGGTAGCAATCTCTCTGTCCTTGGCGTCTTCCAATAACGGATACATTTTGGATTCATGACGCGGATACCGACAGGGCTTCCCCCTTTTGGTCCTTGTAAGCCTCTGGATTTCGATCGATGAGCTCATTGAGCATCTTCTTCGTCCGCCTC
>CAWBXZ010000022.1:0-14271 GCA_963792855.1 uncultured beta proteobacterium | reverse complement strand
AATCGCCAGTTGCCGGCCCCTCTTTTTGCGCGTTGAGCCGGTGCACGATATCGACTGCTTCGGGAATGTTGCGCTCGCCGAACCCCATGTTGATCCCGAACTTGAGCGTCTCCAGTGCGCCGTCGGACATCAATGTGGCCGTGTTGTGTTTGGTTGCCAACCGGTTGTAGTACGTCATGTCCTTCAGGCAATTCGAGAGAGAAAACTGGTGGGCGTTTGCATCACCGTCGCAGATGTATTTCGAGAAATTCTGGAAATTGCCGCAATTCATGCCGGTATTGGCAATCAGGTCGCGCAGCACCTGCGGCTTGAGCCCGATCTTCGGCATCATCGCGTAGCACTCCGACCAGAGCGCGGCATAGCCGATGCTGATCAGGTTGTTGACCAGCTTGAGCGCGTGCGCAGAACCGACCGGGCCGCCGGTGGGGAGAATCACGTTCGCCCACGTCGATAGCAGCGGACGCCATTTGTTCACCAGATCGTCCGGCCCGCCTACAAATGTGGTCAGTTCACCTTCCCATGCATGTGCAGGCGTGCGCGACAGAGGGGCGTCAATGAAAGTGATGCCGCGTTCTGCAAGTTCCCCGTGCAGACGTTCCGTCACATCCGGTTCTGACGTCGAGCAATCGATGATGGTCAGCCCCTTTCTCGCACCGGCAAGGATGCCGTCGGGCTTGCGCAGCGCTTCTTCCACCTGCGGTGCGCCCGTCACGCACAGCACGATCACGTCGACCCTGGCGGCCAGTTCCTTCGCACTGGCTGCTTCCGTCGCCCCGCGACGCATCAGGTCTTCGACCGCGTCGCGCTTGCGATGCGCCACTACCGTGACGGGAAAACCCTTCTCCACGGCGTTCTTCGCCATGCCTTTTCCCATCAGCCCTACTCCGATGAACCCGACTGCGGGTTTGTCGCTCATGTCTTTCGTCCTTTCATTTGTAAAAAAAAACCCGGTCCCGGACGCCTTCCGCGATCCGGATTCCGAAAACAATGATAGCCGCGCCGCTGACCGGCACCGACAGACAACATACACCAGCGCAACTGGAAGCAATCCGCGCACGCCGCCGCAACAGGTAGCGACGTATGGCTTACGCTGCGCGGGCGAGCGCGCCGATGACCGCTTGCGTGATTTCCCCAGTACCGCTCGAACCGCCGAACTCGAATGGCAGCAAGCCGTTCTCGCCGAAGGCCGTCTCGACTGCAGCCGCGAGGACCCGGCCCGCTTCGAGGGTTTTCTCGTGCCCATGCTGTTCTCCCAGCCATTCGAGCATCATCACCGCCGAGAGCAGCATTGCCGTGGGATTCGCCTTGCCCTGACCGACGATATCCGGCGCCGAGCCATGCGCAGGCTGGAACAGCGCCCGCTCGTCGCCAATGTCACCCGAGGGCGCCATCCCCATTCCTCCGACGAGTCCGGCGCACAAATCCGACAGAATGTCGCCGAACATGTTCTCGGTGACCATCACGTCGAAAGTCCACGGTTTCATGACGAGATTCAGCGCAGTTGCATCGACGTAGGCACTATCGGTTTCCAGTAGCGGAAATTCGCGTGCGCGTTCTTCGAAGACTCTGCGAAAGAATGCCATTGAAGTGAACACGTTCGCCTTGTCGACGCAGGTGACACGGCCGGGACGGCCACGCGCCTTGCGTCGCGCGCCGAGGCGCAGTGCAAAATCCGCGACCCGCGCGGTCCCCACGCGGGTAATGCGCATCGTATCGCGTACTTCCTCATCACCACGGACGTCCGAATTGCCGTGCGCGAAGAACAAGCCTTCGGTTTGTTCGCGCACGAGAACGAAATCGATTTCCGCCGCGCGCGCACTCGAAAGCGGGCACGGCAAGCCCTTCAGCGCCCGAATCGGCCGCACCCCGGCATACAGTTCGAAGTGCATGCGCAAATCGAGCTGCGGGGCGATCTCGGTGCCATCGGCGTATCGCACGTCCGGAAGACCGCCTGCGCCAAACAGCATGACGTCGGCTGCCTCGCAGGCGCGCAGCGTCCTGTCGGGCAACGCATTGCCGGTGTGCGCGTAGTGTGCGGCACCGATCGGATGCTCCTCGAAAGCGAACGACAGTCCACCAAGGCGCGCCTCGAGCGCGCGCAACACCGCCAGCGTGGCGGCGGTGACCTCCACGCCGATCCCGTCGCCCGGCAGCACCGCGACGCGAAACGAGGATGTGGTGCCCATGTGTGTGCTCCTTTCAGTGATGTTTCGGCACGACAGGTCCGACGCGCTCGCGGCCGCGCCGCCATCGGCCGTTGCCGTGCACAGGTTACCGCCAGCGGCAAACGTCCCGGCGGCGCACGCCAGACGCCATCAGCGGTTCAACGTCGTTGTATCACGTACTTCACGACCCGATCGTTACCCGAATCGGAGAACCAGACCGTATCACCCCTGACCTCGACGCCTTCGGGCGTGGCAAACTTGTCCGGCCCTTCCTCCCGCCGGCCGCTGCCGAGGACGTAAAGCAGTTTCCCGTCGGGCCCGATGAACTTTATTTGATGGTTATTCTTGTCGGCAACGATCAGGGTTCCGTCCTCGAGCAAATCCATATACCGCACGCCGTTGAAGTCGTACGACTCCTGTCCCAGTTCGCGCAGGATTTCAAGCCCGGGAGAGAGTAACAGCACCCGGTGATTACCGGAGTCGGATAACCAGATGTTGCCATCAGCGGTTTCCTCCAGATCATGGGGAAACGAAAGGCCACCCAGTTCGTCCACGACCCGGCCGTCCTCATAGGCCACCACGTTGCCCGACCATGCGCCGGCGACATACACGCGCCCATTGGAATGCACGAGCACACCCTCGGGCCCGCGGACACGCCCCGCAAGCTCTCCGGTAAGCGTCGCCGAGGTATTGTCCATCCGGTATATGGTCACCCGGTTGTTGTGCGTGTCCGCCACATAGGCTTGTCCACGCGCATCGAAATCGACGTCATGCGTTCCGGATTGGTGGTCCGCACCGAACGAGCTGACGAATGTCAGCGTCTCCGGGTCGAGAAGGACGACCCGGTTGTTACCCAGGTCGGAGACAAACAAGTGCTTTCCGTCCGGCGACAGTTTCAGATCGTGCGGATTGTCGAGCGGTGTGTTGCTGGCCGATTGATATGTTACGGACAAGTCATTCGCCAGCGCACAGGAGCTGACAAGAAAAAGCGCAATCAGTAACAGCCTTGGTTTCATCGCGGTCTCCAGTAACGGCGTTGTACGAGCATGAAGCCAACGTTAACGGCAGCCGGACTGCCGGAGCAGCGGGGCCGAATCGAACCCGCCTTGCCCAAGGGTCAACGCTACCGCCCGGACCGTTATCTTCTGAACAGGTGCCCGGTGGGGTGTGACGCAGCCAAACACCTTGCTGCGGCACAAATAACATCCTGCTTCCCGGATTTCAACAGCCTGTCCCGATCCGACTCCCTGTCGCCGCCCCTTCTACCCTTACGTCGTTTGGCAACCCTGCCGGACTGACGCCAAAAAACGACAACGCCGCCCTGTTAACGACACCGGATGCATGATGAACGGGTATTTCTCTGGCATTCAAGAACGCGGTTTGTGCGACATGGTCTAACCCGCTGGTTCAAGCTTGAACCACACTTTGAGGAGATTTCCCATGAAGTCAATGAAGTTGCTGCTCTCGGTTGCACTGATCGCCATTGCCGCCGTTTCCTATGCAGCGGACGTAGAAGGAGAATACGACAACCTGTGTGTGACCGGTCTGTCGATGGGCAAGGAAGTGGAAACCGACTGCTCGATCAACGCCGAGATGGACGGCATTACCTATTGCTTCAGCAGCGCCAAAGCGAAAGCCGTTTTCGACAAGGACCCGGAAGGCACTATCGCGAAAGCGGATAAAACCTTCGAGAATCTCACGCAGTAAGCCAATAGCGGTGATCCGTTTCGGGAAACCGGTGCCGGCGGCACCGGTTTCGGCACGCATCACTGCGCAACGCCGCATTGTGCGGCCATCCTTGTCTCGAACTGAAACTCGCCGCCTCCCGCACGGTCCTTGATTCCGGGCACTCTACAATCCCGGCGATGCGCTTTCCCGCTCGCTGCAGTCTTCTATTCCGGCCGTACACCAATCCTGCACCCATCTGCCGTCTCTTCCATGGTCACCGCGAGTGCAATGCGTTCCGGCATGTTCGGCAATGAGCGAACGGCCCCGACCATGGCGCCTTTCCAGATAAGGTGCCCGGACGGCAGGTCACCGTCCGGCATCAACGCCGATCCCTTGACAGCGACCTGCAGGATGCCCTTGTCGGCGTTGAACCGTTCGATATCAAAAGCGCCCCAGCCCCGCACGCTCATCTCGGCAAGGTAGCCTTTCACCGCTTCGCGTGGTGAACACTCGTTTATTTCACGGTACCGTGTGCAAAAGGTGAACGCTCCGTCATAACCCGCCTTGTAGAAAATCTCATCGAAGACAGGCTTCCCGGCGCGAAGACCCACTTCCCGAAGTATGTAACGGAAGAAATGGCGCGGCAGGAGCACCATCTCCTGCCCCTTGAGAAGGACTCGCCCCGCGTCGTTGATTTCCAGGCAAGCCCTGATCTCTTCAAATGCCGCTAACTGTTTGTCTGTCTCCACAATCACCCCGGAAATAACGAACTCGCGTCGGCGCATGGTCCACGATTGCAACGGACGGCGTCAAGCGGATCAAGTGCGTAACACCGGTCCGCCTCGCGCAGCATTCAGGAAGTTCGACCGCCGATTCCACCGGCCGCCATCACGCAGAATGCCTGTGATACATTGCCTTTCATCCAAATGCCGTTCGCGGCCGGGAGGGAAAGCGTGGGCGCATCCAATCTGCACGATGATCTGGTTGTCTTCGACGGGCTGAATGTTTCGAACTGGTCCCGGGCGGTATTCGAGGATATGCGCAAGGGGGGTGTCACTGCCGCCAATTGCACCTGTTCGGTGTGGGAGGGTTTTCGCGACACCATGCGCAATATCGCGCTCTGGAAATCCTGGTTTCGCGACCACTCGGATCTGCTGACGCAGGTCTACGGCACCGCCGACATTGCCCGCGCCAAGCGCGAAGGCAGGACCGGTATCGTTCTCGGTTTTCAGAATGTGTCCGCGTTCGAAGACCAGATCGGCTACGTACAACTGTTCAAGGAACTGGGCGTCGGCATTGCGCAGCTGGCCTACAACACGCAAAACCAGGTCGGTAGCGGCTGCTACGAATCACGCGACTCGGGACTTTCTGATTTTGGCAGGGAAATTGTCGCGGAAATGAACCGCGTGGGCATGCTCTGTGACCTGTCCCATGTCGGCGCGACCACTTCGCGCGATACCATACTCGCGTCCACGAAGCCGGTCTGTTATTCCCACTGCCTGCCGGCCGGTCTGAAGCCCCATCCACGCAACAAATCCGACGAGGAGTTGCGTTTCATCGCCGAGCGAGGGGGGTTCATCGGGGTGACGATGTTCCCGCCGTTTCTCGCGAAGGGCGTCAAATCAACCGTGGACGATTACGTCGCCGCCATTGACTACATCATCAACCTGGCAGGCGAAGACAGCGTTGGCATAGGCACCGATTTCACGCAGGGCCATTCTGCCGGGTTCTTCG
This sequence comes from uncultured beta proteobacterium, assembly GCA_963792855.1. GTDB lineage: Bacteria > Pseudomonadota > Gammaproteobacteria > Burkholderiales > Eutrophovitaceae > SG8-40. The sequence continues at coordinate 8,704 of CAWBXZ010000022.1, read as the reverse complement.
ACTGGATCACCCATGACAAGGGCAACGCCCGAAAACTCACGGAGTTTGGCGAGATCGTCAATCCGCAAGGCATCCGCACAATCGGGGAGTTTGCCAACCTCACGGCAGCCATGGAACGGGCCGGCTGGTCAGAGTCCAGGATTCGCAAGATCATGGGAGAGAACTGGGTGCGCCTGCTGGGCGAAGTCTGGAACCCGGAATAACAAGGCGCCCGGACTGATGTGAGAGATCTTGCAGCCGGCCGGCCCCGCGTTGATTCGGATCCGATGGTGAGCGGGTGGCGCCGTAACCGGGCGTTCTTCTGTGACTTCCGAACAACACCAATCCGCCAGAAAGTAGCCACACCTATAGATCATGCACTGGCACTTCGATCGATTGATCTTTGATAAATGAGACTATTGATATTCCCATGTCCTATGACTTCAAGTTGGTGAAGGTCTCCGTCGATGGCCGCGTTGCGCATGTGACCATCAGCAATCCCCCTGTCAATGTGATTACCACGGAGTTGTTCGCCGAGCTCACGGCGTTGTCGACAGCGCTCAAGGCAGATCCCGAACTGACCGTGGTAGTGGTCAGAAGTGCCGACCCCGATTTCTTTCTGGCGCATTTCGATGTTGCCGCCATCCTCCAGCGACCAACGGACTTCGAGCCACAAAAAGATGTCCAGCTCAAGCCGTTTCACGCGCTGTGCGAACGCTTCCGATGCATGAACAAGATCATCATCGCCCAGATCGAGGGCCGCGTCGGTGGCGGCGGCGCCGAGCTCGCGGCATCATTCGACATGCGTTTCGGGGTGCGCGGCAAGACCAGGATCAATCAGATGGAAGTACCACTCGGGATCCTGCCGGGCGGTACTGGCACGCAACGCCTGCCTCGCCTGATCGGGCGCGGACGCGCACTCGAATTGATCCTCGGTGGCGACGATCTGGATGCCGAGACGGCCGAACGCTGGGGATGGCTCAACCGCGTCTTCGAGGCCGATGAGATCGGCCCGTTTGTTGACACACTGGCACGCCGCATCGCCTCGTACCCGCCGCCCGCCGTCCGGCTCGCAAAGGAAAGCGTGAACGCCGCAGAGAAGCCGTGGCTCGACGGTCTGTTCGAGGAAGCCTATCTGTTCGAACGACTGTTGCGTACCAGTGAGGCGCGACACAACATGCAGCGCTTCCTCGCGATCGGAGGCCAGACCCGCGATGGCGAACTGCGCATCAACGAGTTAAACGCCGAGCTGAGCAATGAAAAACCGGACAACCCGTCACGCCGCTAATACGTAATACGAGAGAAAACGGGCTACCCGGCCACTTCCACGATCGCTTCGATCTCCACCGGGATGCCGAACGGCAGCGAGCCCATGCCGACGGCCGAGCGGGCGTGACGGCCCTTCTCTCCGAACACCTCCACCATCAGGTCGGAAAAGCCGTTGATCACCTTTGGATGCTCACCGAATTCCGGCACGGCATTGACCATGCCCAGTACCTTGACGATGCGGGTAACCCGGTCCAGATCTCCCAACGCGTCCTTCAACTTGGCGATCTGTATCAGCCCGATGTTGCGGGCGTGCTGGTAAGCGTCTTCAATCGACACGTCCGAACCCACCTTGCCGGCCGGCGCGCGGCCATCGGCGGCGCGCGGTCCCGCGCCGGACAGAAAAACGAGGTTGCCGCTTTGCACGTACTGCACGTAATTTCCGGCCGCCCCCGGTATGGGCGGCAGTTCGATACCCAGCTCCCGCAGTCTTTGTTCGATTTTCATGGCTAGTCTCCTCCTGAAACGCAGCTGACAAATAGTTTCTAGTTTCGCACTTGCAGCAGGAAGTTTGCGTTGGTTGCAGTGGCTTGTACATCGGGACCGTAGCGACTGCGGTTTGAAACTGCCGGAAAACCGCACGCCTTGACCTCGAATCCACGCAACAGATCCCCCGCCGCCCCCGGTTCGTGTGCAGCGCGGAGAAAACCGGCATCCGTGGCCCGCGTGCTTGCGCCTGCGGAAAATGCGATAGAGTCACTGTTCAGAAAAGGCGAGGCATATGGATCAAGGACAGAAATTTCCCGATAGCGCCGACGTGGTGATCGTCGGCGTTGGCGGCATCGTCGGCGCATCGCTGGCGCACTTTCTCGCCGAGTTTGGCGCGCGCGACATTGTCGGCATCGAGCAGGCGGGTGTCATCCCCTCCGACATCGCCTCAACCAGTCATGCGTCCGATTTCATTTTCAACACCACCCACGACAAGCTCTCCAACTGGACGACCGGTTTCAGCCGCAGGTTCTACGACGAAAACGGTTTCTTCACGAAACGCGGCGGAATGGAAATTTGCCGGGCGGGTGACGATGTCTTCTGGGAGGAGCTCAAGCGCAAGGTTGGCTCGGGCAAGGCCTTCGGCACCAACGTGCGTTTGATCTCGCCGAAGGAAGCCAAGGCAAAGTTTCCGCTGCTCGACGAATCATCGATCCGTGGCGCAATGTGGGACCCGGACGCCGGCCTCGTTACGCCGCGTTCGCAGGACATGGTGCATCGCATGGTGGAAGGCGCGAAGACGAAAGGCGTGCTGCGCACCTGGATCAACACGGCAGCAACCGGTTTCGAGGTATCCAACGGGCGGCTGACCGGCGTGCACACCTCGCGCGGCACGATCCGGGCGCCGCGCGTCGTGGTGGCGTGCGGGATCTGGGGGCCATTGCTGGGTGAGATGGCCGGGGTCGGCGTCCCGCTGTGGCCGATCGAACATCCGCTGATGTTCTTCGGTCCGCTCGAGAGCATTCAGGGCACTGACGAATATCTGGTCTATCCGCTGCTGCGCGATCCCGGCAACTCGGCTTATGTGCGCGACACCGGTCGCGCCGAAGGCGGGATGCTCGAGTGGGGTTACTACGAAGCGCATGAACCGCGGCTGGTCGACGCCAGCGACATCGGCAACCCGGACAAGACGCGGGTCTCGGCTTCGATGCGCCACATCGAACTCGAGCAGGTGATGGATCCATTGCAACGTGCCAGCGAAACGGTGCCGATCCTGGAGCAACTGGGTTGGGACGAGCGCAGCTCCTTCAACGGGCTGCTCTCCGTGACCAGTGACGGCAGCTCGCTCATCGGCGAAACGCCCGAAGTCCGGGGGCTCTGGCTGTGCGAAGCGGCCTGGGTAAAGGACGGGCCAGGCGTCGGGCGATTGTGCGCCGAGTGGATGCTGCGCGGAACGACACCGGTTGACATGCACACGGCGGACATCGCGCGTTTTTATCCGGCCCAGAAAAATCGCGAGTACGTGCGCGGGCGGTGCTACGAGAACGCCCGGAAAATCTACTATCCGCCGGTCCACCCGCGTGAACCCTACGTCAGCGGGCGCGATCTTTTTCGCAGCCCGTTCTACGAGCGCGAAAAGGAACTCGGCGGCTACTTCGACAACGAAGTTGGCGGGTGGGAGCGTGCCTACGCGTATGCGTCCAACGAGAAAAAACTCGCTCGCACCCTGGCGCAGGTTCCGGTAAGGCAGAACGAGTGGGATCGCCGCCACGTTCCCTACGAGATTGCCAACGCCGAACATCTGGCCATGAGTGACGGCGTTGGCATGATCAACCTGTCGCACTTCGCGATCCTCGATGTAAAAGGACCGGACGCCGAGCGGCTGCTGGAAACATTGTCTGTGGCGCAGGTCGGCGGTGGAAAACCGGCGGGGTCGGTTGTCTACACAAACTTCCTCGATCCGCAGGGCGGCGTGCACGCCGATCTTGTGATCTGCCGGCGTGGCGAGCATCAGTATCGCGTCGTTACCGGCGGTGCGGACGGCAACCGCGACTGGGTCACGATTCGCAACCACCGCGACGATCACGGGCTAGATGCGGATATCGACATTCGAACACACGACCTCGCAACACTGGGCTTGTGGGGCCCGCGGGCGCGAGAGGCGCTTGGCCGCTTCGTCGACCCCGAAAGCCTGTCGGACGAAGCCTTTCCGTTTGCCACTGCGCGAGCACTGTCGCTGGCACTGCCCGGCGGCAAGACCGTGGATGTATGGGCGGTAAGAATCTCCTACGTCGGAGAACTTGGCTGGGAGCTTTACCTCGACAACGATCCAGCCGTTGGCTTGCCGCTTTACGATGCGTTGCTCGATGCCGGCGTGGTGCCGGTGGGAATCGAGACATACGCGTCCAGCCGCCGCCTGGAGAAATGCTTCCGACTCCAGGGCGCTGATCTGGAAACCGGGTGGAGTGCGGTTGAATCCGGCGTTGCGCGCGCGAAGGTCAAGTCGGCCGATTTTGTCGGCAAGGAAGCTTATCTCGCTGCCCGCGAGCAACAGCCCGTCGCGATGCTTTGCACCATGACGCTCGACACGCTGTCGCTTGACGGCGGCACAGCGCGCTACCCGGTAGGCACGTGGCCGATACTCGATGCGGCGAGCAAGGAGGTTCTTGTCGATGCCAAAGGCCGGCGTTCCTACAGCACCAGCACCGCTTACTGTCCCTCGCTTGGCGTGCAGGCGGTTATGGGCTACCTCCCGTTCGAGAGAGCCAGGGTTGGTGAAAAACTGACGCTCGAATACTTTGATGAAGGCGGCAGCGGCCACTATCCGATGACGGTGCGCATCGCCGGGCGCGGCTCACTGTTCGATCCGGACAATCTGCGCGTGCGCGGATAGCCGGAACCCGGGAGGCAACAAACACCCCCGGTTCGCCGCCGCACGTTAATAGAGGCGGCACCATCAAACCGCACTGATGACCGCGCGCATCCGTGCGCGTTGATCCTCATCCGGCATGCGCCCGAAGGCGGCGCGCGCATTCTCGGCCATGTGTTTGGACTTCGTGGTCTCCGTCAGCACGCAGGTGATTGCCGGGTTCGGCAGGATGTATTTCAGTGAAAACTGCGCCCAGCTCTCACAGTCGAACTCGGCCGCCCAATCGGGCAACGGACGATTACCGAGCTTGCGGAAGTAATCGCCGTTCATGAAAGGCCGGTTGATGATGACGCCGACTCCCATGTCCAGCAGCATTGGCAACATGCGCTGCTCGGCTTCCCGCTCGGTGATCGAATAGTTGACCTGCGCAAAGTCCGGTTTCTCTTGCTTCAGAAAGTCCGCGAGCTGGTCGTACAGGCTCGCGCTCGACACGGTGACACCGATGTAACGCGCCTTGCCGGATGCCTTCAAGTCCCGCAGGGTGGCCCACTGCGTTTTGATGTCGGTCAGGTTGAACACCTGCATCAAATCGATTGTGTCGCGCTGGTAGTGGTCTTGCACTTCCCGGAATTGCGCCAGTCCCTCCTGCTTTCCGGTCCGATCGAGCTTGCTGGCGATAAACAGGGCGTCGCGCAAGTCCGGCTCACTGATAACCTGCCCGAACGCCTTGTCGTTGGAAGGATTGCTCGGCCAGGTATCGACAACCGAGCCGCCATTTTGTACGAGCGCGCGCAACACGCTGGCGATGGGCGCGGTGCCGCGTTCCGCAATCTGCCCGACGGGTTTGGTCGACCCCAGTCCAATAACCGGCAAATACTCGTCAGTACCGGGAATCCGCCGCGCCGGCATCTGATCGCGCGCGAACGAAATACCCGGAGCGAGCCCGGCAAGCCCCGCTGCGGACAGCATTGCGAGAAATTTTCGACGGTCGATCGTTGTCTTCATCGTTTGGTCTCCATGGAAATCCGGTTGGTACACCCTGTCGGCACAGCGCCCATCCTCATCGGCGCATACCGGAGTTAGGGCCTGTGGCAGCACAAACGACATACTAACGCCACCAGTCCACGGCTTGCGCGAGCCGTTCATCGCGCAAAAGTGCATCGGCGCACAAGGTCATGCAATTGTCGCAACGAGTGAAGCGGAACGAGCCTGATTGCCGGAAGCTGTTACCCGGACATGGAGGTAACAGGAAAGCGAGGCGAAAGTGACGACACTTAAACACACGGGCGGGATCACCGGCAATTTACTTGCACTTGCGCGGATTGCCGGCGCTCTGGTCTACACCGTCTTCAGGATGGCGGCATGGATCGTTGGATTGGGCGCTCTGGGATTCGCCGTTCTCTTTCACGTTGGGGGTGTACCGGAACTGATCGGGGGCGCGCTGCGGGTTGCGGCAGGAAGCGCCATCATTTATCTGGCCGTGACGCAAATCGTAAAAAGGATTGTCCTGTTCGCCGCGGCCCCCGCCGGCGACGAACAAGGCGCGCCGCACGCCGGATAGTATTCCGCGTCTTCGAAAATCCCGGCAATCCGGCCCGGCTTGCGCCACGTCAAACCGCTGCGTCACGCTGTGTCTACAATCCATGCGTATCGAGATGCGCGTGGGCAATCGTGTGCGGAAAAAAGCATCGCAGTCAAAGGTTTGATCGCACCGGCGATCCACGCGTAACAGCCGGGTGGACAAGGCGTGATGTTAAACATGATCATCAACCATCGAGTGGCCGCACGCTCAGATGCGAACACAGGCCGGCGCACAATCCGTGTGCGTCACGCCGGGACGTAAAAATGCCGATGTCCCGCTTTGCGGTTTCCGGCCTGCTGGTTGCAGCGTGCATGATCAGCCTGCTCTGCGCGGCCGACACCGCGTCAGGGACCGGTTCCACTGATGCCGGGCTCGTCGCGGACGAGGCTGCTGACGATTACACCTCGTGGGCCGCCGATCCCGCCACCGCCGGACCGGACTTGCCGCCGGCAGGGCGTTCGTTGTTCGACTTTCTGACAACCGAAACCGCAAACGGCGCCAGAACCTACCGGGTGCCGTTCCCTTTCCCGGCACTGGTCGAACGGATTCGGGCGCGCTCGGCAAACCGCGAGTTCATGGGCGGAATCGGGGTGGCGATCATTCCGATGGGCCGCTCGCTGCAGCGGGTGGCGGCTGCCCCGGAGTTCTTCAAGTATCCACGCACGGTAATCGCCGTCACCGGGGAGCCGCGCACGGACAAGCACGATGCCGGCATGCTGCTCAAGGATCGTCTCTACATCGGATACGTCGAGAAGACCGCCACTCTGGAGGTGATCAGCTACAACGAAGCGGCAGGACGCTTCGAATTCCAGCTCGTGAAGGACTATCGCGCCGGCGCACAACCGAAAGTCTTTTATGCGGACCGGGCAATCTGCATTTCCTGCCACCAGAACCACGCGCCGATTTTCTCCCGTCCGATCTGGGGCGAGACCAATGCAAACGCGCGAGTGGTCGACATGCTGCGGGAAAACGGAACCGACATGGACCTTTCGACGCAAGCCAACATCGACTTTCCGGATCATATCGACAAGGCCACGATGCGGGCCAACGACCTGGTGACGCTTCAGACCCTGTGGCGGAGGGGCTGTATGGAACCGCATGATCCGCTTCAGTCCCGGCGCTGCCGCGCGGCGGCATTCGCCGCAGTCTTGCAGTACGGGCTCTCGGGCGGGCAAGACTTCGATGCGAACGCTGCGCGATTTCAGAACGACTTCATTGCGACCTTCGGTCGCGTCTGGTCGCGCAGATGGCCGGAAGGTCTGCGCGTCGCCCAATCCAGCCTCCCCGACCGTAATCCGTTCGGCGCGGCCTCGCCGTACGGCGGCACTGCCTCCGAGAGTGCATCTTTCGACTGGATAACCGCAGCGAGTGTCCCACCGGAGCTCGATCCGCTCACGCCCCGGCCGCCGCGCGAGATCTGGCATTTCGCAGGCGCCCTCGATACGCCACGGATCGTATCCGGGTGGGCCAATTTTTTCGCAGCAGACGATTTCCGCACACTGGACAGGCTGCTGGTACACGGCAAGGCCGACGAAACAGTGCAACGCTCCGTCTATCGTGCCCAATGCACTGCCAGGCGTGGGGCTTCCGCTTCGCGGTTCAACCTGCAATGCAGCGGTGACCCACGCACGGAACGGTCGGTGAGTCTGGCCGCTCACGCGGGAGAAAGCGGCAAGGGCCGTATCGACTGGCTGAGCTTCGGCCCGGCCGGGACCGTGCGCGATGTCGACCTCGATGTCGGCCCGGCGCAGCGGATAGATTCGGGAATCGTTCTGCACGCAGCGCCGAAAGTGATCGCACTCGCAACAAGGCTGCCTGACGGCCGCAGGCTCTCGGGCATGACAATCCGTCTGAGCGGCACGTTCGACCAAACCAGTTCTGCGCAAGACAGCGGCACGCGACCAATCGATGCGCAGTTCGAAGCCATTCTCATCGATGACTTCGCGCGGGTACATCAAGCGCTCGACCGGATGCTCGCGCATCAGCCCGCATTGTTCGACGACGTCCCCTTGATGCGCGCCAGGCTGATGCCAGCGCTTCTTGCCGAACTGGGCGGTCCCGGGAAGGTCTGGTGCTGCGTTGACGACGCCGGAATGCCGTCGCCGACACTCGATGGCCCCGAACTCGACGCCGCCGTGTTGGCTGACGCAAAACTTCAGCCTTTCTTTCGCTATTGCGCGACCTGCCACTTCACCAGCGAGCGATTTCCGCCAAATTTTCTGTCCGGCAAAGCGAGTCAGGTCACGGAGAATCTGCGCCGATGCGCGCCGCGGATACTGGTTCGGCTGTCTGCCTGGAACATACCGGCAGAGCAGCGCGTGAAATCGCCCATGCCGCCCGCGACCGCCTTGCGCGCACTGGGAACCTCCGCGCAGCAGTGGGCACACAGCAAGGAACTCGAAAGCGTGCGTGCTTACGTCGAAGAACTGGCGCGGGGGACGGGACAGCCATCCGAAACTTCGGCGGCCGCCCGGGAAACCTATGAGGGGCTGCCCTCTTGCCTGCCGCCCGTGCAGTAG
>CAWBXZ010000021.1:0-9595 GCA_963792855.1 uncultured beta proteobacterium | reverse complement strand
AAGGGACTGCATCATCACGCGGTGCGTTGCCGCGACTCGGGCGAAACCCGCAAGTTCTAGAGGACTTTCTCGGCCTGCCGCTGGTCGGCGCACTGGAGATCAACGAGACCAAAAGCGGACGCGCGACGCGGACGCTGCACACCTTTTATCGAATTGCCGACGGATCGCACCTCGCCTTTTTCGAATCACCCGACATGCCGTTCGAATTCAAGGACCAGCACGACTTCGACCTGCACACCGCGCTCGAAGTCGACGAAAAAACCATGCACGCCATGATGAAAAAAGGCAAGGACGCCGGCATCGAGACGCGCGGCGTCAGCGATCACGGTTTCATTCACTCGATCTATTTTCGTGATCCGAACGGCTATGTCGTCGAACTCACCTGCAAGCAACCGGGGCACGACGAAGCGATGAACCCGAAGACCAACGGCGCGCGCGACATTCTGGATCGCTGGCAGGCCGCCAAGGCCTGAGAAAAAACCCGCTGCGGATCGCCTACCCGCCGGTCTTGCCGCGGCTGGCAGATTGGGCACCGGGCGCTTTCGTATCGATCAGCGGCTTCACGTTTGCGGGAAATTCAAGCCGTTTGCGGCCGGGCTCGACTTCCCCGAGCGGCGCAACCTCGCGCATGGTGTTCAGGCTGCGCACCGTCAGAGTCTGATAGGTCCGGGTACCCTCCACCTTCCACTGCATTTCCTCCTCGCTCAGCGGTCGAATCACCTTGGCCGGCACGCCCGCGACCAGAACCCTGGCGGGCACCTCCATGCCGGCCTTCACGAAAGCGCTGGCGGCGACAATCGCGGACTCGCCAACCCGGGCGTTATCCATCACAACGGCGTTCATGCCGATCAGGGCGTTGCGCCCGATGTGACACCCGTGCAGCACCGCGCCGTGGCCGATATGCCCGTCGCGCTCGACCACCGTGTCGGTACCGGGAAAACCATGCATCACGCAGGTATCCTGGAAATTCGAACCTTCCTCCAGAACCAGCCGGCCAAAATCGCCGCGCAGGCTGCACACCGGCCCGATATAGCAACGGGCACCGACGATGACATCGCCGATCAGCACCGCGCTCGGATGCACGAAGGCGGTGGCATCCACCACCGGGCGAAGTCCGTCAATTTCGTAGCATGGCATCTGATCGTCCGGGGTTCACTGGGTTGGTCAGGCACGACCGGCACGGCATGGGAGCCTTCGCGCGATCGAGTGTCGATTATAGTATTCGCATCGATGCCCTCGCCTTGCGGGGCTGAGTACAACTCAACACAACAGAAGCGGACGCCTTCATGAACGATGATTTCGAGCAGATCCGGCTGGACATCGCCGGCGCGGTTGCCACGGTGACCCTGAACCGGCCGGAGCGGCTGAACAGCTTCACGGCGCAGATGCATGCCGAACTGCGCCGCGCGCTCGCGACGATTCGTGACGACGATGCGATTCGCGTCATGGTGCTGACCGGCGCAGGCCGGGCGTTTTGCGCCGGACAGGATCTTGGCGAGCGCAAGCGCAGCAGCGGCGAAAAACCGGATCTCGGCGCCTCGCTGGAGGCCAACTACCACCCGCTGGTGCTGGGGTTGCGTTCGCTCGAAAAACCGGTGATCGGCGCCATCAACGGCGTTGCCGCCGGCGCCGGGGCCAGCATCGCGCTTGCGTGCGACCTCGTCATCGCTGCCGAATCGGCGCGCTTCATCCAGGCGTTCAGCAAACTCGGGCTCGTGCCCGATGCCGGCGGGACCTTCTTCCTCACCCGCAGCGTGGGGGCGCCGCGCGCCATGGGCCTGGCCTTGCTGGGCGAGCCGCTGCCCGCCCGGCAGGCACAGGAATGGGGGCTGATCTGGCGTTGCGTGGAAGACGACGCGCTGATACCGGCGGTCGCAGAACTCAGTGCGAAACTCGCCAGCGGGCCGACCCGGGGTTACGCGCGGACCAAACAGGCAATCTACGCCGCCGAGCAACAGGCCCTCGAACAGCAGCTCGCCACCGAATCGGCATTCCAGCGCGAACTCGGGCGCACCGATGACTACGCCGAAGGCGTTGCGGCGTTCACGGAAAAGCGCCAGCCGCGATTCACCGGACGGTAACGAACGACGCCGGCCCGCGCGGGCGCACCAAGGCAGCCAGGCCATGCGCGCTCCCGTATACGCCGGGCGCAACCAAACACCGCGATCGGGGTCACACCTTGCACGCTGTACGCCAGTGCTTCAGACTGCGCGCTTCATTTCATTCCGCTGCTTCCTGAAAGACTCCCATTCATGAGAACAACACATCACCTCCTCGCACTGCTCGCTTTCATGGTGGCCGTTGCACCGGCACAGGCCGAACTGACGCGCCTGGAAATCGAGAAACGCGAAATCGTCGCCGGCGGGCAGTCCTTCGGCGATGCAGGCGCCTACGAAAAACTCACTGGCCGGGCGTATTTCGAAGTCGACCCCGAGCACAAACGCAACAAGACCATCACCGACGTCAAGCGCGCGCCGGTGAACTTCAGCGGCCGCGTCGAGTTTTCCGCCGACATGGTGATTCTCAAACCCGTGGACATGCAGAAAAGCAGCGGCATGCTGTTCTTCGAAGTCAATAACCGTGGCAACAAGATCTCTTTCGGCCGCATGCACGACACCCCGTCGAGCGCCAACCGCAACGACCCGATGGCCCCGGAGGATTTCGGCAACGGATTCATCATGCGTCGCGGCCACGTCATGGCATGGGTCGGCTGGGGCGCGGACATTCAGCCCGGCGAAAACCGGCTCACCGTCGACTTTCCGATCGCAATGGAAGACGGCAAAGCGCTGGAGAGCTTCATCCTCACCGAGTTCTCCGACCGTAATTTCGGCGGCGGGAATCCGACCTCGCTGCCGCTATCCGGCGGGGACGCTTTCAAGTCCTACCCTGCCGTCTCCAGTGACAAAGAGCAGGCACGGGCGCAGTTCTTTATGCTCGCCAGCGACTCGCCCGACCCGAGCGGCCCGGAGATTCCGCGCGGCGCGCCGGTACCGGACGAAAACTGGGCCTTTGCCGATTGTCCCGACGGCTGGCCCGGTACCCCGTCTAACCGTCACATCTGCGTCAAGGGCGGGTTTCTCAATAACCGCAACTATCACCTGCTCTATGTCGCCACCGACTCGCCGGTGATGGGTCTGGGTTACGCCACCACGCGCGACTTCATCTCGTTCTTGCGCAACAACGAAAAGGACAGTGCCGGCAACCCCAACCCGGTGCCGGGCCTGACACATGCGCTCTGCCAGGGCATTTCCTCCAGCGGCATGTACCTGCGCGACTTCACCTATCAGGGATTCAACGTTGACGAGGCAGACCGCATGGTGTGCGACGGCATGCACATTCACGTTGCCGGGGCACACAAACTGTTTCTGAACTACCGCTTCGCCCAGCCCAACCCTTATTCGCAACAGCACCGTGAACGCTACGTGCCGGATGTCAACTTCCCGCGCCAGTATTCGGTGCGAGTCAATCCCTTCCTGCGTTTTCCGGATGGCATCCTCAAACGCCCGCTGTTCGACCCGAAGATCATCCACACCGACACGTCCAACGAGTACTGGCAGTTCCGCGCCTCGCTCACCGGCGCCAGCGAAGGCGCGACCATGGACTTCAGCGAATCGAGCAAAGTGCGCCGCTACCTGTTGTCGAGCCTGCAGCACGGCGGCTACAAGGGCGAGGCGCCGCATCGCGGCATCGGCGACCGGCAGTGCGTGTATCCCTCCAACCCGGTGCACTCCGGTCCGATGCTGCGGGCGCTGGTCGTGGCGCTGGAACAATGGGTGAAAGACGACGCCGAGCCGCCGGCCATGCGCGTGCCGCGCATCGCCGACCAGACGCTGGTCGAGCCCGACGCACTGCTGCTGCCGGCCATTCCCGGTCTCGAATACAAGGGGCTGCACAACGGCTCGGGTGATCGCGACTTCGGCCCGCGCGTTCGTTTCAACCGCGGCGTCATCGACCTGCTGCTGCCCGAGGTCATCGCCAGGCACAAGGTCACCGTGCCGCAGGTCGACAACATCGGCAACGAAATCGCCGGCATACGCCACCCGTTCGTCGAAGCGCCGACGGCGACGCTGCTCGGATGGAATACCCGTACCCCCGAATTCGGCGGACCGGACCTGTGCGACCTGCTCGGCTCGATGATTCCGCTGCCGAAAACAAAGGCCGAAGCCGAAGCCAGCAACGACCCGCGCCCCTCGCTCGAGGAACTCTACGGCGATCACGCCGGTTACGTGGCCAAGGTTGCCGAAGCCGCGAAGAAACTGCAGGAAGATAAACTGCTGCTGCCCGAAGATGTCGAGCAGATAATTGCCGAGGCCGAAGCGTCCGATGTTCTGAAGTAACAGTACTCACCGGCTAGTGCGTGTCCAGGGGGCTCGACTGCATAGGGCGGAGCAGTTGCCTGCAGACGCAGTCTGTAGGTGCGACCCCGGCGCAGGCGACATGCGTCGGGAATATCCGCAGTCTCAATGCGCGTCTGCGCTGTCGCATCCCCATGACTGGGTCTCCTGCTCCTGGCTCCGACGCACACGCCCCTGCCGCCGCGGTTGAGCACGTGGGTGTAGATCATGGTGGTACTGACGTCGGCGTGGCCGAGCAATTCCTGCACCGTCCTGATGTCGTAGCCATCCTGCAGCAAGTGGGTCGCGAAAGAGTGGCGTAACACATGCGCGCTGACAGGCTTGCTGAATCCTGCCCGGCGCCTTGCCTCCTTCAGCGCGCGAGCCAGCACTGAATCATCGAGGTGATGGTGCCTGATCACACCGTCATCCGGGTCGGCCGAGCGTTTCGTGGACGGAAACACATACTGCCAGCCCCACTCGAATCCGGCTCTCGGGTACTTGCGCGCCAAAGCGTAAGGCAGGTGCGTCTCGCCATACCCCTCGCGCAGATCGAACTCGTGCAGTTTCTTCGCGTGACCGAGTTGTTGCTGCATCGGCTGTACCGTACTCTCCGGGAACATCGTTACCCGGTCCTTTCGCCCCTTGCCATCGCGCACCAGGATTTGCCGGTAGGCAAAGTCCACATCCTTCACGCGCAGACGCAGGCACTCCATCAGCCGCAAACCCGCGCCGTAAAGAAGACTCGCCATTAACCAGTGCGGGCCCTGCAACTGCTCCAGTAATGACGTCGTCTCCTGTGTCGACAGCACCACCGGCAAGCGCACCGGACGTTTTGCACGAACCAGATCGTCAAACCACCCCAACTCCAGGCCCAGTACTTGCCGGTACAGAAACAGCAGTGCCGCAAGCGCTTGACAACACGCGAAGCTTGTTGCGGTGCAGGCTAACTTTCGCGAAGCGAAAGTTAAGCGAAGCGGCCGGAGCCAATCTGTGTGGCTGCCGCCACATTGCGTTCCGTGGCGAGATAGCTGAGAAACGCGCTGACCTCCGACGCACCAAGCGTTGCCGGGTGGCGTTTCCCGCTCCAATAGATAAACTTCTTTATCCACCCGACATATGCCTCCTCAGTCCGGCGGCTGTAATGCAGGCGTCGAATGGCCTGGTGCACCTGCTCAAGCAAGCGTGGTTTTTGCTTAAGCAGGGTTTGACTCTTTGTCGAATCAAGCATTTGCGCATCCTCCCGCAACCTAACGTAAGCTGTGTTTTTATACAGTATAGGAGAAGGCAATGATTTTGCAAGAAAAACAAGTTGCACGCGATCTTGGGTTGTCGTATTAGTTGGTTTTTAGGCAGACTATTTAACGTTAGATGCCGTATGTACGACCTTTTCATATGGATAATGTTAGCGATCTGCATCACCGGTTTCGGGTACGGTATGTTTCATCATTACCGTTTCATCGAAGCCGGCGGCCGAAAGGCGAACGTGAGTGTGCTACGTTCTGCCGACCGCCTCGACGAGCAATCGTCGGGCATGGGTGCGTCACCCCGTCGTAAAGAACGGGTCGTAGCTACGGTTGTGATCCGTTTTCACGGACTGGAAAGGGAGCCACCATAGTGAGCAAGTCGCCAATGATGATTATGGGCATTCCCGATGACCCGGACTACTTGGCGGCGGTTTGGGCAGCTCTCGCTGCGACATGCGCAATGGGACTTCGTCCTCCGGATGGTGGTGGAGAGCTCAAAGGGATCGATATCCCCTTCGCGTCAAGGAAACCCCAAGCTCCGGCTCTGCGAAACTGCGCAAACTAGTTCTGGAGCAAGCCAGGAGAAGCTCGGCGAGGTCCATCCAGCTACGCTCAGTTAGAGGCGCTCGCTTGCCCACGGCGTGGCGCTTGCCGAGGATCGAAGTCTACTCTTCACAGTATCCGTTGCGAAGCCTCTTGATGCTCGTTGGAGCCTAATGCGTGGTGGCCGCATGAATTGGTCGGGCTGCCGACCGCAGTCGGCCGAGCCTGGCTGTCCGACGATGAGCGAGTAATTTCGAAGTCAGCTGAACGAGGCGCCCTTTCCCGGAGGATTCCTGCAGCAACTCTTTTCGAAGTGCTCTAGAACGTCCGTTGCATCACAGCCCCGAGTAGTGCTGGTCAACGGCCGCTCTGGGGCCGACTTCTGACGTCGGATGCGCGCGACCGGGTTACGCCCGACAAGGCGTGCACCCGACCGCCAACAGCCGGCTTCGCCGCCTGTTGCCGGCGGATGATCGCTCGGCGTAAGTGTTTTAACTCAATCAAGGAGGACGTTATGAAAACAATGAAATGTAGCCAGCTCGGAGGAGCATGTGATAAAGAGTTTCAAGCCAACACTTTTGACGTGATAGCGGAAATGAGCAAACAACCTGGTCTGGAAATGTTTCGCAAGATGTGTTGCTCGTCTCACACGCCGGAGCGAAATGCAATCTATTAGTGTTCGGTCCTAAGACGATGGAAGCCTGCGTCTGACAATAAGCGTAAGAAATCTGAGTCTTTCCTGACGAGTTAAGAGCGCCACGTGTGCTCAATCGCCTGTCAATACGCCCAAGCTTGCCCGCTCTCGCGGGCGGGACTGCCCGAACCGCTTCGCGGTTGTAGCAGGCGCCTTGGCTTGACCGTAAGACGGCGACGGCGAAACCCATAACTGGAACGTTACGTCCGCAATAGGCTTTCGAACCTTGAGGATTCTGCCAGGAGTGTTTCAATCGCTGTCCTCGCTTTTCGAACGCGAGGAACAAGGTCGTGAGCCACCCTTGGGCGTGCCCTGGATGCCGGTACGGGTAGCCAATCTGGGGCATCGAACTTGCCAAACGGGGCTAGGTTGTCACCGGCTGGACTTCGTGGTGAAGGCCTTGGATCGAGGACGCTCGCGGGTCCAGGCCGCCGGTGATTGAGAGAAGCTCGTACAGAAAGTCGTTCTTCAACAACTTATCCGCAAGACTGAAGTGGGGTCCAGCTTTCGGCTCATCCTAGACACCGGCACCTTCCATGACTTCGACACCGAACAGCCGCACACTGAATGGCCCGCAGCGTGGACACCCTGGCCACCCGAGGACGCTACAGTGATCCTGCTGTGCTGGCCAACCGCTGGCAACTTCGCCCATTGATCCGGGGCGTGAGCCGGGAAGAAATCGAGGCCGCCTTTGTAGGTTGGAAGATCACCGACGTGGAACCGTCCTTCTTCAAACTGCCACCTCCCCTGGAATGGGTGCTGCGCCCCGACGAGCACTGGTACCGCCTGCGTCGTGCATGAGCGTGACGCGCCTTCTAACAACCGGTTGTAGTGGACGGTCCGCTGCACGGTCCGCCGCTGAACCGGATCGTTAGCCTTCACTGGATGCAGGCCTCCCCCATCGATATTTCTCCATGACTCCCAGAACCCGACGCGTGCTCCAGGCCGTGCTGTACGAGGTTTTCGCGATTGCCTTCGTAGGCCCTGTGCTGAGCTTCGCGTTCGACAAACCGGCTACCTCGACCGTTGGCCTGGCCTTCGTCCTGTCCAGCATTGCGCTTGGATGGAACTATGTGTTCAACACGATCTTCGAGCGTTGGGAGGCACGTCAATCCACACGAGGCCGGTCGCCCGCCAGGCGCTTTGTGCATGGCATAGGTTTCGAAGGAGGCCTTGTTGTCATACTGATTCCCGTCATGGCACTTTGGCTGGATATCTCGCCTCTGAAGGCGTTCCTGGCGAACCTTGGTCTCCTGGCTTTCTTTTTCTTCTACGCCATTGCATTCACATGGACCTTCGATCGCGTGTTTGGCCTTCCGGAATCGGCCGCGAAACATTGTGATACCTGACCCGACCATCAACCGGACCGCCAACGGACTGCACCCGCTGGCGACCCGCCATGTCAAACGTCAGAGGCTCTTAATGAACCCATCGCTATCGTTATCCCGACACTCCAGCATCACAGTTCCTGGTTTGATACTGGGTTTGGTGTGCCTGATGATGTCGGGCTGCGAATCGGTTGGCCCCAAATCGGTGGGCCAAAAAGAGCTCGTTCCGCCTGACCATGTCCGTCTTGTGCATTCCGAAACACACTGCAGAACGTAGACAAAGCCGCTCCGTCATCTTTCGTCAATGCAGACCACGTTGAAACCACTGTCTGGGGCGCTAGCGTTCTTCTCAGCCTGTCTGGATCTGAATGGGGGTGGAAGGCACGTCAACTCGCTGTCGAGCGAGATGCAGACCTGTCACTGATCAGACCGTGCGACGGTGAGGGGTCTTTCAAGTTTGCTCAAATAGAAGTGTGGCGTACACGAGGCTTCAGCCCGCCAACCGATCAGGATGAACCCCGTCCAGAGACCGGCACGCTCATGGCGCCTTCGAGTTCCACGTATGGCATACGCCTGCAAAACATCTTTGAATGCTTTGAACAGGCCCGTGTCACGAGAGGCCCGATAACAATCGAAAACAAACAACGCCTGGGCAATATTGATGCGACCGATTTTTTCACTCCGGGTTTATTCACTCTGGGCCCCACCTTTGAAGGGTACGCGAGAATCGACAAGATATTACCGGCCCACTCGCACAGGCAGACTGAGCCTGTCTGGAATTCTGTTTGATCGACCAAAGGCGGATTGGGCAGCATGGACGTATCAAAAGCTTTCGCCGAAATGAGAAAACAGACTTTGCCGAGCGCCATTTGGTATGTCTGTTGGACCGGGGATATAGTTTGTGATCTGTAACCGGCTCGAACAAGACGCTCCAACCGACCAAGAAGCGGCGTGGCTACGCTTTGGCGTTGGGTCACGCAATACGTTAATGAGCATGAAGAACGTCGATTGCGGTTTCTGCGGTATCGTTGAAGGAACCGCCGATGCACACATGGTCTGGGAAGACAGGGAACATGTGGCATTCCTGGACATCAAGCCGATCGCGAGGGGGCATGTTCTTCTGGTTCCCCGTGCCCATGTGCCGTGGATAGACGAAATGTCGCCCCAGGCCCATGCGAAACTGTTCGAACGCGTTCGAAAACTAATGCCGTTTATCGCAAAGGCGGCGGGCGCCCCACGAACGGGAATCATTGTCGAAGGATTCGGCGTGCCACACGTCCACGTTCATCTGGTACCTATATGGAAAAGAGGCGACCTCGATCCGACCCGACATGCTCCAACAAATAGCGATGAACTCTTAACGGTTGCGCAGCGGTTGATTGCCCTGCTTGAAAACGCAACTGATGCGGGAGCCTAAAGTAATTAGGCGGCGATCAACTGTTGGCAGCA
>CAWBXZ010000020.1:0-20114 GCA_963792855.1 uncultured beta proteobacterium | reverse complement strand
GTTTCCACCAGCTCCGGCACGGCTGGTGACTTTCTGGTCAGTGTTCCGCATCCCCCTGTCTTTCTGGCCAGGTTCCATCAGCAACATGCCGATGATGGCGAACCTGCTGACCAGAATGATCATCTCGGATACATGCTTCGCCGGCACCATTGCGCTTGGCCAGGGTACTGTCCGGTGACAGCGGAATATTGCGTCACAGATTGCCCGTCCAGTACGAAGTTGGCCAAAGACCACGATACTTGGCGCACTGGTCATCCCCGTACCAGCGCGATCACGTGTTCAGCGTCGGTACGTTTCAGCCACGACAACTTGCTGAGCACGTTCTGGTGGGCGATGTTCCTCGGCGCTCGGCGCGCTCGGATACCCTTCCTCGTCGGACCATCGTTGCTCGCGCGCGGTCTACCAGGTTGAGAGCGTTGGTGAACTAGGCGGACGCATGTCGGAAGTCATCATGCAGCCAGCACAGCGCCATCACTTTCGATGCCGGTCAGTTGCATCGAGACCGTTTCGTGCTCCAGCGATTCCGCTCCTCGACAACCCTTTTCGATCAGCTCAGAGCCGCGACTGCCCGACAGTGCGCTTTTCTCGTCAAAAGGAAAAGAGAAAATGCACCGCGCTTCGTGCTGCCGCACCATCGGTTTATATGAACACGCCGCACGAAACTAAAGCTCTGGCGGACACCAGGGCGGGGCGATCTTCCATCAGCCACGGTATCGGCATTCCGCAGGTCAATCAGCGTACGCGTGCCCTTGCAGCGAACGGACGAACGGCCCATCTCGATCATCTACGGCACCACAATCCACAGCGACTTCGCCTACGCCGATCAGATCGAACATTCGGCTCCAGGCTTCATCCTCGACCTGAAGATCTTTACTCCGTCGACAAACCCGCCGCCCGGCTGGAGCGGCCATGGCGGATCGGCGAAGCGGCCGTTCGCCGCCGTTGCCCGCCGCAGCGGAGGTGCCTGTGCCTGGCTTTCGGTCTACGCCGATGATGCTCGCCGTCGAGCACCATCTGCTGGCGCTGTTGCAGCAGGCGGAATCGTCTACGACGCTTCCGATACGGCGGCCAGGACCAGTACATCGTGCTCTGGCGTGCCGCACACAGCGGCAGTCCTGTTCTCCAGTACGAAGGCGCGGGCGCGGGTTGTCGCCTGGAATTCTGATCTTGCGTTACACGATCCAGCGTTCGAAGGCATGACGATGAAGCATCTACCCGTAGATTCTGGCCACGCACTGACCGGCTGTCCCGAACCCCGAGCCGGAAGGCAGTTGTCGTCAAGATTGATCTTCGAAAACTCGAAGACATCAACTCCTACATCCTGTTCAATACCAACATCGAGACTTCCAGTAGAAGTCCGAAGCGTCGTCGGATGGCGCCTTCCCGTGGATCATGGCCGACCTGCGCAGGTACCGCCAGGTGCGGAAGGCGACGGTGGAAGTGTATTGAAGGTGCCGCGGAGGCGGAACCCGAGGACGTCCGAGCTGGCTTTACCGGGTGACGTTGTCTTCACCCGGCACTTCCATGGTCGTTCCACCCTAACTCCAGACCAGTTGTTCCGCTTCGTCTCGCCTTAGCATCCAGGTACCATGCTGCAATCCGCTGCCAATTCGACAATAGCTTCGTGCGCAGCTGCCCGCCGACCGGGAATCCGGTCCGCGCGTGCGACAGGTGCCGGAGCGCTGCTACTCGCGCGTCACCCGACCCCGGTACCGCAGCCCCGACTCATCGCCCACTCGCGGAGGTGGCGGCGCTCCTCGGCATCCGACGCGCAGGTACATGCATCACCGGACTTCGCCCAGGTGTTTGGCGGCAACGCTGCTCGTCGGCCGGCTGCAGCCGTACGCCGCCAACTACGGCGGCCACCAGTTCGGCAACTGGGCGGGACAGCTCGGCGACGGCCGCGCCATCACGCTCGGCGAATCGGTCAACGCGCGGGCCAGCGCTGGGAGCTGCAGCTGAAGGGCGCCGGGCCGACGCCGTATCTCGCGCAGCGCCGACGGCCGCGCCGTGCTGCGTTCGTCGATCCGCGAGTTCCTCTGCAGCGAGGCGATGCACCATCTCGGCGTGCCGACCACGCGCGCGCTGTGCCTGGTGGCGACCGGCGAAGACGTGGTCCGCGACATGTTCTACGACGGCCGGCCGCAGGCCGAGCCCGGCGCCATCGTGTGCCGTGTCGCGCCCTCGTTCATCCGCTTCGGCAACTTCGAGCTGCCGGCGGCGCGCGGCGACGTCGCGCTGCTGAGCAAGCTCGTCGACTTCACGATCGCACGCGACTTCCCCGATCTCGGCGAACGGCAGCACCGGCAGCGAGCAGCTCGCGCCGACTGGTTCGGCGAGGTCTGCGAGCGCACCGCGCGCATGATCGCGCACTGGATGCGCGTCGGCTTCGTGCACGGCGTGATGAACACCGACAACATGTCGATCCTCGGGCTCACCATCGACTACGGGCCCTACGGCTGGATCGACAACTTCGACCCGGACTGGACGCCCAACACCACCGATGCCGGCGGCCGGCGCTACCGCTTCGGTCAGCAGGCCGAGATCGCCTACTGGAACCTGGGCCAGCTCGCGAACGCGCTGGCGCCCGCATTTGCGATCCATCGAACCGCTGAAGGACGGGCTGCAACGTTACGCCGACACCTACAACGCAGCCACGCGCAACGACGTTGCCGCCAAACTCGGCCTTGCCGAATGCCGTGAAGACGACCTGATGCTGATGCAGGGCTTGCACGGCTTGATGCAAGCAGCCGAAGTCGACATGACCATCTTCTTCCGCGCGCTCTGCGCTGTCGATGCGGAGAAACCGTCACTGGCGCCGCTCGAAGACGCGTTCTATGACGAAGCCAAACGCAAACGGGCAGAGCCGGAATTCAATGACTGGCTGCGGCGCTACGCTGCACGTCTGCGCGACGACACGCTGTCAGCAGAGCGGCGGCGCGAGAAAATGCGCAAGGCCAATCCCAGATATGTCCTGCGCAACTACCTCGCGCAGCAGGCCATCGACCGGGCCGGGCAGGGCGACTATGCGGGTATTCACGAGTTGCTCGACGTCATGCGCCGGCCCTATGACGAGCAGCCCGGCCGTGAACACTTCGCGGCCCGCCGGCCCGACTGGGCGCGCACCCGCGCCGGCTGCTCGATGCTGTCCTGCAGTTCCTGAGTGCGAGTTGCCCTTGGACCCCGGTAGCTTTCATCACGCCTAAGCTCGCTGACCAATTGCGAGTTGACCCGCCAAATTGACGGTGCCTTGTTCACGGCTTCGCATGCGCTCGAGCAAAGCATTCGCGATCAGTGAATCGCGACTGATGGGTAACTGTGATTCCAACGCTTCTAACTGGGGTTCGACCAGCCCAAGCTTTGCGTCTCACGAGTTGGATGCTGGCCCCCCTTCGTAACGCCTAAAGAGGGAGGGTCGAGGGCGAAATGGCTGCTTCACGAAAGGCGCTTGTGGTTAGCATGCGGCAGCACGCAGATTCAGCAAACGGGAGACGAACCAGCACAACTCCTGACGGCCATTCGGCAACAAGAGGCCGGTTTTCTTTACATGTTGGAGCAGACATGTATATAAAATACCGATTACCTATACATATTATCGCTCGTTCGCCAGGAAATGACTGAAATCCGACCGCTGACCGACCTGCAGCCCGCCCGCTTAGAGCGGCCCGACATACTCAGAAGACTGAACGCGGCAAGTCGGGGGCTGGCCGAACTCAAGGGTGTCGCTGCCTCCATGCCTAACCAGGGCATCCTCATCAACACACTTGGCCTGCAGGAAGCCAAGGACAGCTCGGCCATAGAAAACATCGTGACCACGCACGACGAACTGTTTCGAGATGCTGCCTACCCGGAGGCTGCAACGGGGTCGGCCAGCAAAGAGGTTGCCCGGTACCGGCAAGCGCTCCGCGTCGGCTTTGAAGCCGTTCAGCAAACCCATCTGCTGACTAACAACCATATCCTGCAAATACAGGCTGAACTGGAGCAAAACAACGCCGGCTTCCGCAAACTACCGGGCACGGCGCTCAAGAGTTCCAGTGGACGCACGGTGTTCACTCCACCGCAAGACGCCAATGTCATTGCCGAACTGATGGGTGGGCTAGAGCGTTTCATCAACGAAGATGCCCTGTTCGACGCTGATCCATTGATCAAAATGGCGCTCATCCATCATCAGTTCGAGAGCATCCATCCCTTCTATGACGGCAACGGCCGTACTGGTCGCATTGTCAACGTGCTCTACCTTGTCAAGCACGGCCTTCTCGACATCCCTGTGCTCTACATGAGCCGTCATATTGTCCGTACCAAGAGTGAGTACTATCGGCTGCTGCAAGCGGTGCGCGATAGCGACTGCTGGGAAGAGTGGGTGTTATACATGTTGACCGCAGTGGAGCAAACTGCGCGAGAGGGCATCAATGTCATCCAGGCTATTAAGGCGTTACTACTCGATTACAAACACCGAATCCGTGCGCAGCACAAATTCTACAGCCAGGACCTGATCAACAACCTGTTCTCGCATCCCTACACAAAAATCGAATTTGTCCAACGCGATCTGGACGTTTCTCGTCTAACGGCTACCAAATATCTCGAAGCGCTGACGAGAGCGGGATTTCTCGAAAAACAAAAAATTGGCCGCTCCAACTATTACATCAATGGGCCTCTTTTTAAAATACTCACTGGGGACGCGATGACGTCAGCCGAGACATAGTTATATCCAACAAGTACTCGAGAGTCGCCAGACAGTGTGGGATCCGATCTGGTATTTGTTCAACGATCATTAGTAATAGAACACTACCGCGGCAATTTTATGCGCTGGCAATAATGTCGATCCACGCCTCCCGAGTGTTGTGTGGGCATATAGGGCGGGTTACGGGAGGAGTATTTTTTGACCAAACGGCTTCGTGATGTTGGATGTAGCCGTGTGTGCGGTGGAAGTCGATCCGCAATTGCCCAAGGCGCGCCGATGCCGGGAAGCATTGTTTGGCGAGCAACCCGTGAAAAGTCCGCGTCGACCAGGCGCTGAGCGCACGCGTGAGTTTGGATCGTTGACGTTAGGCAGCGTGCGCACTGCGGGGCCATCTCTGTTAAGTACTGCAGGGAGGGATCGAGGCAAATGAAAAGAGGCTACCGGACGGTTCGCTGTCCGGTAGCCCCTGTGTGTGGTTGATTAACCCAACCAGTCTGTCGACTTAGTTGTGCGTGACGTTCGAGATGTCACCGAAGCGGTAGTTGCCAGCGGATTTCGCGAACGGCTTGACTTCGGTCTGGGGGCCGCCTGCGTTGCGGTCGCTCCACTTCGCTTCGCTGATCTGGCCAATCTTCATTTCCTGGCCGGCCTGCGAACCGTGGGTGACGTTTGACAGATCGCTAACAGCGGCGAAGGCGTTAACGGACAGACCGAAAAGAGCGGCGGTGATGATGGTTTTGAACATGGTGGTATCTCCTGAAAAAGTTAAGTAGTAAGTGAGTAGTCATCTCGCTTGAAACCTTGACCGTGCGAGTGATGTCAGATTACGGACTTAACGCTTCGGAAGCTGCGAAGCGCGGCGCAGCAAGAATGTGCGGAAATACCAGACGAACCTGGGGTCTGACCGTTTCGCGTGCAGCGCTGACTGGTGCCGGATAAACAATCCCTGTAATCGAGAAACACGCTCGATCAGAGCGATCGTCGCTGTGAATCCGTGACCGCGGCGAAGAGTGCTAACCGGGATTGTAGGCGGTCACAAACCAGGCACTGGACCCGGCCCACACACTGCCGTCATCGCGTACCGATTTTCCGAAATGCGCCTTCAGCGATTCCTTGACCTTCGGCGTAAGCCGTTCGCCGTCTTCTTCCGCCAGCCGGATGATTTCACCGGCCGGGCCGATATTCAGCGCAAACTCCACGGCTTCGTCGATATCCCGCCCGATACACATGTCGGTATCGAAGCGTTCGAAACTGACGCCCTGGTAACCGGTCATTTGCAACATGTCACTGACCATGTCCGGCCCGGCCATGGAGAAGGGCCCCGGCCCGCAATGCACGGCATCGGTCTCCTCGTGTGAAATCACCGGAACAATCTCCTTGGTGATCAGTTCCGCGTCGTGCAGCCAGGCATTGTCTTCGCGCTTGCGCCAGACGATCTGCGTGAACCTGCCACCGGGCTTGAGGGACTTCCTGATGTTTTTCATCGCCGCACCGGGAAGGGTGAAGAACATGGTTCCGCAACGGGCGAAGGCAGCGTCGTATGGCCCGCGCAGGTCTTGCGATTCCACATCGGCGACAAAAAAGTCGGCGTTATTCACGCCTGCCTTTTTGGCGTCGGAATTACAGATGCCGATATAGTTTTCCGCGCAATCCACGCCAAATGCTTTGCCCTTCGGTCCGACCGACGCGGCGATCTTGATGGTCGTGTCGCCCCAACCGCATCCGACATCGAGCACCGTCGTTCCCGGCTGGTAAGGATGTGTGGCAAGGTATTTGTCGCTATAGCGGGAGTATCCGTCCACGAACAGATGCCGGAAGCGGGTGAATTTCTTGAACAGGACCGTGTTCCAGGCTTCGATGATGATGTCATTGCTCATGGGTTCGCTCCGCGTCCGTGTGGGCATCGGCGTTGGTGTAGATACCCGCGCCTTTGTGATGATCAGTGCGCCTGCGCTTGCCTATGGCGTCGTAGATACGCTGGCGACAGTCAACATCGTGCCCGCTTCACTGGTCAGTGAAACAGAATGCCGGCGAAACAGCAAGAAATGGTTTGATGCGGCGCAGCGCGCGTTGAAGACTGCCGGCGGTTGCCGGAAGTCGCCGCGCGCGATGCCTTTTTGCAATACCCGGCGAAACCGCCGCCGGCAAATCCGCGATCGCCGCTGCGATGCGCGGTGTGCGCCTCACCAGATGATCTTGTCCGGGTCGCCTTGATAGAGCGAGCGGATATAGGCGATCACTTTCCAGGTCTGGTCGGGGTCGAGTTCCTTCGACCAGCCGACCATCACCGTTCCCTTGCGGCCCTCGGCGATGGTTTTGAACAAGGTCTTGTCGGTGGGTTTGTAGATCCACTCGTCGTCGATCAGACTGGGACCAACGCCGCCTTCCGCCACACCGCCGTGGCAACTGTAGCAGCCGGTCTTGCGCCACAACTTGCGGCCTGCCTCTATTGCGGCCGCATCGCCGGTGTATGGATTCTTGTCCGGATCGGCGGCAGCGTCGGCGCCGGCCTGCTCGGCCGTATCAATATCGCCGGCACCGGCAAAGGCGACGGAGCCGATGACCGGCAAGGCCAGGGCAAGGGAGAGCAAACAAAAAAATATTCTTCCGATCATGGTTCGTTTGTATCTGTCTTGAGCCGGTTCGATTCAACCGGCTATCGGGTGTAAAAAGCCCCGGGGAGAAAACGGTTCCCCGGGGCGGTGTCACGCGGTCGAGCCGGGCTCGACCTCTACGCAAGATTTAATCAGCGCAGTTTCAATCAGCGCAAGGATTCGATCACGGCAAACCGAAGCCGATGATGATCCCGCCCTTGCGGCTATCCTTGAGCCAAGGCGCGCCGCCTTCTCCGAAATGCGCCCAACCGGTCCAGCCGCCGAAGCCCGAAGGCACAGCGACAAACTGCTTGCCGTTCACGGTGTAAGTAGACGGGCTGCCGAAAATGCCGGAGCCGGTCTGGAACGACCACAGTTGTTTGCCGGTTTTCTGGTCGTAGGCGCGGAAATCACCTTCCGGCGTGCCGGCGAACAACAGTCCGCCGCGCGTTGACATCAGGCCACTGGTGAAGGGCGAACGATCCTTGACCGTCCACATTTTCTTGCCGGTCTTTCCGTCGAATGCCACCAATTGGCCATAGCCGGTGCGCCAGCTGACGGTACCGATGCCCCAGTAGGGCTTGCCAAGGGTACGCTCGTCCGGATTGAGGCCTTCGCCAAGCGGCGCGCTCTTGATGTCGACGCAGATTTCACGGCTCGGCACGAAAACCCAGCCGCTTTCCGGATTGACCGTCATCGGGTTCCACCACTTGCCGCCTTCCGAAGCCGGGCAGATGTCCTTGGCCTCGTACTCGTAGGTTGGCACTTTCTCCATGTTCCAGATCGGGCGGCCTTCCGGCGTAAAGCCGGTGGCCCAATTGACCTTGGAGATTTCTACGCCGTAACGGAACTTGCCGTTGGTCCGGTCGATCTTGTAGAGATAACCGTTGCGGTCGCCGTGGAGCCAGACCTTTTCATTGCCGTAGTCGACCAGAACCGGCTCGTTGTTGCCGTCATAGTCCCAGACGTCGGCCGGCGTGTACTGGAAGTAGAACTTGATCTCGCCGGTGTCCGGGTTCAATGCCAGGGTCGAGTTGGAATAGAGGTTGTCGCCCGGGCGCACGGTGCCGTCCCAGTCGGGGTTGGGGTTGCCGACACCCCAGTACAGCAGGTCAAGCTCGGGGTCGTAGGAGCCGGTGATCCACGCCGACGCACCGCCATTCATGGCCGCTTCGGTCGTGCCCCAGGTATCGTGACCCGGCTCGCCCGGGCCGGGGATCGTGTAGGTCCGCCATGCCTGCTTGCCGGTGTTTGCATCGAGCGCCTCGATGAACAGACGCGTCGGGTACTCGGCGCCGGACATGCCGACAATGACCTTGCCCTTCACGACCAGTGGCGCCACGGTCATCGTGTAGGCATGCTCCCAGTTACCGAGCGTGACATCCCACACCACGCTGCCGGTTTTCATGTCGAGCGCGACCACATGCGCATCGGGCGTGGCAACAAAGACCTTGTCGCCGTAAATGGCAACGCCCCGGTTACCGATGTCGCAGCACATGACACCGCCGACACCTTCGGGCAGTTGATGCACATAACGCCATTTCTCGATACCCGTCGCGGCATCCAGCGCGTAGGTGCGGCCGTGGGACGCGGTCACGTACATGACGCCGTTATGCACCACCGGCGTGGTGTTCTGCGCATCGAGTGTGCCCAGGGAAAAAATCCACTTCGGCACCAGCTTGCCAACGTTCGAGGCATTGATCTGGTTCAGCTTGCTGTAGCGATTGCCGGTGTAGTTGCCGATGGCCATCAGCCAGTTATTGGGGTCATCCTGGGCGGTCACCAACATCTCATGGGAGACAGCGTCTTGCGCAACTGCGCTGCTGATGAGTGGCGGCGCAATTGCAATCGCCGCGCTCGCCAACAGGCCTAAATACAGATTCCTGACCGACATATTCGAATCCTCCTTGGAATTTTGAGTTACCACCCGAAGTACCGTGTTTCACTACCGCCCTTGTCCGCGGCCCGCAATCGACTTAGGCCGCGTGCCCGGCGCTGTCTCGCCGTCGCAGCAAGACACGCTGCGCGACTTCCGCGTCACGCGTCCTTCACAATGCGCATCGGTTCGACACGCATGACGGGTAGCATAGACGTGAATCGCGCGATTGCAAAGCGCATTGGATTTTCTCTGGCTGGATCGGCGGCGAGAGCACGGGGGTAGCACTGAATTGTTTCATTGCTTCTGGAAGACTTTCTCGAGCCAGGCGAACGGCACGCACCAAACCGAGGCGCGACACGACTGATATTGGTGCAAGTGATACTGTTACAGGTGTTATCGGTTCATGTAGAAACTGGTGCATGTAGAAACTGGTGCAAGTAGAAACGAGCGCAAGCGATCAACATGCGCCAGGATTGGCAGCAGTGGTTTCGAGCGCTTGAACGTTTACCGGGAACAGCACAGGCAACCGCCGGCAAATACTTCTGACCCAGGAAAGTGACATGATCGAAAAACGTCCGTTTGGCCGCACCGGCCACGACAGCACCGTCACCGTGTTCGGCGGTGCGGCCTTCATGAACGGCGCCACGCAGGCGCAGGCCGATGCCACGCTCGAAGTGCTGCTCGAATACGGCGTCAACCACATCGACACCGCGCCGCGCTACGGTGACTCGGAACTGCGCATCGGGCCATGGATGCGCGAGCACCGCAAACGGTTCTTTCTCGCCACCAAGACCGGTGAGCGCGACTACCAGTCGGCACGCGACGAGATCCGGCGCTCGCTCGGCCGGGTACGGTACCTCAGTACGGCTTGCTGACCCCGGCTGTCGTGGCGGCGATGGTTCGAAGCTGTTCAGGCCATTTCTGGTGGCGCTAACGGCAGCCCCTCTTGACATGTCCCGCCAGAAGGGTATTCTTCATTCGCGAATCGCGAATAGAGAATACGGGAACAGCAATGATCCTCAAGCCGCAAGATGTTTTATTTTTGCTGAAACTGGTGGTTTTGCAGAGCAACCACTGGTCATACGGCAAGGTAGCTATCGAGCTCGGGATGAGTCCAGCGGAGGTACACGCCGCGGGCAGGCGTGCCCTGGCTGCGCAACTCGCGGTACGAAAGCAAGGCGCCTTGATACCCAATATACGTAATCTCATCGAGTTCCTGATCCATGGCGTGCGCTATGTGTTTGTCCCGGAACGCGGTGAGTTAACCCGGGGCATGCCAACCATTTACGTTGTGCCGCCGCTTAGCGACTCCTTCGCACCATCGGAGGAGCCGATGCCGGTTTGGCCGGATCCGCTGGGCACGGAGCGCGGCACGGCGTTTTCTCCGTTGTACAAGTCCGTCCCGGTCGCCGCGAGGGCCGACCGCAGGTTGTACGAATTGCTGGCGCTGGTTGATGCGATCAGAGGCGGGAGGGCGCGCGAACGAAATAGTGCAGTCAAGGCGTTGCAGAAGCGTTTATCCAGCTACGATGCATAGAGAACGCAACCCGAACCTCGAAATACTCGAGCGTGTGGTCCATCAACTGGGACCGCTCGCGGAGCGGATGGTGTTTCTGGGCGGCTGTGCAACGGGAATGCTCCTGACAGATGTTGCCGCGCCTCCAATTCGTGCTACGCAAGACGTCGATGTCATCACCGAGGTGGCCTCCGTCGAGGACTATCACCGCCTTGCCAAGAAACTGCGTGCGCGCGGCTTCAAGGAAGACCAAAGTCCGGAAGCGCCTATATGCCGGTGGGCCGGGTCTGGTGTTTTGCTGGACGTGATGCCTACCAACCCGAGCATTCTGGGTTTTGGTAACCCGTGGTATCAACCGGCACTGGAGAATGCGACCAATGTGAGCTTACCCAGTGGTGACCAATTTCGACTGGTGACCGCCCCTTACTTCCTTGCAACCAAACTGGCGGCATTCGAGAATCGCGGCGGCGGTGACTATCTTGCGAGTCATGACCTTGAAGACGTAATCGCCGTGCTGGATGGTCGACCGGAGATAACCGAAGAAATCACTGGTGCCGACCAAGCATTGCGAAATCATCTGGCCAATCGGTTTGCGGCGTTGTTGCGTGACCCTGGCTTCGAGTCAGCTGTGCCCGGGCACCTACCCGGCGACGCCGCAAGTCAGGCGCGTGCGCCGTTGATATTAGCCAGAGTATCCACCATCGTCGGATTGGAATGAACTCCCAGGCCATGTTAAAGACTGTTGGAACTTAACGTCGATGCAAAGCGGGTAAAGCGCCTCTCGTGACCAGTCTCATGTCACCCGTGACTTGTTACACGTCAAGTTTCAATGTTTACCAGTCGCTTGCGACCCGTTGACCGGAATCCGCTATCCCAGGAAAGAAACATGATCGAAAAACGTCCGTTTGGCCGCACCGGCCACGACAGCACCGTCACCGTATTCGGCGGTGCGGCCTTCATGAACGGCGCCACGCAGGCGCAGGCCGACGCCACGCTCGAAGTGCTGCTCGAATACGGCGTCAACCACATCGACACCGCGCCGCGCTACGGTGACTCGGAACTGCGCATCGGGCCATGGATGCGCGAGCACCGCAAACGGTTCTTTCTCGCCACCAAGACCGGTGAGCGCGACTACCCGTCGGCACGCGACGAGATCCGGCGCTCGCTCGACCGGCTGCAAGTCGATCACGTCGATCTGTTGCAACTCCATTCGATGGCCCACCCGGATGACTGGGACCAGGTCTTTGGCGCGCAAGGTGCGCTGGAAGCGGTGGTCGAAGCGCGCGAGGAGGGGCTCACCCGGTTCATCGGCATCACCGGCCACAGCTGGACCATCGCCGCCATGCACCGGCGTTCGCTGGAGCGGTTCGATTTCGACTCGGTATTGATGCCGCTGAACTTCCTCATGTACGAGAACGAACGCTACCGGCGCGGCTTCGATGCCGTGGTGGCGTTATGCAGGCAACGCAACGTCGCCGTGCAGACCATCAAGTCCATCGCGCGAGGGCCATGGGGCATCACAACGAAGAACCGCGACACCTGGTACCAGCCGTTCGAGGCGCAGGCAGACATCGACAAGGCGATCCACTGGGTGATGGGCCGCGGCGATGTGTTCATCAACACGGTTGGCGACATGGACCTGTTGCCCAGGGTGCTCGATGCGGCCAGCCGCTACGGGCAGCGGCCCGACGATGCCGCGATGCGCGAGCTGATGTCTGCGCGCAGCGTGAGCCCCATCTTCGGAATCGCGACCTGAGTACTGGACCCTGGAAGAGGCCCTGGCCCTTGAACAGGCGTCCGCCCCCGATTGTCGCGCGGCCTCACCGCCAGAGCCGGGAAGCATGAAGCACTATTGACCGTCAGCGCGTTGCGGCGGCATGATGTTCGCATATGCAAGGTGAGTAGTATCTGCTGGCAATGTGTTTCTTTTGGGGAGGCTCCAATGATCGGAAGGAATGCGTTTGTTTCGGTAGTGATGGTCCTGGTCGCCTGCGGGTCCGGGTCGTCCCTGGAAGGTGTCTATTCCGGTGAAAACACCGGCTTTCTCGACAAGATCGAATTCGTGAGTGCGGACAAGGCCGAACTCACCTTCATGGGCATGACCAAGGAAGCGACCTATGTGGTCGAGGACGGCAAGGTCAAGATCAACAACGCCGGCGAGGTCACCGTCCTGCGCATCGACGATGCGGGCTGTCTCGATGGCGGCGGCATACTCGGCAAGTACTGCAAGGGTGATGCGAAACCGGCTGCCGCGGCCAAGGCCGCTGCTTCGACACCGGCTGCCAAGGCGCCGTCCTCGAACGGTCTCGTTGGCAACCGCTACGCAGCCGGTCCGAAAGGCGACCAGATGATTGTTGAATTTCTCGACGACAGCACGGTGCGCATGACCGTGAGCGGGGACGTTGAGTCACTCAGGTACACGGCCAAAGGCGAAAAGGTGGTGATCGAGGGCGTAGACGGCAACAAGCTCACGATGGCAAAACGTGGCGCAGACCTGGAGGGTGATTTCGACGGCACGCTGATCGTGTTCAGGAAAACCAACTAGCGTTACGCACCGGTGCGGTCCCGGTTGCGCGATGGCGTGTTCCGACAGGGCGTTGGCGCCGGTCCTCATGGCAGTTGCAAGGTGAACCGCTGGTTCACCGTAATTGCGGTGACTGCCACCGCCTGCGCCGGATGGCAATGCAGCGCCGAGCTTCCCTCGCGGATGCGCTTGTCCGAAGATGACGAAACGGCCGCGTTTCAGGCGGCCGGTTTCACCCGCCACGGCGAGCAATGGCGCGCTTGCGAAGACCCGGGAACGCTGTCCTATCGCCCCGGTGTGATTGACGAGGTTCGCGACCTGAACGGAGACGGCGAACCGGAAGCCGTCATCACCGAAGGCGGAACGTTTTGCTACGGCTTTACGGGGACAGGATTCAGCGTGGTGAGCCGGCAACCCGACGGTGCATGGAAGCGGATCGTCAGCAGCATCGGCATTCCCGTTTTCCTGCCTGAACGAGGCGTTGCCGGCTGGCCGGATATCGAAGTGGGTGGTCCCGGTTTCTGTTTCCCGGTCATACGCTGGAATGGCCAGGAATACCGCGTTGACCGGCATCAATATGCGGGCGCGCCCTGCAAGCCCGGGTGACGCGGCAAGTCAGCGGGTTGCAACGCCTCACCGTGAAAGTGGGGCCGTGGACGGTTTCAACTAGCCTGGCCGGATGCCGCGCAGCCGTTCGCCGCGACGGCGGATCAGTTCCAGTGACGTCAGCAGCAAGATCGAAACAAGGATCAGCATGGTGGCGACTGCCAGTATCGTCGGGCTGATCTGCTCGCGGATACCGGAGAACATCTGCCACGGAATCGTGCGCTGTTCGTAACTGCCGACGAACAGGATCACCACCACTTCGTCGAACGACGTGATGAAGGCGAACAAGGCGCCCGAGATGACACCGGGCGAGATCAGCGGAACGATCACCTTGAAGAACGTCACGGTGGGCGATGCCCCCAGCGTGTAGGCGGCCCGGATCAGGCTCTGGTCAAAACCGACCAGCGTGGCGGTCACCGTAATCACCACGAATGGCGTGCCCAGCGCGGCGTGCGCCAGGATCACGCCGAGATGCGTGGAGGCGAGGCCGATCTTCGAATAGAAGAAATACATGCCCGCTGCCGAAATGATCAACGGCACGATCATCGGCGAAATCAGGATCGCCATGACCGTGGATTTGTACGGCATCTGCGACCGGCTCAGCCCCAGCGCGCCGATGGTGCCCAGCGTCGTCGCGATCAGCGTTGCAAACACGGCGATGATGAAGCTGTTCTTGACCGCGCCGTGCCAGTTTTCGTTGCTGAAGAAATCCTCGTACCACTGGAGCGAATAACCGGCCGGGTCGAGCGAGAGCATCTCCGGCGTGAAGGTAAAAAACGGCACCGCGTTGAACGACAGCGGAACGATGACGACCAGCGGCGCGATCAGAAAGAAAAAGATCAGGCCGCAGATCATCCGGAACGCGTAATGCCAGATGCGCTCCAGCGGGCCGGCGTAGGCGGGTAGTGGCATCAGCTCATCTTCATGTTGTCGATGCCGACAACCTTGTCGTAAAGGAAATACAGCACCAGCACCAGGGCGAGCAGCACGGAACCCAGCGCCGCAGCCAGCCCCCAGTTGAGCGAACTCGACATGTGATACGCGATCAGGTTGCTGATCAAGGTGCCCGACACGCCGCCGACCAGTGCCGGCGTGATGTAGTAGCCGATGGCGATAATGAATACGAGGATCGCACCGGCGCCGATGCCCGGCACGGTATTGGGAAGGTAAACCCGCATGAACGCGGTGAACGGCGTTGCGCCCAGCGAGCGCGCCGCACGGACGTAACTCGGCGGGATGTTCTTCATGACGCTGTAGAGCGGCAGCACCATGAACGGCAAAAGAATGTGCACCATGGCAATGACGGTGCCGGTGGCGTTGTGAATCATGGCGAGGCGGTTTTCATTGCCGATCAGTCCAATCGCCACCAGCGTGTCGTTGATCACGCCTTCTTTCTGCAGCAGCGCGATCCATGCAGTGGTGCGCACCAGCAGCGACGTCCAGAACGGCAGCAGCACCAGGATCATCAGCAGGTTGCTGGTGCGCGCGGGCAGGGTCGCCAGCAGATAGGAAATCGGGAAACCCAGTGTCAGGCACAGTAGGGTGATCAGCCCGCTGAGCTTGAGCGTGCGAACGAAAAGCTGCACGTAGATCTGTTTGTCTTCCGGCTGCGCGACGATCTTGCCGCCATCGTCGAACCGCAAGTCCAGCGATGCGAGGTAGTAGGAGAGGGTGAGCGGCGCACTCTCGCGCTTGAGCAACCGCCAGGTTTCGATACTTCCCCACTTCTTGTTGATCTTGATCAGCGCCTGCCTTGTACGGGCCGGCTTCGAGTCTGGCGGCCTTTCTCGCCGTACCGCGGAACAAACTGGTCATGCCGGACTGTTCGTAATTCATCCGCCGGCCGACCTTGACGATGGTGCGCGCTTCCCGGCCTTCCTTGAAATCATCGGCCAGCGCGCGGAAAACTTCTTCCGGCGGCAGCTCGCCGCTGGTTTCATCCCAGTCCGCCAGCAATGGAACGGTCCGGTGCAGGACTTCTCCGACGATCTGGTTCTCGACGCTGCGAAACAGCATGTCGCCGATCGGCATCAGGAAAAACACGAGGATGAACAGAAACAGCGGGGCCACCAACAGCAGCGCGCGCAGCCGGTTACGCCGCTCGGCGCGGGCAAGGCTCGCCTTGAGCGGCGTGCCGTCCGCCGTGGTCAGCGGCGGCGGGGGAGCGTCTGTCGCGGCCGTGTGCATTCGTGAGCTATTCGCGGGAAAAATCCGGCTGGCTGACCCGGCGCCGCGTCAGCCAGCCTGCCTTGAACCCTAGCTCGCCAGCCAGGCGTTGAACCGTTCGTTCAGATCGTCGCGGTGATCCGCCCACCATTCGTAGTTGAACAGCAGCGTATTTTTGGCGTTCGCCGGTGCCGTTGGCATATGCGGCGCCATTTCGATGCCGAGCGTTGCATGCTTGCCGACCAGCGGCGCGGAGGATGCACGGGCCGGGCCGTACGAAATGTATTTCGCCTGATCGGCCAGCCGCTGCGAATCGGTGGCGAACCGCAGGTACTTCAGCACTTCCTTGCGGTGCGGTGCGCCTTTCGGGATCACCCAGCCATCGAGGTCGAACACCTGCCAGTCCCACATCATCGCGACCGGTTGTTTCTTTTCCTCGATCAGCGAAAACAGGCGGCCGTTGTAGGTCGAGCCCATCACCACTTCGCCATCGGCGAGCAACTGCGGAGTCTGCGCGCCCTGGGTCCACCATACGACGTGGTCCTTGATGGTGTCGAGCTTGGCGAACGCGCGCTTGATACCGGCTTCGGTTTCGAGCACGTCGTAAACCGTTTTCGGATCGACGCCGTCCGCAATCAGTGCCCACTCGAGATTGCCGATCGGGCGTTTCTCGAGTGCGCGCTTGCCCGGAATTTTCTTCAGGTCGAATACGTCCTTGATCGTCGTGGGCGGCACCTTCACCAGGTCCGTGCGGTAACCGAAGGTCGTCGAATACACGATCTGCGGGATGTAGCACTCGGACACGATCATGTCGCCGAAATCCTCCGACGCCGGTGTGCCGTCGGGTGCCGGTGCGAGGATCGCATCGTGATCGATCGGCTCGACCAGGCCTTCGTCGCACAGCCGGATGGCGTCGGAGGCCACCACGTCGACCAGCGGCCAGGTGACCTTGCCGGCCTCGTTCATGGCGCGAATCTTCGCCACTGCGCTGGCAGAGGAATCGTCGTTGATGATCTTGATGTGCGGGTTGGCCGCCATGTACGGCTCGTGATAGGCCTGTTGCTGACTGGCGGTGTACGCACCGCCCCAGGACACGATGACCAGATCGAGTTCGCTCTGCGCGAACGCGACGGCGGCGCACAGTGCGCCCGCGGCGGTGACGGTGAGAAGAGTTTTTCGGGTCAGGTATCGAATCATTCAGGATCTCCCGATGTTGGTTGGTGTCTGAAGTGCAAGTTCGCTGTATGTAACGAAGCGATACGTAACACAAAGCGAATTGCAACGAGTCGAAATGTAAAGCAGCGAGAGCGATACGACGTCACCTTACACGACGTTGCCTTCGCCGGCAGGCGCATCCAGCGCGCGGCAGTCTTCGGTCAGCCAGCCAACGCGGATCGCGTCACCCGGATCCAGTCGCGCCTGGCCAGCGGAATTCGGCATCTTGATAATGAAATCGTTGTACCCGCACACACTGGCGCGGGTGCGAATGTGATCGCCAAGATAAATCAGTTCCTCGACTTTCGCGTCGACGATGTTCGGGACACTGCCCGGTTCGGGATTGACCGTCACCCGTTCCGGTCGCAGAGACAAGGTGGTTGTTGCGCCGACACCTTCGATGTTGACGGCAAGCGCCTGGATCAACTGTCCCTGGCCGATCTCGACCGTACACACCTCGCCGGTGACATCGCGCACCGTGCCGACCAGTGAATTGTTCTCGCCGATGAAATTCGACACGAACGCATTTTGCGGGCGTTCATATAATTCCTGCGGTGAGGCGAGTTGCTGAATCAGCCCGTCGTTGACCACCGCGATGCGATTGGACATGGTCAGTGCTTCGCCCTGATCGTGCGTAACGTAGACCACGGTCACGCCGAGGCTTTCGTGAATGTGCTTGATCTCGTACTGCATCTCTTCGCGCAGGTTCTTGTCGAGTGCGCCGAGCGGTTCGTCCATCAACACCAGCTTCGGCTCGAACACGAGTGCGCGCGCCACCGCGATGCGTTGCTGCTGGCCGCCCGACAGTTGTGCCGGGCGCCGTGCTGCGAATTCGCCCATGCGCACCATATCCAGCGTTTTGTTGACGCGTTCGGAGATTTCGGTTTTCGGCCGTTTGCGCACCTGCAGCGGAAACGCGAGATTCTCGAACACCGTCATGTGCGGAAACAGTGCATAGTTCTGAAACACCATGCCGATGCCGCGATGGTGGGGCGCGACGTTATTGATGGGCTCGCCATCGAGAATGATCTCGCCGTGGGTCGCAGTCTCGAAGCCGGCCAGCATCATCAGGCAGGTGGTCTTGCCCGAGCCCGACGGCCCGAGGAACGTCATGAATTCGCCACGCTCGATTTCCAGGTTCAGGTTCTTTACGACCAGCGTCTCGCCGTCGTAGCTTTTCTGAACATCGGTGAAACGGACGTAAGCATCTTGCGAATTCACTAACAAACCCCGGTACGCCTCCTTCGAAAGATCAATCCCATGGTGAACAACTGGAGAATCGCCGGCAGATTTGCCGAGCGTGATGAAATCGTGCAATAGGCTGAAGTTTATTGTTTTTGCCGGAGTGCTTCAACCGGACGCGGTGTCCCGTGCCGCACGCAACACCGGCGTCTTCGCGCGAAGCAGCTGCAATCCTCGCCTGTTTACATGCACTTGCAGGTGGTGTCGTGAGCTTCCTCACCTGGCGGACAAGCCTTACGTAGCGCTTTCTGGCATTGACCGCCTCCCGATGATTACGATGATTCCTTGAAAATGAGTAATCGCTAAACCACCGTGAATGAAATGTAATGGACAAGGATTTCGTCACCGAACTCCTCGTTCGCGGGCAGGTAAGGTCGTGCGGCGGAGATACGCACACGCGCAATGATTCGTTCATCTGAAAGCTGTTTGAGCACATCCCGGAAGCGGCGTTCCATAAAAAGATCGCTGCGCTGTGTCACAACAACGACGCCGCCCGGCTTTACGACGCGACTGAATTCCCGAACAGTGCCGATACTGTCTGTCAGGTAGGTGAGAACGCCCACGCAGGCCAATCCGTCGTAACGATCATCCGGGATGGGCAGGGGCAATTGCTGCATGTCGATTTCCTGCAATTTACGGTAGGCCCCCGAAGCTTCGGCGGTTTGCAGTGAGCGACTGGAGACATCGATGCCGTCGATAGCCTTGAACCCCGCTTCGTGCAAAGCCCGGCCAACCGAGACCGGTTCCACACCCGGCATCCAGGATCACTGACTCAGCCGAGAGTTCGGCTCGAAGCACTTGCGCCACCTTTTCGGGCGCCTCGTATTGCCAGTCGGCAAGCGTTTCATCATAGTCGGCAGCCCAATCGTCGTAGTATTGCGCGACATCCTTGCTGTTTCTGGCCAGGTTGCGCAGGCCGTCATGGCCGGAAGGTTCGTCTGCCTTCATGTTCTGTCCTCTCACTACGGCACTAATACAATGATGGCGCGATTATGTTGTTCATCCCGGAGTCATCCTTAGTCTCAGTATAGAGTTTCGGTCGCATTTGCGTCGTGCGGCCCGGCGTGGCGGGTGTTCCCGGTGCGTTTAGCAGCAAGATTGTTGACAGTTCGCGCGGCTCGCGAGATTGCGAACGACTCCTCTTCGAGCGTGCTGTGGCCGTTGCGCTGGCTGCCGGTCTTGTGAACGCTCGAGGCCTCATTGGCTTCTGCCGCCGCATTTCCTCCTGTAGTTTGATGGAGTAGTCACGGATATGGCGACCGCCATGTTGCCGATGAAGATCGAGCACGGGCCCGCGGCATGCCACGAGGAGTCGCTGGACAGTTCACTTTTCTCGACCAGAAATGAACCGGTCCAGGCCTCGTGGGTGAGGTGATAGAGGCTGATACCAGTGATCCGCCGCCGATTATGACGACGCGCGCGTGTGACTTCATGGTGCCGACTACTATATAGGTGATTGGAGAGTGCGGCCGCGAGGAGAATGCCTCTCATCGGCGTCCAACGGAGTTGATACGTTGCGGAGAAGCAGGGAAACGCATGCCGCGTAAACACAGGCGGCCAGTCGCCTGCGACCTGGTGCGATTCACTGACTCGCACTTGGCGGCGAAGTCGCAGAACTCGCATCCCACATTTTTGGCGGTGGTTCAGGCGCGCTCAGCGTGGCGCGAATCTGCAGCAGCGTACCTTCGACC
>CAWBXZ010000019.1:0-8338 GCA_963792855.1 uncultured beta proteobacterium | reverse complement strand
TGAAAAGCAGCATTGTCCGGGAAAGTGGCGGCGGTCAGGAGGTCACGGACACAAGAAAATCCTGGGCGATACGCCGGCCCAGGCCGTTGATTCTCTCGAGGAAATCATCCAGGAACGTGTGAAGGCCTTGTTCGAGTATCAGGTCGATTCGCGTGTAATGCAGCGACGCGTGCAGCTCGCCGACCTGCCGCAAGGTTTCTGTCGACTGATCGTTGGCAACGGCTTGCAGATGTTGCGACAGGCCCTCGGCGCAACGGTGCAGCGAGCGTGGCATGTCGGCACGCAGGATCAGTAACTCGGCAATGCGCGCAGGCGTGATGCGGTCACGGTAGACCTTGCGGTAGATTTCGAAAGCGGAGACGGATTCGAGCAACGCCCGGTAGCGGTAATAGTCCGCTTCGCTTGCCGAAGTCACGCCGTCGGGCGCGAGCATCAGGAACTGCACGTCGAGGATGCGGGCAGTATTGTCGGCGCGCTCGAGAAAGGTGCCGATGCGTTTGAAGTCGAACCCTTCGTCGCGCATCATGGTGCCGATGGTCGCGCCGCGCGACAGGTGCGAGCGCAACTTTACCCATTCGAAAAATCCGGTGAGCGCCTCTCCCTCGAGATGGTCGAAGCTGCGCATTTTCAGCTCGAGCCAGGTCGAGTTGATGATTTCCCACTGATCGAAGGTCAGCGTGCCGCGCACCGCGCGCGCGTTCTCGCGCGCCATGTTCAGGTTGCTGACGATGCTGGCTGGATTGTCTTCGTCGAACGCCAGAAAACGAATCACCTGATCGGCGACAATCTCGCCATGGCGTTCGCGGTAGGCTTCGAGCTGGCCCACCATCGACAGGGTCGCCTCCCAGGACCGGCCAAGCTCATCGACCTCCCGGGGCAGCAGTGCCCAGTGCGTGTCGACCTGTAGCATGCGTGCGAGGTTTTCGGCGCGCTCGGTGTAACGTGACATCCAGTAGAGATGATCGGCGGTGCGGCTCAGCATGGCATCTCCGGAACCGGTTTGCTCACGCCCGGTTTTCGCAAGGCCGTTGGTCTGCCGCTTTCTTTTTTCCCGGAAACCATCAGTCCTCCAGAACCCAGGTGTCCTTGG
This sequence comes from uncultured beta proteobacterium, assembly GCA_963792855.1. Lineage (GTDB taxonomy): Bacteria > Pseudomonadota > Gammaproteobacteria > Burkholderiales > Eutrophovitaceae > SG8-40. The sequence continues at coordinate 7,248 of CAWBXZ010000019.1, read as the reverse complement.
TGCCGCCGCCTTGTGAGGAGTTGACCACCAGCGATCCCTCGCGCAGCGCGACCCGGGTCAGTCCGCCCGGGACGATGTGTACGTCGCGGCCGGACAGTACGAATGGCCTGAGATCGACATGGCGCGGCGCGACACCCTCCTCGACGAACGTAGGGCAGGTCGACAGCGCAAGCGTTGGCTGGGCGATGTAACGCTCCGGGTTCGCCTTGATCTGCTCGCGAAAGCGCTCGATCTGCGCCTTGCTCGCCTTGGGGCCGATCAGCATGCCGTAACCGCCTGCGCCGTGGACTTCCTTGACCACCAGCTCGGGCAGGTGTTCCAGCGTGTAAGCCAGATCATCGGGATTGCGCAGGATGCGCGTCGGCACGTTGTGAAGGATCGGCTCTTCGTCGAGATAGAAGCGAATCATCTCCGGCACATAAGGGTAGATCGACTTGTCGTCGGCAACCCCGGTGCCGATGGCATTGGCGATCGTGACATGGCCCGCCCGATATGCCGCGAGCAGTCCGGGCACACCGAGCGCGGAGTCCTGGCGAAACGCCAGCGGGTCCAGGAAATCATCGTCGATACGGCGATAGATGACATGCACCGGCTGCGGTCCGCGGGTGGTGAGCATGAATACGAAGCCGTCGCGCACCATCAGGTCCTTGCCTTCGACCAGCTCGATGCCCATCTGCTGGGCAAGAAAGGCGTGCTCGAAGTACGCGCTGTTGTAGGCGCCGGGGGTGAGCAGGACAACGGTCGGCTCCAGTACCTCGGCCGGCGCGACACTGCGCAGGTTGTCCAACAGAATGTCCGGATAGTGCTCGACCGGTTCCACCGCGTAGCGGGCGAACAGTTCCGGGAACAGGCGCATCATCACGTTGCGGTCTTCCAGCATGTAGGACACGCCCGAGGGCACGCGCAGGTTGTCCTCGAGCACGAAGAACTCGCCCTCGTCCGCACGTACCACGTCGACCCCGGCGATATGCGCGTAGACGTCGCCCGGCACTTCGATATCCTGCATCTCCGGGCGGTATTGCGTGTTGCGCAGCACATGCTCGGGCGGAATGCGGTTGGCCTTGAGAATTTCCTGTTCGTGATAGATGTCGCTGAGGAAGGCGTTGAGCGCCTGTACCCGCTGCGTCAGCCCGCGTGAGAGCCGCCGCCATTCCACAGCGGTCAGGATGCGCGGAACGATATCGAAGGGAATAAGCCGTTCGGCACCGGCGTTTTCGCCATATACCGCGAATGTGATCCCCATGCGCCGGAACAGCATGTCGGCATCGGCGCGTTTTTGCGCAAGCCGTTCGGTGGGCATCTGCCCCAGCCAGTCATTCAGTTCGCGGTAATGCTGGCGGATCTGGCCGCCGTCGTCCTGCATCTCGTTATACGCTGGAGCAGGTGCCGCAAGGGAAGATTTGCTGCTGTGCATCATGATGATGATATGCGAAAGTTGCCGCGAGGAAAACGTGCAGGTTATTCGTCCTGCGGTACGGTTCTCCGGCCCGGCCGCACTGGCGGTTGGCCTCGCGCCTTGCCGGGCGGGATCTGGAATGCGTGGGACTGCCCGCGAGGGTGACGCGTTCAATGGTGACCGCGGTACAATCGACGGCTCGTTCCCGCCCGCGTTTGTTGCGGATCCCCATGAAAGAGAAGGAAAAGATATGACGGCTCGCGTCGTCGGCGTGTTCGTTCCGGCTCGCTTCGCGGCGATGTTGGCGGCCGTCATCGCTCTGGGTCTGTCCCAGGCCGGCTGTGATAAATCGGTACCGGAGGCGGTCGCGCCGCCACCGTTGCCGGTTGGCGTTGCCACGGCGGAGCGTCGCGACGTCCCGCAGTTTGTCGACATGGTGGGCACGACGCTGGGTATCCAGGATGTTCCCATTCGCGCGCGCGTCGAAGGATTTCTCGAAACGATGAACTTCCGCGAAGGCGGTTTCGTCAAGAAGGGGGACCTTCTGTACACGATCGACGCCCAGCCGTTTCAGGCAAAGCTCGTCGAGGCGCAGAGCAGGCTGGCGACTGCCAGGACGAATCTGGTGAAGGCGCAGAGTGACCTGGCGCGCATCAGGCCATTGGCGGAGATCGACGCCGTCAGCCAGCAGGATCTCGACGGTGCGGTGGCGCAGGAGGCAGCAGCGCGTTCTTCGGTTGATGCGGCAGATGCGGCGGTGGACCTTGCGCGTATCGAACTGAGTTATACGCGGCTGAAGGCGCCGATCGACGGTTTGATCGGATTGTCAAAGGCCAAACCGGGTGAATTCGTCGGACGTGAACCCAATCCGGTGGTTTTGAACGTGCTCTCCGATATCGATCCGATCAGGGTGCGTTTCTCGATATCCGAGCGCGAATATCTCATCCTTGCCCCTTACTATCTCGCGAGGGGCGAGCGGGGCGCCTCAATGGAAGGCAAACAGCCGCAGCTCAAGTTGTTGCTCGCCAATGGGTCCGAGCACGCGTATCCGGGGAAAGCGGTCGCATCGTCGCAGGCGATCGATCCCGAGACCGGGACCTATGCGGTGGAGGCAGCCTTCCCCAACCCGGATGGCTTGCTGTTGCCCGGGCAGTTTGCCCGCATTCGCGCACCGTATCAGACGCTGGAAAATGCGGTCGTCATTCCGCGGCGCGCACTCTCCGAGTTACAGGGGCGTTTTCAGGTCTATGTTGTTGGCGCCGGCAACAAGATCGAGGTGCGTGATGTGGTTCCCGGCCCGCAAGCCGACAACATGGTCGTCATAGAGAGCGGGCTCGAAGGCGGTGAATCGGTGGTGGTTGACGGTTTGCAGAAAGTGCGATCCGGAATGACCGTCGCACCGAAACCGGTGGAATCTGCCGCCAGGGCGGTCCCCGCAGCGGGGAGCTGAGCACGCATGGCTGAGTTCTTCGTCCGCCGCCCGATCGTGGCGATGGTTCTTGCGATTGTCATCGTCATTCTCGGCGTGACCTCGATGACCAAACTGCCGATCGCACAGTACCCCGACATCAATCCTCCCGAGGTACAGGTCAGCGCAAGCTACACCGGCGCAAATGCCGAAGTTGTCGAGCAGTCAGTGGCCACGCCGCTGGAGCAGAAGGTCAACGGCGTCGAGAACATGCTGTACATGAAATCGGTCAATGCCAACGACGGCAGCATGCGGCTGACGGTTTCCTTCGAAGTCGGCTCCGATCTCGATATGTCGAACGTGCTCACGCAAAACCGGGTCTCCGAAGCGACTGCGAGTATTCCCGAAGACGTCAAGCGCCTCGGCATCACCGTCAAGAAGCAGCTTTCGTTTCCGTTGATGCTGGTCTCGGTTTACTCGCCCAACGGCAGCTATGACCAGAATTTTCTGAGCAATTACCTGACGATCAACGTGCTCGACGAAATCGCGAGAATTCGCGGCGTCGGCCAGGTCAATGTGCTGGGCGGCAGCGAGTACGCGATGCGCGTATGGATCAAGCCTGACCAGTTGGCCAAACTCGGTCTTACCGTACCCGATATCACGCGCGCGATACAGGAACAGAACGTCATTGCGCCGGCCGGCCAGATTGGCGGTCCGCCGGCCACACCCGGCACCGAGTTCACCTACACGGTACGCACACGCGGAAGACTGTCCAACGCGGAAGAGTTCGGTGATGTCATCGTACGTTCGAATCTCGACGGGTCGCAGGTGCGCATCAAGGATGTCGCGCGGGTGGAACTTGGCACGCAGACTTACAACGCGGTGACACGGCTGGACGGCGGGCCGAGTTCGATTCTCGCGATATACCAGCTGCCCGGCGCAAACGGTATCGAGGTCGCCACACAGGTGGAAGCGGCAATGGCGGACATGTCGCAAAAATTCCCCGATGACCTGGACTACCTTGTGTCGCTCGACACGACGCTTGCAATCGAAGAGGGCATTGATGAAATCATCACGACCCTGTTCCAGGCAGTCGGGCTGGTCATCCTTGTGGTGTTCATTTTCCTGCAGAACGCACGCGCGACCCTGATTCCGACGCTCGCGGTGCCGGTCTCGCTGATTGGCACGTTCATGGTGTTTCCCTTCCTCGGTTTTTCCATCAACACCCTGTCGCTGCTTGGGCTGGTTCTGGCCATTGGTATCGTTGTCGACGATGCGATCGTGGTTGTCGAGGCGGTCACGGCGAAGATGGAGCAAGGCCTGTCGCCCAGGGCCGCGACGGTTGCCGCCATGAAAGAAGTGACTGGCCCGATCATCGCCACGTCGTTGGCGTTGATCGCCGTATTCGTACCGGTCGCGGCCATGGGCGGGATCACCGGCCGGCTGTATCAGCAATTCGCGATCACCATCGCCATTTCGGTCGCCATCTCGTCGATAAATGCGTTGACACTGAGTCCCGCGCTGAGCGCCATGCTGCTACGGCCCGCTTCCAGCCAGAAGAAGAGCTGGCTGCAGCCGTTTTACGACCGATTCAATTCGTTGTTCAACGTTGCGACGGACCGTTACCTGGGCATCACGTCGTTTCTGACGAGACGAACCGTGTTGAGCCTTTCCATTCTTGCCGTCGTAACGGCGATGATGGCGGGGCTTTTCGGCGCCGTGCCCGGAGGTTTCGTGCCGGAGGAGGATCAGGGCTATCTGCTGATCAACGTCCAGTTGCCCGATGCCGCTTCCCTTGAGCGGACCGATCGCGCCAGTGCCAGGATCGAATCCATCCTCGCGCAGATGGAGGGAATCGAGTCGGTGACCACGGTGTCCGGATACAGCCTGCTCACGTCGTCGCTGTCCCCGAACAACGCATTCTTCTTCGTGTCGTTGAAGCACTGGGCGGAAAGAAGTTCTCCGGAGCTCCACGTCAGCGCGATTATCCGGAATCTGAACGGCAAGCTGGCATACGGTGTTCCGGAGGCGATTGCGTTTGCATTCGGCCCTCCCGCAATTCCGGGACTTGGTACCGGTTCGGGATTCAGCCTGATGCTGCAGGATCGCGGCGGAAACACGCCTGCCTATCTGGGCGAGGAGGCGGCGAAGTTCATACAGGCAGCGAGCCAACGGCCGGAAATCGGCGGAATGATTACAACCTACCGGGCCAATGTTCCCCAGATTTTTGCGGACGTGGATCAGGACAAGGTGTTGAAACTGGGCGTGTCACCGGCCGACGTGAATACGACACTGGGATCTTTTCTCGGCGGCGCTTACGTGAACGACTTCAATCGATTCGGCCGGTTGTTCAAGGTATATGTCCAGGCCGAACCGGAATACCGGGAGAAAGCGGGGGACGTGCAATACTATTTCGTCCGCGGCAAGGAAGGCCAGATGGTACCGCTGAATTCCCTGGTCAGCGTTGCCGCGACGCAGGGCCCGGAGTACACCAACCGCTTCAACCTGTTCAGGGCGGCGGAGATCACCGGCTCGCCGGCGCCGGGATACAGTTCGGCACAGGCGCTCGACGCACTCGAGGAAGTCGCGAAGCAGACGCTCCCGGGCGATATGTCGTACGCGTGGAACGCGATGAGTTATCAGGAGCGTGCCGCTGCGGGCAGCGGCGGACTGGTATTCGGGTTGGCGCTGCTGTTCGTGTTCCTGATTCTTGCCGCCCAGTACGAGAGCTGGTCAACGCCATTCAGTGTGCTGCTCGGGACGCCGATTGCGGTATTCGGGGCAATGCTGGGTCTGTGGATTTCCGGACTTTTTCTGCCCGGCTACCAGAACAACGTGTTCGCGCAAATCGGACTCGTGATGCTGATCGGCATGGCGGCCAAGAACGCGATCCTGATTGTTGAATTCGCGAAGATGAAAAGCGAAGAGGGAATGAACGCCCTCGATGCGGCGATTGCAGCGGCGCGAGACCGGTTCCGGCCGATTCTGATGACGGCCTTCTCGTTCATTCTCGGTGTCATCCCCTTGTTGATTGCGAGCGGCGCGGGTGCGGAAGCGCGCAAGGTGATGGGCATGACGGTATTTGCCGGCATGGCGACGGCGACTGTCGTCGGTGTGCTTCTGGTCCCTGCGCTGTTCGTTTTCATCGAAAAGTTGAGCGGGCGTGGCAAACCGCATGCGGATACGGAGAAAGTCACGTAGATGAAACCGGGTTTGGTCGCGATCGCAATGGTTGTTTCTCTCTCCGGCTGCGTTGTCGGGCCGGACTACGAGCGGCCCGCGATTGAAACGCCTGAAGAGTTTCGCCAGCGAATTTCAACCGGGGCCGCCATCACGAACATTCCGTGGTGGCAGTTGTTCGACGACCCACAGCTCGAGCGCCTGATCATCATTGCATTGGAAGAAAACAAGGACCTCGCCATCGCCACGGCGCGCGTCGAGGAAACACGGGCGCGGCTGGGTTTCGTGCGAGCGGACCAGTATCCGAGAGTTGACGGGGAAGCCGGTGCCAATCGCGGCAACACGGCCGAGCAGTTCTTGCCGGGCACGGGTGTTCAGAATTCCTACACTTTGAGCGCGCAGTTCGCTTTCGAAGTCGATCTGTATGGCCGTCTCCGCCGTTCAACGCAGGCCGCGCAAGCAGAGCTCCTGGCAAGTGAAGACGCGCGCAATACCGTGCTGATCTCGCTCATTGCCGACGTGGCGAGTGCATATTTTCTGTTACGCGATCTCGATGAGCGGCGCGAGATTGCCGGGCGGACGCTGGAAGCGCGCCGGAAATCGACACAAATTATTCGTGAGCGATTCGAAAAAGGCACGACGCCGAAACTCGACGTCAATCAGGCGGAGATCGAGGAGGCCGACGCGGCGGTGCAACTGGCGTCGCTGGAGCGGGAGGTCATCCAGACCGAAAACCTGCTGAATGTATTGCTTGGGCGCAATCCGGGGCCGATCGCCCGGGGAGAGGCCAATGAAGCGCAGATCATGCCGCCAGGTGTGCCGGCGGGCCTGCCGTCGGAGTTGCTCGAACGGCGCCCGGATATCCGCGCTGCCGAACAATCCCTGGCGGCGCAGACAGCGCGCATTGGCGTCGCGGAAGCACTGCGATTTCCTTCGCTGAGTCTGACCGCAAGTGCCGGCCTGGCGAGTTCCGAACTCTCGGACCTGACTGACAGCAACGCGACGATCTGGAATATCGGTGCGAATTTTTTCGGCCCCATTTTCGATGCGGGAAAGAACAGGCAGCGGGTGGAAATCGAAGTCGCCCGCACCAGGCAGTTGCTGAATCAATACGAACTGACTGTGTTGCGGGCCTTCCAGGAAGTCGAGAATGCGCTGACCGCCGTGCGCACGCTGGGCGACGAGCGCACGGCGCGTGACGTTCAACTCGGTGCCGCTCGCAGTGCGGCATTTCTTTCGCGGGCACGGTATGACGGGGGCGTCA
>CAWBXZ010000018.1:0-514651 GCA_963792855.1 uncultured beta proteobacterium | reverse complement strand
CAAGCTTTATCGCACGCGTACCCGTACCAAGAACGAGCACCCTCGGTCTGAACGCGTCGGCTTTTGACCATTGGTGAAATGCGGTACGCAGCACAATGCTGCCAGCCAGCGCGATGCTCAGCGCGATACCGAGAGCAGCCATGTCCGGATTGGGCATGGGCGTGACATGAGAGAAGAGTGCCATCAACAGGGCGGCCAACAGGAAGGACACGGCCAGCCGCATCGCCAGAAACGCCTTGTTGCTCCATAAATCCGGTTGGTATAGGCCCATCCCGGCCATGACCACCATTGTGCCTACAGCAAAGATGGCAGCGTGAGATGACAGTCCCGACGCAGCCTCTCCCGATGCCGCTACATGCAGATAAACGCCGGCGTATGCCGCCATCACCAGAAAGAGCCCCTCCAGAGCAGCAAGTATCACCACCCTGACCGGGACGTAATGGTTAAAGACGTGGATCATCGCAACCACCTCGCTCGATCTTGCCGCGCACTGGACGGGGTGTTTGACACCGCCGAATTACCACTACGCGTTCGGATTAAGGCTTCAAGGCCGCCAATGCGGGCCTCTTCACAGGAATGACTCCTGAATTGCATGCGATCAACTCTCCCTTTAAGACCTGCACCCCATCGCTGCGATACGAGATCACGCTATGGATTGCGCACAATCACTGCCAGGCGCCTGAACCCGCGCCGCCGCACCCGACTGACTTGATCTTGCAAGAGAAATGTTGCAGGGAAACGAATGAAATGGACCGAGGGCTCTATTCAGACGCAACGTGCCTGTGCTTTGCCCGCACCATTTTCCGAGAACCGGAATTCAAAGAAGCGTCATGAAAACGCGACCAGGATTCCCCCCTTACAAACAAAACCTGCAAATCAACACACCAGATGCCGCCATCACAAAAAACGAACTACTCCAAGGGGTGTCCAGACCCCCTCGATTCCGACAATTACTTCGTGCCGCTGTCGTCCTGAGACCTCTGCTGGCGCCTCTTGGCCGACTTGGGAACACATCAACCTCTTGTGGCTAAAGGGTCTTTTTTAGTGTCGCCTATCGACGACACGAGCATAGAACATTACGAGGTAAAGTTCAAAAGGAGATTGAAAATAAACCCTCTGGCAACCCCTCAACCACAGCAAGTCGTTCGCCAGGGATGGATGACCCTCTGCTCCCGTCGCCCGACTTTGCAAGGTACTTCTCGACTAAACGCAATTTTTCGGCCATTCACCCAGCCGATTCGCCGTCTGCAGAAAAAAACCGCCCCCATTGATACGGGAGACTCCCGACCCGGCATATCGCGCTTCGAGGATGGGCCAATCGAGCAGCTACCCCCTTCAATCACCCATTGAAAAACTCATGGCATCGCTTCCGATTGCAGACGTTGACCCTAATCAAAAACCTTTTACTTCAAGAGGTTTATGAATCCCGGGGAAAGCGCTGCGCATGTTCCCGGGACCGAATCGCAACCGCTTCCCGTTTGCATTTCGTATCGCAGATACTGTGCTGGCTTTCCGTTGGATTCGATGAACGGCACACATGTTGCGTCTTTTGGCCGCCAACATTTCGATGCACCTCTGACATGAACTGTCGGATCTTCGTCACCAGCCGCCACTTATTCAGCAACAGTCCCTGACACAACCCGCATGCCAAAGCGAAAAACGATTCTTGTTACAGGTGGCAATGGCTACATCGGCTCCCATACCGTGGTCGAGCTGATCGGTGCCGGCTATCAGCCCGTCGTCCTCGACAACCTGTGCAACAGCAAACGGTCCGTGCTGGACCGGCTCGAGCAGATCACGGGGCATCGGTCGCCATTCGTGCAAGCGGACATCCGCGACCGTTCGGCCTTGAACCAGATCTTCTCGGCGCATCAAATCGACGCCGTCATACACTTTGCCGGGCTCAAAGCCGTTGGCGAATCCTCGCAGATCCCGCTCGAGTATTACGACAATAACGTTTCGGGAAGCGTCACCCTCGTGCAGGCAATGATCGATGCCGGCGTCAAGACGCTCGTTTTCTCATCTTCGGCGACGGTGTACGGCGACCCCGCCAGCGTCCCGATCACGGAAAGGTTTCCGTTATCAGCGAGCAACCCTTACGGCCGGACCAAACTCATGGTCGAGGAAATCCTGCGCGACGTCGTCAAAGCCGATTCGCAATGGCGGGTCGGTCTACTGCGTTACTTCAACCCGGTGGGCGCCCACTCGTCGGGAATCATTGGCGAAGATCCTGCCGGGATTCCGAACAACCTGGTCCCGTACATTTCCCAGGTCGCAATCGGGAAGCTGGAGCAACTGTCGGTTTTTGGAAACGACTATCCGACCCCTGACGGAACCGGAATACGCGATTACTTGCACGTTACCGACCTCGCGCGCGGCCATATCGCAGCACTGGACTTCCTGAACGACAACACCGGTGTCCTGACAGTGAACCTGGGAACCGGGCGTGGCCAAAGCGTGCTGGAAATGATTCACGCATTCGAGGCAGCGAGCGGAAAGACAATCCCCTATCGATTTGCGCCAAGACGGCCCGGCGACGTCGCAGCGTGCTACACGGATCCGTCATTCGCCAGGCGTGCACTCGGATGGGAAGCGAAACTGGGTGTGGAGGCCATGTGCGCGGATGGCTGGAAATGGCAATGCTGGGCAGCAGAAAACCTCGACAAGAACGATGGTGCCGGTACGTAGGCCATTGCCGGGAAGCCGGACTCGCTGCAATGCTGCAAGCAAGACCGAAAAAAGCTGTCAGCTGATCGCGTTTGTGGCGCAGCGTGCCGATCACTTGTGGATCATATGACTGACGGTGCCCGCCAACCCAATCGAGTCGAATGCTCCCGGACCACAAGATCACTGTCAGCGGCGTCACGCGCGCCCACGTCAACGCAGTACCGCCCTGACCGACGCTACCCCGAAACGCGAACAGCGAAATCGCAAAGCGACAACACCTGCCCCGGGAAAACCGGCTGGCACCGAACACGATCGTCAGCTTGCGCTATCATCGCAATCGTGCGTTCATCAGAACCATGCGAGGCACATCTGGTATTCGACTACTACAATCGACTCAGCGCGCGGCAGCAGAGCATCTACCGGCAAAGCGACGAGATCAAGCAACTCCGGCTGCCTCGCCCGGCGGAATTGCAGCCCATCGTCACCGGACTCGAACCGGCGCTCCAGTCCGCTAACCGGCGAGACGTTGAACGAATCTGCCAGATAGTTGCCGACGGCATCGTTTCCCAGCTGGGTGCTCCGGCAGTCCGGGTCAAGGTGCTGGCGGTAAGGCCTTCGGACGACTGGGGTGAACTGCATGGTTTGTACCTTCCGGAGGAAGATGGCACGGACGCCAGAATCCAGGTGTGGATGCGCACCGCCAAACACAAGAAGATGGTCGCCTTTCGCAGCTTTCTGAGAACCGTGCTACACGAACTCTGCCATCACCTCGACTACGAGTTCTTTCACTTCCCGGAAACCTTGCATACCGAGGGCTTCTACAATCGGGAGTCCAGTCTGTTTCACCAGCTACTGCCACAGGTGAAAACATTGCCGAAAACTGCCGTCCCGGCCGGCGCACCGCAACGACGATGAGCTGGTTACAGGCAGCCCTGGCAGTCGTTTTGATTACCGGCGCGATCCTGGGCTGGATGATATGGCATCGCCGGATGCGCGGCGACGACACGCCGCTGATAGGCGCGACGAAACGCAGAGCTCGGGACAGGGATACCGACAACGAACTCGAAGCATTCATTACCGCCTACAGGGGCGGCAAGCTCGACCCCGTCGCCCTGACCGACGGGGAAGACGCTTCGCTCGAGCCGGCAACGACCGGCGCAACCCGGTCGACCGGCTCTGCGGGTGCGCCATCCACTACTCCGCCATCCACTACTCCGTCCCCACTACCGCGCCGCAGCAACCGCACCGGCACAGCCTGCAGCGGCCAGGGGAATGCTGCTGCGCCCGGAGGTCAAGCTTGCCTACCTCACGTTACGTAGCGGGCTTCGCGATCACCATATTTTTGCCAACGTACGGCTGGGCGACCTTGGCTTCGGCACCACAGTCGGCATCATCGACCTTCTGGTATGTACCCCTGACTTCAAGTACGTTGCCGCAATCGACATCAGTGTTGGCGAACCGCCCGAAGACATACCGAAAACGATTTTTCTGCAGCGGGCCGGCATAAAGCATCTGAAGCTCACCAGCAGGAAGATCCCCAAACCGGGGCAGTTGCGGGATCTCATTTACGGGCAAACGCAAACCTGACGCAAACAAAAAAGCCGCATGCGAATGCGGCTTTTTCTTTCCAGGGCGTACGCGTCAATGCTTCACGCCCCTACGGAATCCTGCTCAACCATTCTTGCTGTTCGACGCCGGGGCCAACGTGCGTTAGCCCTGCGGCTCGGCGTCCGGCACCGGACAATGCAGTTGCAGCGCTTCGTCATAGCACCAGTGGGTACCAAAACCGTTGTTGCGCTTGACGCATTCGTAGGTGTACTTCCCCATCTCGTCCGTCCACTCACAGTCCTTGTATTTCAGCATGGTCTGCTCTCGCTCAATCGTGCCACGCAGGTTTTCTTCGCCCTGCCGCGCTGCACGCTTGCGTTGATCTTCCTGCGACGCCGGCTGCTCTGCCGCCGCTGGTTTTTCAGTCGCCACCGGAAGCGGCTCCGGCTCACAATTCGTCTGCAGTGTCTCGTCAAAGCACCAATGCGTATTGAACCCATTGTTGCGCTTTACACACTCGTAAAGCTCCTTGCTCATGGCATCGGTCCACTTGCATTTCGCGTAACGCGACATGGTGCGCTCTCTCTCGGTAGTGCCGTCAGCAAGTGCGGCCGAACCGGCAAACAACGCAACCACTGCCAGCAACCCTGTCACCAGGCGTTGATTGTTCACACCATTGTTCATCTGTTTTTCCTCAGGAAAAGAAGTACCCAGCGAAATAGCCCGCCGGCTTCGTGCCAACACGGCGCCACCGCCCGTGCCGGTCCGGGTTCAAGCGGCGAATTCTATGTGAAAGCATGGGACCGGGAAAGTTTCACCACGCCGTTCGCCGGCGGCCCCGGTAAACATTTGATCACGGGCGCCAGCCCGGGCATTGCATGATCGCCTTGCGCTGCGCTTGCGCGCTCCGTCAACGATGCGCCTGTGACTACGATTCGTCAAAATTACTCGTTAAACGTGCTACTCGTTAAACGTATAGCGAAGCCGCAGATACCTGCGGCCGGTCAGATCCTTGGTCTGTACCTGTCTTTCTCCGGCATATTCCGCCTCGATCGTGTAGCGGCCGCTGCCCACGTCGACAAACAACAACGGCCCCTCGGATTTCGCCTCGAGAATCACGGTTCCCTTGACATCGCGCACCGTGACATTGACCCCTTCAATCGGCTCTTCAAGTCCTCCGGCCGCAAACACAAGATGAATCGGGAAGCGCGCTGCGAGCTGCTTCATTTCCTCGTCGCTTTCCGCGGATCCACCCCCGGTAACGTATCTGACACCTTGCTGTTCGTGTATTTCGATTTCGGCTGCCGCATACGGAAACATAATGCATATGCCCAGCAACAGCATCAAGACTGAAAAAATCCGCTTCATCTGTCCCGCTCTTTCCTTTGATGATGGATCGGCGCAGGCGAAATGCCTGATCCGCATGCCGTCAACAGTATACGCACCTCGCCGATGGAGGGACCGGTCGGCTCGAACCGCACCCGCAGCGCGCACCGTGTTTCTAACGCGTCAGCACGATTTCGGTGGACATCCGCGTGTGAAGGCTTCGCCTCGAACGAACTCGCCCCTCTGTCGCAATGTGGCCGGCCGCACGCCAAATCAGTCGGTCGCAAACCATTGGTCGACCCGGGCAGTATTCTCAGACACCCAGCGATGCGCGGCGAGGCGGGGCGTCAAGCCATCGACACGTACCATGTAATCCATTTCCGCCACCGCATCCAGGTCCAGCTCGATTCGACTCAGCACCCGCACTAGATGTTCCGGCGCGGATGCAACAAAGCCCTTGCGCGCCACCAGAACGGCCCGGTTTTCCTTGCCCAGCAGGTCGCGAGGCTCATCGAGTTTGCGCATCCGTGCCATCCGGTTGAGGAAATTCGGCCTGAAATATGGCATCACGAACCAGTCCCCGGCTTCGTAATGGGTCTCGAAATAGGCCTGCCAATCGCTGTGCGCTCCGGTGCGCAAACGATATCCCGACGCTTGAAGGCCATACGCGTCGAGGATACGGCGTGACCCCATGGACAGTCCGGAGTCGGCCCCGGTGGCCTGGATCTGTCGTTGCATTCGCGCGGCGACCTCTGGCTTCTTCAGGTCCTCGACCGCGGCAACAGCCTGCACGGGGACATAATCCGGTACCGCCCAGAATAACTGCGCACCCGTGTAGAGGGTTGCAAGCTCGGCGGCGTCCGTTCCGTAGTCACGCCAGTACCTGGCGTGGGCATGCGGCAGCCATGCCGCCACGAGCAGATCGACCGATCCCGCTCCCAGTTCCGGAAAAATCTCGCTGTGCGGCCCGGTCCGCAGCTCCACTCTCACTCCAAGCCGCTCAAGCACCATTTGCACAACCTGGCCTGTCACCGCATAGAACGAAATATCGATCTGCCCGAGGCGTATCGTCCGCTCCGTGTCCTGCGCCGAAGCGCCACTTGCAAGGAGCGCTGCCAACAACAGGACAAGTGCAAGGCGAAGCCTCATGCACGCTCCTCGACTGGCACGCCGCTCCTGAGGCATCGAACAATATTCACCATCGTATCTTTCTCGCCAAAGCCGCCGGCCTTGGTAACGAGATAGACAGACCGGCCGTTCCAATGCAATGTCGAGAACGGGATGCCCGGCATCAGGTTTCCGCGCACTTCAATCACGCTACAACCCGATGCCTCGAGCAATGCGATGGCTGTGTCGCCCCCGGTTACGACAATTGCCCCCGCACCAACCTTCGCGGCGATTTCGAGCCCGCTTCTGGTGAGCCGGTGTGCGACGTCCACCGCGTTTGCCGGTCCAGTCCCGTCCTCCACCGCAAGAAGCACGAACTGTCTGGCATTGGCTGCACGTGCAATCTCGGGCGCAACGCCGTTTGGCGCCTCGATCACCACGGTCTCGGGCTGGCTGCCTAGATACTGGACCTGCTCGCGACTGCGTGCTGCCCGCGAGCCAACAACAAACAGGATGGGGTCTTTCGTCGCGCTCAACGCGCTGCGCGCCGATTGCATCTTGCCAAGATGACGCGCCAACTCGACTCCGAATCCGGCAGAGCCGACAAACAAGGCTTTCTCAGACTGAGGTAAGGCTTTTCGAAAGATCTCCGACATCTCGTCTTCACTGCCGGCATCCGCAATCACCACGCCACCATCCAGCGATGGCAAGACCTCGCCAGGACGCCAGGAGCAGACATTGTCGACACCGACAACCGCGCCAAACACTTCTCCCAGGGGCTGCAGCGGCGGCGGCGACAACGCGTCCCTGGCAAACCCGGTCTCCGCCAGAGGCACGCCTTCGACATGCACGACTCCGCCTTTTACCGTTCGTCCCTGTGCCGGAAACGCCGGCGCAACCAGCGCCGCCTTGCGCCCGCTGGCTTCAATCAGCGCTAGCGTCTCGGCAACGACGTTACCGCGGAGCGTGGAATCGATCTTCTTGAAAACATACTCGAAGCGTTGGCCCGAGAATATCCGCGCACACTGGCGTACCCGGGCAGCGGCGGCATCGGCTGGCAAATGGCGCGAAGCGGTATTAACCGACACTACCCGGGCGCCGCTAATTGAATCCGGGTCGCATTGCAGTGGCTGTGCGACAACCTTCGTCACCAGGCCCTGCTGTGCGAACGGGCCGGCGGTGTCAAGTGCGCCGGTCAGATCATCGGCGACGATCAGAACGCGGGCGGGCACCGCGCTCGTCACGCCCCGCCATCCGCCATGCGCCGCGCGTAGGCGATTGCGGATTTCATATTGGTATTGTTGGCAATGCCTTTCCAGGCAATGTCGAACGCCGTCCCGTGATCCACCGAGGTACGCCGGATTGGCAAACCGAGACTGACGTTGACCGTCTCGTCAAAAGCGATGAGCTTGGTCGGGATATGCCCCTGATCGTGATACTGGGCAACCACCAGATCGAACTCACCTTTCAGTGCCCGGTAAAACACGGTGTCGCCGGAAATCGGCCCCTGCACATTGATGCCTTCCTTTTGCGCGGCCTCGATAGCCGGTGCAATCCGCGTCGACTCCTCATCGCCGAAGATACCGCCTTCACCACAGTGGGGATTGAGGCCGGCCACTGCGATCCGCGGGTTCTCGTAACCCAGTTCGCGAAAGTGTTCATAGCCGGCGCGTATGGTCGCGAGCACACGTTCGATGGTGGGTTTTTCCGCTGCGTTGCGCAGCGACATGTGCGTTGTCACATGTACCGCGTTGAGCTTGTCTCCGGCGAGCAGCATGAAAGACGATTTCGCCCCGGTCAAATGTGCCAGCAACTCGGTGTGTCCGTCGAAATGGTGCCCGGCGGAATGCATTGCCGCCTTGTTCAATGGCGCCGTCACGATCACCGATATATCGCCGGCGAGGCACAGCTCCACCGCTTTCTCGACGTAACGGTAGGCCGCCTCGCCCGCTGCGGCGGATGCCTCGCCGTCCACGATCTGGTCCTGGCCCTTCGTTGCCACGTGGACGACAGGAACCGCGCCATTGCTCGCCTCCACGCCTTCGACGAACTTCAGCGTCGTGCCGCGGATCGAGTCGGCCCGCCGCAGCATGTCGAGATTGCCGATGACCGCCGACTGGCTGCGCGCCTCATCGGACATCTCGGCAAGCGTTGCCACGATGATCTCCGGTCCGATGCCCGCAGGATCGCCCATCGTGATTCCAATCTTGGTGCTGTTCACGGCCAATAATCCTCTCGTTCCAAATAGTGGGTCAGAACCCGGGGCGATCGGCAACAGGTTGCCTGAAAGCCGGACACGTCGCCCGTCGTAATTGAACTACACCTGCCCCGACGCCGATTCGAGCGCCTCGGCAGAGCACGCGATGCGAACCTCGGCACCTACAGCGAGTGTCCCGCCGGCATTCTCGATCAACCGCGCGGCCTCCTCGACCAGCGCCACATTGCCGCGTTCACACCCGAATGGTGCATCCTCGAGGCCGACGCGTACGTGACCGCGCTCCATGACGGCGCGCGGCACCAGCGGCAGCACATCCACGTCGAGCCCGGCGATCATCCAGTTGCAGCCCGGCGCGACCTGATCGAGCAGATTCAGGTACGCCGTCAGCGCATAGTCTTCCGGTGGAAAACCAAAGGCGTATCCCCGGGAAAACATCAGTCGATACACCGGGTCCGGGCAGCTCTCGCGCCAGTGCAAACTGGCCCCGAGACGGGCGAATCCCGGCTCATAGATCGCATAGCCGGGATGAAAGCGGTAACGACGGGCAAGCTGCAAGCCGTGACGTATGTCTTCTTCGCTGTTGACATAGACGAATCCGGGCTTGTCGTCCTTCAAATCATCGTAGTGTGCGAAGTTGCACGAACCCGGATCCACTACCGCCCACTCCAGCAAGCCATTCGCTGCAAGCTTCTCGATGTGCGCGTAACGCTGCTCAGCAGTGCTTGTCCCGGCAATCTTGTTCAGACCTGCTGCCGGAACGGTCGGGTAAACGATCGCATCGACTTTGGAGCGGATCCCTTCGATGATGCGCGCGTAGAGCTCCGGGTCATCTTTTTGCTGTCCGGTTTCCTCGTCGTAGGCATGCACGTGCACGATCGACGCACCGGCTTTTACGCAGGCAATGCCCTGCTCCACGATTTCCGCAACCGAGACCGGAATGCCCGGTTGACGCTGTCTTGTCCAGGCCCCGTTTAACGCGACCTCGAGCCAGGTTTTTCCAATCGCTTCGTGCATAACTTTCCTCTGAATACGAGTTGTGTCAGGAAACAATTTCCACGTTAAGTTCTGCCACACCTTCAACGCTGCCCAACAACTTGTCGCCCGGCACCACTGCGCCAACGCCCGCCGGCGTCCCGGTAAAAATCAGATCACCGGGCTCAAGACGGTAGTAACGCGACAGATAGGCGATCGTATCCGGCACGCTCCAGATCATTTCCGACAAATCCCCCTGCTGGCGCAACTGACCGTTCACCCGTAGGGTGATCTTGCCCGATGGGTGATGCCCATGGCTGGCGACAGGATAAATGGCGGTCACTGGCGCGGACTGATCGAACGACTTGCCGAAATCCCAGGGACGTCCCTGTTTTTTTGCCTCCGATTGCAAGTCACGCCGGGTGAGGTCCAGTCCGACCGCGTAGCCGTAGACGCAATCAAGCGCGTCGGCGGCAGAAATATCGCTGCCGCCCCGGTGAAGCGCAACCACCAGTTCGATCTCGTGATGAAGATCCGCCGTGCCCGGTGGATATTTCACCGCCCCGCCCCCCGGCACGATTGCGTCTGCCGGTTTCATGAAGAAAAACGGCGGCTCACGATCAGGATCGCGCCCCATTTCCCGTGCATGCGCAGCGTAGTTGCGCCCGACACAATAAATGCGCCGGACGGGGAAGCGCGCATCCACACCGACAACCGGGATGGACGAAACAGGGCCTGGTTCGAATACGTAATTCAATTTTGAAGTCATTGTCAGAATACCGTGCTGTTTACCGGGGCCAAACCGACACAATTAAAGATTGCACCGCCTTGCGCACCGCCGCGTGTGACCCGATCCCTCGCCGCCGATGCGGCTGCCGCCCCGTTAACCGCAGCGCCAGATCGCTACGCGAGCATATTCGCCGCAAAAAAAGACGGTGATTATCGCATACGCGGTGTCGTCCAAGGCGAACGCAAACACCACCTGTCACCAGCAGCCAGGCCGGTGCGCCACAGGGTTTTCAAAGCCCCGTCGCCGGCAACAAGCGAATGGTCAGATCGCCCTGCACCCGGCTGCGGCACGCGAGGATAATGCCCTGTTGGCTCTCCGCCGGTGACAACGCGCCGTCCGAATGCGCGAGCATACCCACCTCCCCGGCAACGAGCCGGCACTTGCAGGCGCCGCATGACCCGCTCTGGCAACTGTAGGCAAACCGAACCCCTCGCGACAACAAAGCCGTCAACAGGATTTCGCCTGGCGCGACCGTCAGCCGCCGCCCAAGGCCTTCAATGGTGACGACCGGTTGCATCATCGAAATCCTTCAAAATAATCTGAATTCACCGC
This sequence comes from uncultured beta proteobacterium, assembly GCA_963792855.1. GTDB lineage: Bacteria > Pseudomonadota > Gammaproteobacteria > Burkholderiales > Eutrophovitaceae > SG8-40. The sequence goes on along the minus strand of CAWBXZ010000018.1, from coordinate 503,471 downwards.
AAGAGAAATGCGCACACCTGTGTCTGCCCACGCTGCTCGTTGCCGCACGGTTTCCCAGCGCACGCGGGTGCCTAATCCAGATCCCGCACAGTGCCACGCCGCCTCTTGGTTACCGCGCGCTTCTTCTTTTCGTCGACGCGCCTGCGCCGCGCCGCGAGGCTCGGCGCCGTAGGCTTGCGTGGTTTCGGCGGGTGCGCTGCCTTTGAAACCAATTCAACGAGGCGGCGCAACGCGTCATCGCGGTTGCGCGTTTGCGAACGGAACCGTTGCGCCTGAATGACCAGCACGCCATCTGCCGTCATCCGGCTACCGGCAAGTTTACGCAGACGCGCCTTCACAGCGGATCCGAAACTGCGCGTGCGCGCAACGTCAAATCTCAGCTCGACCGCGGTCGACACCTTGTTGACATTCTGCCCGCCAGGGCCTGACGCACGCGTGAAATGCCATTCGAGCTCGCCCTCGGAAAGGGAAATACCGCCATCCACTCGTATCAACAACACCCTTTCAAAACGTCCACAAAATCCACACAGGTGCAACGAGATTGCAACCCGCCTATTGTGCGCCGCACCAAAGCGCTATTACTCAAAAAAAACAACCAAAACTCTCTCCTTCATTTGCCTGCTCCCCTTGCCAAGACTGTGTCTAGGGACTACATTTGCACCGGGTTTCTCCTGTCGTTACCAACCGTGCCAGCAAGGGTTCGCTGGTGACCAAGGTTAGCGGTTTAGGAGGATCTAATCCTAATTATGGGCTCAAGCCCATTTTTCGATAACACAACGGGAGAGAGTTATGAAACGTTGGACAAGCGCAGGTGCCGTCAAGGCTATTTCTGCGGCGGCCTTCGTCGGCTTTGCTTCCCAGGCGATTTCAGCAGACGTTACCTGGGACAGGCTTTTGAATGCCGACAAGGACCCGAACAACTGGGTCATGTATCACGGTGACTTCACCGGCTGGCATTTCAGTGGCCTTGATCAAATCAACACCGGAAACGTCAATAACCTGAAACTCGCGTGGCAGCACACACCGGGTTCCAGCAAGCGCGGCATTCAGTCGTTCCCGCTGGCCGTTGACGGCGTCGTCTACTACACCAGTTCTTCCGGTGCCGTTTGGGCGCTGAATGGCGCCACCGGCGCACCGATCTGGCACTATCAGGCCAAGATCGATCAGGAGCGCGCAGAAGGCACGTTCTACAATCCGTATAACCGCGGCCTGGCCATCGGTCACGGCAACGTGTACACCGCCACCACCGACGGTCGCATGATTGCTCTCGACAAGAGCACCGGCGAAGTTGTCTGGGACAACGAGATCATGTCGGTTGCCAAGGGCAACAAGGGCTTCACCGGCGCACCTCTGATTGTCAAGGACAAAGTCATCGTTGGTGCTAACGGTGGTGAGCTTTCCGGCTGCTGCGGTCCGATTTTCGCCGTTGACGCAAAGTCTGGCGAAGTCGTGTGGCAGTTCGACACCATCGGTGGCGATCAGCGCTCGCGCGATTCCTGGGGTAACGACTCCTGGAAAATCGGCGGCGGCGGTGGCTGGATGACCGGCTCCTATGACGCCAAGCAGAACACCGTTTGGTGGGGTACCGCGAACCCGGCACCTGACTACGACTACATCGGTGAAGACTGGATGAACGCAGGTCCGCGTCCAGGCCTGAACCTGTACAGCTCCTCGGTCGTGGTGCTTGATGCCGACACCGGTGAACTGTCTGCCTACTTCCAGGAAATGCCGCACGACGCGTGGGACTTCGACTCCGCAACGGGTGAATTCCTGCTGATGGAAAAAGGCGGCAAGCGCTACATGGTTCACCCGAACAAGGGCGGCATCATGTTCGTTTACGATCCCGATTCGGTCGGTGGCGGTAAGGAACTTGCTGTGCACAACGCCTACATGGTCGGCGAAACCTACAACTACATCAAAGGCGTAACCAAAGAAGGTCGCCTGGTTGGTCGTCGTGAACTGCCGGAAGGCAAGCACACCGACGTCTGCCCGGCAATCGACGGCGCGCTCTCCTGGAACACCGGTGCATTCAACCCGAATCTGGGCCTGCACTACTTCGTCACCCAGGAATTCTGCTTCGACATCGAAGTGGTGAACCCGGAGCGTCCGGATGACTACTCGGGTCAGGCCTACTTTGGTGCGAGCTGGACCTCCAAGCCGCCGAAGCAGAAAGCTGACGGCACGCCGGTAAACGCCGCCTACGGCACGCTGCAGGCACGCGATCCGCTGTCCGGCAAGATGAAGTGGCGCGTTGAGTTCAAGTACCCGGTACTTGCTTCTCTGATGGCCACCAAAGGCAACCTGGTCTTCGTACCGGGCGCCGATGGCGTATTCAGCGCGTTTGACGCCCGCAACGGCAAGCTGCTGTGGCAACACAACAACGGCATCGGCCACCACGGTGGCGTGATCTCCTACATGGTCGGCGGCAAGCAGTACATCGCTGTCGTCACTGGCTGGGGTTCACACGTTTCGGGTAACTTCCCGGGTCTGTTCGGTGAGCCGTTTACTTCCATGCCCACCGACGCCGGTAACCTGATGGTGTTCTCGCTCTGATAAAGAGGTTCTAAGAACTTCGAAGTCAGAGAACAGCAAGTCGATAGGGCGGGGGATTTATCCCCCGCCCTATTTTTTGGGATTCAGCGAGACGGCGCTATTCTCGAACAGCACCGTTACCGGAACAGACCAAGGTTCAATGAATTCGTAAACCAGTCTCGTGGTGGGACGTTATAGCAGGCAGGGGCCGAAATTATCGGCCAACACAGATTTGGGGAGATTTTGATGTTTCGATCAGCCAACCTCGCGCGCGCTATCGCTTCAGTGATCATTCCAGCGAGCTTCGTTGTAGCTCAGCCAGCATTGGCAGCCGCAGAGGAAGACCCGACCGAGGTCGCTGCGGCCATTGTCGACAAACAATACAGCGAACAGACAAATGGACGTAAAACGGCTGTTCGCATCGCGCTGCAGCTGGTGCCATCAGGGCTATGGAATGAAACAGGCTGATGGCCCGCGTCTGGCCGGAACCCATCTTTCGCGCGACGAGGTAATAGAGCGAATTGCCCGGGGCAAGTCACCGATGCCGGGATTCCGGAAACAACTCAAACCGTTTCAAATCGAAGCGCTGGCAGACTACATCAAGGCGCTTCCAACCGACTAACCGGCAGACAAGCGAAAAAAAGCGGCCATCAGGCCGCTTTGTATTTGCATCAACGCATTGTTCAACGGCGTTTCAGTTTGAACTTGATTGGAAAGCCTTCGTACTCGCCTTTTCCTTCCAGGACTTTTCCGCCGCTGATCAATTTCGTCACCGCCACGAACACACCGGGGCCGTCCCCCGAGGCACTGAACCCGAAACTGGTGCCGTCGTTCGTCACCCCGGAAAGCTTCACGGCTTCCTCGCCGAAATTGTCGAGGTTCCTGAACTCGACCAACCCTTTTCCATCCGCTTCGATCTGAAGCACCATCGTGCCGCTGGTCATGCCCCGGTACCATGGACCTTCCCAGTTGCCACTGAAATCACCGGCGAGCGCCGCGGGCAAACAACCTGCCCAGAATATCGCTGCCATCGCCACCAGAAATGTCTTTTTCATACTTGCCCTCCAGATAGGTTCGACTACGGCCGTGCACTTGTGGTCATTGTTCTTGATAAGACACCGTAGCATGGCGCAGGTTTTGACAATCAACGCCCCTGACCGCCGGTCTACTGCGCAATCGCATGTATCGGCCGATCACGCCAGCCACCGTATAATCGCACGGTCGCACAATGTTTCCTGTCCAATATATTTCCAGCGCGGATGAATTTTTGCAGCAATTGCGGAGCACGTACAGTCGAGCGGATACCCGCTGGTGATACCCTGCCGCGCGCCGTATGCGACGAGTGCAGCACCATTCACTACCAGAACCCGAATCTTATCGTCGGCTGCATCCCGGAATGGGATGATCGCATCCTCTTGTGCAAGCGGGCGATCGAACCGCGCATCGGGCTCTGGACCGTCCCGGCCGGCTTCATGGAGAACGGCGAGACAACCGCGGGCGGCGCCGAACGTGAAACCCTCGAAGAAGCAAACGCGCGCGTCGACATCATTGCGCCGTACGCGCTCTACAATATTCCGCACATCAACCAGGTATATTTGTTGTTCCGCGCCCGGTTGCTCGACCTGGATTTTTCTGCCGGATCGGAAACCCTGCAAGTCGAACTCTTCACCGAGAACGACATACCGTGGGACGAACTCGCGTTCGCAACGGTTCGCAATACGTTACGGCATTACTTTTCCGACCGGCGCAGCGGCGAGTTTCGCTTTCACATGGGCACAATCGCTCCGATGCCCGCTCACGCCGATTCGTCACATCCCGTCAAGGCGGTTGGTTCACAAGAGAAGTAGCCCCCCGTCCGAAGGACACGGAGGGCCGTTCGCAGAATATGACCGCCTGCAGGACTACCAGCCGGCTTCCTTCTCCGGCGAGCTTGAAATCTTGTGTATGGCAAGGTCGGCGCCCATGAACTCGTCGTCGGGATCGAGACGGATGCCCATCAGCGCTTTCAAGACACCGTAAACGATCGCACCTCCCAGCAGGGCAACCACAATACCGAGCGCCGTACCCACCAGTTGCGAAAGCAATGACACGCCGCCCAGCCCTCCAAGTGCTTCAAGACCGAAAATACCTGCCGCGATACCACCCCACGCGCCGCACAGGCCATGTAAAGGCCAGACACCCAGCACGTCGTCAATTTTCCAGCGGTTCTGCGTCATCGTAAAGAACACCACGAACAGCACGCCGGCAACCGCACCGGTCGCGAGCGCGCCCAGGGGGTGCATGATGTCCGAACCGGCACACACGGCAACCAGCCCGGCCAGCGGCCCGTTATGAACGAATCCCGGGTCGTTACGGCCGGCAACCAGCGCAGCCAGCGTTCCACCCACCATCGCCATCAGCGAGTTCAACGCGACCAGGCCGCTGATGCCGTCGAGCGTTTGCGCCGACATGACATTGAAACCGAACCAGCCCACTGTGAGCATCCACGCGCCGAGTGCCAGAAACGGGATGCTGGACGGCGGATGCGCGGCGACTTGACCGCCTTGTTTATAGCGACCGCGGCGTGCTCCAAGCAGCAAAACCGCCGCCAGCGCGATCCAGCCGCCCATGGCATGCACGACGACAGAGCCCGCGAAGTCGCGCATCGGTGCGCCAAAACTCGACTCCAGCCACGCCTGAAACCCGAGATTGCCGTTCCAGACGATGCCTTCGAAAAACGGATACACCAGCGCTACCAGCAAAGCGCTCGCAATCAGCTGCGGATAGAACTTTGCGCGCTCCGCAATACCGCCGGAAATAATCGCCGGGATAGCCGCGGCAAACGTCAACAGGAAGAAGAATTTCACCAGCTCGTAGCCGCTCTGTTCCGCCAGCGTCGTCGCACTGACCATGAACCCGGCGCCATAGGCGAGCGTGTATCCCACCAGAAAATAGACGATCGTGGAAATCGAGAAATCGCAAAGGATCTTGACCAGGGCGTTGACCTGGTTTTTCTTGCGTACCGTACCAACCTCAAGAAAGGCAAAACCGCCATGCATTGCCAGCACCATGATGGCGCCCAACAGAATGAACAGTACGTCTGCCGCCGTATTCACCGACTCCATAATCTCCTCCGATTTTTATAGTTGAAGCTGGATAAACTGACATCCCGTATGCAAAACGCGTTCCGAACTATCAACCTATTGATTATTAATATTTCTTTATATCGACACTGCATTTTTTGCACTACTGTGGTGCGACTTCCTTCGCTGACCGCACCATCGTGGTGCCTTTCGGCCGCCGGCAGTCTTCCGCGTCGCGCGTTGCCTGCTCTGCTTGGTTCGCTATTTGCGAGCAGTTTATAGTGGCGTCGGTCGCGCCAGCCGGCACGTTGCCCTCCCAACCACCCTGACCCGCACATCATGCCCGCAAAGATCCAGCATCGAAAAGACGACACCAACCTGGGCGACCACCCACTGACCCTTGATTGGGTACTACAGCAACTGGTCAAGGACGGGATTGTGGCGGCGGAGATTGCGAAGCCATTGCAACAGGTCTCGCAAGCCCGCAAGAACGCCAGCCACCCGCTGCTGACCGTTGCGGACCAGAAGTGGCCTGATCCACAGAAGCACAACAAACCCCTCACCCTCGAGCGCCTGACCGAGTGGCTGGCCCAGAAGACCGGGATACCATACCGCCACATAGATCCGTTCAAGATAGATTTTGCGACGGTGACGAAACTGATCTCGAACGCCTACGCGTCACGATTCCGGATTCTGCCGCTCAGCGTGACGCAAACGGAAGCGGTGTTTGCAACTTGCGAACCCTTCGTGCGGGACTGGGAAGATGAACTCGCCAAGGTGCTGCGCGTCAAGATCACTCGAGTGATCGCAAACCCCCGCGACATCGATAACTACCTGGTCGAGTTTTACAACCTGGCCAATTCGGTCCAGGGTGCGAGCAAGGAGCATGGCGCAAATCTGTCAGACATCGCCAACTTCGAACAACTCGTACAGCTCGGACAAAGCGGCAATCTGGACGCCAACGATCAGCATGTCGTCAAACTGGTGGACTGGCTGTTGCAATATGCGTTCGATCAGCGCGCCAGCGATATTCACGTTGAACCCCGGCGCGAGTTCGCAAACGTGCGTTTTCGTATCGACGGCGTGCTGCATCAGGTCTACCAGATTCCGATGCCTGTTATCGCCGCAATGACAAGCCGCATCAAGATACTGGGACGCATGGACGTGGTGGAGAAACGCCGCCCGCAGGACGGTCGCATCAAGACACGCAATGCCGACGGCGACGAGGTCGAACTGCGCCTGTCCACCATGCCTACGGCGTTCGGCGAGAAATTCGTCATGCGAATATTCAACCCGGATGTGCTGCTCAAGGACTTTCGCCAACTGGGTTTCTCCGGAAAAGACCGGGAGCGCTGGGAGAGTGTCGTTACGCAACCGCACGGCATCATTCTCGTCACCGGCCCCACCGGTTCGGGCAAGACCACCACGCTCTACTCGACGCTGAAGCAACTCGCCAAGCCCGAAGTCAACGTTTGCACCGTGGAGGACCCGATCGAAATGATCGAACCCGCTTTCAACCAGATGCAGGTGCAATCGGGTATCGGGCTCACCTTCTCGTCGGGCGTGCGCACACTGTTGCGACAGGACCCGGACATCATCATGGTTGGCGAGATCCGGGATCGCGAAACGGCCGAGATGGCGATTCAGGCCGCCCTCACCGGCCACCTTGTTTTCAGCACGCTGCACACCAATGACGCTGCGTCGGCCATTACGCGCCTGCTCGATATCGGTGTGCCGCCGTACTTGTTGCAGTCAACCATTCTTGCCGTCGTCGGTCAGCGATTACTCAGAACCTTGTGCCCTCACTGCCAGAAAAGCACGACCATCGACGATGCCGTCTGGCAGAGTCTCATCAGGCCGTGGCAGTCGGAGAAACCGGCCCGCGTAAACGAGGCTGGAGGTTGTCTCGAATGCCGGATGACCGGCTACAAGGGCCGACTCGGCATTTACGAAATCATGACCATGACCAACGGGCTGCGTGATCGTGTTCGGGAAAATGCCGACGTCGAAGAGTTGCGCCAGCAAAGCTATCGCGACGGAATGAAACCGTTGCGCATCAACGGAGCTCTGAAGGTGGCCGCCGGGACAACGACTGTCGAGGAAGTCCTCAGCATTACACCGTCGCTGCCGACCGAACTGCAGCAATCACCCAAACTTGTGACTGGCTGATGTAAGGTTCAGCCTCACGCTGAACGGCTCTCGTCACCGACCCAAATGAAAGATTCCCTCAAGCCCGGCCTGACACATCGGCACGCCTTTACCATCCCCGAAACCAAGACCGTTCCGCACCTGTATCCCGAGTCGGACATGTTTCGCGAAATGCCGGTGGTCCTGGCAACCGGATTTATGGTTGGCCTGCTCGAGTGGGCCTGCATCGAATTGCTCCGCCCTCACCTGGACTGGCCGGCGGAGCAATCTCTGGGAACCCACGTCGACTTTTCCCACCTCGCCGCCACGCCGCCTGGACTCACGGTCACGGTCGACGTGACGCTGGAGTCCGTCGAAGGACGCAAAGTGGCGTTTTCAGTCGTCGCCCATGATGGATTCGACACCATCTCCACCGGCAGGCACGAGCGCGTCATCATTGACGCGGCTCGGTTTCGCAGCAAACTCGCGGCAAAACAGCAAGCGTCCAAAGCCTGAGTCAGCCGGCCGTCCGGAACACAGCGTGGCGTCGCTGCCGTTGCCCGGGCGAAGCCTGCCGCCACAGGTTCCATTGCACTACTTCGTCAAGCGACGCATCGCCCCCTGCAGCCCGTCGAGTGTCAGCGGATACATCCGCTCCTCGAGCAGATCGCCAATCATGGCGATGGATTCGTAATAAGGCCAGCGCTCTTTCGGCGTCGGGTTGATCCATACCGCCTTTTCATACACATCGAGCATGCGTTTCAACCAGACCGCACCGGCCTCTTCGTTGTGATGCTCGACGCTGCCCCCCGGATAGGCGATCTCGTACGGACTCATTGCGGCGTCCCCGACGAACACCAGCTTGTAGTCATGGCCGTATTTGTGAAGGATCTGCATGAGGGGGATGCGCTCGCTGTTCCGGCGCCGGTTGTCTTTCCACACCGACTCGTAGACACAATTGTGAAAATAGAAATACTCGAGATGCTTGAACTCGGAACGCGCCGCCGAGAACAGTTCTTCGCACGAACGCACGTAGTCGTCCATTGAACCGCCCACGTCCAGAAACAGCAGCACCTTCACCGCATTGTGCCGCTCCGGAACCATCTTCAGGTCCAGATAACCGGCATTGCGCGCGGTCGAGCGTATTGTGTCGTCGAGATCCAGCTCTTCGGCTGCACCTTCTCGCGCAAAGCGGCGCAAGCGTTTCAGGGCCACCTTGATGTTGCGCGTTCCCAGTTCCACCGTGTCGTCGAGGTTGCGGAACTCGCGCTTGTCCCATACCTTGACGGCACTCCGGTTACGCGAACCTTCCTGACCGATGCGCACGCCCTCAGGGTTGTAACCATAAGCGCCGAATGGCGACGTGCCCGCCGTACCTATCCATTTTGAACCGCCCTGATGGCGGCCGCGCTGCTCTTCGAGACGCTTTTTCAGCGTCTCCATCAGTTTTTCCCAGCCCCCCAGGGACTCGATCTGCTTCTTCTCCTCTTCTGACAGTAGCAGTTCGGCCTGGCGCCGCAACCAGTCCATCGGTATCTCGGCAAACAGATCATCCGGCAGCGCCTGAATCCCGCGGAAGTACTCGCCGAATACCCGGTCGAAGCGGTCGTAATTCGACTCGTCCTTGACCAGCGTGGTACGCGCGAGGAAGTAAAATTCTTCCATGCTGCCGGAGGCAACGTGTTTCTGCAGCCCTTCGATCAGCGTCAGGTATTCCTTGATCGAAGCCGGCACGCCGCCATCGCGGAGTTTCAGGAAGAATTCAGTCAGCATGTGATATCAAGCAACCGGCGGTCTCAAGCACGCACTCGCGAACGTCAATCAGCGCGCACGGCGCGACATGAATACCAGGCGCTCGAACAGGTGCACGTCCTGCTCGTTTTTCAACAGCGCGCCAGCCAGTGGCGGGATCAACTTGCGCTCATCGTCCGAGCGCAGTGCCTCCGGGGAAATATCCTCGGCCATCAACAGCTTCAGCCAGTCGAGCAGCTCCGATGTCGATGGTTTCTTCTTGATCCCCGGAACCTCGCGAATGTCGAAGAACACTTCGAGCGCTTCGCGCAACAGCAGCTTCTTCACGCCCGGGTAATGCACATCGACAATTTGCGCCATCGTGTCCTTGTCGGGAAAACGAATGTAATGAAAGAAACACCGGCGTAAAAAAGCGTCGGGGAGATCTTTTTCATTGTTGCTGGTGATGATGATGACCGGGCGGTTCTTCGCTTTCACCAGTTGTCGCGTCTCATAGACATAGAACTCCATGCGGTCCAGTTCCCTGAGAAGGTCATTCGGAAATTCGATGTCCGCCTTGTCCACTTCGTCGATCAGCACAACCGCCGGTGCGTCCGAGTCGAAAGCTTCCCACAAGGGCCCCCGAACGATGTAGTTCGCAATATCGTGAACCTTGCTCTCTCCCAGTTGCGAATCGCGCAACCTCGACACCGCGTCGTACTCGTAGAGGCCTTGCTGGGCTTTGGAAGTGGACTTGACATGCCACTGGAACAAAGGCCTGTTAAGCGATTTCGCCACTTCAACGGCAAGCATGGTCTTGCCTGTGCCAGGTTCGCCCTTGATGAGCAGCGGTCTTTCCAGCGTCACAGCGGCGTTGACCGCCATCTTCAGGTCGTCGCTGGCGACATAGCTATCGGTTCCCGAGAATTTCATGAATGTGAACATCCGGCTGATTTGAGTATGGTCATTATACGGTTCGGAGAAATGCCGATTGTCCGGGCCGTTTATAATGCGGCGTCGGTCCCGGCCGCCACACAACCGATTCCAACTGTACTGCGAGGACCAGAGTGCCCAAGTTAAACGCCAATCTCTCCATGATGTTCAACGAGGTCGACTTTCCGGACCGCTTCGAAGCGGCCGCCAAAGCGGGCTTCCAAGGCGTCGAGTTTCTTTTCCCTTACGCCTACGACAAGGCCTTGCTCAATGAAAAGCTCAAAAGCAACGGCCTCGAGATGGTCCTGTTCAACATGCCTCCCGGAGACTGGGACGCGGGCGACCGCGGCATGGCGTGCGACCCCGCGCGAAGCACGGAGTTTCAGGATAACGTCGGCAAGGCCCTCGATTACGCGCTGGCGCTCGGCTGCAAGCGACTGCACTGCATGGCCGGACTGAAGCCGCGCGGTGCCGGCGACGCGCAAATGCGCGAAACCTATATCGACAATCTCCGGTTTGCCGGAAAGGAACTGGCGAAACACGGCATCACGCTGCTGATCGAGGCAATCAATACGCGCGACATCCCTGGCTTCTACCTGAACTATTCGGCGCAGGCCTTCGACATCATGCATTACGCGAACGTGCCGAACCTCGCATTCCAGTACGACATCTATCACATGCAGATCATGGAAGGCGACCTCGCGCCGACAATCGAAAAGAACCTGTCGAAGATCGGGCACATGCAACTGGCCGACACACCGGGGCGGCACGAGCCAGGTACCGGCGAAATCAACTACCCGTTCCTGTTCGATTTCATCGACCGCATCGGCTACGGGGGCTGGATAGGCTGCGAGTATCGCCCCGCCGCCAGGACCGAAGACGGTCTTGGGTGGGCAAAACCGTACCTGTAGTTTTTTCGGGCGAGCCCGAGGCAAAGCGCACTATCGCCGCAACAACTCTGCGTCGCAGACACCGCAACGCTTCGGGCTCACGTATCTAAAGCCATCATGCAAGGAGTGTGACGTGAACATCGGATTCATTGGACTGGGCATCATGGGCAAGCCCATGGCGGAGCATCTGATCAAGGGCGGGCACACGCTGTATCTGCACTCCCGCAGCGGCGTTCCCGATGAACTGGCCAAAGCCGGCGGCAAAGCCTGCAAGACGGCCGCGGAGGCAGCGGGCAAATCCGAGGTCATCATCACCATGGTGCCCGACACGCCGGATGTCGAAAAAGTACTCTTTGGCGAACATGGGGTCGCCGACGGCCTGTCCAAAGGCAAAATCGTCATCGACATGAGTTCGATCTCGCCGATTGCGACGCGGGATTTCGCCGGGCGCGTCGGAAAACTGGGTGCGGATTACGTCGACGCGCCGGTCTCCGGCGGTGAGGTCGGTGCGAAAAATGCCGCGCTCACCATCATGGTCGGCGCCAAAGAAGCCACGTTTGCAAAGGTAAAACCGCTGTTCGAACTCATGGGCAAGAACATCACACTGGTGGGTGACATCGGTGCCGGTCAGGTATGCAAGGTCGCCAATCAGATCGTGGTCGCGTTGAATATCGAGGCGGTCGGCGAAGCGCTGCTGCTCGCCTCCAAAGCGGGCGTCGATCCGGCCAAGGTACGACAGGCACTGATGGGCGGGTTTGCCTCTTCCAAAATCCTCGAAATCCATGGCGAGCGAATGATCAAGCGCACTTTCGATCCAGGTTTCCGGATTGAACTGCACCAGAAAGATCTCAACCTCGCGCTGTCAACCGCACGCGATCTCGGCATGAGTCTGCCGAACACGGCGACGGCGCAGGAACTGTTCAACGCCTGCCGTGCGCATGGCGGTGCAAAATGGGATCACTCTGCCATGGTAAAGGCCCTGGAGACGCTGGCGAACCACGCGGTTGCGAAATAACCACCGCGTCCTCGCCTGCCAGTCCGGCGACAAACCCGGATTTCCCCGGACCGGGCCGGTGTGCTGAAGCCCTGGCAGGCCAGCTTGCGCAGAACCATTCAGCACGCCGACCGGCTTCTACGGATGCCTACTTTTTCTTGGGGGTCGCACCAGACGCCCGGGAGGGTGTGACGGTAGACGCCGATGGCGCAACGACTACCTTCTTGGGTTGCTTCGGTTTCTTCGCTTCACGGTTGCTGCGTTGTTGGCCTTTGGCCATGCTGGTTCTCCTTAAACGATGCGTCAGGCGAAAACCCGGCGTGCATCATGAACTACGAACTATAAGGTCGGCCCCGGTTTGCCCGGTAAAGATTTTCCCGGTAACGATTTTCCGCACTCACACCACGGGAACGCCTTGACGATCAGTGTACGCAGTTTCGAAAAAAAAGAACGCGGAATGTTCCGGCAAACCGGATTATTTATTGCCCGCAGATGCAACAATCGAGTTTCCAGAACCTTCCGGTAAACGATGATGATCACGCTGCACCATCTCAATGACTCCCGGTCGCAGCGCGTGCTGTGGCTTCTCGAAGAACTCGGGCTCGACTACGACCTCGTGCCGTACCAGCGTGATCCGGTGACCAACCTGGCGCCGGCTGAACTCAAGAAGATCCACCCGCTCGGGAAGTCACCGGTGATCACGGATGGCAGCCTGGTGCTCGCCGAATCCGCAGCCATCGTCGAATACCTGGCGCGAAAATACGGCAACGGCAAGCTTGCGCCCAGGGCCAACATCGATTCACAGGAATATCTGGACTATCTGCATTGGATGCACTTTGCCGAAGGCTCGGGCATGTTGCCACTGCTGCTCAAGCTCTACGTCGGGCGTCTGGGCGACGCAGGGCAGCCGCTGTGGCCGCGTATCGACGGCGAATTGCACAACCATTTTGCCTACATGAGCGCTGCACTCGGCGATGACGACTGGTTCGTCGCCAACCGGTTTTCGGCGGCAGACATTCAGCTATCCTTTGTTGTCGAGGCTGGCGCCATGCGCGGCCCGGTCAACGAATATCCGAATCTATCCCGGTACAAGACGCGCTTTCGCGAGCGGCCGGCTTACCAGCGTGCCCTGGAACGCGGCGGCCCCTACAAATTCGCAGCGGTCTGAGTCGATGCGCGGTTCAGGCTTTGCCGGCGAAGCCGCCGGGATCACCCGGCGCAAGGGATGGTAATGTGTGCGGTCAGGGCCGGATGTTTGACACTTTGAAGACGCCTGCCGCATGGCCACGATGGCGATAGCAGCAGACAGACAAGCGATCAGGACAATGAGATTGGATATCGATCCCGCAACCGACAGGCGGCGCACTCCGGGACAAACAGGCGCACCCGCCGTCCCGCTGACTTTTCAGCCCCGCATTGGGTTCGCATTGCACCGGGCTGGTTTCCGGCTCCGCAACGAGCGCTGGAAAGCGAGTGCGCGATGACACCGGAACCAAGAGCCCTGCTGCGCCAACTGTTTGACACCGCGGTCGCAGCGGCATTGCCGGAGAAATCGATCCGGCAATTCCTGCCCGCCCCGCCCAGGGGCAGAACGATCGTCATCGGTTGCGGCAAAGCTGCGGCGGCAATGGCGCGAGCGGTGGAAACACACTGGCCGGAACGGCTCGAAGGCCTGGTGGTCACCCGCTATGGCCATCACGTGCCGACGCAACGTATCGAAGTTGTGGAAGCGGCCCATCCGGTGCCCGATGCGGCCGGACTGGAAGCAGCCAGACGCATGCTGAAAATGGTTCAGAATTTATCGCACGACGATCTGGTTCTGTTCCTGGTATCCGGTGGCGGCTCGGCGCTGCTGACTCTGCCTGCCGACGGCATCACGCTGGAAGACAAGCAAGAAATCAATACGGCGCTACTCAAAAGCGGCGCCAACATCACCGAGATGAACTGCGTGCGCAAGCACATCTCGGCGGTCAAGGGCGGCCGGCTGGCGGCTGCAGCCGCTCCCGCCAAAGTCGTCACGCTCGCCATCTCGGACATTCCGGGCGACGACCCCGCGGTGATTGCCTCGGGACCGACGGTAGCGGACCCGACGACGTTCGCCGATGCGTTGGCAATTCTCGAGAAGTACCGCATTCGCGAGCCCGCCAGCGTGATTTCGCATTTGCGTGCGGCCCGCGAGGAAACGCCAAAACCCGGCGACCGCCGTTTGGCGAACGGCGAGTTGCACATGGTCGCAGCGCCGCAGATGTCGTTGCAAGCGGCGGCCGATATAGCGCAGGGATTTGGCGTCACGCCTCTGATTCTTGGCGACGCCATCGAGGGTGAAGCACGGGAAGTCGCCCTGGTGCACGCCGGCATCGCGCGTCAGGTGCTGCGTCATGGCCAGCCCGTGACTGCGCCCTGCGTTCTCCTGTCCGGCGGCGAGACGACCGTGACCGTACGCGGTTCCGGGCGCGGCGGGCGCAACGCCGAGTTCCTGCTGGCGCTGGGGATTGCTCTCGATGGCACGGACCGCGTCTGGGCATTCGCCGGCGACACGGACGGAATCGATGGCACCGAAAACAACGCCGGGGCGATTGTCGGTCCGGATTCGTTGCAGCGCGCGCGTGCGCTGGGGATGGACGCGAAAAGCATGCTTGCCGATAATGACGGCTACAGCTTCTTCCGCAGTCTGGGTGATCTGGTGATTACCGGACCGACAATGACCAATGTCAACGATTTCCGGGCGATACTGATCCGTTAGAAGTACTGAGTGACCCGGAGTACCGATCGGCCCGAAACAAGCACGCATCGAACACAGCACAACCACAGGACAAACATGGGCAAACCCGATGATTTCCCTTCCGAGAAGGTCAAACCGCTGGTTTCCAAAGCAGAACTGGTGGAGCGCCTTCTCACCGTGCTGCCGAAAGAATCGGTGCTGCACGACATCGAAGAACTCAAGCCATTCGAGTGCGATGGGCTGAGCGCCTACCAGCAAGTCCCCCTTGCGGTGGCGCTGCCTGAAAACGAGGGTCAGATCCGCGCGGTGCTGAAAATCTGTCACGAAGGGCGCGTGCCGGTGGTGTTCCGCGGTGCCGGTACCGGGCTGTCCGGCGGCGCCCTGCCCTACGAGCACGGTTTGCTGCTCGGCTTGTCGAAACTGAAGCGCATCCTCGACGTCGACCCCCGAGCGCGCACTGCACGCGTGCAACCGGGCGTGCGAAATGCGGCAATCTCGGAGGCAGCCGCGCCGCACGGCCTGTATTACGCACCCGATCCGTCGAGCCAGATTGCCTGTTCGATCGGCGGTAACGTGGCCGAGAACTCGGGCGGAGTGCACTGCCTGAAATACGGGCTGACCGTCAACAACATCATGAAGGTGCGCTTCGTCACCATCGAAGGTGAACTGCTGGAAATCGGCAGCGAGGGCCTGGACGCCCCGGGTTACGACCTGCTCGCGCTGATCACCGGTTCCGAAGGCTTGCTCGGTGTCGTCACCGAGATTACCGTCAAGCTGCTGCCGAGCCCGGTCAAGGCGCAGGTTATCCTTGCCGCATTCGATGACGTCGCCAAGGCAGGGCAAGCGGTCGCCGACATCATTGCGGCGCGCATTATCCCGGCCGGCCTGGAAATGATGGACAAGAAAGCAACGGGCGCGGTCGAGCAGTTCATCGGTGCCGGATACCCGCTCGATGCCGAGGCCATCCTGCTTTGTGAATCCGACGGTAGCGAACAAGAGGTTGCCAGCGAAGTCGCGCGCATGACCGAAGTACTGAAAGCCGCGGGAGCGACTGACGTGCGCGTTTCCCGGAGCGATGCCGAGCGGCTCAAGTTCTGGGCGGGACGCAAGTCGGCATTCCCTGCCGTGGGACGCATCCTGCCGGATTACTTTTGCCTGGACGGCACCATCCCGCGCAAACAGTTGTCCCACGTCCTGAAGCGGATCGCTGAAATGCAGGACACCTACAATTTGCAGTGTGCCAATGTCTTTCATGCCGGCGATGGCAACCTTCACCCGCTGGTCATGTTCGACGCCAATGACGAGGATCAACTGCACCGCGCCGAGAAATATGGCGCTGCCATTCTGGAGTTGTGCGTGGAGGTCGGCGGCACCATCACCGGCGAGCATGGCGTCGGCATCGAGAAGATCAATCAGATGTGCGTCCAGTTCCGGACTGCGGAGTTGAACACCTTCCACTCCATCAAGCACGTTTTCGACGAACATGGGCTGCTCAATCCGGGAAAGGCGGTGCCGACACTTCAGCGCTGTGCGGAGTTTGGCGCCATGCACGTGCACCGGGGCAAGGAGAAGTTTCCTGATCTGCCACGATTCTGAACAACACGATTCCGGAAAACGGCGGCCGGGTTGAAGCATGAATCAGCAACCTGCCGACGAGGACGCGGCGCCACGGGAAGACCGGTAACTGCGCTGCGATCCAGCGAAATCGTAGTCACGGCTTTCCGGTTTCGATAACAACTCGACGGGTTATCCCGAGGCGCCGTGGTTTTTTGTGCCGGTGGTTTCCCGGAACCCTGTGGCAGATGTTTACGAACTTACGTTGATTTTTGTTTGGTGAACCACATTGTCAGAACTCATCCAGCAGTTTCAGCAAACCATCGCGTCGGCGCAGGCTGAACAGCGCGCGCTGCGTATTCGCGGTGGCGGCTCCAAGGACTTTTACGGAGTGCGGCTCGATGGCGATGTCATCGACACCCGGACTTACAGCGGCATTGTCGAATACGAACCCACCGAGTTGGTGTTTACCGCGCGAGCGGGCACGCCATTGCGCGAAGTCGAAGCAGCACTTGCCGAGCGGGGCCAGATGCTCGCCTTCGAGCCGCCGCATTTCGGCTCCGAGGCCACGTTTGGCGGCTGTATTGCTTCCGGGTTTTCGGGACCCAGGCGCGCCTACCAGGGGGCAGCCCGCGACTTCGTTCTCGGCGTAAGGCTGATGAACAGTGCCGGCGAAGATCTCCGTTTCGGCGGACAGGTGATGAAAAATGTTGCCGGCTACGATGTATCGCGGTTGCTGACGGGTTCTTTTGGCACGCTTGGCCTGATACTCGAAGCCTCGGTCAAGGTGTTGCCGATTCCCGAAACGGAACAAACGCTCCGGCTGGAAATGAAAGAGGCGAAAGCCATCGAGACAATGAACCAATACGCCGGGCAGCCTCTCCCCCTGTCGGCAACGTGTTTCGTGGACAACAGCCTGTACATCCGTCTGTCGGGCGCTGCATCGGCAGTCGCAGCCGCGCAAAAGCGCCTGGGCGGCGAACCGGTCGATAGCGAACCATTCTGGCAGTCGGTTCGCGAGCATACGCACCCGTTCTTCGCGGATACCAAGACGCTATGGCGGTTATCAATCAAGTCGACGACTGCGCCGCTGGACCTCGGCCCCACTTTGCTCGAGTGGAACGGCAGTCTGCGCTGGATCTCGGGCGACGGCGAACTCGGCCGGATGAATGACAGCGCGCGCAATTACGGCGGCTATGCAAGCCTGTTCCGCAGTGATCGGGAAACTGACGCCATTCAGCGGCTGCAACCCGGCATGCTGGCGTTGCAACGTAAGATCAAACAGGCAATGGACCCGGCAGGTATTTTTGGCCCGCGGCGTCTGCATGACGGTTTCTGATGCCGCGTCACAGCCGCGGACCTGACGCATGATCCTGACATACAGACGGGCTGGCTGCCACCAACGCCCTGTCCTACCCGAACAGAGACAATGAAAACCAATCTCGCCGAATCGATTCGAAATACACCCGAAGGCAAGGAAGCCAACGACATCCTGCGCGCCTGCGTGCATTGCGGCTTTTGCACCGCCACCTGCCCTACCTACCAGTTGCTCGGAGACGAACTGGACAGCCCGCGCGGACGGATTTACCTGATAAAGGAAGTTCTGGAAGGCAACGCCGTCACCGGGAAGACGCAACTGCACCTGGATCGCTGCCTGACGTGCCGTTCCTGCGAAACCACGTGCCCGTCCGGCGTGCGCTACGGCCGGTTGGTTGACATCGGCCGTGGCATCGTCGAACAACACGTCAAGCGCTCCCCTGCGGATGCCGCGAGGCGCGCCGTTTTGAACAAGATTATTCCGAATCAGACCCTGTTCAAACCGCTGTTCAGACTCGGCCAGGCGTTCCGGCCGCTCTTGCCCGACGCATTGCGCGGAAAAATCCCAGCGACAACCGCACGCAACACGGCATGGCCGTCTGCCCGGCATGCACGCAAGATGCTCGTTCTGGACGGCTGCGTGCAACCGGTGCTTGCTCCCGACATCAATGCCGCGGCGGCGCGGGTGCTGGATCGAATCGGAATTTCTCTCGTCAAGGCGCCCTCCGCCACATGCTGTGGCGCTGTCACCTTCCACCTGAATCGGCAGCGCGAAGCACTGGATTACATGCGGCGCAATATCGACGCGTGGTGGCCGTTTATCGAGGAAGGCGCCGAGGCCATCGTGATGACCGCCAGCGGTTGCGGCACCATGGTTGCCGAGTATGGTCATCTGCTCGCCGACGATCCGGCCTACGCCGCCAAGGCAAAGCGCATCACCGAACTTTCCCGGGACATCAGCGAAATCATGAGCGGGCAAACCGAGGCGCTCGACCAAGCTCTCGGCACCGCGCCCGCTTTCGATGGCGGAATCAGGCCGCGTGTAGCCTTCCACTCACCTTGTTCACTGCAGCACGGTCAGCAAATTCGCGGCAAGGTTGAAGCGTTGCTGGAGATGTCAGGTTACCAACTGACCACCGTGGCCGACTCACACCTGTGCTGCGGATCCGCAGGCACGTACTCGATACTTCAGGAAACACTTTCAAAGCGCCTGCTGGAAAACAAGGTAGCGGCACTCGAGTCCGGCCAACCGGTCGCCATCGCCACGGCCAACATCGGTTGCCTGACGCACATCCAGGGTGGAACAGGATTGCCGGTCAGGCACTGGATCGAGCTGCTGGACGAACGCTTGACAGTGTAGTTGCGCTGCTGGCGAAGACACTCAAACAGGAGGAACAACAATGCCAAAGACAGTATTGATTACAGGTGCGACGTCGGGATTCGGGAAGGCATCGGTTCAGCGCTTTGCCAACGCCGGCTGGCGCGTCATTGCAACCGGACGCCGTGCCGAGCGGCTGCACAAACTGGTCGAGGAACTCGGCGCCGACAAGATCCATGCGGCCGCCTTCGACATTTGCGATCCGGCCGCCATGGACAGCGCCCTGGCGAAACTGCCGGCCCCGTTCAAGAACGTCGACCTGCTGATCAATAATGCCGGTCTCGCCCTCGGCACCGCACCCGCGCAGGAAGCCGATCTCGATCAGTGGAACACCATGATCGACACCAACGTGCGCGCCCTGGTTGCCTTGACGCACAAGTTACTGCCGGGCCTGATCAAACGAAAAGGCGCAATCATCAACATCAGCTCGGTGGCAGCGAGTTATCCGTATCCCGGCGGCAACGTCTACGGGGGAACAAAAGCGTTCGTCGTTCAGTTCTCGCTGGGGCTGCGCTCCGATCTTCACGGCACCGGCGTCCGGGTGACCTGCGTGGAACCCGGAATGGCCGAGACGGAATTCACGCTGGTCCGCACCAAAGGTAACCAGGAAGCCTCCGACAAGCTGTATAAGGGCGCCAACCCGATGACCGGCGAGGATATCGCGGATACCCTGCTCTGGATCGCCAGCCTGCCGCCCCATATGAACATCAATCGCATCGAACTGATGCCCGTGAACCAGTCGTTCAGCCCGTTCCAGGTTCATCGCGGCGGAAGCTAGGGCCGTGTAAAATAACCCGTCTGCCGATACGGCCGCTTCAGGCGCGCGTTGCCCCGCTGTCCCGGAATTATGGGTGAGGAATCTGTGCGACGTATGGCAACGTAACTGTGCAATGCATTGTGCAGGATCGGTGCATGACGTTTTTTCGAGAATACAAACCAAGAGGAGAACCCGCTCATGAAGACATTACTGAAACTCGCGTTGGCAAGCTTTGCCATCCTGGCTCTCTCGGCTCAGGCCGAAAACACCCTTAATTCCTACGCCTCGGCACGTATCAACTCGACCGCATCAAGCGTATGGGATGTGGTCAAGGATTTTGACGGTCTGGAAAACTGGCTTCCGGTATTCTCGGCAGCAGACATCAAGTCCGGAACCAATAACGAAGTGGGTGCCATCCGCACCCTGACCATCAAGGACGGGCCAAGCTTCGATGAAGTGTTGATCGAATGGGATGCCCAGAAGCGCACCTATACCTATCAGGTGATCGACCCGGCTCCGCTTCCGGTCAAGAATTACGAGTCAACCATGACCGTCATGCAGCTCGAACCCGGCGTGGTCGACATCACCTGGGTCAGCGCATACCAGAACAATTCAAATGGCGAGATGTCAGACGATGAAGTCATCGCGTTTATCAATGGCGTCTACAAGACCGGACTGGAACAAGTCAGGGCGATGACGGCGTATTGACGCATTGCCACGCTGCCAGGGTACACACTTCAGGCAGCTGCAGAACCACGGAGGGCCGGCATCATCGCCGGCCCTTTTTGTTCGCGCCCTTGCAGAAGATGCGCTTGCCCCCGCAGCCCACCATCTGATCACTGCTACTGCGACCGCTTCATCCGTCCAGGGCCCGAAGGACACGCCCAAAAAAAGCATCCGCCACCGTTGCGTCAATCCAGCGCACGATCAATACCATTCTTCGTTCGGGTTCAATCCAGGTAAACGAACCACCGGCTCCGATCGCAAACAGACTGCTTTCCGGAACGGAGGGAAACATCCGCCGTTGGTGGTTGCGCCAGACAAGATAGCCATAGAACGGTGCAATCGCACAAGGCGCGCACATGCGCGCGATCCAGCCGGCGGAAACGACCTGCCTGCCGCTCGCTCTGCCCGCATTCAACAGCAACTGGCCGACCAACGCCTGGTCGAAGCTGCTGATCGATACGCCGCCTCCCCAGTGGCTGCCGCCGGGCACCGACTGCACACGCCGTCCATTGAGTTCGAACCAGGCGTTGTCGTAACCTTCCCAGCGCCAGCCCTCGCTCGCACCTATGGGCTCCATGATGGCCTGTGCGAACACCTCCGGAAGCGGTCGATCAAACAGATGCAGCAAGGCCAGAGACAACTGATTGATACGCACATCGTTGTATTCCCAGAAAGTTCCGGGAGCTTGCAGCGGCCGCGCATCGCCTTTCTTGCCGGTTGCCGCACCACCCTGAAACGGCAGCACCCGGTAGCGATCAACCTGATCGGGCAAGCCAAAGCACTCGCCCTCCCACTCGCTGGTTTGTTGCAGCAAATGTTCCCACGTCACTTCGGCGTTGCGGCCTTCGTCAAATCCGATTCCGGGCACTCGCTCGCGCACAACCTCGTTGACATCGGGAAGCAATCCACGATCATGGGCAACACCTGCCAGCAGTGCCAGATAGGTTTTCGCCACGCTGAACGTCAAATCGGCCCGCGCCGGCTCGCCCCAGGACAACACGGTGTCGCCGTCGACGACAATCGTGCCGGATACGGGGCCGCGCGCGTGAACCGGCCCCAGCAATCGGTTCCACGGCGGCGGGTCTTCCAGATGAATTCCCCACGAGCCGCCGGTGTCGCGACTCCACGCCGTCTCGTGCGCAACAGCAAACGCAATGGCCTGTTCCAGATCACCCCGATTCATCGTGTTGCCTTCAACAAATTTCGCTTTCCGCAGAAACGCCGCAAGCCGCCGCGCACTCGCATTGCGGCACGCGGCGTTTCGGGTGAATATCCGCTAAACAGGCAATCGACGCAATACGATGAGAGCGCAACACGATGAGTGCGCAGTGCGAAAGGGACAGAGACCGATGAAGATCACCGACATCCAGGTTCTGCAACTCGATGGCCCGCAACTGGACCGGCCGATGAAGCCGGCATGGACGCCGGGCGGTGAATGGCAACGCTGGGGCGGTACCATCGTGAAGGTGCTGACCGATGAAGGCATTACGGGAATCGGTTCACCCGGTTACACGGTCTCGCCGCTGATTGAATCCTGGATCAAGCCACAGCTCGTTGGCACCGACCCGTTCGCGTTGGAGCAGCATGCGCGCGTTTTTCGCAACGCAGGCACCGGCTGGGGTGTCGAGATCGCACTTTGGGACATCATCGGCAAAGCCTGCGGCCAGCCTTTGTACAAACTCTGGGGGGGATTTCGCGATCGCATGCCCGCCTATGCATCCTTCATCGAAGTAGGCCGTCCGCAACAGCGTGCTGACGACGTGCTACACGTGCGAGAACAGGGCTGGAGGGCAGCAAAACTGCGCATCCACGAACAGACTATCGAACAGGACATTGCGCAGGTCGAAGCCGTACGCCTCGCCACCGGCCGCGAGTTCACGTTAATGGTCGATGCAAACCAGGCGCAGCAACCCGGCACGCTGCAACCGGACGAAGGTCCCGTGTGGCGTTACGAACGCGCACTGCAAACCGCCCGCGAGCTGCAACGCCTTGGCGTGTACTGGCTGGAGGAACCACTCGGGCGCTACGATTTTGAAGGTCTGGCCCGGCTGGCCGATGCGGTCGAACTTCTCATCGCCGGCGGCGAGAACAACACCGGATTGCACGAATACCGCTGGCTCATCGACCGCGGCTGTTATGACGTGTTACAGCCCGAAGCAATGGTCGGTGAAACGATGTCTCAGCTTCGCAAGGCGTGTGCCTATGCCGAAATGCACCATAAGCTGTGCGCCCCGCATCACGGCGGCGGCGGTCTCGGCTTCATCGCCCATCTGCACCTGTGTGCAGCGATTCCAAACTGCCCCTATGTCGAGGTCTTTCACGATCCGGCCGGCTTCAGCAGCGACTTTTTCCAGTGGTATCTCGCCGAACCGGTCAAACTGGACTCATCAGACGGGTGCATGGCGTTGCCGCAAGAACCGGGGCTGGGTGTCGAACTCGACGAGGAAAAAATAGCGCGTTACACCGCCGCAAGATAAGGAGGCATTACGAGCGGCCGCGTGCCGCGACAAATCCCTGCCCTTGCAGAAACAGCACTACACGGCACAATATCCGGCGGGCACCACCCAGCGGCAGCGCAAGTGACAGGAAACAGGTGCGTTCAGTCGCGTTCGTTGATGGCGTCACCGTCGATGACACGGCCACCCGGAGGATTTTCTCGCAGATTCCGGCGCAGGTCGCGAGTTTTCCACCACACGTAAATGACGGCGATCACGATGATCACCGAAACGACCGCCAGCGCCACCACCGAGAACATGAATGCCACCACCAGCGCCACCGCGCCAATCATGGCGGCAAAAACTTTTGCCAGCAGGCCTGGTGGCTCGACTTCGCCCGGCAACTCCCGAACGGTGATTCTGACTCGACGCTGATATCTTTGTTGCATGGATCACCCTGTCTTTTTGCTCATATTGCGCCACGCCGGGACAATTTCAAGCCCATGACATTCCAGGGAGCGTGGCGGCCAATTGCCGGACGGAATTTTCACTAACACGAGGGTTCAGCAAACCCTGCCATGCGCGAAATCTTCCGAACCCGGGTATGCTTCACTCCTTCGAGTACAAAGGTGGTCATCGGTTCCTTGGCCGGTAACGATCGCTCCCATGACCTTACCCGGTCTTACACACCCGGGCGACCGCACCGCCTCGACGTTCAACTTCAAACGGAAAAATCGAATGAAATCAGCACAGCTCACCGCAGTCGGCGCGGCCGAAAAAACAGTCAAATGCATCGATGTCAGCGATCCCGGCGCCCCCGGCAAGGGAGAAGTACTGGTCGATATCGTCGCATGCTCCATTAATCCGGCCGACATTCTCATGATCGAGGGCAATTATGCGACCGTCCCCGAAACGCCTTGCGCAGTCGGTATCGAAGGCGCCGGAACCGTGGTGGCCGTTGGCCCGAATGTGACCGGCCTGAAGGTCGGTGACAAGGTGATGAGCCTGGGCCGCACCAACTGGGTGCAACAGATTCGAGACAAGGCGGAAGCATTCGTGCGCTTGCCAGCGGACGTCGACCTTTCGCAGGCAGCCATGCTGAAAGTCAACGTCGCGACGGCCCATCTCATGCTGGCCAGCTACGTCACGCTGTCAAAAGGCGACTGGGTGATACAGGACGCTGCCAATTCCGGCGTCGGCGTCGACCTGATCGGACTCGCGCACGCCGAGGGCATTCACACCGTCAACATCGTTCGCCGCGCGGAGTTAATCGAGCCATTGAAGAAACTTGGGGCCGACGTTGTCGTGGTCGACGGCCCCGACCTCGCACAACGTGTCGCAAAGGAAACCGGCGGCGCGCAGATCAAGCTTGGCATCGACGCCGTTGGCGGTTCCGCCATCGGCCGGCTGACCGACTGCGTCGGCGAAGGTGGCACAGTCGTCAACTATGGCTTGCTTTCCGGCCAGCCATGCGAGATCAACGCATTCAATTTCGTATTCCGCGACATTACCCTGACCGGCTTCTGGTTGGCCAAACTGATGCGCGGCATGCAGTTTGGCGAAATCCAGACGATGTACGCACAACTCGCGCAACGCCTGATCGACGGCACCATCCACGTCGACATCGAGGCAAGCTACCCCCTGGAGCACATTGCCGAAGCCATGGCGCACGCGAAACGCGAATCGCGCGGCGGAAAGATTCAGTTACGGCCTAACGGCTAGCGACGACGGCATTCAACACCGGCAATAGCCGGCGGTGCACGCGACGCGCAATCCCAAACAAAATATCGTTGGCTCTCAGGAAATCAGGGGCTCGCCGGCCAGTTCGGCCGTCAGGCCTTCAGCGTAAGCCTCTTCAGGCGAGAACGCGTCCAGGGTCTCGGCCACGACCTGTGTGCCTTCAACCCGGGCGATATGAAACAACGCATCGCCTTCGTAAACCAGGGGCAGGTTCGTGCGGCCGATAACGATGCCGTTCCAGGGCGACTTGAGCACTACCTCGTCATCTCCGAAGGCATTGGCAATACGGGCCAGGCTCGCACCTGCGCGAACCTGCGCACCCAGCACGACGCTCGCTCGCAGAATGCCGCTGGCCGGCGAGCGCAGCCAGGTCGTTGACCGGGCAATAATCGGCGCAAGTGATTTTCCACCGCCCCTGACGACATGAAGCATTCCCAGGCCTCGCATCACGCGCATGATGCCCTTGACGCCGGCACGAATCGACATTTCATCGAACCGTAACGCTTCGCCTGCTTCGTACACAATCAGCGGCACGCCATGTCCCTTCGCCGCTTGACGCAGGCTGCCCTCGCGCAACGACGCATTGATCACCACCGGCACGCCGAAGTTCATGGCCATGCGCGCCGCCTCCGGATCCTCCAGATTGGCACGCACTTGCGGATAATTGCCACGATGAATGGCGCCGGTATGCAAATCGATGCCGTGGGTACATTTCGCGACCACCTCGTCCAGGAACAGGTGCGCGATCCGGGAGGCCAGAGACCCCTGCGGGGAGCCGGGGAACGAGCGGTTCAGGTCGCGCCGGTCCGGCAAATACCGTGACTGCGATATAAACCCGAACAGGTTGACAATCGGTACCGCGACCAGTGTGCCGTGCAGCCGGCGCAGCGCGCTCAGCTTCAGTACCCGACGGATGATCTCCACGCCGGAAATTTCATCGCCGTGAATGGCGGCGCAGACCAGCAGCGTCGGGCCCGGACGCTTTCCGCAGATCACCTGCACCGGCATCGACACCGGAGTATTGGTCGACAAGTCCGTGACCGGCAATTCGATAAGCCGGCGCTCTCCGGCTTTTACCTCAATACCGCCAATCGAAAACGCTTTCATTCCCGGCTCAGCCACGCCCTCGCGTCCTCGTCCGGTATGGCTTTGCATTCTTCTCCAGGAACTCGATGATCTTTCCCGCAACATCGATTCCCGTCGCCTTCTCCACGCCTTCCAGGCCCGGTGACGAATTGACCTCCATCACTACCGGTCCGTGGTTCGAGCGCAGCATATCCACGCCGCACACATTCAGGCCCATGATACTCGCGGCACGCACGGCGGTAGATCGCTCCTCCGGCGTAATCCTGATCGGCTGCGCCTTTCCGCCCCGGTGCAGGTTGGAGCGGAAGTCGCCCTCCGCGCCCGATCTCATCATCGAAGCGACGACTCGGTCGCCCACGACCAGGCACCTGATGTCGCTTCCACCTGCTTCCTTGACGAATTCCTGAACCATGATGTTCGCCTTCAGACCACCGAATGCCTGGATCATGCTCTTCGCTGCGCCCGGTGTCTCGCCAAGCACGACGCCGATTCCCTGTGTGCCCTCCAGTAATTTGATGATCACCGGTGCCCCGCCCAGCATATCCAGAATGTCTTCTGCCTGGCTGGTGGCATGGGCGAAGACGGTCACCGGCAGGCCGATCCCGCGACGCGCAAGCAGTTGCAGGCTGCGCAGTTTGTCGCGCGAGCGGCTGATGGACACCGACTCGTTCAGTGGATACACGCCCATCACTTCGAATTGGCGCAACACGGCGGTACCAAAGAATGTGATCGAGGCGCCAATTCGCGGAATGACAGCATCGAATCCTTCCAGGATCTTTCCTTTGTAATGCATTTCCGGCCGGTGGGATGCAACGTTGATGTAAACCCCCAGCGTATTGATCACCTCGATTTCGTGACCGCGCGCCTCGGCCGTTTCAACCAGCCGCCGATGCGAGTACAGCTTCGGGTTCCGGGCCAGCATTGCAATTCTCATCGATCTTCCTTTTCCGATCCAAGTCGCTTTACACGTTTAAATCGGCCGAGTTTATAGGAACTTCCGGGGTCCACGAGCAACCTGCGGCGCAATGCCTGCCTGCCGAGCAACATCCGGAATCCCATTTCATCGCGGTTGGTCAGCGTCACCTCGATCGGCCACTCCAGTTGGCCAAGCCGCAACAAGGTCTCGATGACGTACCGCCGCTCCCGTTGCCCGCTTGAACTGGTGACCAGCCGCTCGTCTACCAACGGCGCTTCACACAGAATCTCGGGTGTGGACTGGCGTTGCACCGGATGCAGGTAGAAACGCAAGAATCTGCGCCCGTCTTTCGTAAAATTCTGGATTCTGAATGCGTGAAGGGCAGACGTGCGCGCACCCGTATCGACTTTGGCGTTGATACGATCTATTCCGAGTTCCGGCAGCGCAATCCATTCGCGCCACCCAACGGTCACCTTGTCCACCCTCAAGTCTCGCGATCCGGTTCAAAACTGCAAGACGAAGACATCTTCGACGGCACTTGTGACAGCCTACCGCAAAGCACCCGCAAACACCCGGTCATCGACGAACCAGCGTGCACCGGCCGCTCGTACGACCATGGTGATCGGCAACACCCGATTCGATCTACCAGATCCTGAGCTTGAATTGCAGAGCGACCGCGCCGTAGACGCGATCCTCGATGGTCGGAATGACCGTGAGATTGACGCCGAGTCGCTCGCCCTGCACTGCCAGCAGACGGGAGAAGCACCGGAAACCAGTCACCGTCCTCGTTACGCGGGTAGCCATCCAGTCCCGCGGCGACCACCCCCAAAGACACATCCGTCCCGCCGACGTCCCAGTGCAAGGGTCGCCACGCATATCCGAAATAATTTGAGCGCTCATCCTCGCTGTTGATGAACGTCCCCGCGATCAATGCGTGATTGGCTTTCAGTTCCACTTCTGCGCCAAAGCCCCAGTTGTCTTCGCGCAGATCAGCATCGCGGTCGAAGTGATAGGTCAGAAAACCGGGATTCAACCAGACGTTGGGATACGCGTCCTGTGCGTGTGCGCCCGGCGCGGCAATGATCACACTACAAGCGGCAACAATTGCCATCGCCATGCGCAATGGAATGCGTAGGAATTCGATGATGTCTCCCGCTTCTGTCTGTTGAGGCATCGGCTGCCCGTATCCATGGATCAAAACCGTTGGGCACAAGCAGACTCTACGCCAACGGCCCGGTCGCTGACATTCCCGTCAGCCAGTTCCGGCAAGCCATGCACCGTCCCGAAAGACGGCAAGCGCTGCCTCGCATCCCTGAACCGGATCACCCAGCGCAGCCGCGCCCGCCAAAGAAACCCTTGTGCGGTCGTGGACAACATTTCACCGAAATAATGAAATTACTGAGGAAATTCCCCGCTTGCGGCACTAAGGTCTATCCGTCCGCAACGTGGCGTACAGCGGCAACTGCAACAATCTTCATCGATACAGCACAGGAGGCAGCATGAAAAGCGCGATAGCAACAATTGGCGTGCTCGCATTGCTTTCGGGATGCGCAAGCAGCGGAACGAATCAGGTACAAGCGGATCTGCCGGTCGACAAGGGCACGGTCAGTGCCGGCAGCGCCGTGACGGTGAAAGGCAATGAAATGCCGTTGGCCGGATGGGGAATGGTGGAAGTGGGTCAACCACTGCCCGAAGCGATTCTCTCCAACACCAGTCTTCAGCCGGTCAATATTGCCGATAACGGCGGCAAAGTCCGCATCATCAGCGTCGTGCCGTCGCTGGACACTCCGACCTGCGACAGGCAGACCCATGAACTGTCGGAAGAAAACGGCGGGCTTGACGAAACTGTAGAACTGATCACGATCAGCATGGATTTGCCCTTCGCGCAGTCCCGCTTCGCCAAAGAAGCGAAAATCAACAACGTCACGTTCCTGTCGGATTACAAGGATCGCGAGTTTGGCAACAATAACGGCCTCATCATTGAACCGCTGGGTCTGCTGGCGCGCGCGGTCATCGTCACCGACAAAGACGATATCGTGCGCTATCTGCAGGTCGTTCCGGAGGTCACTGCCCTTCCGGACATGCAAGCAGCGATGCGAGCCGCGCGCAATCTGCTTTGATCAGCCTTGCGCGATCGCATCAGGGCAGAGCAGATTGACTGTTCTGCCCTTTTTTTGATCAACCCGGCAGGCAAGCCCGCTGTTCACAATACGATCATCTACGGTGTTGCCGGCATTTTCCCGATCGCACCAGACATTGCACCGCCAGGGAACAGGATAAACAATGGAATTGGGTAACAAAGTGAGCGTCATCACCGGAGGCAGCGGCGGCATTGGCCGCGCAATGGCGAGAGCATTTCTGGCTGAGGGCGCGAAAGCCGTTGTACTGGCCGACCTGAACGAAGATGCCGTGAAGGCAGCAGCGCGTGATATAGGCTGCGATGGCATGGCGTGCGATGTGACCGACGAGCAGCAAGTCGCCCGTCTGGTCGCCCGTACCACCGACCTTCATGGCCCGATTGATCTGTTTTGCTCGAACGCGGGCGCTATCGGACATGGCGTGCTCACCGACGCTGCCAACGAAGAGTGGCAGAGACTGTGGGAACTGCACGTCATGTCGCATCTGTACGCCGCCCGCGCCGTGCTCCCCTCGATGATCGCCCGTGGAGAGGGGTATCTGTTGAACACCGCATCGGCGGCCGGACTGCTGGCTGCGATCGGTTCCGGGCCTTACACGGTAACGAAAGCCGCAGCCGTCAAACTCGCCGAGTTTCTGGCAATCAGTCACGGTGATGACGGGATCAAGGTGTCGGTACTGTGTCCACAGGGCGTCAATACCGCCATGGCACCGCGAAGTCTCGGCGACGGACAGACCGATGGCATCATCGAAGCAGATGATCTGGCGAAAGTGGTGGTCGAAGCGCTGAGACAGGAACGCTTTCACGTGCTCCCGCATCCCGAGGTCGAAACCTACGTGCGCCGCAAGGGCGACGACATTGACCGCTGGTTAACGGGAATGCGCCGTCTGCGCCGGCAATCGATGCAGACCTAGCCAGGCGCGCACGGTCAGTGGCGTCCGATGAACCGCCCGCCATCGCCCTGTCCGGGCTACGGACATCGTCCCGACAGATTGCGCCCGGGCACCGACTCATTCACCTGCGCTAACGCGACCGCCTCCCGGCGTCCATCAACGCGGCTCCCTGCAACAGCGAAACGAAAAAAGCCGCACCAAGCAGGAACACCGACATGGGCTGCCGGAACGCGAGGTCGCCGGAGAAAATGAAATAACTGTGAACGCCCGCAGCGAACAACCCGCCTGCCGCCAGCACCCATGACATCACGGTGCCGGCCGGCTTGCCACGCACCAACGCCTGTTGCCCGTACAACACGAGGAACACGATCAGCAGGTTCAGTGCGAGAAAAAACTGGATTCCGCCCGGTAGACCGAACAATTCCCACTCCTGCCAGTATGCGGCATCGATTTCGTGGGTGATCAGAATCGTCGCGTTCAACAAATACAACCACAGCAAAACAGGCCGTGTTGGCGCTTGACTCACATTCATCGGCTTTCCCTTTCTCACG
Source organism: uncultured beta proteobacterium (assembly GCA_963792855.1). Lineage (GTDB taxonomy): Bacteria > Pseudomonadota > Gammaproteobacteria > Burkholderiales > Eutrophovitaceae > SG8-40. The sequence continues at coordinate 472,990 of CAWBXZ010000018.1, read as the reverse complement.
CTATCGCCGCCCGACGCGACAGGTCAATCGAGCGCGATGCGTGCCTTCACCCGCCACCAAATCCGCTTCGGCGCTGCGCGACACCGCAATTCGCCATGCGTTTCAGGCATTCCCTTTTTGCCTCGCGTCGATCAAATCGAAAATATTACCGAAGGGATCGGTGATCGAGCAGCACCGCCCTCCCCAACCATGCACCTCGATTCCAGTCGTCCTGGCTCCGGCTTCGCGGATTCTCGCAACGACATCGTCGAAATTTTCCGTTTCGATGAACAGACCCGAGTGGCCGCTGCCGTGATAGGGCTGCGTCCACTCATAGAGCTTCAGAATCATGCCGCCGAGATCGTAGTTGGTGAAACGATGCGGTCTGCCCTCGTACGCGCGCAGCACCGGCAGCCCAACAACCTGCTCGTAGAAGTGCTTGCTGGTTGCATAATCTGAAGCTGGAAAGGACGTAAACAGTGCTCTCACGTTCGATTGCCGCCATGCGCCGCAATTCAGCAGCTGTTGTCAATAAGCTTCCACCTTGTTCATCGCCCACAAGTGCGCCGCCACCAACGCCCGCCATGGCGAGAACTGCGCCAGCCACTGCCGCGTTTCATTCTCGCCGATTTTCTCTGCCCGGCCCAGCAGCATCTGTAGATTGCGGCGCACCGCCACGTCACCATGCAGCGAACCATCCAGAAAGCCAAATCCGCGCAGCAGTACGTAGTTGACGGTCCAGGGGCCAATGCCACGAACAGCGAGCAGCCTCTCGCGAATCTCATTTTCCACAGGGCGAATCGATCCAGGCGCTCAGCGGCAACTCTTCATTGGCAACCAGCTCGCTCAACGCAATCAGGCTGTTTGCCTTGGCCTGCGAGAAACCGGCTGCACGCAGCGCGTCTTTCTTCATTGCAGCAATTGCCGCCGCATCAGGAAAACACCAGATGCCGGAGGAATGACGCAGGCCAGCCGCCTGTATCAGTCTTCTCCTGATCGACACTGCGGCGCTGACGCTGATCATCTGGCCGACAACCGCCCATGCCAGCGCTTCGAACGGCGTCGGAGACAGCGTTACCCGCAAGCCTCTGTTTCGCGCGATCAGCGACCCTGTTTCCGGGTGGGCACGAAAAGCGTCCTCGAATTCGTCGACGTCTTGCGTCAGTCCGAGCATGCGCCGAATCATGGTTTCGAATTGCTTGCGCTCGTCGCCCCTTCGCGCACCGTCTACCGACAGCGAAGCCTCGGCGCATCCGTTGCCAAAACGCAATGTCAGACAGGCCGGCGTGCCGCCCCAGGTCAGACCCTTGCGCAGCGTATCGCCGTCGACCCGCTCGGATATCTGTTGCGCGTCGCGGCGATGAAAGGAAAGTATGTCGCCCTGGCGAAACCCCTCCGGCAGTTCGAAGCGGCAAACGGTTGTCGAACTCATGCCAGGACGATCGGACTTTTGACGACCGTCGCGCTCACTTGAAGGGCAACACCCACGACAGCAGCAACACCTGTACGAGACCCACCACCGAAACAAAGATGGTTAGCACCGTCCAGGTCCTTAGCGTCTCGCTCTCCGTGAATCCGGATAACTTGCCCACCACCCAGAATCCGCTGTCGTTCATCCAGGAACAGAACAGCGCGCCAAAGCCAATGGCAAGAAAGACGTAGATCGGATGCACTGCAAGCGACTGTCCATCTCCCAGAATAGCCACCATCAATCCGGCCGCGGTAATCATTGCTACCGTTCCCGAGCCCTGCGCCACCCGAATCACCGCGGCAACCACCCAGGCGAGCAACACGTAATTCACGCCATAGCCGTCCGCAAGATCCTTGATGACGTCGCCGACACCGGAATGACGGATCATCGCACCGAAGGCGCCGCCCGCTGCCGTAATCAGAATAATCACGCCGGCGGTCTCCAGGGGCGGTCCCATTGCATCACTGACCTGGTGCAAGCCAAGTTTCTTTTGCCGAACCAGAATATAAACGGCAATCGCTGTACCAGTGAGCATGGCGACATTCTTGTTGCCGATGAAATCGACATAGAGCTTGATCGAATCGAACACGCTCTCCCCGCCAAACGCTGACACGACACCCGGCAGGCTGCTCTGCGCGAGACCCATGAAAGACGCGGCGGCGATCATCAGCACAGGCAGCAGAACCGGCATGACCGAGAGCAGGAACGGCGGCAGTTCGTTGTCTTTCTTGTCAACGATGGCTTGCAGTTCCGACAGGGGCGCGCCAGGTGTCTCGCGCAATGGCACCGGCACCCGGATGTCGAGCCAGCGCGCCAGATAAAGCATCGCAATGGCAGGAATGATGCCGCACGCGATTCCGGCGACCATGGAAGTGCCGAGATCGAGCCCGAGAGGGCGCAGTGTCTCGGCGACCAGCAACGGGCCGGGTGTCGGCGCCACCAGCACGTGAGTGATCACGCCACCAGTGCAGATGGCAAGAACGTAGAGAATGTAGTTGCGCCCGGTTCGCAACGCCAGAGCGCGCGCAAGCGGAATCAGCAGGAAGAAAACCGTATCGAAGAACACCGGAATGGACAGAAAAAACCCGCTACCCAGCAGCGCCAGCGGTGCATGCTTTTCGCCAAGCACTGCGATGGATCGTCGCACGATCTTGTCCGCGGCACCGCTTTCCAGCATGCACATGCCGATGATCGCGGCGAGCAGGATTACGAACGCGATGCTGCCCGCGGACCTTCCGAACTCGGACATCGACAACTCGACCGCCTGCACCAGCGGATTCATCGGCGGCACGTCCGGAAGCCGGGTTGACATCAGCCCGACGAGAATTGCGGCCAGGCTCAACACCAGAAACGGATGAATGCGCAGCACCGCGATGCCGATAATGATGAAAGCCATGCTGATGCCGAGTACGGCGAGCGGCCAGTAGGAAAGCGACTCAGTCGCAGCAACTGTAACGGAGTTCATGCCTTTACCTCCCAAAACGGGGCTTGTTCCAGCTCTATTGCTGTTGTCATGATAGAGGCAATTCCTGGCCACGTCTGCGCCAATGGCCTTTCTCGTTACCGGCACAGCGCATCCGAGCCGAATTGCGCCCGGCACAGCTGCACTTGCACCGCAAACGCGCAGCGAAAACCAGGGTATGCGACGTACGCACGCGAAGGTCTCTCGCGAGGCATACTATGCGTATCCGGTTCGACCGGTCGCCACAGTCGATCGTCGAACGACGAGAGACAACGGAAGTCGTCAACAAGGAGATTGCCATGGGCACAAACGACAGCAGATCCCCGAACCCGAATTCGCGCGTCACGGCAGATCCGCTTTCCGGCCGTGACATGCGGGGCACGAACCCGGAGCCGCAATGATGACAAAGGCCCCACCCGATTCCGCGCGGGCAGAACTCGCGCCTTCCGGCACACTGCGGGTCGGGATCAATGCCGCGAATTTTCTGCTCGTATCACGCTATGTCGAGGGATCCGAACCGCACGGCATTGCGCCCGATCTCGGGCGCGAACTGGCAAAAAGACTCGGCGTTCCGGTTACCTTCGTCGTGTACGATTCTCCCGGCAAACTCGCCGACGCCGGCAAGACCGACGCCTGGGACGTGGCTTTTCTTGGCAATGAGCCGCAGCGTGCCAGCGAAATCGCCTTTAGCGCGCCCTATATTGAAATACCCGTGACTTTCCTCGTGCCAGAAGGCTCACCCATCACAACCATCGAGGAAGTCGACCGTCACGGTGTGCGCATTGCCGTGATGGAACGAAGCGCGTACGACCTTTTTCTCGGCAATCATCTCAAGCACGCCCAGCTTCAACGCGCGAGCAGCATTGACGCGTCGTATCATCTGTTCGTCGAGGAAGGCCTGGACGCGCTTGCCGGGTTGAAGCCGAGACTGGTCACGGATGCCGGGAAACTTCCCGGCTCGCGCATACTGGATGGCCAGGTAACCTCGGTCAGACAATCCGCCGGCACCTTGCACGGGCGCGCGAACGGCGCAAAATACCTGTGCGAGTTTATCGAGCAGGCCAAGTCGTCGGGACTGGTGGCACGGTTGATCGAGCACTACGCGGTACGCGGCGTTTCGGTCGCACCGGCCGCTTAGAACGAGCACAGGGAGAGCACGTCATGGAGCAACGCATTTTGCAGTCTTATCGCGACCAGTACCGTGAACAGGGCTACTTCGTGGTTCCGGATTTGCTGGACCGCGGTGAAATCCAGCGCTTTCGCGACGCAACCGATGCCCTCGTCGAACGTTCACGCAAGCTCACCAGCAGCGACGATATCTTTGATCTTGAGCCCGGTCACACGAGCGAACAACCCCGCATACGGCGCATCAAGGCACCCCACCGGGTCGACCCGGTGTTCGAGCAATTCATGCGACATCCGAAACTTCTCTCGGTGCTCACCGCCATTCTGGGGCCGGATGTTCGCCACCAGTACGTCAAGCTCAATTCGAAAGCCGCCGACGGCGGGGCGCCACTCGAGTGGCACCAGGACTGGGCGTTCTACCCTCACACCAACGATTCGGTTCTGGCTGTCGGCCTGATGATAGACGATGTCGGGACCGACAACGGGCCCACGCTCATCATCCCTGGCAGTCACCGGCCGCGGCGTGTGCTGGATCATCACCGGGACGGCGTGTTCGTCGGCGCGATCGCTCCCGATCAAGGCGCGGTCGACTTCAACCAGGCCGTTCCCGTGACCGGCTCTGCAGGAACGATTTACGTATTCGACGCATTCATCGTTCACGGCGCGGCGCGCAACACCTCGCCGCGTATACGGCGCAATTGTTTCTACGAGTTCATGGCCTCCGACGCATGGCCTCTGGAAGGCATACACGGTGAAGACATGAAGAAAGCGCTGGGGCCAATCGAGTCCCGTGCCGTGGCCGGCCGGGCCATCGTCACGCCCCGCCTCGCTGAAGTGCCGGTGCGCCTGCCGCTGCCGCGCCCCGCCGGCCAGCACTACGGTTCGATCTACGAAGTGCAAAACGCGATGCCGAAACGCTTTTTCGCCTGATTTCTGTCCGGCAACGAGGCGAAGCCGGGCAGAAATACCCGGCGCGAGACGCCGCATTTCATTGCCGGAGAGCCTTGCGAGTGACCGCAAAGAAACTGCTATCGCGGCGGTGCGCGATCGGCTATCTTCGACCACATGCTGCTGCTCATCGAACACACCAACGTCTATCGTTATGCCCGGCCGGTCGAACTGACGGCGCACAGGCTGATGTTGCGTCCGGCCGAAAGCCATGGACTGCAAATCCGCTCGGAGCAACTCGACATTCACCCGGCACACAGGATCAGTTGGGAACATGACGTGTTCTTCAATTCCGTTGCCCAGGTATTTTTCACCGAAAAGGCGGACCGTCTGACAATCCACAGCCGCTACACGGTGGAACAGTTCAACACCAATCCGTTTGATTTCGTTCTCGAGAGCTATACAAACGCGCTTCCGTTCGATTACCAGGGCGACGATATCGTCGACCTCGCACCTTATCGTCAACCCCAGTATCCGCAGGACGCGAAGGCCATCCACGACTGGTTGCGGCCATTCCTGGACAGCAATGGTCGCGGCGAAACGCTTCCCTTCCTGCTGGCGGTGAACGAATCGGTGGCAGCGAACTTCGGCTACGGGGCACGCGAAGAGGCGGGTATCCAGAACCCGGCGCAAACTCTGCAATTGCATACCGGATCGTGCCGCGATTTCGCCCTGCTGCTGATGGAAGCGGCTCGCCACATGGGGCTTGCAGCGCGCTACGTCAGCGGATACCTGTGCAGCGCGGATCACACGCAACCGGACATTGCCGCCAACGCAACCCACGCCTGGACGGAAATCTACCTGCCGGGTGCCGGCTGGAAGGGATTCGATCCCACCAGCGGGATTCTCGCAGCGGGGCTTCACGTTCGCGTTGCGGCAACGCGCAACCCAGTGCAGGCCACGCCCATCCGCGGCAGCTACCTCGGCGACGCGTCGATTTTCAAAGGCCTTGAGGTCACCGTTGACGCGCGCGTTCTGCGTGCGAAAGACGAAACCGGCAAATGACCAACAGACAATGACCAAACCCATTTCATCGCAGGGGCGTCTTGCCGACGCCAAACTCGCCGCACAACAACTGGTCCTCACGCAAGGCGGTGAGCCTACGTTCGTTCCGATCGACACTGCGGCGCCGGAATGGAACAACGCGGCGCTGGGGCCGGAGAAACTGCTGTACGCACGGCGCCTTGCCCGCGAACTCGCATCCGCGCAGTTCAGGGGTGGCGTCGTATTGCAGTCTTTCGGGAAACAGTATCCGGGCGAACCGTTGCCGCGCTGGCAAGTCAGTGTCTTCCGTTCGCGCTCCGGCAAACCCTTGTGGAACGATCTGGGCCGGCTGCGCCTCGACCAGGAAAAGGTGACCGCAAGCGCAGGGGACATGCCGAAGAAGTTCATTGGCGAACTTGCCAAGACATTTGACCTGCCCGACACGGCACTTCCGGCCTACGAAGACCTCGCGGCCAGACTTCGCTCCGAAGGCTCGGACGAAGCAATCGATCTGCTGCCGCGATTCAGCCGCGCCACGCGCGCCTTCGTTTCACGTCCGCTGCCCGAAGACGTCAGCCGCGCCTGGCAGTCCTGCTTTGAGCCGGCGGGTTGGGTGCTTCCGCTGGACCACGATGGCAATGCGTGGCGCAGCAGCAAGTGGCAACTGCCCGAAGACGATGACTTTGTCCTGTACCCTGGGGACAGCCCGATCGGCTTGCGCCTGCCGCTCGACCGCCTGCCCGAAGACGCGGTGCGCCGTGGTCTGACCGTCGAGGACCGCGACGGCGAACTGCTGGTGTTCCTGCCGCCGCTGCCTTCGTTCGCTGTGTTTGGCGAACTGGTGCGCACCATTGAACGGCTGGCGGTCAAGCTGGACCTGCCGCCGGTCCGGCTCGAAGGTTATCCCCCGCCGGGCGACGAGGACCTGGAAACCATTGGCCTGACATCCGACCCCGGCGTGCTCGAAGTGAACCTGCCGCCGGCCGACAACTGGCCAGACTTCGAGCGCGTCGTCCGGGGCCTGTTCGACAGCGCCAGTGCCGTTGGCCTTCACGGTCACAAATATCAGTTCAGCGGCCGCAAGGTTGCCACCGGCGGCGGTGCGCACATTGTCCTCGGCGGGCCGGACCTGGCGCGTAATCCGTTTATTCAGCGGCCAACCCTGCTCAGCAGCTTCCTTCGCTTCCTGCAGCACCACCCTTCATTGTCGTACGCCTTCACCGGGCTGTTTGCCGGGCCTTCCAGCCAGGCGCCGCGCGTGGACGAAAGCGCCGTGGAACTGCCCTATGAACTGGAAATTACGTTGCGGGCGATCGAGGCAATGCCCACGCCTGGCGAACCGGAGATGCTCGACGCGATGCTGCGTAACCTGCTGATGGACTGGAACGGCAATACGCATCGCGCGGAGTTGAGCGTCGACAAGTTTCACAACTGGAACACGGCGAACGGGCGCAGCGGACTGATCGAGTTCCGCGCCTTTGAAATGACACCGGAACCGGACATGCTGCTCGCCGCCAACGTGTTGCTGCGCGCACTGGCTGCCTGTTTCGCAGAGAAGCCGTTTACGCTGCCGTTGGTCGACTGGCGAGAGGCCCTGCACGACAGGTTCGCCCTGCCCTGTTTTTTGCGCAAGGATTTGCGCGCCGTGGTGTCTTACCTCAACGAGCACGGTTTCGCTTTTGCCGACAATGCGTTTGATGCGCCGCTTGATTTCCGCTTTCCGTTGATCACGACATTCAAGACCGGTGAAATCAAGTGGACACTGCGCCATGCGCTGGAACCGTGGCCGGTGATGGGCGAACATCAGGGCACGGGCAGAACTGTCGACAGCAGTACCGATCGACTGGAGCTGCTTGCCGAAGGTCCGGAAACAGACAAGCATTTCATCGCCACCGCAAACGGCTTCAGCCTTGCCTTCGTCGACGTTGCAAACGGCTGCAGGGCGAACGGCATCCGTTACCGTCTGTTCGACAACCCATGGGGATTGCAGCCGCAGGTCAAGGCGCACTCTCCGCTGCGCATTGAGATTGTCGACAAGGCGACCGGAAAGATCGTGCACGCGCTGGATTTCCTGAACTGGAAGCCGAAAGGCGAAGCCTATGACAGCCCGCCGGTCACCGACGACGACGCCCGTCATCGGGTCGCAGAGCGATTGCAGGTTCGCGACGACCTTGTCGGCTCGACTGCGAAAGTACGCGACTTGCCTGCGTCACCGATGGCACCAGTGACTCTGGATCTGCGCCGCACTTAAGACGCATTTCTTCACGCCGCCGGAATACGCGCACCCCACCGTGCCCTGCGCGTCCAATGCGATCTTTCCAGGGAGTGAGTTGCCATCCGGTATCCCGCTGGGCTAATGTGGAACGCATCGTTCAAAGCCGGAATCCCGCATGAAAGGCTTCTTTCGCCGACGGATCCCACTAATGACTCTCGCCGCGGCGTGCACCGGCCTGCTGTTGCCGGCTCTGGCGGCGGAACTGGCCGACTCTTCGCTCTCGGCCGGCAGTTTCACGGTGGCGATTACCGACCAGCGCGCGTATTCGGAACCGGCGCCCGTACTGTCCCTTGCGCAGTGGCGGCAGTTCATGGCCGGGCGCAGCGTATTCCAGAGACAATGGGCATCGATCGTCTCCCTCGATGGCGACTGGGGACTCGGGCCCACTTTCATCGCCGACCGCTGCGTCGCCTGTCACATCAACACCGGTCGCGGCCACCCTCCCGAAAGCACCGATGAACAAGCCCTTTCGATGCTGGTACGGCTGTCGATCGCGGGCCGCGACGCGTACGGCGGCCCGATGCCGCACCCCGACTACGGCGACCAGATCCAGAACCGGTCGCTCGACGGCAGCACAGTCGACCTCGCGCACGGAGGTACGCCGGTACCACGCGAAGCAGACGTGTATATCGAGTGGCAGCATCTGGATGTCGTTCTGGCGGACGGCTCGGCGGTGCAACTGCGCAAACCGCAACTACGCATCGAGAACCCCGCGTTCGGCGCACTGGACAGGGTCATGACCTCCCTGCGCGTGGCACAACCGCTGGTCGGAATCGGCTTTCTCGATGCCGTGCCGGAAGAAACCATCTTGGCGCTCGCACAGACGCAGCGAGCCCTCGGATTCAATGGCCGCCCCAACCGGGTCTGGGATGCAATCAATCAACGCAGTGCGCTCGGGCGCTACGGATGGAAAGCCAACGTGCCGAGCCTGCGCCAGCAGATTGCCGCCGCCGCAATCGGTGACATGGGCGTGAATACCAGTCTCTACCCGGAACAGAATTGTCCGCCGGTACAGGTCGTTTGCCAGAAGATGCTGCCCGGCAATTTTCCTGAACTCGTCGATGTCGAAATCGAGTCGCTGACGCTGTGGATGCAGGCGCTCGCCGTTCCCGCGCGTCGCAACATGTCCGGGGCGCAGGTCCGGTTCGGCGAGCAGTTGTTCGAACGCGCACACTGTTCGGTCTGTCACGTGCCCGAGCTTGTTACGGCGGCAAGCTTTCCGCAACTGCCGCAACTGGCGAACCAGACGTTTCGCGCTTACACGGACTTGCTGCTGCACGACATGGGTGACGGACTGGCCGATGGCCGCCCGGATTTCGAGGCCGGCCCGCGCGATTGGCGCACGCCGCCGCTGTGGGGGCTGGGGCTGTCGCAGACGGTAACCGGCGGCTCGACACTGTTGCACGACGGGCGCGCCCGCAATGTCACCGAAGCGATACTGTGGCACGGCGGCGAAGCCGAAATGTCACGCAGGTTGTTCAGCCGCATGACCAAACGCGAGCGCGAAGCACTCGTCAGTTTCGTCGAGGCGATCTAGGGCCTGTTAACACAACTGTGATCGGCGCGTCGACCAAAACTGTGTTAACAGGCCCTGGCGTATCTGCTTGCCGCACCAGGCGGTGCTGTAATATCACGGGTCACTCATGGATCTCCCGCACAGGCCATAAATCATGACAGCAATGGAAAAACTCAGGCATGAAGTAACCGCCATGGTTGTGCTGATGCTGTACTTCGGCTTGTGGATCGGCGCGCTGATGCTCGTGAAGACCCTTGTTCTGGCCGAGTATCGAATCGCGTTCTACGGATTCTCTATGGCACTCGTTGGCGCACTGATACTGTCCAAGGTCGTGCTGATCCTGGAACACGTGCCTTTGGGAAAGTGGGTGACGCGGCGGCCGGCATGGGTGGATGTGGTAGCGCGCACCGCCTTGTACGCTTTCGGCGTGTTCGTCGTGGTGGTACTCGAAAAAGCCTTCGAAGGACGGCACGAACATGGCGGCCTAGGCGCTTCGCTCACCGCGCAGTTCGCACAGGCCGACGTGTTCCATATCTGGCTCAACACGATGTGTCTGTCAGCCGCATTACTCAGCTACAACGTGCTCACGGTGGTTCGCAGGCGGCTCGGAGAAGGCGCGTTGCTGCGCATGTTTCTGGAGCCTTTGCCTGACGGGCCCCGGTGACACGCACCCGGTCATACGACACCTCGGCGACAAACGGAGACATCCGGACGTTTTAACCATCGCCCCTGCATGCAAAGTACGGGAGCTCGCCGCGCCAGGAACAGAAAGTGGCGCGCACAACTTCATGACGGTGTGCCGCAAGCGTGGAGATCAATGCCTCGGCAGCTTTCCGGGCTGCTCAGCATCGAACACGGCATGACCTCGTACTCGCTCTTCCTGTAGACGCGCGGTATCGGGTCTCGGAGCGGGCAACCTGCCGACTATCCTGACGCGTTGCCCTGCCAATCTGCCCGCCGGAAAAGTCCGTGAAAGCGACAATCACATGCCGCCGCCAGGTGGCCGGCGGCGGCATGCGACCGGTTAGTGATTATCCCGCGGCACGCCCTTGGTCTTGTCGATACGCTGGTACTTGACCGCCGGTTTGAGGACCATGCCATTGGACAATTCGTCCACCATGCTGCGCTGGATTTCCTGCCAGGGCGTCTGGCTCTCCGGAATCTTGAAACCGCCCTTTTTCTCCAGCGCCTTTACGCGGCGCTCGTACTCCGCCTTGCTGATCTTGATATCCGCACTGCGCTTGTTCAGATCGAAGCGCACGATGTCGTTGGTCTGCAGAATCGCCAGGCCGCCGCCATTGGCGGCTTCGGGCGAGGCATTGAGAATGGACGGTGAACCGGACGTGCCTGACTGACGGCCGTCGCCGACGCAGGGCAGTTCGCCGACACCGGCCTTGATCAGTTTCACCGGCGGTTGCATGTTGACGACTTCCGCCGCCCCCGGATAGCCAATCGGGCCGACGCCGCGCACGAACAGAATGCAACTGTCGTCGATCTTCAGTTTCGGATCGTCGATGCGCTTGTGATAATCCTCCGGACCCTCGAACACGATGGCGCGGCCTTCGAAGGCATTCAGATCTTTCGGATCGGACAGGTAGCGCGCGCGAAAATGATCTGAAATAACGCTGGTCTTCATGATCGCGCTGTCGAACAGGTTGCCTTTCAGGTTGAGGAAGCCGGCCTGTTTTTTCATCGGTTTCTTGTAGGAAAGGATGACGTTCCGATCCTCGATCTTTGCGCGGCGGCAGTTTTCGTACAAGGTCTTGCCGTTGACCGTCATCGCATCCTTGTTGATCTTGCCCGCCTTGATCATTTCACTGACCACAGCAGGCACCCCCCCGGCGTGGTGGTAGTCCTCTCCGAGGTATTCGCCCGCCGGCTGCATATTGACGATCAACGGGATGTCGTAGCCGATTTTTTCCCAGTCGTCGTTGTCGAGCTTGACGCCCATGTGACGGGCAATGGCGTTGAAATGTATCGGTGCATTGGTCGAGCCGCCAATGGCGGAATTGACCACGATCATGTTCTCGAACGCGGCACGGGTCATGATCTTCGACGGCCGCAAATCCTCCCACACCATTTCCACGATGCGCTTTCCGGAGAGATAGGCGTTCTCGGCGCGTTCGCGGTGCGGCGCCGGAATCGCAGCGCTGCCGGGCAGCGACATGCCGATCGCTTCGGCGAGCGAATTCATCGTAGAGGCGGTGCCCATCGTGTTGCAGTGCCCGACCGACGGCGCCGACGAAGCGATGATGTCGATGTATTCCTCATGATTGATTTCGCCCGCGGCGATCAGCTTGCGCGCCTCCCAGACAATAGTGCCGGACCCGGTGCGCTTGCCGCGAAACCAGCCGTTGTTCATGGGACCGCCGGAGAGCACAATGGCCGGAATGTCGACGGTGGCAGCAGCCATCAGTTGCGCCGGCGTCGTCTTGTCGCACCCGGTCGTCAGCACCACGCCGTCAATGAAATAGCCGTACAGCAATTCCACCAGACCGAGGTAGGAGAGATTGCGGTCCAGCGCGGCTCCCGGGCGCTTGCCGGTTTCCTGGATCGGGTGGACCGGGAATTCGAACGGGATCCCGCCGGCCTCGCGAATGCCTTCGCGGGTGCGCTTGGCAAGCTCGAGATGATGCCGGTTACAGGGCGAAAGGTCGGAACCGGATTGCGCGATGCCGATTATGGGCTTGCCGGACTGCAGTTCCTCCCGGCTGAGACCCCAGTTCATGTAACGCTCGATGTAGAGCGCTGTCATGTCGGGATTATCCGGATTCGCGAACCACTGCCGCGATCTGAGCATGGATGGATCCCGTTTAGACAGTTTCTTGCGATCCGATTCCTTGCGATCCTTTTTACTGTGGGCTGACTTGCGCGCCATGTTTTCCTTCTCCCCTTTAGCGGACCGGTGTGAACGCTCACCCGGTACTCTTTGTGCCGAAACGACTGTTAATTATCACCCTTAAATCCTTGCGTGGATAGTCGTTGTCCCAGCGCCCGGCATTGCTGCCGTGATCGCAACCTCGCTCCGCCACCAACCGGCGATCAGGGATCACACAACCACGGCAACGGCCGTTGGCGGCCGTTTACGTCAGGACGCTTTTGGCGATGCTTTCTTCTTCGCAGGCCGCGAAAGCTCATCGCTTCGGTCAAGCGGCAGAGCACTGCCAAAACCGGGCTGCGCATCCTGAAGTCGGGTCAGGAACGCCTTGCTCCAGGCGTGCACGTCTTCTTTTCTGATTGTGGCGAGCAGGGCCCGGTGCCGCTCGCGACGTTCCTCGAGCGGCATGTGGATTGCCATTTGCAACGCATAGGCTACCTGCTCGACATCGTACGGATTAACGATGAGCGCTTGCCCCATCGACTCGGCCGCACCGGCAAACCGGGACAGAATAAGCACCCCCGGATCGTTCGCGTCCTGGGCCACGATGTATTCCTTCGCCACGAGATTCATGCCGTCGCGCAGCGGCGTGACGAGACCGACACGGCTTGCACGGTACAGCGCCGCAAGCCGTGAGCGGCTGATTGCCCGCCTGAGATAGCGCACCGGCGTCCAGTTCATTTCGCCGAATTCACCGTTGATGGCGCCCTCCAGGCGGTCCAGCTCGCGGCGAATCTGGGCGTAGGTTTCGAGCGTTTCGCGCGACGGCGGCGTCACCTGCATCAGCACCACCTTGTTGTGGTTCTCCGGATAACGCCTGAGGAACTCCCCATAGGCCGTGAGCCGCTGCGTCAAGCCCTTGGAATAGTCGAGCCGGTCGACACCAACGATGAGGGCGCGTTTGCCGATCGATTCGCGCAGCAAGGCGATCTGCTTGCGCGCCTCCGCGTTGGTGCTGAGCTCGGCAAAGGTGTCGACATCGATGCCCGCCGGAAACGCGTCACACTGAACGTGCCGCTCTGCCGTCTTGAGCGACCCGTCGTCCAACCGCCTTGCGCCGAGTTCCTGCATCGCATAGGTGCGAAAGCAGCGGGCGTCCCTCTGCGTCTGGAAACCGAGCAGATCATAGGCCATCAAGTCCTTGAACAGGTCGTGATGCCGTGGCAGCGTTGCGACTACTTCGGGCGGCGGAAACGGCACATGCAGGAAAAACCCGATCGGCTGCTTGCAGCGGTGCTGGCGCAGTTCCGCCGCCATCGGAATCAGGTGCAGGTCGTGAATCCAGACAATGTCATTCGGCCCGAGGAACTTGGCAAGTGCGTTGGCGAAACGCCGGTTCACGATTTGGTATTTGTCGTAATACTCCTGCTCGAAATGCACCAGGTCGACCCGGTAGTGCAGTAACGGCCAGAGACACTGGTTGGAAAATCCGAAGTAATAGCCATCCAGTTCTTCACTCGTCAGATCAATGGTGACGATATAGATGCCGTCGACCAGCCGGATAACGGGTTTGAGGTTGTGAGCGTCCGGCGTGACCTCACCGCTCCAGCCGAACCAGCCGCCGCCGGTGGCTTCGAGCGTTTCTCCAACAGCGACCGCCAGCCCGCCGGCCTTGCGATCACGCTTCGGATCGGCGACTCGGTTTGACACCACCACCAGCCGCCCTGCGCGTTCCCTGTCCTTTCTGATTCCCGTCTTCTTCATCACCATCGATCCAGCCAAACCCTTACCGGTCTCATCAATACATTGCGCACGCCGACAACGTTTACCGGCAAGAGATCGGTTCGCAGCGACAAGTCTGTTGCCCGCTGCTGTCAATATACACGCCATACGCGCCGAATGAAGCGCCTGGTGGCGAAACGACGCATCACAACCGGCTGCGCTGCCTGCGCTCACATCAGAATTGTCCTCGCAGCAAGGTCGCCTGCTCACCGCACACCCGGGTGGCCCCCGACGCAACGCGGACAAAAATCGCCGGCATGCATGCCGGGGGTTTACAGGCAGGCAAGCAGATGCGATACAGTTACGCGTTCATGCCTTCTTCATCCGGCACCACCTCCAAACGCAACATGCTTCCGAATTCGGCGCGGTCACTGCAACCCTCACCTGATTGGGCGTTGTTTCTCGATGTTGACGGGACCATCCTGCATCTGCGGGATACCCCGGATAGCGTTTCGGCAAGCGGAGCGCTGCTCGACTTGCTGGAGGCGATATCGTCCCGGCTTGACGGCGCGGTTGCGCTGGTCAGCGGCCGCCGCATCGATAACCTGGACGCGCTGTTTGCGCCACACCGGCTGCCAACGGCGGGTCTGCACGGGCTGGAACGGCGCGATGCAAGCGGTGCCGTTCACCGTATTCCAGCGCCGGAGGCGCTCGATGCGCTGCGGCCGCCCTTGTTGAAACTGGCGGGTTCGAGCACGAAAGTGATCCTCGAAGACAAGGGGCACGCACTGGCAGTTCATTACCGGCTGGCGCCGGATATGGCCGAAGAGATCAAAGACCGGGTAGAAGAACTCGCGCGCCCATACGCGGCGGACCTGCACGTCATGCACGGCAAGATGGTCTGCGAAATCAAGCCATGGCAAGCCGACAAGGGATCGGCGATCCGTGATTTCATGGCCGAGGTCCCGTTCAAGGGCCGTGTTCCCGTCTTCGTGGGCGATGACACCACCGACGAAGACGGCTTTGCCTACGTGAATGAACTGGGCGGGCACAGTGTTCGCGTGGGCGTCGGTGAATCCACGGCGGCACGCCACACTCTGGCAGGGGTTGACGAAGTCATTTCCTGGCTGACGGACTGGCCGGCCTTGTTGGACAAAACTCGAATCAAATAATCGTTTACAGGATAGCGTCAGTGAGCAACCTCAATCTCGCCGTCATCGGCAACTGCAGTTTCAGCGCCCTCGTCGATTCGCATGCGCGTATCGTCTGGTGCTGCCTTCCGCGATTCGACAGCGAACCGCGGTTCTCATCGCTGCTGAACAATTCCAGCAAAGACGCGCAGGGCGTATTTGCCGTTGATTTGCTGGACGTGGTTGAATCCAGCCAAAGCTACCGTCCCAATACCGCAATCGTCGAAACGGTGCTCCGCGATGCGAATGGCTCGTCCATCCTGATCACCGACTTCGCTCCGCGCTTCAAGCAGTACGGTCGGGTATTCCGCCCTGCGGCCCTGATGCGCCGGGTCACGCGGCTGTCGGGAACACCGCAAATCAGAATGCGCGTGCGGCCGACCCCGGGCTACAGCAACCAACCGCCGGAAATCACATCTGGCTCAAATCACATTCGCTACGTGATGTCCGACCTGACGCTGCGTCTCACCACCGACGCATCGGTGAACTACATCCTGGAAGAAACACCGTTCATTCTCGATACACCGCTCACGTTCTTTCTCGGACCGGATGAAACACTCACGTTGCCTGTGGAAGAGGCGTTTCGCGAGTATTTTCAGCAAACCGAACAGTATTGGGTGGAATGGAGCCGTTACCTGTCATTGCCCTTCGAATGGCAGGAGGATGTCATTCGCGCGGCCATAACGCTAAAGCTGTCGCACTTTGAAGAAACCGGCGCAGTGATCGCCGCGCCGACGACGTCGATCCCCGAGGCTCCGAATAGCGGGCGCAACTGGGATTACCGGTTTTGCTGGCTGCGCGACTCCTACTTCGTGGTGCACGCACTCAATGCACTGGGCGCCACCAAGACCATGGAGGGTTACCTCAACTACATCATGAACATTGCGGCCGCATCAAAGGACGGTTACCTCCAGCCCGTGTTCGGCATCACACAGAAACAGCAACTGCACGAATCAACGGTCGATGCGCTTGCAGGCTATCGCGGCATGGGGCCGGTACGCATCGGCAACGATGCCTACCGGCAGGTACAGAACGACGGCTACGGTTCGGTGATACTTGCCTGTGCCCAGATATTCTTTGATACGCGCCTGTCGCGCCGCGGTGATGAAACGCTGTTTCGCCGCCTCGAAGTCCTCGGGCGGCGCGCCGCACAATCGTGGAACGAGCCCGATGCCGGCCTGTGGGAACTGCGCCAACGCAAGGAGGTGCATACCTACTCCAGCGTAATGTGCTGGGCGGCCTGCGACCGGTTGGCAAAAATTGCGGCACGCATCGGACACAATGAACGCGCGGCGGAATGGTCTCACACCGCAAAGAACATTCGCGAAGAAATACTGCAAAGAGCCTGGAACGCGGAAATGAACAGTTTTACGGCCACCTTCGGCGGCAACTCTGTGGACGCGGTGCTGCTTTTGCTGCCCTCTCTCGGACTGATCGAAGGAAACGATCCGCGGTTCGCGGGCACAGTGGCGCGCATCGAGAAAGAACTGCTGCATGGCAAATACATCGCCCGCTACTCCGGCGAGGACGATTTCGGGAAACCGGAGGTCGCATTCAACGCGTGCACCTTCTGGTACATCGACGCGCTGGCCTTGCTGGGGCGCAAGCGCGAAGCGCGCGAATTGTTCGAAAACATGCTCGCGGTGCGCAATCCGATGGGCTTGCTGTCGGAAGACATCGATCCGGCAACCGGTGAGTTGTGGGGCAATTTCCCGCAGACCTATTCAATGGTCGGGCTGATCCACTCGGCAATGAAGTTGTCGAAGTCGTGGGAAGAGGCATTCTGACGGAGATGTCCGTCGACGGCAAAATCTCACAAGCTCACCACAAAGACACGAAGAACACCATGACGTGCAAGAGCGCAACAAACTCTTCGCGACTTCGTGGTGAGATTTTGAATTTCCCGGTCGCGGTGGTTATCTAGGGCCCGGAGTCGATCAGGTCGGTGACGATGCTGCGCCACTCATTCTCAAGTGCCTCGGTCGACACCGGACGCTTTGACCGACGGTACCAGTAGGCAGCATTCGCGGCATCGCCTTCCTTGCGGTGCAGATAGGCATGCACCCACGCCGCCTCGGCGGTGTCCTCACCTTGCACAATCCTGTGCGCAGACGCCCAATCACCGCGCGCTTCGTGCCAAAGGGCCTGCAGCGGTGCCGGCAACTCCGGAGAAGGTCTTTCGTTCTTCAAGGAAGCAATGTAGTCATCGAGCGTCATGACAAGCGTGTGCCGGTGCGGCCTGATTTGCGCAGGCGCAAGGATTCAAATCTGCGCAGGCGCAGGGATTCAAAACAGCCAACAGCATGGACCCAAGTATAACGGTCGCACCGCCCTGGCCGCCACGTCCCTGACGGGAGGCTGCACGCCGCCCCGTTCGCGCACCGGCCAACAAAAAAACGGCCGGCAAATGCCGGCCGCAACCAATCAACTCGGGAGAGTCTTTTGTCCTGTCGCAAATCACGATGGTGCCCAGTTTACTGCGCTGGCTGACTTCAGCGTCAGGGGATTTCGTCCCTCCACTGCCGGGAATTTTTCCCGAACCGATCGAGGGCCTGTTAGCACAACTGTGATCGACGCGTTGCTCCCCAGGATGGGGCCAGGCAAGGCGCGAGGAGCGCAGTTTGGTTATTCCAGATAAGCGACGAGCAACACGGCATGGCCCCATCCTGGGGGCAACCCGAAGGGCCACCGGCGCGTCGACCAAAACTGTGCTAACAGGCCCTAACCGGTCGCGTCGCCGGAGGATTCAGGCGCGCTGGCGATCATGCCGTGATTGAGCGCGATACGCACCACCTGCGCCGTGTTGCTGACGTCCAGTTTCTGCCGGATGCTGGATTGATAGTTGGCCACGGTCTTGTACGACAGGTGCATGATTTCGGAGATCTCCTGCAGGGTGTGGCCGGCGACCAGCAAACGGAACACTTCGAATTCACGCGCTGACAACGCGTCGATTGGCGTTTCGCGTCCGGGAATCATCTGTATCGCAAGCTCCTGCGCCATTTCCTGGCTGATATAGAGCTTGCCTGCCGCCACCAGCCGTACCGCCTCGATCAGCACGTCGGGTGCCGCGGACTTGGTGACATAGCCGCGTGCGCCGGCCTGCAAGGCGCGGGACGAAAACACGGTGTCTTCGTGCATGCTGAAAATCAGGATCTTCTGCTCCGGCAGGCGCGCAACCACGCGGCGGGTGACCTCGATGCCGCCCAGTCCCGGCAAACTGATGTCCAGCACCGCGACATCGGGCTGATGCTCACAGATCAGCCGGTAGGCATCGTCACCGTTGGCGGCTTCGGCGACGACGACAATATCCCCGGTACGTTCGAGCAGGCGCCGGTAACCTTCGCGAACAACCGCATGGTCGTCGACGAGCACGACGCGAAGTTTTTCTCCACTCTGCCGCGCCACATTCATACCGGTTTCCGCAACAAACCGCCGCGCAGCGGAATCGTGGCCGAGACCCGCGTGCCTGCTGGCAAAGTGCCCGCGCCACGAGATTCTCCGGCGGCGTGAATCCCGAACGTGCCGCCGAGTGCTTCGACGCGCTCGCGCAAACCGATCAAGCCGAGTCCGGTTCGCGGCCCGTTCGCATCGACGCCACGCCCGTCATCTTCCACGATGATTTCCAGGTTTCTTGTACCGTCGCCCCGTTCAGCACGCAAAAGGACGTTCACATGTTCGGCGCCTGCGTGCCGGGCTACGTTGGTCAGGCACTCCTGGACGAAACGATACGCACTGATGTTGATGTCCTCGTTCAAGCCGTCCAGTTCACCCTCTATCGACAAGGAACAGTTCACGCCGCGGTGCCGCCGCTGCCACTCCTCGACGAAATACTGCACCGCAGTGGCCAGTCCAAGTTCATCCAGCGCCACCGGACGCAGTTGGCGCAACAGGGTGCGAACCACATCGTACACCTTGCTCGACACGTCGATAATGGCCTCGGCGCTGCGGCTAACATCGGGCGAACCGGAGGCCGCGTCACGAATGTTAACCGCATCCACCTTGATGGCGTTCAGGCTCTGACCGAGCTCGTCATGCAGTTCACGGGCAAGAAAACGCCGTTCCTCCTCCTGCAACTGCAGATAGCGCTGCGACAGCCGCCGATTCTCACCAAGCGCTTCCGCAAGCTGCCGTTGCGCGGACAGGCGCAGATTGGCCTGCTCGACCGTCTGCCGCGAACGCCGCCACGAAAACCAGGCGAGTGCTGCGATCATGGCGACGAACGTGGTCGGCAGTTCATCGATCTGATAGGCCTCGAGCGGGCGCGTCAACGCGATCAGCCGTTCGTTAAGCTCCAACAGACTGGAAACGACAAAGGTGGCGGCCGTAACCGCGGCGACGATCATCAGATCACGGCGGGCCGACGGTCTGACGGAATCGGGCTGCGGGATGTCCATTTCACCGGTCACTGGTTGCATCGCTCGACTCCTGCACCCTGGGCAAAAAGCGGGTGCACATCCATTAGCCAAAAGACAATGGGTGAAATGATACCTGCCCGTTCACGGCAAAGGTGCCGTTACGAGCAGATGCGTGGGTGTCCGGCCAGTGTGCCTACCGGCCGTTCACCAAAACAACCAATTGCGGCGACGCGATGTCCGTTTCAACCTTTTGCACAACCCGAAACATGGAATCGGCGGCCGATCATCCTCCGAAGGAATACGTCACGCCAAGCCATGCCGCGCGCGGCGAACCCACCGACCGGAATTGTTCGGCCTGGACATTGCCGGCATCGAACGCCCCGTTGACGAAGAAATTCTCACCGAGCACGCCAAGTGTCTCGTATTCCTCGTCAAACACGTTGTCGACCTTGACAAAGACCCGCAGCGCACGGGTTGCCTGGTAACGCGCGTCGAGATTGACCAACCCATAGCCGTCGATCTTGCCGCTGGCGTCCTGATTGTTCTCGTCACCGCGCGAATACTGGTCGCTGAAATAGTTGAACGTCGCTCCTGCCGACCACTTCTCGAGGAACGCATAGTCAGCGCGCAACTTGAATGCATGTTCCGGGATCCCCGGGATATTGTCGCCCGGAGTCACCTGTATGTCGCCATTAACGTCCGCCGTCGAGTTGTTCGGGCTGTTGATGGTGAAGGCCGTTTCATAAGTGGCGCTGACATAGGCATAGTTGGCGAGCAGCGTCAGATTGCCCGCTGTATAGGAGCCACCAAGCTCAAGACCACGCCGACGCGTCTTGCCGATGTTGTCGAAATAGCCGGCATTGATCGCCGCGCCACCGGCACTGATAAACTGGATGTCGTCATCGAGATCGATGTTGTAAATCGCGGCACTCCAGCCAAATGCCTCCCGGAACTTGCCCCGCGCCCCCGCTTCAATGGTTTTGGAAACCACCTTTTCCAATGGCGGATCGGCCAGGAAATTATTGGGCAGGCGACACGGCGCATTCGGGTCGGCACAGGTGAGCTCTACGGGTGTCGGTGCGCGCATGCCTTCACTGTACGACGCGTAAGTGGTCAGGGCCGGTGACGGGTTGACGTTGATACCAATTGCAGGGTTGAAACGGTTGAACGTATGGCTGCCATTCAACTGCGGCTCCAGTCCGGTCCGGTCTTCGATCTCTATCTTGGCGTAGTTGTAACGTCCCGCCAGCGTCAGCGTAACGATATCGGTGAGCTCCATCGTGTCGGTGACGTACAGACCATAGTACGCATTGGTTGCATCGACATCGGTTTCCAGCTCGAATGCATCCACCGCAACAGTGCCACGCTCGGCCGTAAACAGTGCATTCTGCTCCTGCTGCTGGAATCGCGTGTCGCCAAGGTCGGCACTGGCGCCAAAGGTCAGCGAGTTACCTTTGCCGGCCAAATCATCGAGCAAGGTCATCTGCAGCGTCGCACCATAGCCGGTCGTCTCGGTGGTACTGCGGTCATTAATGCCGGTACAGGGGGCATCGGGGTCCGTGCCATCGCAACTGTTATTCGACGCACCGTCGTAGTCATCATTCACATTACTGCTGAAATTGGTGTTTTCGTATTCCCGCAAGTACACATTGCCCGCGACAAAGCGCGTATCACTGATGAAGTGGCTGCCCTTGCCGTTGACGAATAACAGCTTGTTCTGGTTCTGGTCGGGCCAGGTGTAGGCTTGCTTGCGGTTGTCGAGAAACGAAACCGGCAGCGCCTGCGTGCCCTGCAAATCATTGTCCGCGACCATGACGCTCACATCGAAGTCTGTCTCGGCGTCTTCACGGCCAAACTTGCCGAACAACTGACGTACTTCACTCGGCGAGTAGTCTCGCCAACCGTCCTCGTCGAACAGCGTGCCGGCGACATACCAGTCATTCTTGTCGCCATGGCCACCGTATTCGGCCAACAGTTCCTTGCGTCCCCAGGAGCCGCCTAGTGCAGTAACTGAGCCACCCGGATACTGAAATCCGGATTTGGTATTGATCGAGAGAGCACCGCCAAGCGTATTGAGACCGAACACCGGATTCGACCCCGGGATCAGATTGATGGTGGAAACTGCGTTTTGCGGGATGAGATCCCAGTTCACCGCGTCACCGAAAGGCTCGTTGATACGAACGCCATCCATGAACACGGACAAACCTTGTGGCGTTCCCAGCAGGGGCGAAGCCGTCAGGCCGCGAAAGCTGACGTCGGGCTGGAACGGATTGTTCTGTCCGTTATTGACCGTCACCGAAGTGAGATTGTCTTCGAGAAACTCACCGACGTTCATGGACTTCTGGGTCTCGATTTCCTTGCCCGTCTTCACCTGGACGTTTGCGGGAACCTGAGCGACTGGTGTTCCCAGCCCTGGCAGCGGCGTCGTTCCAATCACTTCGACCGTTGCGGTCTCCAACTCGGAAATCGGCTCTTCCGCGTACACACCCGACGCAGTCAGAACCAGCGCGGCGACTGCGCCGCCAAGTGCAAACCTGATCAACACCGTTCACTCCTCCCTTGAATGTTCTTATGATCCATGCGTCACGTCAGCCCGGAAATTTGCCCGGGCATACAACTCTGCGTACGCGCACCGAAGTCACGAAGCCAAATGCGACCAGGAGATGTTAACCCATCAGGAATGCTAATTCGTTGTTTTGGAACCGGGAATTTTTCCTGACTTGCACGCACCAAGCAGCGGCGCGGACATCTCAGGAGCGAAGCTGGTGCCAGCGCAGGATGTCACCGGCGCAGCCGGGACAAAGCGCCCGATGCACACAGGCAAACCGGCGCGCCCGCAAACCTGAACATTGCACGCGTCTATAATCGCTACACCTATCCATCCGGGAGAAAGCGATGCATGACGAAAAAATCGACGCTCTGGTTTTCGACGTATTCGGTACCGTAGTGGACTGGCGCGGCAGCATCACGCGCGAAGGCCGGGCACTGGGGGAACGCAAGGGCATCAAGTTCAACTGGGCGCGCCTGGCCAACGCCTGGCGCGCAGGTTACGCGCCGGCAATGGACCGGGTGCGGCGCGGCGAACTGCCATGGATGAACATTGATCAACTGCACCGCCTGATACTCGACGAGTTGCTGGTCAAGTTCAGGATCGAGGGACTGACCGAGGAGGACAAGGATCAGTTCAACCGCGCCTGGCACCGGCTGAAGCCGTGGCCGGATTCGGTGCGCGGTCTGAAACGATTGAAGAACAAGTTCGTCATTTCGACGCTGTCCAACGGCAACATGTCCTTGCTCACCAACATGGCGAAGAATGCCGGCTTGCCATGGGACTGCATCATCTCGGCGGAGTTGTTCAACCACTACAAGCCGGACCCGGAAACCTATCAGGGGGCGGCAAAAATGCTGGGGTTCCCGCGCGAGCGCGTGATGCTCGTCGCCGCCCACAAGGACGATCTGCGCGCGGCACAGCAATCCGGCTTGCGCGCGGCCTTCGTTGCACGCCCCAAGGAAATGCCACCGAGCATCAAGGTGGACCTGTCGCCCGACACCGCCTTCGACTATAACGCCACCAGCATGATCGACCTGGCGGATCAACTGAGCGCCTGAATCGCGCAACCGATGCAGTCACCCGGGGAAAGGCAAGACACCCATCACCGGTTGCGTGTTTGGGACCTGCCGGTGCGAGTATTCCATTGGCTGCTGGTGATGCTGGTGGTGTCACAGATCGTGACCGTCAGCATCGGCGGCAACGCGATGGAATATCACGTATTGGGTGGATACGCGATTCTGGCGCTAGTGGCATTCCGCATTGTCTGGGGCCTGGTCGGCACGCGCGCTGCGCGTTTTGTCAATTTCGTCCGCGGGCCGCGCGCGGTACTGCGCTACGCGCTCTCCCTGATGCGCGCCGACGTCGAACATCATCCCGGGCACAATCCTCTGGGCGGCTGGTCAGTCATTGCCATGATCGCAAGCCTGTTCGTGCAAGCGGTGAGCGGGCTGTTCGCCGACGACGAGATCATGACGACCGGCCCGCTATGGAAATACGTTTCCGAGGACACCGCCAGCCTGTTCAACGTCATTCATGAGACAAACGCACTGGTATTGCTGACACTGATCTGCGTGCATCTGGCCGCCATTCTTTTTTACCTGGTCAAAAAGAAACAGAACCTGATTGTGCCGATGTTCAGCGGCAGCAAGCCGGTGTCCGACCCCGACACCGAGTCGTTACGCACCCTGGAGGGAACGCTACGCGCACTGATTGTTTTGATCGTTTGCGCCGCGGCAACCTGGGCTATCGCCACAATGTGAACTGCCGCTATCTGACGCGGCCCGTGCTGTAGTGCCCCCCCGACGAATAGAGGACAAAAATCCGATGCGAAACGCGTGATGCGGGTTGCGTGCCGGGAACAGGCAGTCAGCGTTTCGTCGGACGGCGGTAGTTGGCGACATGCGCCGGCATGGCGACTGTCGGGTCGAGCCGCACGTCAGGCACCGCGACCGGACCGGGTGCGGGAAAATCAAGCGTGCCGGCCCAGATCGGCAAGGCGTAATCTTCTTCATCATCCTGTGGCGGCCCCGTGCGAATCTTCGCCGACGCCTCCACGATCTCCATGCGCAGCACGGTTGTCTGCTCCAGTTCTGCCGGCGTGACGGGGCGCAAGGTCTCCCAGCGCCCGGGGACAACCTGATCCGACACGATCTTCAGTGCCCGTTCCCGCTCGGCGGCGGCCACCGGCTCGGCAGAACCGAGCATGACCACCGAGCGATAGTTCACCGAGGAATGGAACCCGGAACGCGCGAGCACCAGTCCGTCAACGATCGTGACAGTGACGCAGATCGCCTCCGCAGAGGCAAGCGCATCGAGCATCCTCCCCTGCGCCGAACCATGCAGGTACAGCCCGCGGCCCTCCCGGCCATATACGGTCGGCAGGACATAAGGCTGGCCGTTTGCGACAAAGCCGACATGGCACACGAATGCCTCGTCGAGTATCGCCGCAACGGTTTCGAAATCGTGGTGGCCACGAGCCGGATAGCGATGCAACTCGGTCCTGCTGGATTTCAGTTCGTCGTTCATGGTCATTCACCGCCAAGAAGAAAGCCGCGCTCGCGAGCGCGGCTTCTTGTGCCTGTCACTGCGCACGGCCTGCATCGGCAGTGCAACAATCACTGTTTCCGGATTCGATTACTTGTTGCGGTACTTGTCGTGGCAGTCCTTGCACGCCTGCCCGGCCTCGCCCAGCTGATCCTTGGAGGCATCAAAATTTCCGGTCTTGGCGACTTTCTCCAATGCCATCACTTCCTGTTGCATTTTCTCAAGCTTCGCCTTGAAGTCTTCCATGTCCAGCCAGATCTCCGGCTTCGCTTTGGTGTCGCCCGTTTCCGACCCCGGCGTGAAGCCTTCGAGCGGCAGCTTGCTCATGAACGCAACGATCTCCGCGTTACGGGCAAACTCCTCCGCGTTGTAGGGTTTCTTGCCCTTGGCCATCGCCGCCATGGAACCAAAATTCCAGCCGATCACCCTGAACACGCCCTGCCGGTACTTGATCGCATCCTCTGGTTTCTGCGCAACCGCGTGCTGCGCAACGGATACGAAGATAGCCACTAGCAAAAAAGACAATACACGCTTCATGCCGTCCTCCGGTTTGTTGTTGGAAAACCTGATCCGATCCATCCGGTGCCGAAAAAAAACACGCTGAAGGGCGTCTGCTCGTCTCTTTCGCCCGCGCTCACATCAGCGCCTCAGAATCCATAGTATCAACGTCACAACAGCCGAAATCAACAATCCTGTGGTGATCGGGAAAAAGAAATGAAATCCGTCACGCTCGATGTGGATGTCACCGGGCAAACGGCCCAGTCCGAGGCGCGACAACCACGGCCAGAGCACACCCGCCATTACCAGCACAAGCCCGATACCAATCAGCCAGCGAGACATTGCGATCAGTTCCCTTTCGCCCCACTGCTGGCGGCGCGTTCCCGGTGACGCGCCAGCGCCCAGGCAACGTGCTCGCGCACCAGTGCGGATGCATGGTCGGCACGCGAACGCAACGACGCCAGGACTTCGGGAGATGTCGGCGCGTTACCCAGAGCACAGGCAATATTGCGCAACCAGCGCTCGTGCCCGATGCGCCGAATGGCGCTGCCGCGCGTATTGGCGTCGAACACCTGCTCGTCCCACGCAAACAGGGTTACCAATAGCGCAGCATCGAGTTCATGGCGAACCGCGAAGTCAGGCAGTTCCGTCTTTTGCGCGAAACGATTCCACGGGCACACCAGTTGGCAATCGTCACAACCATAAATGCGGTTTCCCATCAGCGGCCGCAATTCGACGGGTATCGAGCCTTTGTGCTCGATGGTCAGATAGGAAACGCATCGTCGCGCATCCAGTTTGTATGGCGAAATGATCGCCTTCGTCGGACAGACATCGATGCAGCGAGTACACGTTCCGCAATGATCCGACTGCGGCTCATCGACGGGCAGGTCGAGATCGGTGTAGATCTCGCCGAGGAAAAACCACGACCCGGCTTCCCGGTTCAACAGCAGCGTGTGCTTGCCGCGCCAGCCGGTACCGGCTCGGACCGCCAGTTCGACTTCCATGACCGGCGCGCTATCGGTGAAAACGCGGTAACCGAACTCCCCCACGGCGTTTCGAATCTTCTGCGCCAGCATTTCGAGCCGCCTGCGGACCACCTTGTGGTAATCACGCCCCAGTGCATAACGCGCGACGTATGCGTTTGCCGGGTTATCGAGTATGCGCTCGGCGCAAGCCGCTTCGCCGGGCATGTAATTCATGCGCACGCTGATCACGCGCCGCGTTCCGGCAACCAGCTCCGCCGGTCGCGTGCGTCGCGTTCCGTGCGCGGCCATGAAGTCCATGTCGCCGTGATAACCTTTGTCGAGCCAGTCCTTCAGCCGTGACTCCGCCACGGACAGATCGCAGTCGGCAATTCCCGCTTGCTCGAAGCCGAGTTCACGCGCCCATTTCCTGACGTTGTCGCGCAGTTGCAGCCGACTGTCTCCGGTCATCTCACCAGTCATCTCATCGTGGCATCGGAGCCGGCTTCCTGTGCCGGGCTATCCGTCAGTATCTGATCCAGAAATCGCGTCTCGCCGTGCTGCATCAGAAAAAACTCCTTGTCCGGGACGCCGGCGCGGGCCAGCGATTGCGCCAACATCGCCGGCGGCTCATCGAGCCGTTCGTCGGTCAGGCGAAACGTGCCCCAGTGCATGCCCACCGTGTAGCGCGCGCGCAGGTCGAAATGCGCCTGCACGGCTTCATCCGTATTGACGTGCATCGTCTTCATGAACCAGCGCGGCTCGTAGGCGCCGACCGGGATCATTGCAAGGTCGAATCCGCCGAACCGCTGACCGAGGTCGGACAGATCCGGTGAATAGCCGAAATCGCCGCCAAAGAAAATGCGGTGTTTCCCGTACTCGATGACCCATCCCCCCCACAGAGTACGGTTGCGATCCCACGGCGTCCGGGCGCTCCAGTGCTGTACCGGAACAAAATGGAACTTCATGCCCGACAGCGTAACGACGTCGTCCCAATCATGCTCGCTGACATTGCCAATGCCGTTTTCCGTCGCCCAGGCAAGAAGATTGAGCCCGACAAGGAAACGCGGTGGCCCGCCTTTCTGACGGCCAAGCTGCTGCAATGTTCCCCGATCGAGGTGGTCGTAGTGACTGTGTGAAATCAGCACGACGTCAATGTGCGGCAGTTCCCCGATTGACATCGGCGGCGGGACATACCGCTTTGGTCCGATCGAGGCAAACGGCGAAGCGCGCCCGGTCAGGTGCGGATCCGTCATGATATTGATTCCGCCGAGCTGAATCAGAAACGTGTCGTGGCCAAGCCAGGTCAGCGTATCAACGCCCCGGTTGCCAGCGAGAAACGCAACGTCCGGACGATTCAGCGCGAAGCCATACCCGTCTTTCGGGTCTGCCGGCACACCCTCACGCCAGCGCCGCCATTGCCACTCCCAGAAACTGCTCTTCGGCGGGTGCGGATAGCGATTGATAAAGCCTTCCTTCGTGTGATGTGATTTCACGGGACTATAATTCGGGTTGCTGTAGCAGGCAGAAAGCGCGGTTGCGCACGCAACAAGAGCAATGGCTGATAAACGCATTCCGGGTCTGTTGTTGGTCTGCGACCTTGCTGGAGTCTGCGACCGGTATTTGCGACCAGTATTTTGCAATCGATGGTTCGCAATCAATCGGACGCAGACGGGTTGTCGAAACCGGCATTCTGCCACCGACGCATGTTCATCGGGCATGCGACGGTAACCGTATGCACCAAAAACCTGAAGCCACCTGAAGAGGAACAGTCATGCGCAAAACAAGAAAGCCATCGGTCGGCGTCATCGGCCTCGGTTCGATGGGAATGGGCGTTGCCCGAACACTCGTATCGAAAGGCTTTCCAACACACGCTTTCGATATTCGCGCAAAGGCCCGCAACGCCTTCGCCAAAGCCGGTGGAACGGCGCATCGCAGCCCGGCGGAAATGGCGGCGGAGTGCGACATCGTTATCGTCCTCGTCGTCAACGCGAAACAGACCAGCGACGTGCTGTTCGGCAAGAACGGCGCGGCAGCCGCCCTGAAAAGCGGCAGCGTGGTCATCGCCAGCGCGACGGTCGCGCCCGATTTCGCGATAGCGCTCGGTGAGTACCTCGGAGCCCACGGCTTGTTGATGATCGACGCGCCGGTGTCCGGCGGCGCGGCCCGCGCCGCGAAAGGCGAACTGTCGATCATGGCCTCGGGTGAGCAGAAGGCGTTTCGCAAGGCCAAAGCCGTGCTCGATGCAATCGCCGTAAAGGTATATCGGTTGGGCGACACGCCTGGCATGGGATCCAAAGTCAAGATGATCAATCAGTTGCTTGCCGGTGTGCACATTGCCTCGGCGTGCGAGGCGATCGCGCTTGGCATTCGCAGCGGTGCCGATCCGGGCGTGCTGTATGAAGTCATATCCAACAGTGCCGGTTCATCGTGGATGTTCCAGAACCGCGTGCCGCATATCCTCGAAGGCGACTACACGCCGCTGTCCGCGGTCAGTATTTTCGTAAAGGATCTGGGTATCGTTCTCGACACCGCGAAATCGATGAGCTTTCCGGCACCGCTGACGGCTGCGGCACACCAGCAGTACCTTGCTGCGGCCGGCGCCGGATTGGCCGGTGAGGACGACTCGGCGGTGATCAAGGTTTACCAGCAACTCTCCGGTATCGAGTTACCCAAAGCGCGCCGCAAGAAAGCACGCAAGGCCAGAAGAGGCTGAAACCGCGCCGGCGCGCAACGCAACCACAACCGCATTGGGAGCGAATCGCGACTGAAGCCTGATTGACGCTCAGATCCGGTCGTTCGCCAGACGCTTTTCGAGCGTGTAGAGAATGACCGCCACCTGGATCAGGTTGGGGTTCAGGTCGAGTGCCCGCCGGAAATACTCCGCCGAGCGCCGCGCATCTGAACGTTCCAGCCAGATTTCGCCGCAGCTTTGCATCGCGCCGAAATGGTACGGGTTGAGGCGGATGGTCTGCTGATAGTCGGCAAGCGCGCGATCGTAATCGCCGAGGTGGCTGTACGCATCGCCGCGCTTGTTCCATGCCTCGGCAAACCCGGGCTCATAGGAGATAATCTCGTCCAGCGTTTCGATTGCCTGATCCAGTTCACGCTGCCGTATCATCTGAATACTCGTCTGAAACAGGCGATTGACAGTGCGGTCGTTTGAACGCAACCACAATCCCCACAGGGCCTGCTCCGCCATGCCGCGAACCAGCGGTTCGTGATCATGCAGCCGCTGCAGCATGAAAGGCACATCTTCCGAAGTCCCAACCTCCGCAAGCCGCGCCAACCCTTCGCGACGCTCGCGGCTGTCCTCGCTGTCGAGTTGCGCCAATGCGTCTTCGCGCGAGAGCCTTTCACCCCAGTCTGCGGCGAGTGCCTGCGCGGCGAAAAATACAAGACACGTCGCTACCAGAATATGACTAAATCGCATCGTCGCCACCCTCCCCAAGCGCCCGCCTGATCACATCGATGCTCTTGCTGACGTCTCCCATGTTGGGATTGATCGTCAAGGCACGCTCGAAGTAGCCCAGAGCACGCCGGTATTCGCGCTTTCTCAACATCAACTGCCCGTAACCTGAGAGCGCTCCAAAATGATAGGGTTCCCTCTCAAGCACCTGCTCGACATCGGCGATGGATCGATCATCTTCGCCAACGATGAAATAAACAGTCGCCCGCTTGTTCCACGCTTCCGCAAAATCGGGTGCCAATCGAATGAGCGCACTGAAACTGCGAACAGCGCTCGCATACTGTCCTGCCTGCATCTGTTCGATACCACGCTGCAATATGCGGTCGTGCAGCGCGTTCCCCGAACGGCTCCAGACCTGCCAGACCGCGTCCTCGGCCAACTTGCGCACCAGCGGATCGGCGTCATAGAGGGCGCTGTACAACAGAGGCAGATCCTCCCTGACTCCAACCCCGCCCAGAGCAATGTAGGCGCCGCGGCGAACGTCCGGATCCGCATCTTCGAGCCCCTGCAGGACCTGCTCACGGGTCAGGTCGGCCGGCAGGTCCTGCGCCGCGGATTGCACCGGTGCAAAAAGTGCACAGGCACAGAAAACCGCCATGACAAGCATGGCGCGCAGTCTGATCGTGGCAGCCGCTGTCAACATGGTTACAATGACTGATGCTTGTTGATAGCAAAATACTACTCCCTGTAAGCCCACGGATAAACAGCACCGGATAAACGGAACCATGAAACGTCTTCTTTTTGCCGTACTCGCAATTGCCGCATGCGGCGCCCAGGCCGCGCCCTATCCACTTGGAACCATGACCTGCGACGATATCGGCGCCTTTGCGTCCGAGGCGATGGGATGGCGCAAATCCCATGTCAGCCGCGAGGAAGCGCGGACGAAACTCGATCAAAGAGATTACGGTGACCCGGTCGAGAAGAAAAACCTCGTCATTATTCTGGACCTGGTTTACGGCAACTACGGAAATAACTGGACAGTCGAAAGTGCCGGTAATGTCATGCGCTCCGATTGCCTCAAGGGCCGTGATCAGTAATTGTGCCCCAGGGGCAACGTCGACACGGCACAGATGAACACGCGTTAGCGGCATCGCTCTGTACCGGACTGCTCTGCCCGACCCTGTCGGCAACAGCAAAGGAAAACACATCATGAGTTTCCACATACCTTGCCCCGCCGAACCCGGCATGCCGCTTACGGAAGTCGACACACCCGCCCTGCTGCTCGACATGGAAGCGTTCGAAAGCAATCTCGATCGCATGGATGCATCGCTCGCAGGAAAGGGAATCCGCGTGCGCCCCCACGCCAAATCGCACAAATGCCCTGAAATCGCCTTGCGGCAGATGGCACACGGTGCAGTCGGCGTTTGTTGCCAGAAAGTCACCGAAGCGGAGGCAATGTTCGCTGGCGGGATACCGGATGTGCTGATCAGCAACCAGGTGGTGGGGCCGCGCAAGATCGCACGCCTGATCGCGTTGGCACAGCGCGGTCGCGTCAGTGTGCTGGTTGACGACGCGACAAACGTTGCCGCCCTCAACGATGCCGCCGCAAAGCACAGGGTTTCACTGAATGTACTGGTTGAAATCGATGTCGGCGCAAACCGTTGCGGCGTGGCTCCGGGCGAGCCTGCCCGCGCACTCGTCGCAAAGGTCGCATCGAGCAGCCACCTTCACTTCAAGGGCATTCACGCCTATCAGGGCGCTGCCCAGCATGTGCGCTCCAGTGAAGAACGCCGGTCGCTGATTGATCGGGCTGTGGAAATGGTCCGCGATACGATCGCGCTGTTACGCTCCGACGGGATTGACTGCGAGATCGTTACCGGCGCCGGCACCGGCACCTACGCGCTGGAAGCCGCGAGCAAGGTCTACAACGAGATCCAGCCCGGCTCTTACATCTTCATGGATGCCGACTACGCGAGAAATCTCGGCGCAGACGGCAAGCCGGTTCAGACTTTCGCGCACAGCCTGTTCGTATGGACCAGTGTCCTGAGCCATGCCAAGCCCGGGCGTGCGATCGTCGATGCGGGGCTGAAGGCCTTGTCGGTGGACTCCGGAATGCCCACCGTGGCGCAAGGCGGTGCCGAATACCTGGGTGCCTCTGATGAGCACGGCGTGCTGCGCGTCGACGACGCTTCCCGCTATCCGCTCGGTCACAAGCTGCGCCTCATTCCCGGGCATTGCGACCCGACGGTCAACCTGCACGACTGGATCGTCGGCTACCGGGGCGATACCGTTGAAGCCGTGTGGCCCATCACGGCGCGCGGCGCGCTGTTCTGATTCGAACGGACACTACCGACTCCAACCCATGGCAGCCTCGAAAACATATCACCTCGATACCCTCAGCCTGCATGCCGGCCAGCAACCGGACCCGGAATACGGCGCGCGGGCCCAGCCCATTTACTACACGACGTCGTACGTCTTTCCGGATACCGACCATGCCGCCTCGTTGTTCAACATGGAACGCGCCGGGCATGTCTATTCGCGCATCTCGAATCCGACCAACTCGGCCCTCGAGGAACGAATCGCCGCGCTGGAGGGGGGTGTTGGCGCTATCGCCACGGCAAGCGGACAGGCGGCGCTGCACCTGGCAATCACGACCTTGATGGGCGCTGGTTCGCACATCGTGGCGTCAGGTTCGCTCTACGGCGGCTCGCACAATCTGTTGCGCTATACGCTGCCGCGCTTCGGCATCGAAACCACTTTCGTCAATGCGCGCGATGTTGACGCGTTTCGCGCGGCGATTCGCCCGCAGACGCGGCTCGTGTTCGGCGAGACGCTGGGCAATCCGGGCCTGGACGTTCTGGATATTCCGCGCGTTGCCGCGCTGGCCCACGATGCCGGGCTGCCGTTGCTCGTCGATTCAACGTTTACCACGCCTTACCTGATGCGCCCGTTCGAGCTGGGCGCAGACCTGATTTTTCACTCCGCGACCAAGTTTCTCGGCGGTCACGGCGTGGCCATCGGCGGACTGCTGGTCGATGGCGGCGGCTTCGACTGGGACAAGTCCGGCAAGTTTCCAACCCTGACCGAACCCTATGAAGGGTTCCACGGCATGGTGTTTACCGAAGAATCGACCACCGCCGCCTTCCTGCTGCGCGCACGGCGCGAAGGGATACGCGACTTCGGCGCGTGCATGAGCCCGATGAACGCCTTCCAGATCATGCAGGGGGTCGAGACCCTGGGACCGCGGATGCAACGTCACATCGAGAACGTCCGGGCAGTGGTGAAATTCCTCGACGCAAACGATGCCGTCTCCCACGTCGTGTATCCGGAACTGCAGTCCCACCCGGATCACCAACTGGCAGCGAAGCTCCTGCCCAGCGGTTGCGGCGCGGTGTTCAGCTTTGAGCTCAAAGGCGGGCGCGAAGCCGGGCGGCGCTTTATCGAGGCGCTGAAGATTTTTTCGCATCTTGCCAACGTCGGTGACGCCAAGTCGCTGGTGATACACCCGGCGACGACCACGCACTACCGCATGGATGCGACAGCACTGCGCAACGCGGGGATCTCCGAAGGCACGGTGCGGCTTTCTGTCGGACTCGAAGCCGCAGATGATCTGATCGAGGATCTTTCGCGGGCGCTGCGCGCGAGCCAGAAAGCCTGACAAGGGGGCACGCATTGTTCACGACCGTAGCTGGCAGGAAATCGTATGCGTACACCGCGAACCGGCCGTTCGACGCCTCGTTGCCCACCATCGTGTTCGTTCATGGCGCAGCGAACGATCATAGCGTCTGGTCGCTGCAAAGCCGGTACTTTGCCTATCACGGCTGGAATGCACTCGCGGTCGATTTGCCGGGCCACGGAAGATCGCAAGGTGCGACACTCGACAACGTTGGCGCGCTCGCACAATGGCTCGTCGCCTTCCTGGATGCGGTCGGTGTTGCCCGGTGCTGGATCGTCGGCCACAGTATGGGCTCGCTGATTGGCCTGGAAGCGGCTGCCCGCCATCCGTCAAGGGTAAACGGCCTGGTCCTTGTCGGTACGGCAGTGCCGATGCCGGTTTCCGACGTGCTGCTCGAAACGTCGGCTGCCAACGATCACGTTGCCTTTGAACTGATCAATGCGTTCGCACACAGCCCGCGCGCACAGCTCGGCGGCAACAGGGTGCCCGGCGCCTGGATGCTGGGAAACAGTATCCGGCTGATGGAACGCTCGGCGGAAGGTACGCTGCACGCTGATTTCACCGCCTGCAACGACTATAAAGAGGGGCTGGATGCGGCGAAAAAAGTGCAGTGTCCGGTCCTGATGGTTCTCGGACAGCGTGACTTGATGACACCACCGCGGGCCGCCAGGCAAGTGGCCGAAAACTTTCGCGAAGCCAGAACCGTGTTGCTGGAGGGCACCGGCCACTCGTTGATGAGCGAACAACCGGATGCCGTGCTCGACGCCTTGATCGATTTTGTGAAAACCGGTCAGCCAACGCCGGCCTGAAGCCGGCCGGCTATCGGCCCGGTCTGACCGCGCGCGAACTACTCTTCAGTGTCCTCGTCGAGGTTTAAATCTTCCAGCCGCACAGTCGCGGTTGAATTGGCCTGATTGACCTGAAACTGGGCCCGCTCCAGGCTCTTGCGGCCTTGTTCGAGTTCCTGTTTCTTGAGGCTGGCACTGGTCGCGGCCGAACCCGCGGTCTCGAGGCCACAGCCCCCCGTTGACAACAACAGACATGCAAAAACGACGAAATAAACAGATTTCATGGCGCCTCCTGACAAGCAGGGTGAAGCAAGTTCGGCGCCATTAACCCATTCTTCAGACCTGCTTGAGCATGGTGTCTGCGTCACTGACCTCGAATTTGCCCGGCCCCTCGATATTCAGCGTTTTCACCACCCCGTCATCGAGCAACATGGAATAGCGCTGTGACCGCACACCAATTCCTCGCGCGGTAAGATCAAGTTCCATTCCCAAGGCTTTGGTCAGTTCGCCGTTGCCGTCAGCCATCATGCGGACCTTGCCGGTGGCGCCACTTTCCCGGCCCCAGGCACCCATGACGAACGCGTCGTTGACCGAAAGGCACCAGATCTCGTCGACTTTCTTCTTCAATTGCTCCGCTTTTGCCACGTAGCCCGGCAGGTGTTTGGCCGAGCAAGTCGGCGTAAACGCGCCGGGCAACGCGAACACCGCAATGCGCTTTCCCTTGATCAGGTCCGCAACATTGAATTCATTCGGGCCGATACTGCAACCCGGCGTTTCCTCTTCAATGAATTCCCACAGCTTGCCACCCGGGATTCGATCACCAACCTTGATCGCCATTGGTTTGTCTCCTTGTCCAGTCAATCGAAACGATAACGCGCACGATTTTACGTCAGAACGGTCCACTTCTGCCGTACCCTGCGGGCTGAACAACCGTTACCCGATCAGGGTTAATCCAGGAAACGCAAGCCCTTTGCATGCGCTTCGGACACAGCGGCTGCACGTACAATGACAACTTGCCTGAAAATTGCCCGTGGCTCGATCCGGCTTTCGTCTCCAGATGCAAAAGACAACCAGCAGCAAATCCTCTGATAACCGCGATGAGCAGAGCGGGACGCCGGCCAGCACCCGGAACTACGTGACACCGGCCGGTTTCAGGAAGCTCAGGGAAGAGGCATTGCAGCTGCTCGACAAGGAACGCCCGGAACTGGTGAAGGTGATCCAGTGGGCGGCCTCCAACGGCGACCGCTCTGAAAATGCCGACTACATCTACGGCAAACGCCGTTTGCGTGAAATCGATCGTCGCATCCGTTTCCTGACCAAACGCCTCGACGCGGCAGTCGTGGTCGATCCGGCAAACCGGGAACCAACCGACCAGGTATTCTTCGGTGCAACGGTGACGGTCGGGCACGACAACGGCGACGAAAAGACCTACTCGATCGTTGGCATCGACGAAGCCGACGCATCGCGCAACCTGATCAGCTGGATATCACCGCTGGCGAAGGCGCTGCTCAAGGCGCGCGAGGGCGACGTGGTGGTGTTGCGATCCCCTTCGGGCGAAGAGGAACTCGAAATACTTGCCGTCGAGTATCGCGAAATCGAATCCGGCCGCTGAGCCTGAGCCAAACAGGCGTCTAAACGGATACGGCGCCTAAACCGAGCATGCGGCGATCATGCTGATTTCGCACCAGGGACGTCCGCTTTCCTCACGCCATCGCGCAAACGCATCATGGCAGGCTGCCAGCGCGGCCTTGCCTGCCGGCGCCTTGTCAACAACGCCAGCGGCGATCAATGCGGAGACGACATCTGGCGAAAATATGTACGTGTCCTTGCCGACAACACGCAAGAAACGCGGACCGGTGATTCCTCCGAGGCGGCTGCCTTCGCGCGCCAGCTTGTGCCACAAGCCCGCCATGTCATCGGCCGGCCAGTTCGCCAGCCATCGGCCAAACCCGCCATGCTCTGTGGATACGTGCGAGACAAACTGTGCATTCTCCAACACCGCCTTGATCTTCTGCGGATTGCGGATGATGCGCTCGTCCTGCTTGATCGAATCGATCTGCCTGGGTGTCAGTCCGGCAAGTTGATCCGGCGAAAAACCGCAAAACACTTCCTCGAATCCCGGCCACATGTTGTCGACGACCTTCCAGACAAACCCCGCCTGGAAAATGCACCTGGCCATCGCCGACAAGTAACGATCGTCCGGCGTCGCCGACAGCGCACGCGCTGTTTTCGCTTTTGGCAAACGCGTCTTCAGCTCTGCTTCACCGTGCTTGCCCAGCGCTGCCTTGTAGAGACTGGCGAACGATTTCATGACGACTCGCTCACGCCAGCACTTCCCGGTGATGCGCCTTGCGCCCCAGCCCGTCGAACAGGTCAAGCAGACGCTCGCGATAGGCGAAGACCGGGTCGTCTTGCTTCAGCGCCGGGAAGGGCGAGCCGCAGCGCATCCATTGCAAGGCCCCGAAGACGATGTAGTCCGCATACGCCGGCTGCCGCCCGGCGACATAGGGCTGTTCAGCGAGCATTGCACGCAGCGGCTCGAGCGCCGCATTGAACCCCTCGCGCGCCTGCTCGCGCCCGCGCATGTACTGCTCGATGCTCATGCCGAAACGCTTTTCACGCGATTCCCGGAAGTACGGTTTGTCTTTTTCATGCAAGGTCGCCATGAAATCACCGACTCCCATCCGGGTGATAAAAGGCTGCACCGTGCGCTCGATCCAGAACTTCACCAGCAACGCAACCGATCTGGCTTCATCGCAGGCAAACAGGGGGTTTTCCGGATAGCGCTGGTCAAGATACTCGGCAATCTGCCAGGAGTCGCCGATCACCTTGCCGTCATCGACCAACACGGGAACGGTGCCGGCATTGGGCTGCGGCAGCCGATCTTTATCGGTGAAGCAGCACGCGATCTCCCGCCATTCAAGCGCCTTGTGCGCCAGTGCCATTTTCACGCGCCAGCAATAGGGTGAAAATCGCAGCTCCGGATCAGCCGTTGCAAGATCATAAAGTTCAATACTCATTTCGCACCCGCGCGAATGGTGTCGGCGGTCTGGCCAAACAGGAACTTCTTCGCGTCCTCATCGACGACCGGCTTTGAACTGATCGCCGCACCTTTGTCGTAAGCACGCACCACGGCAGGGCGCACGCGGATGGTTTCGAACCAGCGCTTCAAATTCGGAAACGCGTCGAGATCCTGCTGCTGGCGCTCGTGCGGAACAACCCAGGGATAAGCGGCCATGTCGGCAATCGAGTAGTCGCCCGCGACATAAGCGCGATCGGCCAGACGACGGTCGAGCACCGCGTACAGACGCGATGTTTCGTTGATATAGCGATCCATGGCGTAAGGCAGCTTTTCCGGTGCGTATTTCACGAAATGATGATTCTGTCCCGCCATCGGGCCGAGCCCGGCCATCTGCCAGAACAGCCACTGCAGCACCTCGACGCGGCCGCGGGTATCCGCCGGGAGGTACTTTCCGGTTTTCTCCGCGAGGTAAAGCAGGATCGCACCGGATTCGAAAATTGAAATCGGTTCGCCACCATCCGCCGGGTGACGGTCGATGATCGCGGGCATGCGGTTGTTGGGGGCGATCTTCAGAAAATCCGGCTTGAACTGTTCGCCCCGGCCAATGTGCACCGGATGAATGCGGTAATCCGTGCCGGTTTCCTCAAGGTAAATCGTAATCTTGTGGCCGTTTGGCGTCGGCCAGTAATAAAGGTCAATCATTCAGCTTCCTCGTTCGGTGTCACCAATACTGCAAACTGTGCGTCCTGCTTCATGCTTCCGCCGCAATGATCCGATCCGCCACCTGAATCAGGTCAGGCGCCACAACGTCGGGCGGCGCAAACAGGGGATTGAGCACCATCCCGCGGCGGGCGATAAACGCCGCCTTGCAACCGGCACCCATTGCGCCCGTGACATCCCAGGCATGCGCAGCAATGAGACGCGTTTGCGCGGGATCGACTCCCATGACCCCCGCCGCATGGTGATAGACGCTGGCTGCCGGCTTGAGGCTCTTCACTTCGTCAACGGAGATGATTTTCTCGAGAAACGGTGCGATACCTGCGTTTTCCAACTGGGCTTGCGCAACAGCGGGCGGTGAATTGGTCAATGACGCCATCCGATAACCGGCGCTGCGAAATTTCTCGAACCCGGCCAGGACATCCGGGTGCGGCGGCAGGGTGCGCATGCCGCCAAGTATCTTCGTGCGGTCGTCGTCGGTCAGCGAAACGCTGTGTTTCTCAGCCATCATATCCAGGGCGCTACGCCCGACCTTGGCGAAATCGCTGTACTGCTGCAGGATCACCGTCAGCATCGCCGTTTGCAACACCTGGCCGAACCACTGGTACAAGACCTCGCCGTCGCCGAACACACGCTCGAAATGCGGCGCAAGCGCACCGAGGTCCAGTAGCGATTCATTCACATCGAATAACAGAACTGACTTCATTGGGTAACCTCTTTCTTCCACTGGTTGGTTCAAGCGCGACTGACGTTTCCGGGCCCGGCCTTGTCAGAACCGCTGCACCCAGGCCTTGAGCTGGCTGATCTGCCTTTCGATTACCGCCGGATCGCCGAGCGCGTTTGCCATCAGGATGACTCCCTGGACCGAACCCGTCAGCCACACGCCGAGCTCCTGCGCATCGGCACGCCCCATCTCGCGGAACTGGTTCGACGCCCACTGTGCGCGTGCGATCAGTTGTTGATTGACTCTTGCCCGTGACGCACCTCCCCGCTTGTTCATTTCCTGGGAGAGGCTGCCGACCGGACAACCATGGCGGGTGATACTCATGCGCGACTCGATGACCGAATCGAGAAAAGCGAGCAGGCGCGCTTGCGGAGTGCCCTCCTTTTCAAAGCGCGCCACGCGCGCCCGGAATTCATCCTCCTGCTCGCCCACCACGGCATCGAGCAACTCTTCCTTGGTGCGGAAATAGTAATAAACGTTGCCTAGTGGCACGCCGGAGGCATGGGCAATATCCGACAGCGAGGTGGCATCGAACCCCTTGCTGTGAATGAGCTGGCGCCCCGCCTTTACAAGGCGCCCGCGCTTGTCACTGATTCTTGGCATCGACAGCTTCCCGGCATGAAACGCGTTGTCTGTTGCACCCGGCCCCCGCTTCCGCCTCGCGGGCAATCGAGGCGAAGGGCTGTGTAGTGAGTTAGTTGACCGACTCACTATAGCGCCGGGAACACCTGTCTGTCCACAATACGGCACGCGGTCGCGTTCACGAAGCCGGGAGGCGGTCTGAAAAGAACAACCCCTGCCGGGGCGTCCGGTCTGCCCGTGTCACCCGAACGGCACGGTCGCATACGCGGGCATTACTGCGGGACCCCCGCCTGCTCAGGGGATGATTTTCTCGCGCCTGAGTTCGGCGAACAGCGTCAGAAACATTTCCTCCGTATCGACCGTTTCGCAAAAGCCGGCGCGGCGCGCCTTGCCGCAATCGGAAATGACATCCCACTGCGTCGAAAACACGAAATCGCCGAATTTCCAGGCAACGAGTTCCTCGAACCGGTAGGGTTTGAGATTGTATTTTTCCGTGATGCGGTCCCAAACCGGTGCCTTGTCCGACATGAAGGTTTGCAGTGAGAAATGGCGCTGCGGACCGACTTCGAGACCGAAGAAGTCTGCAATACGCGGCCACAGGTACTCCCACCGAAACAGGTCGCCGTTGGTCACGTTGAACGCCTGGTTATGGCATTGTTCGCTGGTGGACATCCACTCGATTGCGCGCGCCAGCAGTCCCGCATCTGTGGCCTGATAAAGAACATGGTAGTTGCCGGGCGCGCCCGGCTGCGAAAGGGGCAACCCCAGTTCCCTGCAAATGACAGCGTACACCGCAATGACCATGATCAGATTCATCGGACTGCCTGCCGAGAATCCGCAGATCGTGTGCGGACGGATGGCCGACCAGGTCCACTGCCGTCCTTGCTGAAACGCCTCGAGCCAATCCTGCTGGGCGTAATACAAGAAAGGCTCGGCGACCGGGCGCGGATCACTTTCCTTTGCCGGCGTCCTGAATGCACCGAGGTGGCTGCCGTACCACTTTGTACCCTCGACGAGGTGAACGTGCTCGAGCGACGGTGAAACGGATGCCACCGTTTCGACCAGATTGCGCAACATGCGCAAATTGACCTCGGCGAGTTCGCCCGGGTCCGGCAAATCGAGATAGGCGGCATAGAACAGGTGCGTGACGTCCCGCAGCGAAGCGAGTTTCGCCCGGCAGTCGCCGGAATCAAGCAGATCCACCGCGACATGGCGGAATTCTCCCGCCAGCTCCGGCTCGCGCCGCGACAAGGCCGTGACGCGCCAGCGAGCGCTGTCGATCAGGTGCTGCGTCAGGTAACGACCGGTCACCCCGGTCGCGCCCGCCACCATCGCGTGTCTCATACACCTCACCTTTCGGTTCGAATCGCTCTACCCCGCAGACCGGATGGCTCTGCTGTTCGCCCGCCCGCTGCAATACCCTGCGCCTTTCTGCATCAGTATTGTTGGTACGCCCGCGTTGTTTCCACCCTGCCGTTGTTTATACTGCGCCTTTTTACGGACACCGGCTTGGGAAAGTAATGAAACGATACGATCTGCTGGTCATCGGCGGTGGCAGCGGCGGCGTTGCAACAGCCAATCGCGCCGCGTCTTACGGTGCCAGGGTGGCGCTTTTCGAGGCCGGGCGCATGGGCGGCACCTGCGTCAACGTCGGCTGCGTGCCGAAAAAAATCATGTGGACCGCAGCCAGTCTCAACGAGGCGGTTGAGGAAGCCGCCGATTACGGTTTCGCAGCCCACACCGGCACATTGAACTGGGCCGAGCTGAAATCACGCCGCGATGCCTACATCCAGAGGCTGAACGGCATTTACGAGCGTGGCCTGAGCAATAACAAGATCGATGTTGTGCGTTCGTTCGCGCGCTTCGTCGAACCGCGTGTTGTCGAAGCCGACGGCGAACAGTACACGGCCGACCACATCGTGATTGCGGTGGGCGGCCGCCCGGTGCTTCCGGCGATCCCCGGTGCGGAACTGGGGATTACGTCCGACGGTTTCTTCGAACTCGAGTCCCAGCCGAAACGTGTCGTGGTCGTGGGTGCGGGATACGTATCGGTCGAATTCGGCGGCTTGCTGCGCGCCCTCGGCGCCGAAGTCACCCTGGCGCTGCGCCGCGATCATTTTTTGCGCCATTTCGACAAGACCTTGCGCGATGAATTGATGCAGCAGATGGAAGCCGACGGCGTGCGCATCGTTCGCCATGTTACGGTCATGGACGTTCAGAAACGCGACGCCGGGCTGCTCGTCGAACTCGGCAACGGCGAAACGATCGACGGCGTCGATACCCTGATCTGGGCCATAGGGCGCCGGCCGAACACGGACCGGATCGGCATCGAACACACAGGGCTGGAACTGAACGCAAACGGAACGATAGGGGTTGATCACTTCCAGCAAACCTCTGTTGCCGGCGTCTACGCCATCGGCGATGTCATCGGCAAATACGAATTGACCCCCGTCGCCATCGCTGCCGGCCGCCGTCTCGCCGATCGTTTGT
Organism: uncultured beta proteobacterium; assembly: GCA_963792855.1. Taxonomy (GTDB): domain Bacteria; phylum Pseudomonadota; class Gammaproteobacteria; order Burkholderiales; family Eutrophovitaceae; genus SG8-40. The sequence continues at coordinate 431,182 of CAWBXZ010000018.1, read as the reverse complement.
TTGGCGGCATGACCGATCGCCATCTCGTCTACGAAAACATCCCGACCGTCATTTTCAGCCACCCGCCGATCGGAACGGTCGGGCTGTCGGAAGAGCAGGCAATCGGGCAGTTCGGGGTCGACAATGTCAAGGTGTACGAAACCCGATTCACGCCAATGCATTACGCGTTTACCAAACGCAAACCTGCTTGCACGATGAAGCTGGTTGTCACGGGCCCGGACGAACGCATTGTCGGCTGCCATGTCATCGGGCTCGGTGCCGACGAGATGATGCAGGGCTTCGCCATTGCGGTCCGGATGGGCGCAACCAAACGGGATTTTGACGACACGGTGGCGATCCATCCGACCGCCGCGGAAGAAATGGTCACGATGCGCAACGCGCGCGACGCCGCAGCCTGACCCCGGCCGACTCCCCGGGCTCAGGCCAGCCCGGATGCTGACCGGTCCCGCGCGCGCCCTGGCGGGGCAAGTCATCCGCAGGTTTCACATGCGGGCGCCTGGGCGCTGTGATAACGTCGTGCGACACGGCGGTAGATGCGGCGGTCAGGACAGGTCGCCCCGGCCCGCCGGCAATAGCACACCCGCAGTGAACGGGGACAGGAGGGGATCATGAGCGAGCCATCCGCGCGGCAGGAAGTGCAGCAAGTCGAAAAAGGCCATTTCGATCCGTATCAACTCGATCCTTCCCATGTCATGGAACCGCCCCAGGCGGTGCGCGACATTGTCAAGAAGATCGGGCCCGGGATCATTCTCTCGGCGTCCATTGTCGGCTCGGGCGAACTGATTGCCACCACCACGCTCGGCGCCAAGGTCGGCTACACGGTGATGTGGCTGATCGTATTCAGCTGCCTGATCAAGGCGGTTGTGCAAGCGTTCCTCGGCCGTTACACCATCATCATGGGTGAAACGGGTCTTGCGGCATTCAACCGCATACCCGGCAAGATCGGTCGCGTGAACTGGGTGCTGTGGGCCTGGGCGGCGATGGTGCTGATCACGCTGTTCCAGATCGCGGCGATGTTTATTGGCGTATCACAGGCCATGAAACTGATTACCGGCGTTGACGTCGTGTGGTGGGTTCTGGCCTTTTTCGCATTGACACTGCTGCTGCTGTTGGGCGGCGCCTACCAGCGCATCGAACGTCTGGCGATGCTCAAGGTCGGCCTGTTCACGCTGATCACCCTGCTCGCGGCAGTGGTACTGACCCGCATGCCCGAGTTTTTCAGCTGGGGCGACGTTTGGCAGGGATTCACCTTCGAACTTCCCGATGCCGGCCTTGCCATTGCACTCGCCACATTCGGCATCACTGGCGTGGGGGCGACCGAGCTGTACATGTACACCTACTGGTGCGTCGAGAAAGGCTATGCCCGCTATACCGGACCGCACGAGGACAGCGAAGCGTGGCGCCGCCGCGCCCGCGGCTGGATGCGCGTGATGCACTTCGATGTGGTCTTCTCGATGATCATCTACACGGTTGCCACGGTCGCGTTCTACTTGCTCGGCGCCGGCATTCTCCACAGCATGGGCCAGGTGCCCGGCACCAGCGACATGATCCCGGTGCTGTCCAACATCTACACACAGACGCTGGGCGAATGGGCGAAGTGGGTGTTCTATCCGGGTGCGATCATCGTGCTGTACGGCACCGTATTTGCCTCCACCGCCGGCCACTCGCGCATGTGCGCCGACTTCATGCGCGTCTTCGGCGTGTACAAACACGACGACTATGAAGCGCGCACGCGCTGGCGCGACCGCTTCATCATCATCCTGACCGTCATCCCCGTCGCCTTCTACTTCATTTTTGGCGAACAGCCGGTGGCGATGGTGCAATGGGGCGGAACGGCTCAGGCATGGACGCTTCCGATCATTTCCATCGGTACCGTCTATCTGGTGCAGCGCTTCATGCCTAAGGAAATGCGCGCCACGCACCTGATGACGTTCTTGCTGTGGATCGGCGCGTTCGTCATCACGGCGTTTGTCATCATGAGCGAATATCGCAAATTCTTCATGAACTGAACCCGGATCTGACTGCAAACCCTCGACAACCGAAAGGAAAGACACAATGAGCATCAAGCGCCTGCATACCGGCCCCCGCATGTCCCAGGTGGTGATACATGGCAACACCGTCTACACCGCAGGCATTGTCGCCGATGACACCAACACTGACGTCGGGGGCCAGACAGGCCAGATACTCGACAAGATCGACGCATATCTGAAAGAAGCCGGCAGCGATAAATCGAAAATTCTCATGGCTACCATCTGGCTTTCCGATATCCAGGATTTCAACGAAATGAATGGGGTATGGGACATGTGGGTTGCGAAAGACCATCCACCGGCACGCGCCTGCGTGGAGTCGAAACTTGCACACCCGAAGTACCGGGTCGAAATACGCGTCGTCGCCGCAGTCTAAACAGGCCGTAATCTAGACAGACTGCGATTTGATCCGCCCCTATCCGAAACCGCATCCCGCCCTCAGCGCAGGTGGCCGCCCTGCCGTCATGGCTCGCGGCGTCGTGCCTGGTTGTCGGCGATTCCCCACCATGCCTGAGACCGGAAACGCTTCGTCACCCCAATGAATGCGCTCGCCCAAAGCGCTGTCTTTCTGGCGGCGGCGGTCATCGCCGTGCCGCTGTTTCGCAGCTGGAAGCTGGGCGCGGTACTGGGATACCTGGCCGCTGGCGTGGCGATCGGTCCATCGGGACTGGGAATCATCGGCGAGGTCGACAGCATCATGCACTTTGCCGAACTGGGCATCGTCATGCTGCTGTTCGTCATTGGACTGGAACTGCAACCCTCGCGCCTTTGGGTGCTGCGCAAGTCGGTTTTCGGACTTGGCACCGCACAGGTCACGCTCACGGCAGCGTTGATTGCCGCAACCGGCCTCGCATTCGACTTGTCCGTTTCCACGGCGATCGTCATCGGCTTTGCGCTCGCGATGTCATCAACGGCCTTTGTCCTGCAAACACTGGCCGAGCGCGGCGAACTGACGACGCGCAAGGGACGCTCTTCCTTTGCCATCCTGCTGTTCCAGGACATCGCCGTCATCCCCTTGCTGGCACTGATACCGCTGCTGGGCAGCGGTGAGGAAACGCCGGCCGGCATCGAGGCCTGGCTGGCGGCAGGCAAGGCCATCGCCGTCATCGCCATCATCGTATTCGGCGGACGCTACCTGCTGCGGCCGGTGTTCAGATTGATCGCCGGCAGTGGCATCAAGGAGATATTCACCGCCGCCGCGCTGTTGGTCGTGATCGGCACGGCGCTGGGTGTCGCGTCGGTTGGCCTGTCGATGTCACTGGGCGCTTTTCTCGCCGGCATGCTGCTCGCAGACTCCGAATACCGCCATGAACTCGAAGCCGATATCGAACCGTTCAAGGGCTTGCTGTTAGGCCTTTTCTTCATCTCCGTCGGCATGTCCGTCGATCTCGGCCTCATCATCAGCGAACCCGCGACCATTGCCGCAATGGTGCTGGGTCTGATGCTGATCAAGGCAGCGGTGCTGTTTGCCGTTGCGCGCTTCAGCGGCCAGGACAACCGCTCTGCGCTCGGTGTTGCCGCGACCCTGTCACAGGGCGGCGAGTTCGCCTTTGTCATTTTCGCCGTCGCCATCGAGAGCGGCATCATGGAAACCGCGCTGGCCAGTTCGCTGGTGATCGCGGTGATTGTCTCGATGGCGCTCACGCCGTTGGCGATGACAGTGGAAGACCTGCTTCGGCGGCGTGCAAGCGGCAGTGCGGAAGACAATTTTGACAAGATCGAGGAACCGGAAAACCGGATCATCATCGCCGGATTCGGAAGGGTCGGACAGATGGTTGCACGGGTACTGGCAGCGCGCGGCATCGGCTTCACCGCGCTTGACATCAGCAGCGATCAAATCGAGGTGGTGCGGCGCTTCGGCAATAACAAGGCCTATTACGGCGATGCTTCACGGCTGGATTTGCTCAATGCTGCCGGCGCGCGGGAGGCGAAAATATTCGTGCTGGCGATCGACGACATCGAAGCGTCGGTGCGCACCGCCGAGACGGTAAAAAAGCACTTCCCCGAACTGAAGATTTTCGCCAGGGCACGCAACCGTTTCCATGCCTATCGACTGATGGATCTCAAGGTCGCCTACATCATCCGGGAAACCCTGGTGTCCTCACTGGAGCTCGCGGAAAACGTGCTCGCCGCGACAGGAATCAGCGCCTGGGAAGCAAAGGACACCGTCACTACCTTCCGCTCCCATGACGAGCGGACGATACAGCGCCAGCATGCCGTGTATCACGATGAGACGCAGTTGATACAAACGTCGCGCGAAGCAGCCCGTGAACTGCAAGGCATCTTCGAGTCCGACCGCGAATCGCGGCGCAAGGACGATACGAGACCGTTTTCTCCGGAAGATGTCCGCTAAGTGCTGTGGCTGGACCACCGGGCCGGCGACCAGACGGATCCCGTCGCCACACGGGCCTCGCGATCTGCCCACAGGGTCGACAGTCATGACGGAGCGCGCCTGCTGGGGGACGATTACGATCAATCGAACGGGAAAGCAGGTGCGTGTTCCGGCCTGTGGAGCCTGCGCTTTGTGCACGGCGGACGGGACGTAACCGGCTGCCGTCTCGGCGTCGCGGGCCCAAGGGGTTACAATTCCCACGTTCCCCCGGAACAGCTGGCACGGGCAGGCTAGCGTGCAAGGAGTTCAGGGCCAGAAATTCATACGGAACAGCACCTGTTTCGGTGCATGCAGAGAGTTCACTGCAGGAAAATTACCTGCGGAGAAAGACGGGGCAGCGCGATGCGAGTCGAAGTACACGTACATGGAACAATTCTGTTAAGGGCGGGCACCACCGCGGAACAGATGGAGTCCGCAATGCGCCCGCTGCTGGACTACATCGACGAGGACAGCCTTGCTGACGTCAGGAGCATTCACCCGGACGAGCCGGGTATCGCCTTCGATCGCCAACGACGCGTTATTGAAATTTGCTGGACCGGTGATGTCGGGCGCAGCTTCAGGCAGCTTCTGGCCGAGGCGCTCGATGCGCTGAATTCCTATTGCGAAGACGCCGCACCAATTGATATCACCTACTATCACGAGGATGGGCGCGACGAATTCGACGTCATCTTCGTTGGTCCGTCGCCGGAATCGATCGACCGCGCGCGCCGGCAGCGAATGACGGAGGACCTGCAGCACGTGCTGTCACGTGATTTCGACGATGCCGAAATCACTCAGGTAATCAATCTGGTAAACCAGATGTTCGACCGGCGTTGGGAAAAAGGACGCAGCGAAGGCGAAACCGCACCGGCAGAATTGCCCGCCATTCCCCTGCGGCGCAGGCACCTGCACTGATGCCTCTGCGTCTCAAACGCTGACACATGGGTGATCGATTGCGCATCGGTCGAAGCGCAGCGCACCAGAAATCCATCGCCATTGCTGCCAAAGGAAACGTCGCCGTGAACATGCTTTTTCGGTTGTTGCTAGCCGCTTTCGCCCTGCAGGCCCTCACCGCGCCTGCGGCTCCGCTGCCGGAAACATCGCCCGAAGAGGTCGGCCTGTCCTCGGAGCGGCTCGCGCGTCTGGCGGCTACACTGCAAACGGCAATCGAATCCGGCGAGTTGCCAGGTGCGGTGATCATGATTGCGCGCGACGGCAAGCTGGTTTACTCGCAAGCGCTGGGCTGGCAAGACAAGGCGGCGAATGCCTGGATGCGTGACGATTCCATATTCCGCATCTATTCCATGACCAAGCCCATCGTCAGTGTGGCAGCCATGACGCTGGTGGAGCAAGGCAAACTGTCGCTGGACGATCCGGTATCGAAATACATCACGGCATTCAGCGACATGAAGGTCAGCGTCGAGCCCGCGGCCGGCACCGGGCAACCGACGCTGGTTGACGCACACGGACCGATCACCGTTCAGGACCTGCTCCGCCACACATCGGGGCTGACCTATCAGACGAGGGGAACCTCGACCGAGGTCAAGCGGCGCTACAAAGAGGCGAATATTTTCTCGCAACACTGGACGCTCGAGAATTTCGCCAACACGCTCGCAGCGTTGCCATTGCAATTTCAGCCCGGCACAACCTGGGAGTACGGCCATTCCACCGACATCCTTGGCCGCGTTGTCGAAGTCGCTGCCGGGATGCCGCTCGACCGCTATCTTCAACAGGAAATATTTGATCCGCTCGGGATGAAGGACACTGCATTCCGTGTCGCACCGGAGAAGCAGAACCGCATTGCGGAACCGATTCCGGACAAGTACACCGGGACCACACCGGCGCTGATCGATGTGCGAAATCCCGTCACCTTTCTTGCCGGCGGCCACGGCTTGACTTCGACGGCGGGCGACTACCTGCGCTTCAGCCAGATGCTGCTCGACGGCGGCGAGCTGGACGGAGTACGCATACTTGGCCCGAAAACGGTCCGCTATATCGCATCGAATCATCTCGGTGCAACGATCTCGAAGGGCGATGACTTTATCGCCGGACCCGGTTATGGCTTTGGGCTGGGATTTGCCACCCGGCTCGAGTATGGCCAATCGAACTGGCCCGCCTCCGTAGGCGAGTTCTACTGGGGCGGATACGCCGGCACCTATTTCTGGATCGACCCTGAGGAAAACCTGGTCGTTTCCTATATGTCCGTGGAACCCCTGCGACGCCAGCACTACCGGGTTCTGCTGCGCAACCTGGTCTACCAGTCGATCATCGAGTAGCTCGCACGTGCAGAGACAGCTTCTGATCGCGCTGTTTGCCACCGCAACACTTCTGACATCCCCGGTTTCGCCGGCGCAGGAGCACAACCCCAGAGGACAGCATGAATCGATGCTGCTGGTGGCCGCCCCCCATCTCGCTGACGTCAGTTTCGCGCGCAGCGTCGTGCTGGTGATGTTTCCGACCGATACCGGACCAAGCGGCGTCATTCTCAACCGGCCGACGGAGTTGATGCTGCGCGATATCTGGCCCGACCGGCCGGACCGCCAGGGGCGCACCGACACGCTCTACTTCGGCGGCCCGGTGCAGCCCAACGGCCTGCTGTTCATGTTCCACATGACACCCGCCCCGGAACGCGCCTGGTGGACAGCGGACGACATTTATTTCAGCGGCGACGGCGAGTTGCTTGAAATGCTTCTCGAACAGCCGGACGCCGATGCGAGCCAGCGCTTCTTCGCCGGCTACGCCAGTTGGGCGCCCGGTCAACTCGAAGGCGAGATCGCCCGCGGCGACTGGAACGTCCTCAAGATCGACACGGACGTCCTCTACGACGCCGAGCCCGACACTCTGTGGTTGCGCATGCATCAACGCGCAACCTTGCCGCGCGCGCGGTTCGAACCCGGCGACCAGCGTCTGGCTGCTCCGCGCGGGCGCGACGGCGAACCGGGCTCGGTTCACGCCACACGAGTCCCTTTGTAAATTCAGGAAAGAGAAAGCTCATGGAAGATACCTTGTTCTCCGTAAAGGATCAGGTTGTTGTCGTGCCCGGTGGCAGCCGCGGCATCGGCTGTGCACTGGCCGAGGGTTTCGCCGCGCGCGGCGCCCAGGTCGTCATCGCCGGGCGAGAAGCCGGCACGCTCGAGAAAACGGCCAGTGAAATTTCCACCGGCCCCAAACCGGTCAAACCGGTCGTTTGCGATGTCGCCAAAGCCGAAGATATCGCGCGGCTGATCGAATCGACACTGTCCGCCTTCGGCCGGATCGACACGCTGGTCAGCGTTGCCGGCGTCAACAAACGCATGAAGGCGGAAGACTATTCGACCGAAGAGTACGACTGGATCATGGACATCAACCTGCGTGGCAGCTTCATGCTGGCCCAGTCTGTCGGCAAACACATGATCGGGCGAAAGACCGGATCCATCATCAATGTCGACTCGTTGAACACCTACGCCCCGCTCAAGGGCGTCACGCCTTATGCGATGAGCAAGGCAGGCGTGCTGATGATGACAAGGGCACTGGCAAACGAATGGGGGTGCCATGGCGTGCGTGTCAATTCGATAGCGCCGGGATTCTTTCCGACGGCGCTCTCGAAAAAACTCTGGGCCGAAGAAAAGATGCGCGCCTGGGGTACGCAGAACACGCCGCTCGGGCGACTCGGCGACGTCAAGGAACTGGTGGGCACGGCCATATTTCTGGCCTCCGAAGCATCGGCGTTTATTACCGGACAGACCATACGGGTCGATGGCGGGGTCACCGCCGGAATCAACTGGCCGATCGATTTGTAAGTTCCCGGCATCCCTTTCATCGGCTATTCGCATGAACACTCCGGTGCTGCGTGCGCCGGGGCGGCAAACGGCCGCGCCGTTCAGACCGACGGCTCGATGATGAGCAACAGATCGTCGCGTTCGATGATGTTGCGGTCCACCTCCCAGAAGCCGACGGGTTCCCCGCCCCGGTAGAGCCGCACTACCAGACCGCTTTCGAGCTCGCGCATTGATTTCCCGACTTCCTCCGGCTTTGCCACGCGTTCTACCAACGCGACTCTGCCGTCGGATGTCAGCAGGTCCAGCACGTAATCAGTCAGGTAGTTGTTGCCCACCGCCTCGGCCAGCAGATAACCGCCGGCCTGGGACGGCATGACCGTGACATTGGCGCCCGCGCTACGCATCAGCTTGACGTTCTCGTCCTCCATGACGATCGCGACGATGCGCACTCGCGCATTCAGGTTTCGCACGGTCAGTACCGACAGGACGCTGGTGTCGTCGCGGCCGATACACACCAGGACCGAGCGCGCGTTCTTGATGCCGGCATCGATCAGAATGCTCTCGCGGGTCGGATCGCCGTGCAGGCCGACATAACCAAGGTTTGCCGCGTCGTGCACGCAGCTGTCGGAGATGTCGATCACGACGATATCTTCCGGCCGGGTGCCCTTGCTGACGACTTCCCGCGCGGCAACCCGCCCGGTTTCTCCGAAGCCGATAACGATCACATGATCGCGAAGACGATCTCTGAGCTGCGCCATGCGAAAATCCTCCACGACTTTCTGGATCACCAGCTGATAGGCGGTTCCCAGGAAGATGAGCCAGATAAAAATGCGTACCGGGGTAATGAAAAGCGCATCGATGACGCGCGTATGCGGTTCGATCGGCACGATATCGCCATACCCGACCGTCGTTACGGTGATCATTGCGAAATACACCACGTCGGCAAACGAAACATGCCCATCGTAATGATCCACCAGACCGGCACGATCGAACCAGAGCACGGTAATGACTGCGGCGAACAAAAACAGGATCATCAGCAGCCGGTTGACCAGCGTGCGCTCGTGGCTTACCGGCGCCTTGACGTACAGCACGGGCTTGCGACGCAGCGGCAACAGTCTCGCGGACCAGCTTCGTATCGGATTTTCTGGCATGCCTTGAATCAGGTACTCCTCAGGCGCATCATAATCGAAGAGTGAAACCGTCACGTCCTTCCCGTACCCGATACCGGCTCGTCGCAGTTACGTTCGCTGTCACGCTCTCGGCCATCATCACTCCGGCAGATGCACCTGCGGATCCAGCGACTGGCGAATCCGCCTATTCACATCCATTGCCGCATCTGGACGATGCAGCCTTGCAGAGATTCGCCGCCGGCAAAGCGGAATTTTCGGCGCGCTGGGTGCCGCCGTTTCTGAGCGGAGGCCACTGGGGACGCGGGCCGCAGTCGAATGCGCAGTCGTGCCTGGAGTGTCACCCAGGCAACGGCCGCGGCCGTGCGCCAGAGAATGTGCAGGAAGAACCGGTCTCGCTCGTGCTTCGGCTGGCGCTCCCCGGAAGCGCTGGCACTGGCCGGCCGCGACCACACCCGTCGTACGGTACCCACCTCAACCGGCACGGCATTCTTGGCAAGCTCCTGGAAGAAGGCGACTTCCGCGTTGACTATCAGTATCGGACGGTGTCCCTGGACGACGGCAGCCCGGTCGAACTGCGCGTTCCCGTGGTTCGCATCACGGCACTCTGGTATGGACCGCTCGGCAAGGACGCAATCACCTCGCTGCGCGTCGCACAGCCGGTTTTCGGTCTCGGCCTGCTGGAGGCCGTTTCTGACGGGACCCTGATTGATATTGCAGTCAATCAGCGCCGTATCGGCTTCAATGGCCGCCTCAACCGCATTGGCGACGGGATCGCCGGAGAAACCGCTCCTGGCCGCTTCGGACACAAGGCGGTACATCCGAATCTGGAGCAGCAAGTCGCCGCCGCGTTTCACGAAGAGATCGGCGTGACGTCGAGTATCTTTCCGCACAACGAGTGCTGGCCAATCCAGAAAGAATGCGATCGGGTCGAACGCTTGTCCGGAGTCGAAGCGAAACAAGAGCAAGTTGCGGTGATTGCGGATTATCTGCGAATGCTGGCACCTCCCCCGCAACGTAATCGACACGATCCCGCGGTGGTGCGTGGCGCCGCATTGTTCGAAAACGCGCACTGTGCCGTGTGTCATGTGCCGGAACTGCCGATCGTCCGCGATGAAAGCGGTGTCGGGACACCCAGCATGAGCGGCAGGACGATCCGCCCCTATACGGACCTGCTGTTGCATGACATGGGCGACGGACTGGCGGACGGACGGCGTGAATTCCTGGCCGGTGGCAATGACTGGCGCACGCCGCCATTGTGGGGACTCGGTCTGCGCCAGCGGGTCAACGGCAATGACAACCTGCTGCATGACGGCCGCGCGCGTAACGTGGCTGAAGCGATCCTGTGGCACGGCGGCGAAGCGGAGGTGTCACGACGCGCATTCATGAGCATGGATAAAGTCCAGCGGCAAGACCTGCTGCGATTCCTCGATTCGCTCTGATCCGTCATCCGTGCCAGGACGCCGCATGCCGTCGTAAGCCCGCCCTCGCCGGCGTGTGCCGTTTCTGACAGGCAATGCATTCGGCTGGTAAACTCGCAAAAATCCAGTAACTTCGACGAATACATGCAAATCGACATCATCTCCGACGTCGTGTGCCCATGGTGTTTCATCGGCAAACGCAATCTTGAAAGCGCCCTCGCGGCATTCAAGGCAGAAAACCCGGATGAAAGCCCCCCGAAAGTGGCATGGCACCCGTTCCAGCTGAATCCGCATCTGCCGGCCGAGGGCATGCCGCGCGCCGATTATACGGCGACCAAATTCGGCGGCGCCGAGCGTGCGCGCGAGGTATACGCCCGCGTGGCCCGTGCCGGTGCGGATGCGGGCATTGCATTCCGTTTCGACGATATCCGCGTGCAGCCAAACACGGTCGATGCGCATCAACTGATACTGCTTGCCGCCGCGTTCGATGCACAGGACGGTGTGGTTGAATCGCTGTTCACCGGCTATTTTCTCGAAGCGCGCGACCTGAGCGACCACGAAACTCTGGTCGAACTAGCGAAGCGCGGCGGATTACCGACTGGCGAAAGCGAACGATGTCTCGAAACACAGCAGTTACGCGAGCAAGTGCAAGAGCAGGACAATCATGCGCGCACGCTGGGAGTCGAAGGCGTGCCGTTCTTCATATTCGATCAAAAGCTCGCTGCGTCCGGTGCCCAGCCCCCGGAAGTACTTGTGGATGCCATGCAGCAGGCTGCCGCGCAGGCCCCGCTTGAAGCGCGCACCTGACCCGCTTCGCACAAACTGACGAATCAACGCCCAACGCCATGTTGCCGTCCCCGGTAAAGCGGCAGCATTGCGTGCCGCCTCCCTGCCTGAGCGCACTGGCGCGAAGCCTCTTCGAGACACTCCGGAACCAACGACCTGTGAATCACATGAGACCATCACGAACGGTTCTTGCGCTGACAGCGCTGCTCATGGCCATGTTCTGCGTGCAAGCGCAGGCGCAGACCGAACCGCTGTTCGAAGCAATCGATTTGTCCGGCAGAGCGGGCATCGGCCTCGCCATCGAATCAACCACCTCTCCCTATGAAGGGGTCGACCGGGTCAACGACATGTTGCCCCTGTACATTTACGAAGGAGACACGTTCTACATTCACTCTTACCGGGCCGGGTTCAAGCTGCCGGAGAAGTTCAATCTTAAATTCGATCTGTTCGTCAGAGCCCGGTTCGAGGGCTTTCCATACGACGAAACCCCGGCAAGCCTGGCCGGTATGGACCAACGCAATCCAGGCCTCGATGGCGGCATTGGCGTGCGCTACACCAGCCCCGTTGGTGACTTCACGGCGGAACTTCGCCAGGACATTTCGGACACGTCGGACGGCACGGAGCTGACCGCCGGATATGGCCGGCAATGGGTTCACGGGCGCTTTCTCTGGCACCCTTATGTGAGACTGTCATTCAGGGATTCGAAACTCAACGACTACTATTACGGCGTGCGCCCTGGCGAGGCGACGGCGCAGCGGCCCGCGTATGAAGCCGGTGCCGGACTGAACGTCGGTTTCGGTTTGTATAGCCATTACAAGTTGAGCAGCAACTGGAAACTGGTGGCTGGTATCGGCGCAGAGAGCCTATCAGCGGAAATAGAAGACAGCCCGATTGTCGACAAGACTTGGCTGGTTTCCGGTTCCGCCGGCATCGTCTATGATTTTCAGGATGAGCCCGTCCTCTGGACGCAGGGCAAACCCGTCATCGTGCGCGCGTTTTATGGCGCATCGACCGATTGCATTCTGAACAAGATCATCACGTTCCAGTGCGCCTCCATTGCGACGGAGGACGATAGCCGCATCACCGGCCTGCATCTGGGGCGTACCTTCATGGAGCGGGTCAACGGCTGGCCTCTCGATTTCGTCGGTTATGCAGGCGCACTGTACCGGAACGACGGCGACTTCCAGAAAGACAGCTGGCAGGTCGACGCCTACATGAAACCGTATTGGTACGGATTCCCCTGGTCGGAAACGCTGCGCACCCGCGTCGGCTTCGGCATCGGCTTGTCCTACGCGTCACGCGTACCCTATGTCGAGGAACGAGACCAGACCGCGAAGGGAGAACCGACGTCCAAGCTGCTCAACTATCTGGATCCGAGTATCGAAATCAGCATCAGCGACCTGTTCCGGCCCGAGCGCCACGAACCGGTCTGGCTCGGTGTGGGGGTAAGCCACCGTTCCGGCGCATTCGGCAGTTCGCAACTGCTCGGCAACGTCGATGGTGGGTCGAACTATATCTACGTGAGCGTGGAATCGAGCTTCTGAGCGTTCGCCCGTCGCCGTGTTGGCTCAGTAAAAGTACCGGCCATAGAGCATGAAACCTGTGAGTTGAAATCTGAACTCGCCGTCGAGATCCGTGACGCTGGAATCGCCATCGGCTTCGACACGATAGTTGATGGTGTTGATTACGGCCCCAAAGACCAAAGTGCTGCCAGGGAATGTATTCGACACCAATGGAAAAATCCCCCAATCGACCCGTATCGGCGCCGCATCACACCTGCCACGCCATCTGCTGGCTGCAGGCGAAATTGCCGCAGCCAGGTGGGCTCAAATCGCAAATTTGTCGCTGCGTGCGATTCGATGGAGAGCAACCGTCAACGGCTCTGCCAGGAAACGCGCCACCGCAGCAGTCCAACTCGCTATCACTACGGCAATGTGGTGAGAGGCGGCCCGAGACCCTCGCACACAAATAGTCGGGCTACGCCCCTCTCGCTATACCACTTCGAACCTAGAAGAAGTATCTTCCGTAAAGCAGAAATCCGGTGAGTTGAAATTTGAATTGACCGTTCAGGTCCGAGAGGCTCGAGTCGCCATCCGCTTCGACCTTGTAGTTGATGCTGTTGATACCGGCACCGAATCCGAAGTTCTTCCACGGAAGATACTCAATGCCAATGTAGGTATCACCGAGTCGGCCGGTGAACTGGTCGTATTCGAGATAGAAGAGATTGAGATCTGCCTTGAGCCGCCAGCGGGGCGTCAATATCACGTCTGCACGCAATCCGAGCATCGGCAGTGGCGCGGTGAAGCTTTCGTCCTCGACTTGGGCGCCGCTGGTCTCGGTTATCTTCAGTCCGATGCCGGTGGTGTGCAAACCCGCCGACACACCCAGACGCACCCGGTCGTCCATCAAGAAATTGTAAACATAGTCGACATTGACAAACTGAAGGTCGAATTCGGTAGTAACGCCGGTGCCAGCCGGAAAAATCTTGTCGCCTATCTGTATGTCCTCTTCGAGTACTCTGTCACCGCTACGGCGTGAATCGAAGTAATGCAGCTCGATCTCGTGGCGCCGCGTCTCGCCAAAACTGTAGGTTGCATCGATACGGTATGTCTGAAAGTCCGCCTCGACACCCAGCGCATTCTCCAGGTCAACTACCGCCCCCACCCCCAGGGTGTCCGAACTGACCTGTATGGTGGTATCGGATTGGGTCACAAAGCCGCCGACCGCGATACTGAACTTCTCCCATGGCTCGTTTCCCTGTTCCTGGGCGTAAGCTGCCCCCGCAAGGAACATCAACCCGCCTGCAACCAACTTCCGTCCTAGCCAAGTTCGCATTCCCCGCTCCTTAACTTCGTGAAATTTTGATTATCACCCTCGCACACCGTCGACGGCCCCCGCCCGATGACCCAACGGATCGTGACAATGGCCTGACATCGATGAAGCAGTCCAAGATGCCGCAAACAGACTCGGTAACATTATGCTTCAATAGCGCTTTGGCTATTGACCTGCGTCAGGTTATACGCGATTGCTGACCCCGACAAGCACGTGGTTGTACGAAAATCACCGTCGATTCCCTCGTCGATGCGATAATTCTCAATACCCCGTCTCGGGAATAACTTTCAGGCCTTCCCGGATGTCCGACCACCGCAAACGAATCCTGAAGCACCCTCTAAGCCGCAGGTCCCGAGCGTCCAACAATTGGCTCGCAGCGTATCTATCCTCTTTCTGAAGAACGACTACCTGTTTGTTCTAGCACGTAATCATGAGCGTCACAGCAAAGATTGTTCGATACTTTCCCATGCAAGGCCGGGTTCGTCGCTGCCGGCAGTACCCGCTTGCCGCCATTACCTTGATCAGTGTGCTCTGTGGTTGCGCATCCACGCCCACGGCGACCGTCGAGGACAGCGGCGCGCTGATCATGGTACCGGTCAGTCAGACCAAAACCCGGGATGCCAGAGGCGCATTCCGTAATGTGTTCTGCAAAGTGCTTGATGCCCGCAACGCCGAAGACCGGAAAACCGGCAACTGCGAGCAGTATCTCGTTCGTCTATCCGATGAACCCGAGAAGCCCTCCTTCCCCGTTTCAACCGAACCGTCCCGAGCGGCGATTACCGTGATATTCATTGCAGGATTCGCGTCGGACTGTGTCGACCAGACCAGGCAGGCGAAAACGCAGTACAAGGATTACCTCGCACGGTTTGGCTATCACTTCGAGACCGTGCGCGTGAGCGGAACGTCGAGCAGTCAATCCAACGCGCGGCAAATCCGCAATGCACTCAATCAGATACCCGACCTCGGTCGGGAGCCGAAAGACCGTGGTCATAGCCCATTCCAAGGGCGCGGTGGATACCCTTGAAGCACTGGTCACGTACCCGGAACTGCAGCACAAAATCACTGCGCTGGTATCTCTTGCCGGTGCCGTCGGCGGGTCACCACTGGCCGACCTGGCACCGGATGCAATGCTCACGATCATGCAGAACACGCCCGGGCTGCAGTGCAAGGACGGCGACGCAGGCGCCCTGGAAAGCCTGAGCCCGCGCGTGCGCCGAAACTGGCTTGCCGGCAATCCGTTGCCGGAAAGCGTGTCTTTCTACTCCATCGTCGCATTGCCAACGCCGGACCGGATCTCTGCCGGGCTCAAGACCTCCTATAACCAGCTGAGCGATATCGACCCGCGGAATGACGGAAACCTGATCTTCTATGACCAGGTCATTCCCGGCGGTACGCTGCTGGGCTACGCGAACGCCGATCACTGGGCCATTGCGACCGATCTGGGCGCAAGCCCCTACGCGCTGGTTCGCAAACTCGCCGACAAGAGCGACTTTCCCAGGGAAGTGCTGATGGAAGCCGTATTGCGCTTTGTCGAACGCGACCTGCAGCGCGGAACGATCGACTAGAACGCCTCTCCGACCGTTAAATAAAACAACGCGTCTTCGCCATCGCCCCACGCAAGATCGGCTCGGATATTCACTTTGTTTTCAACAGCCGCCATCCAACGTACACCAAAACCAACAGCCGGCAACCAGTTGCTCGACGTCATGTCTCCGAAATCAGGCGCGACCTGCCCCATCCCACCAAATACCACGCCTCCCCAGCGCGGCGCAAACTGGACCCTCAACTCCGCCTGCGCTGCAACCATTGTCTGGTCCTGGTAACGTCCCGCGGTATAGCCTCGTATATCGTTGCCGGCACCCAGAAAACACAGATCGAAAAAAGGCGCATCGCTGGAAGCGCCGCAGGCACTGACACGGCCCGCTACAACGTATCGATCAGCAACCGACCAGTAGCGGTTCGCCGCAACAGTCGCGCGTTGGTACTCCTCATCGGAGGCGAACGAGTTGGTCGGAAATATCGCATCGAGCGTTACATTACTCCCGGTGCGAGGGTTCGTACTCAGGTCACGGCTATCATAGGCGACTGTCACGCTTGGTCCGGAGCTGACAATTCGTACACCATTGCGTATCGCCTCCTCGAATTCAGGAAAGTTGGGCAGGGTCAGCCTGAGACCGATCTTCGAGTCGAAGTATCGATACCCCGCTCCGACAAACCAGTTGGCGCCCAAACCGCGCAACACCTTGACGAACACTGCGGTGCCGGATTGCTGCAAAGGGACCGCGATAGCATCGTCACCGGCGTCGCTACCAACCCCATAGAAATCATACTTTGCATCGAGATAAGCAACGCCACCGGTAATGCGCCAGCGATCCTCAGAGAAGTTGTAGGTCCCACCGGCACCGGCGAACCACGTATCACTGGAATAATAACCGCCGCCGGCACCCAGGACCGATGGCTGAGATTCGTCATCGGCCTTGAAAAACCGTGCCGCAATAACTTGCAGTCCTTCACCGATCGCGGGGCTCGCTTTCGGCACCGGCAGTATCACCCACTCCCCGGCGGTTTTGCGTTTGACAAGCGGCGCCAGGTCTACCTGCACGGCCCGCCCCTCGGTTGGGCTTTCGACCTCGGGGATGTCTGTCCCTGAAGAATTCTGCGCCGCCACACAAAGCGGTGCCGACAGCGTAAACGCCAGCGCCGAACGTGCTACACAAGATGTCATCTTTTTCATTTCCAAAACCATTCAGTAATCGACGGCTCGCTTAAGTTGCGCCCTCCCGAGGCGCGCGAAAGAGGAACAATGTGACAACGCTGGCGGAAACAGCATTGTCTCTACCGACCCGCGTGCGATACGATTCCGAGCAGGACACTAGCGACCACTGCCGAGTCGTTCAAGTACTTCTCCTGCGTTTCCCAGCCGCGGTTCAATCTCGGCGATTTTCTCGGCATAGCGGCGAGCTGTCACAGTCTCGCCTTCCGCCAGGGAATAAGAGGTCAGTGCAATCAACAGATCGAGGTCGTTCGGATGTGAATCGTGGGCACGTTCCAGCACGGCGAGCGCATCGCCAACCTGTCCGGCATCGTGCAAGGCAACGCCGTAGACGTATGCATACCGAACATCCTCGGGCGCCAGTCGCGCGGCACGTTCCAGAAACTGCAAGGCTCGCTTACTCTCGCTTGCTCTCACATAGTGCAAACCAAGCGCATGCAGGACCGCAGCATTTTCGGGATCGATTTGCGTCGCCTGCACAAGCACGTCTCCGGCCTGCCGCTCCAGGTCTTGAACACGAAACAAATCGGACAGATTGACGTAGGCAGCGATGTAACGCGGATCGAGCTGCAGCGCCTGGCGATACTCTGCTTCCGCCTGCGGATAGTCACCCAGTCGCGTATAGAGCAAACCCAGATTGACGTGAGATTGCGGATGCTCCGCGTTCGCCCGCTGCGAATCCTTGTATTCTCCCACCGCCTGGTCGAGTAACACCCGCTGATCCGGTGTCAAGGCATTCCGGTCAGCTTGCGCCAGCACACGCGCCGCCTCGATGCGTACGGCGTATATCGGATCCTTCAACAGTTTCTCGGCAAGCAACCAGCGTCGCCCCGAATCAACGGTGTCAAGCATTTGTAATGCGGCAATACGCACCAGCGCCGAAGGATCTCCGAGCAGTGGCTGTATTACCGCATGTGAATCGCTACCCGCGATTTCCGCGAGCATCGACGCTGCAGTGGCTCGCGCAATATCCGGATATCTGGCGGATGCCGCCAACGCCGCCAGTTCACGCCCGGCACCCGGCATCCCCGAACGCGCCGCGAACAAGGTTTCGCCATAGTGCCAGTCACGCTTGCGATTCTCTCCATACCACTGGTCGACCCTGGCGCTGGCCCACGCGGCTGTCCGGTCCTGATGGCACTGATTGCAGGCATTCGGTGTATCCAGACGTTCCGACAGGTCCGGCCGGGGAACGCGGAAACTGTGGTCATGCCGGCCATCAATGACCATGAAGTTCTTTGGCGGCATGTGGCACTCGGAGCACAGGCTGCCGCTGCTGTCTTGCGGATGGAAGTGATGTTCGCTCGAATCATACGCGCTCGCCCGATGACACTGCAGGCAGACCTGATTCGCCGGTGCGCGCAGATCCAGACTGTGCGGATCGTGGCAGTCGCTACAGGTGACACCCTTCGCGAACATCCTGCTTTGCAGGAACGAGCCATACACGTACACCTCGTCGTTGATCTGCCCGTCGGCGTGATAGAGCGGGTCGGTCAGCAGGGCCGGCAGATGGGTATCCAGTAACGGCTTGCCGTGCTGGTAGTCCTCCGAGAGCAAGGATCGCCGGGAATGGCAGCGCGCACAGGTTTCGATCTCCTTTTCGGTTGCGCGCTGCGTGCTTCTTTGCGCAACCGTGTCCGAGCCGTTGAACTGCCATGACACACCGCGGCGTTCGTCGAACAAGACGTTAAAGCCCTTGTCTTCCTGCTTTTTCCATCCCGGCGCTTTCTCGGCCCAGGCGAGGTGCCCGCTTGCCGGTCCGTGACAGGCTTCGCAGGCGACATCGATTTCTGACCAGGTCGTTGCAAACCGGTTCGTGGCAAGGTCGAAGTTCTTCTTCAGATTGGTGGAGTGGCACTCGGCACACATGTAATTCCAGTTCTGTGCCAGCTTGGTCCAGTGCAACTCGTCGGCATGATCGATCTTCTCGTCCGGATACAAATGAAACCAGCGCTGCCCGCCCTTCTCCGCCGGCCGGGAATCCCACGCCAGATGCAGGGCCTGCAACCGGCCACCGTCGAGTTCGACCAGATATTGTTGCAGCGGCTCGACCCCGAACGTGTACTTGACTTCATAGTCCCGCAGTCCGCCGCCCGGTCCGTCGGTCCTGACGAAGAACTTGCCGTCTTTTCTCGAAAACAGCGACTCGACGCCGTAATACTCGAAGCGCTCATTATCGAAATTTCCCAGTACCGTATCGGCGTCAGCGTGTTGCATGGCCAGGTCGTGGTGCGAACCACGCCAGTCATCGACTTGCTGCTGATGGCATTGCGCGCAGCGGTCGACACCGACGTAGTCGTGTTTGGTTGCGAGTACCGTGTCAGAAGACCTGGTCCCGTCTTCCGAGTAACGCGCGATCAAGAAAACGATCGCGAGCGTCACGATCCCGCCAACAATGAAAAGTAGTGCAGAACGCTTCATGGTTCAAAGCCGCCCGATGGTCTTCATGGTCGATCCTAGTCTACAGCAGCAGCACCGGTATCCACTTGTTATGAAACCAGATCCAGTCCGGTACTTCCCGCGACGATCAACATGACAAGAAACAATCTGCGGCATCGGCGAGAACAGCAACAAACGACCCGTTCTCGTCGATCGCGACCAGTCCTCGCCCGAGCGCCTTGCCAGATTTCACAACAACGGACTAACCAGTTGTGCGGCATTTTCCAGAAACCGTGTAGAACGCCTGCGCTGACGCCAGCGCTGCAAGTCGATCGCTTCGGATTGCGATGCGTAACCCAACTGCAGCTCACGGACTGCCTGGCCAAATTGCGTATCGTAGGCGATCATCGTCACCTCGAAATTCAGCCGCAAGCTGCGAATGTCGAGATTCACAGTACCGAACAGCGTTGTCTCGCCGTCGATCACGACGCTCTTGGTGTGCAGCAGCCCGCCGCGAAAACGCAGAATGCGCACGCCCGCGCTGAGCAAGTCGTCGTTATACGCGCGGCTGGCGTAGCGCACCAGTACCGAATCGACACGCTCGGGAACGATCAATGTCACCGCAACGCCGCGTCGCGCTGCGGCCTGCAGGGCACCGATCATCGCCTCATCAGGCACGAAGTAAGGCGTAGTCATGATGAGTTCATGACGTGACGCATAGATTGCCGTCAATAACAACTGGTAGATCGCGTCACCCTCGTACCCCGGCCCGGATGGGAGCACCTGGGCAACTGCCTGCCCGGTCGTCGCGGGCAAATCGGCCGCGCTCTCCGGAATCAGGCCTTCGAGTGTCTCGCCGGTTTCGATCAACCAGTCCCAGACGAACACCAGTTCCAGCAGTTTTACCGCCGGGCCGTTAATGCGCACCATGGCATCAACCCATTCCCCGACACCCACACCCTGCTTGAAGAACCGCGGATCGACCATGTTGAGGCTGCCGGTAAACGCAACCGCGCCGTCGATCACCACAATCTTGCGGTGCAGTCTCAGGTCAACCCGCACAAACAGGCTGCGCAGCAGACTCACCGGCAGGGCTTCGACTATTTCTATCCCGCCCCGGCGCATCTCCATGGCGAGACCGCTGCGCAGAAACGCGGCACTGCCGACGGAATCAACCAGCACACGACAACGCACCCCGCGGGCTTCGGCGCGAATCAGGGCGCGCGCGACCTCATCGGCCAATCCGCCAGGGTGCCAGATGTAGAATTCCAGATCACAGGTTCTGGTGGCGCGCTCGATCTCTTCGATGATCGCCAGCAAGGTCGCATCAGCACCTGCGATCAGACGCAACTCGTTTCCGCCGAGCGCCGGCATGCGGACGCTGCCTTCAACAAGCCGCCGCAGTTTTTCCCAGGCGACGGCCCCGTCTTCGAGCACCGCAGGCGTTGCCGATGCGATATGCGTCAACCACTCCTGAAACGGCTGCAACAGGGCTTCGGCGCGCCTGGCGCGCCTGCGCCCCAGCGTGCGCTCGCCCATCAGCAGATAGAGTATTGCGCCCGCATACGGCAGCACGAACACCAGTATCAGCCACGCCAATGACACGCCCGGCGGACGCCGCTTCACGATGACCCGCAGTGAAACAGCGACAACCACAACAAAGTGGGAATAGCCAAGCCCGAGGGCGATCAACTCTGCTGCGGACATGTGGGTGTCAGTTTATCCAGGCGTCGGACTCACGATGTCGTTTGCCACCGAAGAGGCTTGCGATGGAAAGAATTGAAAGATCGCGATGTTGCGCAGCACACTCGTCCGCCGCCGCACCGCAACCGCGGCCGACGCATGCGCCGCCACGTCCGACCAACCCGGCCGGGGCCGGGACAAGCTTCGCCTTGACCGCCAAACTATCCCGGAGCCGCCGTGACGATATAGCCCCCCGATTTCTCATCGCGCTCGAGACTCAGCAGCCCTCGCGCTTCGGCATCCTCCAGCAGGCTGCTGAAACTTCTGTAACCATGATAGGACTCATTGAAACCGGGATTGCGGCGTTTCAATGCCTGCTTGATCATCGATCCCCAGATTTTTTCGTCACCGCCGCGCTCGGCCAGCAATGCCTCGAAGGTGCCGACGACGAGATCGACACCCTTTTGAGATCCATCTTCCGGCGACTCTGCTTCTACCGGTTCTTTCGCGTCTTTCTTGTCGCGCGCCGACTTTGCCTGCGTCTTGCGGCGCGTTCCACGCTTTGGCGTTTTCTCTCGCACCAGATCGTCGTAATAGATGAACTCGTCGCAATTGGCGATGAGCAAATCAGACGACGAGTGCTTGACTCCGACACCGATCACTTCCTTGTTGTTTTCCCGCAGCTTGGACACCAATGGCGAGAAATCGGAGTCACCGCTGACGATGACGAAGGTATCGACATGTTCCTTCGTATAGCAAAGGTCGAGCGCATCGACGACCATGCGAATGTCCGCAGAGTTCTTGCCCGATTGACGCACATGCGGAATCTCGATGAGCTCGAACGCGGCCTCGTGCATCTGCGACTTGAATTCCTTGTAACGGTCCCAGTCGCAATAGGCTTTCTTGACGACAATGCTGCCTTTTACCAGCAGCCGCTCGAGAACCTTCTTGATATCGAACTTGCTGTATTTGGCCTCGCGCGCGCCGATTGCGATATTCTCGAAATCGCAAAACACGGCCATGTTACGTTCCTGCTCATCAGCAGCCATTCACCCTCCTGAAAAAAACGCCTATGCCGCGCGTTCGAAAAATTCATTGACCTCGCCGACGAAACGCTCGATGTCAGCCGGGTCAACATCCAGATGCGTCACCAGTCGCATCGTCGGCGCACTGCCAACCAGCATATCCTGCTTGGCGAGGTAAGCGCCCAATTGCGCGGACTGGCTCTTGTCCACTTCCACGAACACCATATTGGTGCGCGCGCCGCCGCCCTGCACCTTGACGTGGGGCACTCGCATGAGCCCCTCGGCCAGTCGCCGCGCGTTCTGGTGATCTTCCTCCAGACGCTGGACATGATTCTGGAGGGCATAAATGCCGGCTGCCGCCAGCATACCCGCCTGACGCATTCCGCCGCCCAGCACCTTGCGCCACCGGCGTGCCTTGACGATCAGTTGCTGCGGCCCGCACAGAACCGATCCGACTGGTGCCCCCAACCCCTTGGAAAGACACACTGAAACCGTGTCGAACTGATCGCTGATATCACTGACCGGCACTTGTAACGCGACCGCCGCATTGAACAATCGCGCGCCGTCCAGGTGCAATGCCAGTCCGGTCCGGTCACAAAAGGCGCGGGCTTGTTTCAGATATTCGAGCGGCAGTACCTTGCCGGCCTGGGTGTTCTCCAGACACAGCAGGCGCGTTCGCGCAAAATGCGGGTCGTCTGGCTTGATAGCCGCTTCGACCCGGGAAAGGTCGAGCGTGCCGTCGGCCTCGTAATCGAGCGGCTGCGGCTGGATACTGCCGAGCACCGCCGCACCCCCGCCTTCGTACTTGTAGGTATGCCCCTGCTGGCCGACGATGTATTCGTCGCCACGCTCGCAGTGCGACAACAGCGCCAGCAGATTGCTCTGCGTGCCGGTGGGGACAAATATGGCAGCCTGCTTGTTCAGCATTTCCGCAGCGAGCGCTTCGAGACGATTGACCGATGGGTCTTCACCGTAAACGTCGTCACCCACTTCCGCTTCGGCCATCACTTCGCGCATCTGCCGGGTTGGCCGGGTAACGGTGTCACTACGCAAATCGATCACTTTCTTCATCGCACCGGTTCTTTCAAAACTGGTTCTTTCAAAACTGGTCGCCAATCAAAACCACGCCTCATGCGCACGGCTTTCGAGCAACGGCTTCCCGGAAGAGAAGGAGCCGCCCGCCGCTGTCGCATCTGCCGCGATGTTACCCCAGCGCTCAGCGTGGCGCACGTACCCGCGCAGCCGGCTTTGAACGCCCTGCGGGGGCGCTATTGCAGCGAATACAACGCCTCGCGTACCACGGGCATGGCCGCACTGCGCATGCTGTCCGGGTACTCGCGTGCGAAAGCGTCGATATACGCCAGAGCCTTTTCCAGATAGGTGCTCCGCTGTTGGCCATCCGTCGTGGCTTTCACGGCCCGTGCGTAGACGATCGCAGCGATAAACCGCACCTCTTCCCGATCCGGCTCGGCGCTTACGCTGTCGTATAGTTCGTCGACCAGGCGGATCTGCGCCTGCAATTGTTCCGCACCCTGCATAGTATGCAGCGGATCGATGTCGAAACTGTCGTAGAACTCCCCGCGCAGCAAACGCAGGCGGGCTTCTCTGGCGAGCCCGCTGCTCAGGCCCAGATCCAGCGCCGCTCGATAGTATGCCGAGTTCGCAGTAAAGTACCGACGCTTACGGTCATACGACAGCGGCGTGCCCACTTTCCCCAGTTCGGCAACCAGGTAGTTTGACGCGAGCCCCTGCACTTCACCGTGAACCGCGAGGTCGCGGTTCAGGTAGCCGCGTATCTCGTCGAGCATGACACCGATCCGCAACTGCGCTCTGGCGCGCTCCGGCTTTTCCGCGGCCTCGGCACTCTGTTTCTGCCATTTCGCCGCCTTGTTCAAATACCCTTCGGCAAGCTCCGCAGTTATCAAATCGTGCGCGTGCACGGACCCGACAAAAGCCGCCAGCAACACCAATGACCGCAATACTCTCAACCCTGCGCCTCCAGGGATTCGCCATTGGCAAACGCCCGGGCACCGTCGTGCAAGGGCACTCCGCCGTATTCAGCACCGGGATCCGGCAAGCGCACGTCGAGCAGGCCACCGTGCTCTGCAAGCGCCGCGGTGACCAGCCAGGCGTGGTGACGCGGGAATGCCGCCACACTCACCAGCAGATGATCGCCAACACGCACGAGCGATCGCAGTTGCCCGCCCGCGAAATCGCTGAACGCTCCGTCAGACCGATACAGATCCACGGCCAGGTCGGCGCGCATGACGGCGAGAACCGCCTGCCCGGTGGTCATCAGGCTGGCAATGCGCTGCTCGTCGGGTGCACGGGCGACCATTGCATTCGCTTTCGGCAATACCCTGTCGAGAATTTCCACCATGCCTTCGGCGAGCGCGTCCGATAACGGATCGTTGCGGCTCGAATGCACCAGCAGGAAACGCTGCCGCAGGATCTTCCACTGGCGATAGGGTGTATGCGCACTTGCCATGCGCGTGAACGAGGTACTCAGTGTCCAAGCCAGCATCAACCGGAAAAAAACGCGTCGTTTCATGGTCGCTTGTGCCGGGAAAAACTGTGGCCAAAAACAAACAGGGCGGGAGTGAATGCCCCGCCCTGCAGCGCTGCTCCTGCTCTCACCATGGACTCATTCGTCGAATATTTCCAGCGGACAAATGGTCGATACCGCATAGTTGGGCAGGTCCACAAGATTACCGATCCGGACATCGCAGGCAACGCTGGTAATCACATACGCCTGTTGCCGCGTGAAGCCCTTGGTATTGACCAGCCAGTCGATCATCTCGATCAACGATGCGCGTGCCGCTGCGGTGAGGTCTTCCGAAAGGTTGGACAAGGGCGTGAGTTTTGCGCTGTCCAGATACGTCGTGTACGGCAGATCAACACCGGCGCCCTTGATCGGATAACCGACGGTAGCGTAGAAACGGTCCGGCTCCAGCGCCTTGATCTGCGAGCCGCCCTCGAAATGCGGTCCCGACTTGATCATCGACGCCATGCCTTTGCGTATTTCCGTGCGCACCGTCACCTTGCCACCGATCTCGATCGCCGTGCCGGCCACTTCTCCATCACCCTGCGCATAATGCACGTCACCGACAAACAGGCCGCATCCATCGATATAACAGGGCAACAACAGCGTTGTCCCGACGACCATTTGCTTGATGTCCATGTTGCCGCCGTTCTCCCGCGGCGGGATCGTGCGCAAGCATTCGTTCCTGTGCGAACCGTTAGGCCCGCAAACGGCTGCCGGTCGCGCGCCGATCGGCTGCGGCGGCAGGGCGATACCGCCGGCCGCTCCGAGCTGGGTCTCTCGCGCAAGCCAGGCTTGCACCTCCGGCTTGCCCGGCAGCGTTCCGACCGTTCCCATGAATGCATTCATCGGAATGCGCACGCCGGGAATCTGGTCCGATACCGCCTCCAGACGATTGATCTTCCAGTTTGCAACAAACGGGTCCGGGTAAAGATCACGCAAGAATCCGAAGCCGGGCACGATGGTCGTGTAACCATACTCGTCGGGTTCGACGTCGATCAGGGTGACCGCCAGCACATCCCCGCGCTGCGCGCCCTCGATGTAAACCGGCCCGGTAATCGGATGTACCAGATTCAGGTCGATCGCCAGCACGTCCTTCGGTTGGGAGTTGACGTTCAGGTCCGAATCGAGCGCATCGCGCGTTTCATACCGGATCAACTGACCGGGTCGCGCTCTTGCCACCGGTTCGAACGCGTAGTGATAACGGTTCATGCAATTCGGATCGTCCGCGCAATGCGCGCCACGTTTCTTGACCTCGACGACCGACTGGGTCTTGACGTCAGAGGTATCGGCCCACGCCGAGACCGCAAACATTGCAAACAACCCCGAACAAAACAGCGCCAGTGCTTTTTTCATGATTTTCACTCCCTTTCCGGCTCCCGGATGAAATACGCGTTTCATCAAACCGATTATCGCGCCGATCCAGACGCACCTGCCAGAATCAACGATTACGCGCAGCGTGAAAACTATCCTGTGTTGCCCCGCTGTTGTCAACAAGGTTGATCAGAATCCCAGCAGGCGCTGACCGAGCCAATACAGTCCGGCAACCAGTACGGCGCCCGAAACGACCAGCGAAACCCGCCGCTCATTGCGCTCGGTGCGCGGAAAACCCACCGTAGCCGCAATCCGGAAACCGGCGCGCCAGATGAGGACAGCGATCGCGACAATCAGCAATTGCCCGATTTCGACACCGATATTGAATGACGCCAGCGCCAGGCCGAGCGCGTTCTCCGGTAACCCGTAGTCGCGCAATACCGAAGCAAATCCGAATCCGTGAATCAATCCGAATGCAAACGTGAGCCACCAGCGATGACGAATGTCCCAGACAAAGAAGTTCTCGGCGGCAACGTAGACGATGCTGGCGGCAATCAGCGCCTCCACCAGGGCCGACGGCAGCGTTGCGATGCCCAGCACGGCGACGGTAAGCGTAATCGAGTGCGCAATGGTAAAAGCCGTAACGACCTTTACCAGCGGCCAAAAGCGCCTGCCGAGCACGATCACTGCCAGCAGGAATGCGATGTGGTCGTAACCGATCGCGATGTGCTCGATGCCGGAAACGATATATTGCTGAACGGTTTGCCACGTCGAGGGGATCGACTCGGCAAGCGCCATCTGCGGCGCCTGCACGCTCAGCAAGCCGATGAATTGCCTGTCGCCGTCGACGCTTACCATGTGCCGCGACGCCGGGTCGATCTCGTGAAACAGTGTGACACGATAGATCAGTTCCGCGTCGTCCGGACAATTCCAGCGCTGCCCCAACACAACATGGTCATCTTTTGGAATGGCGGAAGCCCACTCGGGCGCGCACTGGGCACTGCCCTCTCTGCCCAGCCTGACGTGCTCGCTCACATAACGCTGCACGGCATCGAGTTGTCCCAAAAGAAGTTCCGGGTCGACCTTGCCGTCGGCTGCGGTCAGCTGCCCTCCCGTAGCAACGCTGAGGTCAACCGCATTGAGTTCGATCTGCGCCGAAATCTCTCCGCCGCCGATGCGCATCCGGGTACTCGACAACTTTGTCTCGTGCGCCAGCACGTCACCGCTGCCAAACACGTCCAGCATCAGCATGCTCACGAGCAAACCGGCCAAGCGGAAACCGCCCCGGTGACGCACCGGCTTGCGCAAGTCAGTCGCTCCAGACATTTCGATCCATCACCCTCGTACACCCAAGACGATCGGGGATCATATCCGATTTACTGCAGCATGCAATTTACCCGAAGGCTGGCGCAACCGCAGCCAGCAACACATCAGGAGAAGTCTGCGCCGGAAGACTCGCGCGCAACAAAAAAAGGCCGCCCTTCCGGGCGGCCCGCTTGTCGTTATCGCGCTGTCAGCGCATTCAGCGCTCCTTGATCGACCAGAATGTCTTCGAGCGCACGTCCAGTGTCGGCGTCGGCGGTGTCTGCACCGACGTGCCGGATACGACACCCATGTAATTCTTGCCGTTCAGGCGCACGACAACCGGCACCGGTGAGGGGAGATAACCGCCACCGGGATAGATCGCCGCGCGCGCGCTGATTTCGGTTCCGCTGACGGTGGTATTGGATGCTTTCCCGGACAGATAATCGATCGCATACTGGCGCGCTATGCCGAGATTGCTGCCGCATACGCCGACACCCGCGCTGGCAGACGGCTGGTTGGTATTGAAGTAGGTCGATCCGGAAACGGTCACCGCCGATGAAATCGACTTTTCGCCAGCCGCCAGGGTGATCTTGTAGCCGTAGGCATTGGAACCGGTAGCGGCAGTTGCATCGAACAGGTCCGATTCGACAATCGCCGTTCCCGTTCCCCGGTCCTTGAACATATAGAACTGGTTGGTCACTGTCGCATCGAACGGATGCTCGCGATCGCCGCTTCCGAGCAGCACAGCGGAGAAATAACCGGCACCGTCATTTGCGAAAACCACATCCGGTGCCTGCTGGAACTTGCGCCGTTCTGCACTGGTATGCGCACCGATGGCCGCGACCTTTTGCACCGTCCAGTTGGCCGGGTTGTTGTCCTTGAAATTGAGCCGCCAGAGGTTGCCGCCGTTGTCACCAACGTAGCCGGTATCCTTGATGCCGTCGAGGTTGGTATCGATGACAGACACGTCCGACGAAATACTGTAGTCCATGCCGGCAACCGTCAGGTTGTGCGTGGCGCCGCTTACGGACGCACCGCCCTGCCACAGCAGGCTGCCGTTGAACGCGTCGATGACCATCACCCCGCGTCCCATGCTGCGCGAGGTCGTCGTTGACGTGCCGCCCGCGACCGAGCAGGTTCCCGGCAAATACGTCACCGTGCCACCGCTGGTCCAGGTGACGCCACCGGCGTTGGAGGCCGTGATCAGGCACGGCATCACATCTTCGACTGCGGGGTCGTATCCCGCACCCATGATCAGCACCGGATTCATGTAACCGGGGACGTTCGCCACTACCGGAGCGGACCATGTCTGCCCCATCTCCGCGAAACCGGGCGAGGTGTTGTCCCTGCGCCAAAGCATCGCCGGATTCTCCGGGTCGCTGACGTCCAGCGCGTACAACAGCCTTCCTCCCCGGCGCATGCCCATGTACAGGTAAACCTTGTCGCCGTCGGCCGCGACCAGGGCACCGTCGCCGTTGCTGTCTTCCTGATAGACGCTTACGGACCCGTCGACGAAATACGGTTTTTTCTGGCCCGAACTGATGGCCGGCGCATCGTCGCGCAGGCGCTTGAGTTTGCCGAAGAACTCCTTCGGGATGAAACCCCAGGCTTCCGTACCGCCATCGGTCCCGGTACCGCCCTTGACCGCGCGAAACACGCCGTCATTGGAACCATAGAAGGCATACACATCATTCTCGTCGGCTGGACCATTGCGCCCGTAATTGATGACCGCCGGGCGTGAATGCAGCACGTCGCCATGCACCGATGCGCGGATGTCCGTCGTCTGCGTACTGGCATTCTCGTCAAACTGGTCTTCACCGCGCACCCAGTCGATCAGGTCATTTCGTTCCGTCGCGTTGGCCGCGCCCAGCGCGGCCATCGATATGTCGCCATTACCGGTATCGAACGGCGACAGCGAAAGCGCATCGCCGGTATCGCAGTAGCCACCGCTTCCGTCCGTGCACGTGAACAGTTCGCGGCTGACTTGCGACAGCGCGTAGTCGATGCGCAGTTGCTGTGCCACGCCGCCCTTCTCGACCAGTTCACCGTCAGCGACATCCGACACGCCACCCGCGCCGTTTTCGGTCGCGGTCCGATAACTCCAGAAGGTCGATGGCTCACTCCAGAAACTGCGCGCCGTCGGTGCGACAAAACCGCTCGTGGGGTTTTCCGCGGGCAGCCCGTTGGCATCGGCCAGAAACAGGCTGCTGGTCGCAGCATTCAGACCCAGTTTGTACATTTTCAGGTTACCGAACCAGTGCGGCGCCTTGCTGGCATCCGGCCGGAACACACCGATATAAACCTGATTGAGATGGGTGCCGCGGACGTTGACGCTGACCGGCAAGGTCGACGATGCAAATACGCTGTTCACCGCTTGTATCTCCTGGAATATCTGGTTCAGCGCCGTCGAGATATTGTTCGCATCGCCACCGTCAACCGCGAAATACTTGCCCTTGCCGTTGGCCGCCATCGATTTGAACAGTGCCGTGGTCGCCGGCCCCTGGCCGTTGCTGACGGGGTCGATTTCAACGGTATAGGTGGTGATGTGCTGATCGCCGGGCAACGGACTGACATCCGAAGTGGCCATGAAACGCGCGTATTCGTCAGCCCAGTTGCCCTGTTGCCCGCTCGGATTGAGCGCGATCGTGTCAGGCGGATCCTTCCCCACCAGACCGGCTAGCAAACCCTGGGCCGCCTTGAGCGAACTGTTGTTGTCGTTCGGCGCGCCATTGGAAATATAGATCACGATGTTTCGCTGACAGCCATCGGTAATCGGGCTGTCGTAAACCGTGTCGGCCGCAGAGGACAGTGCGTTGCCTGGCAGCGCGTAGATCTGGTTGGATTTCAACAGACCGGGGATCGCGTTTCCCGCATGATCGCGTTTTGCCTTGATGCCCGAACGCACCGTGGTGCCGGCAAAGTAGGCATAGATCTCGTGCATGGCCAGCGACACCGTCGCGTTGTTGCCCTTGTCACCCAGTCTTGTCGAAACTGGAGATCAGGCTCGCCATCAGCATCCGTTGATCCCGGTCATCTGGCGCACGGCGGCACGCACGTAGCCGCCGTCCGGCCCGCCGTTGCCGGAACCGGTTTCCGTATACATCATCAGGCCGACGTTGTAGCTGTCGCTTAGGCCGTTGAAAACGGTGGCCAAGCCAACTTTCTCGTTGTCGAAGCGCGAATTCCAGTTGGCCGTGTTATCCAGGAAGATGAGCACGTTCGGCCGCTGTGCAGCATACGTTGGATTGGCAAGGAACAAATCCGTGTCGTCGTTCACGGGATCGAATGCCGCCAGCGCGGAACCCGCGCCGACAACGAGCGCCATGCAGGCGCACGCGATTGCGATAAATGTCTGCTTCATGTCATTCGCTCCCATTAATTTGCTAGACGCAGGAACCCGCGAGCATGCGCACGCGAATGCCTTGCGATACCGTCGCCTCTGCGCCCGTAAAACTGTCCGTAGCCTGCACATCGACGGCCCATATCGTGTCCACCGGAGACATCTGCATCACGGCGCTGAAACCGGACGCCGGTGACGTGCTCAGGCAACGGCGGTCGGAGACCGCAACGCTGATTCCGGCCGGCAGGTTGCCGACGGTGATCGCCTGTGTCGGATTGTTGAACGCGTCGATACGGCCGACGACTTCTTCAACGCCGAGTTGCGCCACCGACTCGACGCGTTGCACCGACTGTGCATTGCCGATCAGCCGCAACTGCGTCGTGCTGACGCGGGCAGACGCCACTGCAATCATGGTCATGGCAACGAGCAGAATCAGGCTCACAAACAAAACCGATCCTTGCTGTTTTCCCGCTTTCATCGCTGGCCTCCTTTGACCGTGCGCATTCTCTTCATCGCTTGCCGTGCCGGTTTACAGCGGCAACTCGCGCCGCCCGCCAATATTGGTAAGGCGCACCGCCGTGCTGTAGGCGTGGCGGCGGAAACCGCCAGCGGGCGTCACGGCGCCCAGACCGAGACCCAGGTCGTAGGTTTTGCCGTCCGTGTAATTGCTGTCCGGGCGGTAGCTGCGTGCGAGCACATGCGCCTGCGCGCCAACCACATTGGTCCATTCCTGTATTGCGCCCGGATTCGCCGTCACGCATCCGCCCGTCACGCCCGCATTGGCGCCGGAGCCGGGATCGGTATCCAGGCAATCCGGCGCGCCATCGCCGGGCAAACCAGTGATTGCATCGACCGTCGCCGGCAGGTTGTCGACGCCGAAGTCGAACTGGACATTCTCCACACCGGATACCAGAGGCACGATGTTCATCTGTGCAACGCCACCGGCGGCGGACAGTTCGAGCCGCTTCAACGTCGGTATCGGGTTACCGTCATCGTCATTCGCGCCGGTACAGTTGTCTCCACCGCCATCGGGCATCGTGCAAGGCGCAATGAAATAGATGTGAACCAGATATCGGTGTATCGGCGCCGCGGTGACCCCGTCGCGGTTGAAGATGCTTGCCGCGGCCCCGTCCGCCTTGTTGGCGGTGCCGATTGCGCTGGCATCCGTGCCAACCTGCAATTCACCGTTCAGGGTATTTGCCTGCAAATAGATGGCGCCGTCTTCCGGCACATCAGTGGCAGCCAGCGCCTCACTGGCGGCACGACGCACAACCAGAATGTCGGTGCCCGGAACATAATCCGCTGCATCGAGACAGGTCAGCGGCGTGGCTGCCGGGGCGTCATAGGCCTGGACCGGAAACGCCAGCGCCTGAAACATTGCCGCGAGGTTGGCCGTCTCGCAAGGGTCGGGAAGCACACCACCGGGCGCCGGCAGATTGGTCAATTGCCCAAAATACCCGGCATGGCGCAGGTCATAGGCGATGAATTCCAGCGCCTGGCGGCCGTTCTCGACCTGCTCCGCAGATGACTGCGAATCGCGTCCCGATTTGCTCGAAGCGACATAAGCAGACGTCACCCCGCTGAGCACGATCAAGCCGATGGTCATCCCGACCATCAGTTCGGCAAGTGTGAATCCAGTCTGACGATTGCGTTCCCGAAGTCTCATGGCTTTCAGCTCATCAAGTTTGCGATGCGAAAGGTCGTGCTGACCGCGCGCCGCTGTGTGTCCGGCCCGTAGAGACCATTGGCGCAATCAACGGCTGGCGCGAAGGTCGGCACCATCCCCTGCCACGCCACGATCACGGTATAGCGGTCGGTGACGGCGTCGTAGCTCACACACCCCCGGGCACCGATCATCGCACCGCGATTGACACCGCCTTCAGTTTCTGACGCGCCCTGAAGCAACTGATCCCAGTCCGCCATACCGCGCTCGGCAATCGCACGTGTTTGTGTCGTACCGACGATCGCGGTGCAATCCGTGTTGCCGCGATGTCCGGTGCCGTTCGTTCCGAGGTATGGCACACCGCCGGCACCGGTCACGGCATAACAGTCTGCCGCGTAGCGGTTTGCCCTGATCCGGTTGACCATGTCATCGAGCAGCAGCAAAGCTTGCGCGCGTTGATACGCCTCGAAGTGCGAGGTATGGGTTTTGGCCTGAAGACCGACCACGCCGAGCAAGCCAACGAGCAGGATCGTCATCGCCATGAGCGATTCCATCATCGCTACGCCCGCCTGGCGAACAGGGATGGTTCGCTTCAGGTTCATGGCAGTTTGGGCTTTACGCACAGCTACCGTCATTACGCTCTCCCGGATTGAGTTTTGCCCGTCCACCTGGATCGATCAGCACGCAACGCGTGTAGCCGGTGGCTGCAGACACCCTGAACAACACCATGCCCGGCGTGCTCAGGCGTCCGTTGGGTTGATAGCTAACGCCCGCAACCGGCCCGATCAGTGTCAGAGACGGTGCCGGTTCGTTCCTGGCAAGCTTCGTCCCGCCGAAATCCACTTCCCAGCCCGCCTGCCAACCGGCCGCGAGCGGCAGTACCGATACCGCACTATTGCGTTTGACGGCTTCGCTTCTTGCCAGCGTCAACGCTGAAACCAGCGAATAGGCGGCGGCGCGCGTGCGATTGGTCGCGACGAAGTTTCCGTACATCGGAATCGCCAGCGTCACCAACATTGCCAGAACGCTCAATGCAACAACGAGTTCAACGATAGTGAATCCGCGCATCTCCGGTATCGTTCGCATGGCTCTAGCGCTCCCACTTCTCGAGCGGTGACTTGCTGCCGTCACCGGAAAGTGTCAAAAGACCGTCCTTGGCCTGATTTCCGCCCGGTGTCGCCGTGATGACGTATCCGGGCGGCGGACCGGCGGTCAGTGCAATGGTGATGGCGTAGTGCTGCGCAACCTTGTCGGGTACCGTCATGCCCAGTCCGGTATTGCCGATGTCCGTGGCATAGGTGCGCGCATCGAGCAGGTACAACTCCTGCCGGTTCATTACATCGAGCATGAATTGCTGCGCAGCGGACCGGTTGGCCCGCATGAGATAGTTCTGGTACGAGCCGTAAGAAGCCGACGCCAGGATGCCGACGATGGCAACCGTCACCACCAGTTCGACCAAAGTGAATCCCCGGCCAGACCCGGCCGGGCGGCTTCGTGAGGCAGATACAGATTTGGCAATGCTGGTCGCGTTCATAATCTCTTCCGGTTGGCATCTATGCCCGCCTCGAGATTCGGGGAACGCGTCGGTCCGGATGGACACGGAGAAGAGGCCGCGCAGAGCGCGTACAGGCTGGGCCTGTATCGGTTAACTGGCGGTCCCGCTGCCGTGGGAGCAACTGCCCCTTTAGACCGGTGACTTTGCGTCCCCGCCTTTCGACGGGTTTGCCTTGTTTCAGTACAAAGGGCCTGACGCTGAACTACTGACCCTTCGCGTACCTTAGCGAGAACGATGCCATATCGGTCGGCAAGATCGCAAGCCCGCTGGAATTAACGGTCAGAAACCGCCGACAAACGGCAGGGTATTCCGGGTTCGAATGCGAGCGCCTGGTGTGGCGTACTTTTCAGCGATCGATATGATATCGGCGGGACCGGACCGCCAGGCGTCCGTAATCTAGCGGACGATGCCGACCACCCCAAGAATAAAGGCATAAGTGAAGGCAATTTCCTTCAGAAAGTCGTATCGGCCCGATGCTCCGCCATGGCCCGCATCCATGTTGACCCTGAGCAACAGCGGATTCGCGTCAGTTTTCAGGGTTCGCAATTTTGCAGCATATTTTGCCGGTTCCCAGTACATCACCTGGCTATCGTTGAGCGAGGTTTCCACCAGCATCGCCGGATAGGGCCCGCGCTTGAGATTGTCGTAAGGAGAGTATGAACGCATGTAGTCAAAATATGCCTTGTCCGCCGGATTGCCCCACTCCTCGTATTCACCGGTTGTCAGCGGCAGCGAGTCGTCGAGCATGGTATTGATCACATCCACAAAGGGCACGTCGGCAATGACCGCTCGAAACAGATCCGGGCGCATGTTGGTCACCGCCCCCACCAACAGGCCGCCGGCGCTGCCGCCTTCGATGACCAGTTGCGACTTGTCGGTATAGCCCGACCCGATGAGATACTCGGCGCAGGCAATGAAGTCAGTGAACGTGTTGCGCTTGTGCAGCATGCGGCCTTCCTCATGCCAGCGCTTGCCGAGTTCGCCGCCGCCGCGCACGTGGGCGACCGCGAAGACAACACCGCGGTCGAGCAGAGAAAGGCGCGTCGAGCTGAAATGCACGTCGTGCGGGTAACCGTAGGCGCCATAGCCGGTCAGCAGCATGGGTTGCGGCCCGTTGCGCCTTTTGTCCTTTCGGTAGACAAGCGATATCGGCACTGCGGTCCCGTCTTCGGCGGTGGCATGGTGCACTTCGACCTGATAGTCACCGCTATTGAAGCTGCCGCGCACCTCGCGCTGCTTCAACAAAGTCATCTGCCTGGTGTCGAGTTCATAGTCGTAGACGGAATCCGGCGTCACATACGACTCATAATGAAAGCGAAACACCGATGTATCGAACTCCATGTTGGTACCGGCGTACACCGAACTGGCCGGCTCGGGCAGGGCGATGACGTGAGAAACGCCATCCTCGATCCGGCGCACCCTCAGGCGTGGAAATCCGTCCTTTCGTTCATCCAGGACAATGTGGCGGGCGAAAACGTCAATGCCATCGAGCATGACGTCATCGCGGTGCGCGATCAGTTCTTTCCAGTCGTTCTCGCCCGTGGCCTGCAACGGTGCAACGGCGACGCGGAAATTTCTGCCGCGGTCATTGGTCAGCACGTAAAAGCGGCCATGGCCATGATCGACGTAGTACTCGTGACCCTGACGCCGGGCCTGAAACAGACGCGGCGCCGCTCGCGGTTCGTCGGCGCGCAGGCAACGCACTTCGCTGGTGGTCGCGCTGTGCGATGTAATGAATAGGTACTGCCTGCTGCGCGAGTCCGAAACCGACACCGAGAATCGCGCGTCGGTTTCCTCGTATACGAGCGTTTCCCCGGCCTCTCCAGCGACCCGCCGCCACACCTGCCAGGCCCGTTTTGCGTCGTCTTCGGTCACGTAAAACAAGGTCCGGTTATCCGCGGCCCAGGCGACTGATCGGACCTTCTCGACAACGGCCGGGTCATCGGTGCCGCTTGCGAGATCGCGGATACGCAACGTGTATTCGCGGAACCCCGAATAATCCACCGAAAAGGCCAGCATGCGGCCATCCCCGGAGACCTCAAGCGCGCCAAGCCCGATATATGGCTTGCCCTCCGCCAGACGGTTCAGATCCAGAACGACTTCTTCGCGCGCCGAAAGTCTGCCGCGCTTGCGGCAATAGATCCGATATTGCCGGCCCTTGCGGGTTCGCGAATAGTAGAAATATTCGCCGTCCTTGTAGGGCACTTCGGTATCGGTTTCCTTTATGCGGGCGAGCATCTCGCGGTAGAGCTTGTCCTGCAGCACTGCGCTGGGCTTCATCATCGCCTGCGTATAGGCGTTCTCCGCGTTCAGGTAAGCCAGCACCTCGGGCGACTGTTTGTCGCGCAACCAGTCATATTCATCGTGCAGCCGCAGGTTGTGCACGCGCTTGACGTGTGGATGCCTCGGGGCGACCGGGGGCAGCGGAGTGTTCTTTGTCATCGTAGAGACTTTCGGTTCATGATCGTGAATAATTGGCGATTATCAGCCACGCGTGGCCGGTTACCGGACACTAGCCGTCATCAGCCTGCGTCGCAACAACATGCACATCATCAGGGAAACAACCATGGCCAGAAAACCATACGAATCCGACACCACCCGATTCATTCGCGAGTTTCTGCAAAAGCATCCCGAAGTTGTCGAGAAGCAGCGCGAGGCCCGCTCCACCTGGTGGGATCGCCCGCAGGACCGGGAGCAGCGCAAAAAGTTCGAGGATGCGCGGTTACCGAAGAAGCCCTACGAGTATTACTGAATCGGACCGGCCGGCTGCTCTGGCGTTACCTGCCATACCGAATAACCGATATGTGTGGCCGTTACACGCTCAGTGCAACCCCAGCGCGCATCAACACACAGTTCAGTGTGGAGATCGACCCCGCCTGGAAGCCGAGCTATAACGTCGCGCCGGGCACCGCAGTACTGATCGTGCGTGCCGGGCATGACAGTGCCGCGCGAGTCGGAGAAGCGGCGTACTGGGGTTTCACGCCTTCCTGGTTCAAGCCAGACGGGAGCGGACCACGCCCGATCAACGCCCGTTCCGAAGGCGTCTCCAGCAAGCCGATGTTCAGGAACGCATTCGCCCGCCGCCGCTGCATACTGCCGGCCGACGGATTCTACGAATGGAAAAAACTCGACGGCAGCAAACAGCCGTGGCTGATCCGCCAGCGAGACCGGGGGGTTTTCGGTTTTGCCGGCATTTATGAGCCCGCCAACGAAGTCACCGGCAATCGACCAAGCTGCGTCATTCTCACCACCGAAGCGAACCCGCTAATGCGCCCTATCCATGCGCGCATGCCGGTTATTCTCGAACCGGGCGATTATGCCGGCTGGCTGGACCCCGCCCAAACAAACCCCTCTGTCCTCGAAAATCTGCTGCGCCCCTTTCAGGCTGACGCCCTGACTGCCACGCCGGTGAGCACTCGCGTCAACAACGTCAGAAACAACGACGAGGACCTGCTACGCCCGGTCGGCGAAACCTGAGCGAAGCGGCCGGCGCAGCTTTTTCGTTCGCCTTCTCACAGCTAGCGTTTTCAACAGTTACCACGCGTAACCCAGGGTAAACAGCCAGGCTTTGTCTTCCTTGACCCTCCCCGGCGCGGGGTTATCGTCATAGTCATAGTTGTACTGAATGGTCGAGTTCATGCCCGCAACGATAGGAAGCCGCAAACCGGTTCGCGTACGAAGGAAGAAATTGTCGGAATCATCGAGAGCGGCGTGCACTGAATCCACGTTAAAGAACTCTACTCGCGACTTGAACAGTTTCTGAGAGAAGTTCATCGCCCACCTTGCTGCCGGATAATCACTGTCTACGCCGATATCGTAGTCGGTGTTGACATAGCTGGCACCAAGTTCCATTGAAAGATTTGTCTCGTCCGTTTCGAAGAACTGATAACCGGCACCAGCACCGATTGTGGTTCGCAGATTGATGTCCTTGAACTTGTCGTTCTCGGCGCTCGTACTGGCGTAGGCGTACCATTTCTCCGAAATAAAATGGTCGTAAGCGAGGTAGGCGAGCCAGTTCGATTCCGTTTGCGTGCCGTCTGTCTCGGATCTGTTGGCCTCCGCCCCGAGCGTTGTGCGGTTTTTCGCCGACCGCGCCACCACCTCGAAGCTGCCGTTGAGTTGTTCCTTGTCGGTGTTGCCGGAGGTCGAGGACGCGCCGATGTTGATGCGGCCGGTCACCCTGACCGCCGGCTTGCGTTCGTAGCTCATCGACGTCAGCCGCGACAACTCCACCGACTCCGCCGTCGGCAGTTCCTCGGATTCCAGCGTCGCCGTACCATCGGCACTTGGCAACACCGTCGCGCGCACGACGTTATCACCGATTGTCAGATAGACGGGTCCGTCCGTTGACACGGTCTGCACCTTGCTCCAGTCGATCTTGACGGTGCCCGCGTAGTCGGTCTTGATGGAAATCTTCCCCTCTGCCAGATCCACCAGCTTGCCGGTGATTCGATCACCGTTTACCAGGACAACTTCGTCTGCGCGCGCCGCGCCGGTTGCCAACACTACGCCCAGTACCAGCATGACTCCCGCTGTTATTGCTTTTGACATGACTTCTCCTGACTGAACCCGCAAGCTGCAAATCCGCCCGCGTGGCCACTTGACTAATTTCACTTTATGAAATGCGCCGGCGTGACGCGGCGCATTCGATGCAGGTGACGTTGTTTTTCGTGCGACCCGATTGATAACGTACAACACGTGTTTGTGGCAAGCCCTTTGCCGATATGCGAGTCCGGCCCGGTTGCGTCTGGTAGAGTCTCGCGTCGAGCCGACAATACGCTCCTCCCCCGGCATGAAAAGACGGAACACTGCCGCCGGACCATTGTCTGCACGCCCACGCACACTCTCTGACCTCCGGATCAACATGCGCATATCGGTACTCGACCAATCACCCATCATCAGCGGTCACAGCGCCGCGGACGCGGTGCAGGAAACCGTCAAACTGGCCCGCGCGGCGGATCAACTCGGCTACCACCGCTACTGGCTGGCCGAACATCACAACATGCATGGGCTTGCCGACCCCTGCCCGGAAATACTGCTGGGCGCAATTGGATCGGCAACAAAACGCATCCGCGTAGGTACCGGCGGCGTGCTGTTGCCCTATTACAGTCCGGCCAAAGTCGCCGAGATATTCCGCATGCACGAAGCACTCTTTCCCGGTCGCGTCGACCTGGGAATCGGTCGCGCACCGGGTGGCGACATGCTCACGGCCAAAGCTATCAATCCGATCTCGTTCTATGCGGACGACAGCTTTCCACAGCAAGTGGCCGATCTTGTCGGCTGGCTCGACGACCGGCTGCCCGACGATCATCCATTCAAGCGTGTGCGGGCAATGCCCGCTGGCGCGGGAGCGCCCGAAGTCTGGCTGCTCGGCTCGTCCGATTACAGCGCCACCCTCGCCGCTTATCTCGGCCTTCGCTTCGCCTTTGCGCACTTCATCAACGCGCACGGCGGTGACGGTGTCAGCCGCGCATACCGCCATGCGTTCGAACCGTCGCAGCGCGAGACCGCACCGTATTCCCTGGTATGCGTATTCGTCATCTGTGCGCCAACGCAGGAGCAGGCCGAACGCCTGGCCGCACCCATCGATCATCGCCGGGTGTTGATGGCAACCGGGCGCGAAGCTGCCATTCTCACGACGGAGCAGGCACTGGCCTGGAACTACACGGAACAGGAACGGGCCATCATCGCGCGCGAGCGCCAGCGCGCCATCATCGGCACACCGGACACGGTCAGGGAAAGACTGCAGGAAATCCAACAGGCGTTCGAGGCCGATGAGCTCATGGTGATTACCATCACCGGTGACTATGCAAGCAGGTTGCACTCCTACGAACTGCTTGCGGAGACATTCGCGCTCGACCCGGCCAGCGCTTGAGCATGCCGCAGGACGCGGCATTGCGGGAACGCTCCATCCTTCTGATTTTGCTGGGAGTTCAGTTCACGCATTTGATGGACTTCATGGTCCTGATGCCTCTGGGGCCTCAGTTCATGCGCATCTGGGACATCAGCCCCGCAGAGTTCGCGATACTGGTATCCGCCTACACCTTGTCCGCCGCCGTCGCCTCGGTCCTGTGCGGTTTCTACGTCGACCGGTTCGACCGAAAACGTGCGTTGCTGCTGATCTACGGCGGCTTCACGGTTTCAACGCTGTTATGCGCGGCAGCGCCCGATTTTGGCTGGCTGCTCGCGGCGCGCACTGTCACCGGAGCGTTCGGCGGCATTGCCGGTGCGGCTGTGTATTCCATTGTCGGCGACGTCGTACCCGACGCGCGGCGCGGCACGGCAATGGGCATCGTCATGACTGCCTTCCCGATTTCGGCAGTGGCGGGCGTGCCGCTCGGCCTGACCCTGGCCAACAGTTTCGACTGGCGCGCGCCGTTCTTCTTTCTGGCCATGGTGTCGTTAATCGT
The DNA here is from genome assembly GCA_963792855.1 of uncultured beta proteobacterium. Taxonomy (GTDB): domain Bacteria; phylum Pseudomonadota; class Gammaproteobacteria; order Burkholderiales; family Eutrophovitaceae; genus SG8-40. Next base: position 390,871 of record CAWBXZ010000018.1, on the reverse strand, counting down.
CCTCGTTTGCGCAGCCTGGCTGCTGCCGCGCATGGACGCACAGGTCGCCCAGGCGCGGTCGCGGCACCCAATGCGCCAGGCGATCGCTGTCTTTTCCGACACCAATCACTTGCGTGCACTCACGTTGACGGCAGTGATGATCTTCGGCGGTTTTTCCGTTATTCCGTTTATTGCACCCTACATGGTTGCCAATGTCGGCCTGGCCGAAACCGATTTGCCGTGGCTGTATCTTTTTGGCGGTGCCGCCACCGTTTATACCTCGCGTTTGTGGGGGCGCATGTCCGACCGCCACGGCAAGTACCGGATGTTTACGATTATTTCGAGTATCTCGGTGGTTCCGCTCGTGCTCACGACCAATCTGCCCGCGGCGCCAGTGTGGGCGGCCATCGGCACGATGGTCCTGTTCATGGTATTCGTGTCCGGGCGCTTCGTGCCGGCGATGGCAATCGTTACCGGCGCATCGCAGCCGGCCTTGCGCGGCGCATTCATGAGCTTCAACTCGGCCATACAACAACTCGGATCGAGCGCCGCGTCGCTATCGTCCGGCTTCATCATCGGCCATACCGCGTCCGGCCAACTCACCGGATACTGGATCAGCGGCCTGATTGCCGTAGGCTGCACTTTCACTGCGATCTGGCTCGCACGCAAGATACGCATCATCAACTGAGCCGCGGCAACCGCGCGAACCCGCGGATTGCCAAAACCAGCGCTTCGACTGGCCGGGATGCCGGGCACCGTCGTCGCGCTTCCTTTCGCGTGGCTACAACGCGGGCAGCACCTGTGGCTCCGGCCTGGTTGAAGCAAACGACGGCCGCGCTGATACACGCGCATGTAAACCGACAAGGCCTGGGGCGGATTCGCGCCACTGAAACTGCGGGTAACGAAAGTCGATGTATTCGAGCGCACAGACGCTGGCGATTTCCGCAAGCCCGAAACCGAAATCCGTGAACCACTCGCGCTGACCAAGCGCTCGCTCGAGTTCGTGCACGCCCGCGACAATTTTCTTGTGCTGACGCGCTATCCAGTCCGCGCTGCGCTTGTCTTCCGCACGCGCGCCTTCCAGTGCGATCAACACGACCGCATCACAGATACCGTCCGCAATCGCTTCGATCTGTTTATGGACAATACGCGCTGATGCATCGGCGGGAATCAATGGGGGAGGCGCCGCCAGCGTTTCCAGGTACTCGAAAATCACTTTCGAATCGTGAATGGCATCGCCATTATCAAGAACCAGCGCCGGCACCTTGCCGAGCGGGTTCGCGTCGTTGATCGTGGTCTGCGGCAGCCAGGGATTCTCGACGGCGATCTCGCAAGCGATCGCCTTCTCTTGCAGCGCCACCCGCGCCTTGCGCGCATAGGGACTGGGTTTGGCAATAATCAGCTTCATGTTCGGTGGCTCCTTCCTTTCCGCACAACGGGTTCGTGGATGCCATGCCGCATCCGCCGGCCGGGTCTGCCGGCAGCCGGGCGGACCCGAACACGCATCCAATGCCGAAATTTCGACGTCAATGTCATCTATTCCGCTGGCAGTTCTCTTCTTCGCCAGCCCTGCCGCCCCGCACACCGCAACTGGCGCCGCCCTCGCATCGGGCAGCGTTGGCATGTCAATTGCGATTGTATGGCCTGCAGGGCGGGGTGAACTGCGCAATAGTGGCCGGGAGAAGTTGCCACCCGGCTTGTGCATCGCCCCCCTGCTCTTCCAAGTACCAGCGGTTGTCGGCGGACGCGGATGTGCAATAGTGGCCGGGAGTCTTCGCCACCCGGCTTGCACATCTGCCCGCTTTTTCCCTTGTCAAACGCGTCACCAGGCGGTCAGATTCCGGGCCTGCCTGCGCACCATGCATCTGGCATACGACGCGTTGGGAAAACCAGAAAACGCACCGCGCCCCCATCAAGCCGACACATCGCCACGATCGATCAATTCTGAGTCCTGGCAGCACTTCGTTCGGCGATCGCCAGCACGCGATACATCGACCGAACCACCGGCAGTTCGATCAACTCACCGTCCACCACAACCAGGCCGGTATCGTCGTTTTCGAATGCCGTGCATATCTTGCGTGCTCTTTCGACTGCCGCCGCATCAGGCGTAAACACGGTATTGATGATCGGAATCTGCTTCGGATGAATTGAGGCCTTGCCGGTAAAGCCCAGGCGCGCGCAGCGGCTCGCCTCTTCCTGCAATCCGTCCGGATCGTCCAGGCTCAGATACGGCACATCGAGCAGATCGATGCCGGCTGTCGCGGCCGCATGTACCAGGCGCGAGCGCGCGTAGAGCAACGGCTCCCAGGATTTCTCGCAGCGCAGGTCGGCAGACATGTCAACCGCGCCCAGTATCATTGAGTCAACGCGCTGCGACGAGCGCGCAATGTCCGCCGCGCGCTCCAGCGCATCATTGGTCTCGACAATCACGCAGAAACGCACCGACCGGGCCGCACCCGTCGATAGCAGCGTTTCGATCAGTCGCACTTCTTCGGCCGAGCGGATTTTCGGAATCATGATCGACGGCGGCGGATTGTCCGAATCGATAATGGCGCCAAGATCTTTCAGGCCGTCCGGCGTCGACAACCCGTTGATGCGCACCATGCGCTCGACGTGAGGATGCGAGTCCTCGGCAAACAGCGGCATCGTCAGATCACGCGCTTCGGCCTTGCGGGGGCCGGCAACGGCGTCCTCCAGATCAATACAGACGATGTCGGCCCCGGTATCGAGCGCCTTGCGGTAGCGGTCGGGCCTCAACCCCGGTACGAATAGCAGGCTGCGGCGTGGGCGGATGGACTTTTCGGGACTGGACATGAGATCGTTTGGCTCCTTTTGCGGGAGTCACATGCTAACGTCACCCGCGAACACAGCCAAGCTCGGCAATGTGCGCGGAGCCCGCGAGCACACCGGCCAGCGGATTTACCAGCCGTTGATTTCGTCATATCCTGCGCTTGCACCGGCGAATGGAGCCTGGCCGCCCTGCCTGAACGGAAACGTAACTAACAAGAAGGAGAAACGCATGCTCAGCTACGATGTAACCGAATGGGGAAAGCCTCTGCAGCCAAGGGAGCGTGCCACGCCTGTGCCCAAAGGCAGCGAAGTCCTTCTCAAGCTCAAGTATTGCGGTGTGTGTCACAGCGACGTGCACATTCGCGATGGCTATTTCGAGCTGGGGGGCGGCAAGCGCTTCCATATGAGCGACCGCGGCATGAATCCGCCGATTACCCTTGGACATGAGCCTTACGGAACGGTCATTGCCGCGGGGCCGAACGCCGGCAACGTGCCGATCGGGGAGGACAGGCTGGTATGCCCGTGGATTGGTTGCGGGAACTGTGCGCGTTGCCGTGAAGGGCGCGACAATCATTGCATGACGCCACGCTGGGTGGGTGTGCAGAGCGCCGGCGGCTACGCCGACCATCTGCTGATACCTCACCCGCGCTACCTTGTCGATGCAAGCGGCATCGATCCGGCCTGGGCGGCTACGCTCGCCTGCTCCGGGCTGACAACCTACTCCGCGGTTTCCACGCTGGCACCGATACCGGCCGAGGAATGGGTGACGGTCATCGGCGCCGGCGGGCTGGGGCTGATGACCATCGGTATGCTGCGCGCGCTCGGCCACGAACGCATCATCGCGGCCGATATCGATCCGTCAAAATTTCCGGCAGCCAAAGCGGAAGGCGCGGCCGCAACCATCAAGGCCGATGACGCCGATGCGGCGGAGCAGTTGCAGAAAATCGCGGGAGGTCTGCTGTTCGGTGCGATCGACCTCGTTAACAATACAGCCTCGGCGACGCTGGCCCTGTCGAGCATCCGCAAAGGCGGCAAGGTGATTCTCGTCGGGCTCTATGGCGGTGAAATTCCGCTCTCCCTGGTATCCGTCGTTCAGCGCGCGCTCACCATTTGCGGTTCCAATGTCGGCACCGTGGACGAGTTGAAACAGGTCGTGAAACTCGCTCGCGAAGGCAAGCTAAAGGCCATTCCGGTCGAAAAACGCCCCTTGTCCGAAGTGAGCAGGACGCTCGACGAGCTGAAAGCCGGCAAGATCATCGGTCGCGTAGTGGCCGAAATCGGCTGATCTTCAGCCCGGATTGGCGCAAGCCCGGGTTGCACCATGCAACCCGCCTGCCGACGATTTCGTTTCTTCGGCGGGACCGTGCGCCTATTCGACGAGCATGATCGGTTCGGATTTCTCGAACTGCTCTTGCTCGCGTCCTTTCGTGCCGGGCTTGGCGCGTCGTATCAAAAACACCAGCGGCATCGCGAGGAAAGCGCCAACAGCAAGCATCAGAAAACTCGCGTTGTAACCAAGCATCGATGCCTGCTTGTCGATTTCTCGGCCGATCACCGCCAGTCCACGCTCGCTGTCCGTCGTGTACCCGCCGGCGTGATTGAAGTACTGTAACGCCTGGTTGTATGGCGTGATGTGCTCGACGAGTTCGGCCCGTCCGGTTGCACCGACGTAGACAAACACCGCCAGCGTGATCGATACGCCGATACTGCTGAACATGGTGCGTACCAGGTTGAACACCGCCGTGCCTTCATTTCGTTGATACGCCGGCAGCAACGCGAAGGCACACATCTGCACCGGCACCAGGATCACGCCCGCACCGATGCCCTGGATAAACCCCGTCCAGACAATCGACCAGGTATCCACATTGACGTTCCACAGAGCCATCGCCCCGGTCGATACCCCGATGCAAAACAGACCGAACAGAATCATCCATCGCGGATCGACCCTGTTGGAAATGCGTCCAGTGATAAACAATGCCAGTAAAATGCCCACTCCTCTGGGTGACTGCAGGAGACCGACGGTATCAATCGAATATCCGCGAATGTGCTCGAGAAATGCGGGCATCATCACCATCGGCGGCACCGTCAGCAATCCGTAGAACGAAATCAGGACCATCGCAATAAAAAAATTCCTCTGTACGAACAATCGCGGATCCAGAAACGGCTCACGGTGTGTCATCACGTGCATGTTGAACATGTACAGCGAAATGACCGCCAGGCATGCCTCGAAGATAATTTCACCGGACTCGAACCAGTCAAGACGCTGCCCGCGATCGAGCATCATCTGCAATGCGCCGATACCGATCGCCAGCGTCAGAAAACCGAACCAGTCGAGCTTCTTCGTCTTGTCGCGCTCGGTTTCGGGCAGAAACAGCACGACGCCGACGAGCGCGATCAGACCGAACGGCACGTTGATATAAAAAATGTAGCGCCACGAAAGATACTCGGTCAGATAACCGCCGAGAGTTGGCCCCATCACGGCACCGCAAACTGAACCGATACCCCAATACGCCATCGCCTTGGCATGTTGCTCGGGTGGAAACGTATCGAGGATGATCGCCAGCGACAGTGGAATCAGGAATGCGCCGCTCATGCCCTGAACGATACGCGCCAATACCTCGACCGGGAGCGAATTGGCCGCGCCGCAGAAGACCGAGGCGACCGTGAATCCGGTAACGGCGAGGACGAATACGCGCTTTCGCCCGAAGCGCGTGCTGAGCCAGCCGGATGTGGGAATCATGATCGCGGAGGCGACAATGTACGACGTAATGACCCACGCGACCTGATCGTGGGTCGCGGAGAACGTGCCTTGCATGTGCGGCAAGGCAACGGCCGCAATGGTCCAGTCGATCGAGTAAAGCAGCGAGGCGACCATTACCGAGCCGCTGACCAACAACGGATGGCGCGGCATCTGGTCCGCCGCCAGATTCATTGTTTTACAGCAGCTAGCGTCGGCGTCGGTTGCAGAAAGCCCGGCAGGTAACCGCTCTCCACCAGTTTGCGAATCGGTTTGGGCAGGCCGCGGCTTACGCCGGTTTCAACGCCAACCGTCACCGTCATTCCGGCGCGCAACTGCGGCATGCCCTGCAGCGGTTCGACCCGCAGATGAACGGGGATGCGCTGCACCACCTTGACCCAGTTGCCGGTCGCGTTTTGCGGCGGCAACACCGCGAACTCGGCACCGGTGGCCGGCGCAATCGCGGTGACGACGCTGGGCCATTCAATGTCCGGGTACGCATCGGCTACCACGTAGGCACGCTGGCCCTCGCGCATCCATGTGAGCTGGGTTTCCTTGAAGTTTGCCTCGACCCAGACGCTGTCGCTGACGATGATGCTGAACACCGGTTCGCCCTGATTGACGTACTCACCGGGCTGGAGCTTCATGTTGCTGATAATCCCCGATGCCGGCGCGTAGATGTTCGAGTCCTTCAAACCCAGTCCGGCTTCGTCGAAGGCCGCCATTGCTTCCAGAAAACGCGGATGCCGTTCGGGCGGCAGGGATGGATTGCCCAGCAAGCCGGCGAGCGCCCGGTTGATCCGTTCTTCGACACTGGCGAGCCGGACTTTCGCCACGTCCAGATTGTGTTGCGCCTCGTCAAACTGGTCGGCACGTCCCATGCCGTGCTCCTTCAGGGCGACCTGCCGCGCGAGCTGCTTTTCGAGGTAGACGATCCGCTGCTCCGCTTCCCGCTTTTCGAGCCGGGTGGCGCGATATTCGGCCTTGAGCGTTTGCACTTCGCTTCGCACCATGTCCATCTGCGCCAGAGCGCGTTGCTGCGCGACGTCGTAGCCACCATGCTCCAGGCTGAACAACAGTGCGCCTTTTTCGATGTATTCGTTGTCCTGCACCTCGACATTGGTCACACGCCCGTCCAGTTCCGAACTGACAGCGATAATGTCGGACTTGACGTAGGCGTTCTCCGTCTCGACCCGCGCTCCGCCGTGCGCATAGATGTACAGTCCGCCGAGCGCCAGCGCCACGGGCACGACGCCGATAAAGAACACGCGGATCGCCCAGTGTGCGGCGATGACCGCGGTTTGTTTGATGCCGCTCATGATGTCCGCCCCTTCCCGCGACCGGCGCTGCGCGCCATGCCATTGGGGATTGCTGCGGCCTTGACAGCCTTGGCTTTCAGCAAGCCGGCTTCAATCACGCCGGCTTTGGCGGAATCGCTCTTCGCTCTGCCGTTGCCGATCGCGTCGTTCCTGGTCACGCCGGCCCTCGCGGAACCGGTTTCCGCACCACCCAGGTTTGCCTTGACCGCAATCAACGTGTCGACGAACTGCGTTTGCTGCTCCGGCGTCAGTCCGGCGAGCGCGTCGCGGCGCAATTCTGCGGCGGCCTCGCGCATCGCCTTCATCGCCGGTTTCACTTCCTCGGTCAGGCACACCCGCTTGGCGCGTCTGTCCTGAGCATGTTCTTCGCGCCGGATCCAGCCATTGGAAGCCAGGCGGTCGAGCAAGCGGCCAAGTGTCGGCTTCTCGATTTCCAGGATGTCCGCCAGTTCGGACTGGGTCACTCCGTCGTTTCGATACAAATGCGTGAGCACCCACCATTGCGAGCGCGTCAACCCCAGGACTTTCATGCGCCGGTCGTAGGCCGTGCGCATCAGGCGCGCGACATCGTGCAGGATGAAGCCGAAATTTCTCGATAGATCTTCGCGTTCAATCATTTTGAGTATGAATCGTCATTGAAACTGCCTTCCCGGGCCTGCTGGAGCCGCTGCGGTGCGTGACAGCCGTGTGCATGGGACAGCGAGCAGACAAATTAGTTGCCTAGCTAATTATAAGCCAGGCAAGGGTTGATGCGTAAGGCACCGGTTGAAACCGCGCCGGTCGCCTCGCCAGCGGCCCGTTCGCCTACAATCACTGTCTCGAGCCATCGAGCGAACCCGCCCCATCTCGGACGAATCAATACATACCCATGAAAATCAACGCGATAGAAACGATCAACCTGGAAGAATTTCCGAACGTGATGTGGGTCCAGGTCCACACCGACGAAGGCCTTGTCGGCCTGGGCGAGACCTTTTATGCCGTCGAACCTGCCATCGCCCACATTCACCAGACGATTGCGCCCTACCTTCTGGGTCAGGACCCGCTGCAAATCGACAAGCACAGCCGCCACATGCTCTACAACTACCTTGGTTTCAAAACCGTAGGCGCGGAAATGCGCGGAGCGTCGGCCATCGATATCGCCCTGTGGGACATCCTTGGCCAGGTTACCGGTCAGCCAATCTATCAATTACTCGGCGGCGCCAGCCACGACAAGGTGCGCGCGTATAACACCTGCGCCGGTTACCAGTACGTGCGCGCCAAATCCGAACAGGGCACGGCCAATTTCGGGATGCCCGGCGACAGCGGCAAATACCAGCCCTACGAGGATCTGGTGGGATTCATGAAATACGCCGACGAACTGGCGTTGTCCCTGCTCGACGAGGGATATACCGGAATGAAAATATGGCCTTTCGACGAGTATGCGGAAGCCAGCAATGGCACCTACATCTCGAACGCCGACCTGAAAAAAGCAATGCAGCCGTTCGAGAAAATCCGCAAAGCGGTTGGCGACAAAATGGACATTCACGTCGAGTTTCATTCGTTGTGGAACTTGCCGACCGCGATCCGTATCGCCAAGGCGCTCGAACCGTTCGACCCGTTCTGGTACGAAGACCCGATCAAAATGGACAACCTCGACGCAATCGCCGAGTATGCCCACCGCACCGACGTCTGGGTCACGGCGAGCGAGACGCTGGCCACGCGCTGGGCGTTCCGGGACCTGTTTGAGAAACGCGCTGTATCCGTTTGCATGTTCGACATCGGCTGGACCGGTGGCCTGACCGAAGCCAAGAAGATTTCGACCATGGCCGAGGCTTACCAGCTGCCGATCGCGCCGCACGACTGTACGGGGCCGGTCCTGCTCACTGCCGCCGTCCACCTGTCGATGAACTGCCCCAACACCCTGGTGCAGGAAGTCGTTCGCGCCTTCTACACCGACTGGTATGGCAAGCTGGTCACGCAACTGCCGCCGCTGAAGAATGGCCATATATCCGCCCCGCCGGGACCTGGCCTGGGCACCCAGTTGCAGCCGGACGTACTGAAGCGAAAAGATGCGCGGATCCGTCGTAGCAGCATTTGAAACTGTCGGCGCTGCTCACTCGTATCAACCCGGGACAAACAAAGGCAGTCATGGCTTTCTTTCAAAGAACCGATGAATCCGGCGTGCTCCACCTTGCTTCCGGCGACAACATCGCGGTGGCTACACGGGAACTGGCCGCCGGAAGCACTGTCGATATCGGCAGTGCAATGATCGAACTGAGATCCAGAGTGGATGTTGGCCACAAATTCGCGGTACTTCCGATTGCCTCGGGTGACCGCGTCATCAAGTACGGCGCACCCATTGGCGTCGCAACCACGGATATCGCGCCGGGAGAATATGTTCACATTCACAATTTGCGAAGCGATTACCTGCCGAGCTACACGCTCGAGCCGGTCGAAGCGCAGGAGTAAACCGCGATGACGATTAATGCCTATCTGAGGCAGGACGGCCGCAAGGGCATACGCAACGTCATCGTGGTTGCCTACCTGGTGGAATGCGCGCATCACGTATCGCGCGAGATCGTGTTTCCGTTCCGCGACCAGGAAGTACACCTGATCGGCTTCCCCGGCTGCTACCCCAATGAATACGCGCACCGGATGATGGAACGCCTTTGCACGCATCCGAACGTCGGCGCCGCCCTGCTCGTTTCGCTAGGCTGCGAGGGTTTCAACAAGGGCAACCTGATCAAAGCCATCCGCGATTCGGGCCGGCCGGTCAAACTCATCGGCATCCAGGACACGGGCGGCACACGTAAAACCATCGCTGAAGGCAAAGCCTGGATCGAACAAACGAAGAAACAGCTCGAGAACACCCCGCGTGCTGACATGAGTGTTGACGAACTCAGCGTGGGAACGATTTGCGGCGGCTCGGATGCCACCAGCGGCCTCACGGCAAATCCTGCAATGGGGCGCGCTTTCGACTTTCTGGTAGAACGCAACGCCACCTGTGTGTTCGAGGAGACCGGCGAACTGATCGGCATGGAACACTGGATGGCCGAACGCGCCGCCACCCCCGAGCTTGGCGAGGAAATCATCCGCACGGTTGGCAAGGCTGCGAAATACTATTCGGCGATGGGTTATGCCAGTTTCGCGCCCGGCAACGCCGACGGCGGACTGACAACCATCGAGGAAAAATCGCTCGGCGCGTACGCCAAGTCAGGCCAGTCGACCATCACCGGAATCATCAAACCCGGAGACGTGCCGCTGAAAGGCGGTCTCTACCTGCTCGATGTCGTTCCGGACGGCGATCCCAAATTCGGTTTTCCCAATATCAGCGACAACGCCGAAATCGCTGAACTCATCGCCTGCGGCAATCACGTCATCCTGTTTTCCACCGGGCGCGGCTCGGTCGTGGGTTCGGCAATATCACCGGTGATCAAGGTCTGCGCCAATCCGAAAACCTACCAACGCCTCGAAGACGACATGGATGTGAATGCCGGACGCATTCTTGAGGGAAAAGCCAGTCTCGATGAAGTCGGTCAGGAAATCTACGACCTCGTGCTGCGCGTGAGCAACGGGGAGAAGACCTGCTCCGAAGAACTCGGCCACCAGGAATTCATCCTTACCTACAAGACGTTCGAACCGGTCGGCCCGGCCTGCTTGCCCTCGGCCGCATGATCCGCCTGTTCGTTGCGCACGAGAGAAGCACGGGCAATCCGGGGATGACCGCCGAGGCTTCGCGGCTTGCTTCATCTGCAAACGACGGGCCTTGTCTGAAAACCCGACCGTACAAGGCTGGTGACCGCGTGTCCCGAACCACAGGAGCGCAACATGGAAGCCACTGAAAAACGCGCTGTCGTCGTGCTTGCCGACATCAGCGGCTATACGAAATTCATGGTCGAGAACCAGATGTCCGCAGTGCATGGTCAACAGTGCATCACCTATCTGATCGAGACACTGATCCGGGAAATTGACATTCCGCTGCGCTTGCAGGAAATCGAGGGGGACGCGTTGTTCCTGTATGCGGAGGACCCGGGCAGCGACGAAGGCTGGAACGACGTACTGGAACAGATACCCGCCAAACTGCTGCGTTTCTTCGATGCGTTCTATGATGGCGCCGTCCTGGCAATGGAGGCCACGCCGTGCAAGTGCGCCATCTGCCGCAACAGCCGCGACCTTGCACTCAAGATCGTCGTGCACACCGGAACTGCGGTATTTCATCAGATCGGGGGCTTCCACAAAGTGTCCGGCCCCGATGTCATTCTCGCGCACCGTTTGCTCAAGAACTCAGTCCCCGACAACGAGTACCTGCTGATGAGCGAACCCGCATACGGGGACATCGGGCGGAAGATGCAAGGCCCCTTTCTCGAAGGCCATGAAACCTACGATGGTTTCGGTCAGATAAGAACTTTCGTTCGTTATAACGGCGACATCAAGGAAAAGCATCTCGACTCGCTGTACAAGTTGCCTTCGCCCACACTGGTACTGCGCGCGCAGGGTTACTCCATCGCCGCCGTCGCGGGGCTGTTCCCCGCCTTGCTGCGCGAACTGCGCTCGCCGACCTCCGAATCAACGTGGATGCAACGTCTTGGTTTTTCGCTGATGATGGTTTTACGCTCGCCGATGATGCTGATGATGTACATGTTTGGCGCACCGCGACGTTTGTTCGGCTTCCGTAACGATCGCTCGCGGTTGCGCGAAGGCAAAACCGAGTCGACCTGACGGACGCAAACGCCTCGTGAACGACATGATGAGGCGACCGTAATCGCGCCGCGACATTTCAGGACCTCGAAACCGGAACCCCGGACGATCGCCCCTGTCATAGTGTTCGTTTGCGTGCACCGGCGCCAATACACCATGCCACCCGCACGGCTTTGTAACAAACCAATCGCAGGAGAAAAGAATGAACAGATTGAGAAACGTGGTCGTAAATGGAGCAATCGCAATCAGCACACTGGCGATGCTTGGCGCAGGCACGGTCGTGGCCGGAACGCCCGCGCCGAAAGATGCCGAGCTCTACATCATTTCTCCCGCTGATGGCGATACGGTCTCCAGTCCGGTGACCATACAGTTCGGCCTCAAAGGCATGGGCGTCGCGCCGGCCGGTGTCGACAAACCGAACACCGGCCATCATCATCTCATCATCGATGCCGGTCTTCCGGCCCTCGATGCGCCCATTCCTGCGAACGACAACTACAAACACTTCGGCGGCGGCCAGACCGAGACCACCATTGATCTGGCACCGGGCAAACACACCCTGCAGTTGATCATGGGCGACCTGATGCACATACCGCACGACCCGCCCGTCATGTCACGGAAAATCACCATCACCGTGAAATAAGGAATCCTGCGGCGAGCCCGCCGCAGGACAGTCTCCGTTACTGCGGACCCAGGCTCGGGCTTGTGCCGCAGCCTCGCGCCGGAAGCATCCTTCGTTCGCTTGACGCGCCGCATCGGCCGGGATCCCGGCTGTGCGCCAACCATCGTTTGGCCGGATATCCGCAGTGTTAGACTTTGGCCCCACGGGCGATGCGGGCCGGGTTGATCCCCATTAACCGGCACTTGAGCGCCGATGGAAGCATCGAAAAATCACACCGCAAGGACGCATGATGGACAAAACAATCGACTACTATTTCTCGCCCATGTCGCCATGGAGTTACCTCGGCCACGAGCGCCTGGGAAACATCGCCCGAAAGCATCGCGCGCAAATCAGGGTCAAACCCGTCGATTTCACGAAAATCTTTCCCGCATCCGGCGGCGTTCCGGTCGCCAAACGTGCGCCGCAACGCCAGAAGTATCGCCTTGTCGAACTCGCCCGCTGGAAAAGCTTTCTGGGGATCCCGCTGACCATCCAGCCGAAGTATTTCCCATATGATGCGACCGCTGCTTCACTGCTGGTGCTCGCGGCCGCCAAGGAACTGGACGACAAGATGGCGATGCTGATTTCATCGGCCATTTTCAAGGGTTGCTGGGTCGAAGAGCGCAACATGGGAGAACCCGAAGAACTGCTCAACATCGTCAAAGCGCAGGGACTGGACGCTGTCGCACTCATTGCCGCAGCACGCTCCGAGGAAAACATCGCGCGATACGCTGCACTCACGGAAGAAGCGATGGCGCGCGACGTATTCGGCGCACCGACGTATGTGTACAAAGACGAACTGTTCTGGGGCCAGGACCGGTTGGACTTTCTGGATCGGGCGCTGGAGGACTAGGGTCTGTACCCGGCTCGTGCGCGCCCGCGTTCGCGTCTTTCCATAAAGGCGACCCGATGATCAAGCTCGTTTTCTGCCTGCGCCGGCGCCCGGACATGACGGCGGAGGCATTTCAGCAATACTGGCGCGGGACGCACGCGGCACTCGTGGAAGCGCGCGCTGGCATACTGGGTATCCGGCGTTACGTGCAGACCCATACCAAGGATCTGACGGGTTTGCACCGCTCGCTGCAACAACGCAATGGCGGCGCCCCGGCGCCTTACGACGGCGTCGCCGAGCTGTGGTTCGATTCACTGGAGTCGATTCGCAGCGACGATCCCGCGCGGCAGAAGGCGGCCGCCGAGCTGCTCGCCGATGAGCGCAACTTCATTGACTTGCCAAAGTCGCCGATGTGGTTCGCAACGGAGCATGTCATCGTCGACCAGAACGCCCGGCGTACATGACCCGCCTGGGCAATTCGCACCCTGTCGCAAGCTCCGCGACCGGTCAGGCGACTAACCGTCCGCGTGTTCCTCGCTCGCCTTGTAGCCGGCCTTTTCGAGCGCGCCGATGATTTCCTTTACATGATCGCGATCGCGCGTTTCGATGACGAATTCGACCTCGGCACTCTGTACCGGGAGCGTTGTGAAGGCTCTTTGATGGTGGACTTCCTCGATATTGGCGTTGACCTCGCCGAGCACACGGGTCACTGAGGCAAGCGATCCCGGCAGATCGCGCATCTGCACATGCAAACGCGTAAGCCTGCCGGTTCGCACCATCCCGCGTTCGATAATGTCAGACAGCGTCAGCGGGTCGATATTGCCGCCGCACAACACCAGCCCGACTTTTTTCCCGGCAAACCGTTCGCGATACCGGAGCGTGGCGGCAAGGCCGACGGCGCCGGCGCCTTCGACCACCGTCTTCTCGATTTCCAGCAACAGCAGCATTGCTTCCTCGATGTCGCCTTCATCGACGAGCAGCACATCGTCCACGTACTGGCGCACGATTTCCAGGGTGATCGCGCCAGGCACTTTCACCGCGATGCCGTCGGCAATCGTGTTTTCACCGAAATGCGGCGCCGTGCCATGCAGGGCACAATACATCGATGGAAAGCGCATGGTCTCCGCGCCAACGACCTCGATGCCGGGCTTGATCGCCTTCGCCGCAACCGCCATCCCTGAAATCATCCCGCCACCGCCAATCGGCACGACCAATGTATCCAGGTCGGGACAAGCGTCCAGCATCTCCAGCGCGATGGTGCCCTGCCCGGCAATCACGGCCTCGTCGTCATATGGATGGATGAAGGTCAGGCCGCGTTCATGAACCAGCCCGGTCGCATACTGCTTGGCCGCATCAAAATTCTCCCCTTGCAGTATCACTTCGGCGCCGAAGTTGCGGGTGTGCACGACCTTCACGTGCGGTGTGAACCGCGGCATCACGATGACCGAGGGCACGCCCAGGCGCTGGGCGTGATAGGCGACACCCTGCGCATGATTGCCCGCGGAAACGGCGATCACCCCCTTGTTCCGCGCTTCAGGCGGCAGCGCCAACAGGCGATTCAGAGCACCACGCTCCTTGAACGACGCGGTGAACTGCTGGTTTTCGAATTTCAGATAAACCTGTGCACCGGAGATGCCGGACAAGGTGCGGGAGTGTACGCACGGCGTACGCACGACTTCGCCGTCAATGGCCTCCGCAGCAGCACGCACATCCTTGAGTTCGACTGACATGTCTTCTTTCATGCCTGTGGGTAGCGAAACTCTAGCACGCGCAACGGCGGAAATCGCTCGCCCGACACCTTATCGTCAGGCGGATTGCGGGACACGGCACTCACGCCTTCCGGATAGAATCCCGGTATGAAATTCCATTACGTGTACCGCGTATTCAAAGGCCTGGTAAAGGCACGGCCGTCAGAAGTCATCGCCATGCTCTGGTCTTTCGGCTATTTCTTCTGTCTGCTGTGCGGGTATTACATCCTGCGCCCGGTTCGCGACGAAATGGGGATCCAGGCCGGCGTCGAGAACCTGCAATGGCTGTTCACCGGCACCTTTGTTGCCATGCTTGCGGTCGTGCCCGTATTCGGCTGGATCTGCTCGCGCATTCCGAGGCGTCAGTTTCTGCCCGGGACATATCTGTTCTTCGCCTTCAATCTGCTGGTTTTTTTCGCCCTCTTCGAATCCGGCATCGCCCCCACCGTAACGGCGCGCGCATTTTTCATCTGGCTCAGCGTGTTCAACCTGTTCGTCGTCTCCGTGTTCTGGAGCTTCATGGCGGACCTTTTCAGCAATTCGCAGGCACGGCGTCTGTACGGATTTATCGCCGCCGGTGGCAGTACCGGCGCCATTGCGGGACCGCTGATCACGACCAAGATGGCGCCGGTAGTGGGGCCGACAACGCTGTTGCCGATTTCGGCGTGCTTTCTGCTGATCGCCGTCATTTGCATCATGCGTTTGTCAATCTGGTCGAGACGGCCAAAAGAGCGAACGTCCGGAAGCGGAATCGACCGGCGGCAACCGATGGGTGGCAGCATGTTCGGCGGCATTTCCCTGCTGCTGCGCTCGGAATACATGCTCGGCATTGGGCTCTACATGATTCTGTTTACGCTGCTGTCGACGTTCTTGTACTTCCAGCAGGCTTACATCATTGCCGAGGCGATTCCCGATTCCGCGGAGCGAACCGCCCTGTTTGCGCTGATCGATCTGGCCGTCAATGCACTGACGTTACTCGGGCAAATGCTGGTTGTCAGGCGCATCATCGGTCATTTCGGTGTGACACTGACGCTGATTCTGATGCCAGTCGTCGCGATCTTCGGATTTTTCTTCCTCGGACTGTTCCCGACCCTGGGGGTGCTCATCGTCTTTGGAGTGGTTCGCCGCGCCGGCGAATACGCCTTGAGCAAACCCGCGCGCGAAATCCTGTTTACCGTCGTTTCGCGTGAAGAAAAGTACAAGGTCAAGAATTTCATTGATACCGCTGTGGTGCGCGGCGGCGATGCGGTTTCCGGCTGGCTGTTTGAAGGTTTGCGGCTGCTTGGCGCCAGCCTTTCCGGCATCTCCTTCGTCGCCGTGCCGATTGCGGTATTGTGGGCCTCGACTGCGTATCTGCTCGGCCAACGCCAGGAGCAGTTACGCGCCGCATTGAACGCAAAAAGGACGTACCCAGCCTATGACACCAGACCGGACACGCCGAACGATCCTGAAAATGGCAGCAGCACTCAGCCTGCCACCAGTCCTTACGCCGGCCCTGGCTGACGCCGCGGCGTCAAACCAAATGATACGGCGGCCGATTCCGAGTTCTGGCGAACAACTGCCCGTGCTTGGCCTTGGCACCTACCAGTCATTTGGCGTTGGCTCCGGCGAGCAGGAGCGCGATCCGCTGCGTGAAGTGTTGCGAGAGTTTGTCGGGCACGGCGGATCGGTCATCGACAGTTCGCCCATGTACGGCACCTCGGAAAGTGTTGTCGGCGACCTATCCGCACAATTGTCCCTGCGGCCCCGCCTGTTCATGGCGACAAAAGTCTGGACATCGGGCCAACGCTCCGGCATCGACCAGATGAACGACTCATTCCGCAAGATGCGTGTCGATGTCATGGACCTGATGCAGGTGCACAACCTCACGGACTGGCGTACCCACTCGGAAACGCTGGCGCAATGGAAAGAAAGCGGCAAGGTACGCTACACGGGTGTTACGCACTACCACGCCGGTGCGCACGACAGCCTGGAACGCATCATGAAACTGCAAATGTTCGATTTTTCGCAGTTCAATTACTCGATTGTGGAGCGCGAGGCCGAGGAACGACTGCTGCCCACGGCGCTGGACACCGGCACGGCGGTCATCGTCAACCGGCCATTTGCAGCCGCCGGCCTGTTCTCCCGCGTGCGTGGCGTAAAGCTGCCGCCATGGGCCGCGGAATTCGACTGCCAGTCGTGGGCGCAATTCTTTCTCAAATACATCGTCTCGCATCCGGCCGTGACCTGTGCCATCCCGGCAACCGGCAAGCCGAAACATCTCGTTGACAACATGAATGCCGGTTACGGCCGGCTTCCCGACGAAGCGATGCGCAAACGCATGCGGGAACTGGTCGACAATCTCTGAATTTGCAGCGGGATCAGCCCGCCAGCAGCCGATTCACTGCCGGCCCTTGTTCCCGGTTGACCCCCTGTGCGCGGCCGACCCTTGTATCCGGCCGACCCTTGTATCCGGTTGCGATCCCCGGGTTGAGAGAACGCCCCGGGAAGGGCGTCCACGAAACATTAACCGAGCAAGCCGCGTCGACTGAGGTTTTGCATCAGTTCGGTGACCCCGAAAGTCCATGGCGTGACCTTGTCGCAGTGGTTGACGCGGTTCACCAACGACCCGAGTTCAGTCGCGCTGATCGAAACGACATCGCCGAGCTTGTGCGTGAATCCCTTGCCCTTCTCGCCCCGATCCTGCACCGGGGCAAACTGCGTCCCGAGAAACAGCATCATTCCGTCGGGGTACTGGTGCGTGCGGTTCATCGCCTGGTTGACCAGATCGACCGGGTCACGGCTGATCGCGCTCAGGTTGCTCTCGCCTTCCAGTACGAATCCATCGGTACCGCTGACACGAACTTCGATACGGGTGCGGCGCATGTCGTCCAGCGTGTAGCCGTCATCGAGCAAACGGATGAACGGGCCGATGGAACAACTCGCATTGTTGTCCTTGGCCTTGCCGAGCAACAGGGCGCTGCGGCCTTCGAAGTCGCGCAGGTTGACGTCGTTGCCAAGCGTGACGCCAACGACCGTACCGGCGCGATTGACCGCAAGTACTACTTCGGGCTCGGGATTGTTCCATGACGAATCGGAGCGAACTCCGATTTCCGCACCGACGCCGACGGCCGACAGTGGCTGCGCCTTGTTGAAAACCTCGGCATCCGGGCCGATACCGACTTCCAGATACTGCGACCACAGATCCCTCTTGATCAGGGACTCCTTCAGCCGCATCGCTTCCGGCGAACCCGGCTTGATGCTGCGTATGCCGGCACCGATTTCATCGCCGATCGCTCGCCGGATCGAATCGGCCTTGTCGGCATCGCCGCGCGCGTGTTCCTCGATGACGCGCTCGACCATGCTGGATACAAACGTAACGCCGCAGGCGCGCACTGCCTGCAAGTCGCACGGCGCAAGCACGTAGGCCCGCGACGCCCGTCTCCGGTCAGCATGGCTGTTCTCAAGCGCCGCCACGATGTCGGCGACCGGTGTCGCCCAGCCGCGCGCGATGGCATCACGCACCAGCTTCACCGGACTGGCGGCATTTAGCAGCGCACTGGAGGTCGGAACCACGCGGGACAGGTCGAACAGGCTGCCGGCGTGCAAGGCAACCGGACTCGGACCGCCCTGCTCGCCTGGCAGCCATGCGCGGCCGACCAACGTCGCCGACTCGCTTTCATCCGGGAGAATCTCCGCAGTCGATAGGTTCATCGCACTACCCCTTCTGTTGGGTTCGCACTCAGTCGGGTTTACGCTTCCCGATCAGGATGACGTAGCTTGGCTGGCAATCGGGCGTACATACAAGTACCCAGCCGTTGTTCCCCGACTCCATTGCCACATGAATCTGGATGCTGCGCCCGTAGTTGTTCACCGCGTCGATGGTTTCCATCCGCTTTATCGGCCCGGCCGGACGGTAAGTCTCGACCTCTTCGGCAAGTTGCTCGCTGCGCCGCGCCGCGTCTTCGGCGCTCAGTTCCCGAACCGACAGTTCGGTGAAGTAAAAAGGGGGCAGCATCGACGCCGAGTCGACGTGCGCGTAAGCCGGGATCGTAGGAACGTCGAAGAAACTGCCGGTGTAACGCCATATCCACGCCCCGTCAGCGTGAATTGCCGGCCCCGCCGGCAGGCAGTACATCCGGCCGGCGACACCGAGTATCCCCGGAATTTCTCCAACAGCATCGGCAGGCGGGTGCTCGCAGTCGTACCCGGTCTGCGGCGTCTCCGTCTCGCCCTCATGTGCCTGAGCGAACGCCGTAACGCCTGCCAGCAAAATGGCAATCCAATTCTTCAAATCCGGTCTCCCTCCAGTTCGTTGTGCCCCAAGTATAACGGCAGCAGGCACGCAGCGGAGCGGCCATGGGTGGTCCACGCGCCGGTCCATAATGGCGCGCAACCCCTTCATGGCAAGCGACGCACGCTTGCCGCGGGAGGCAAAACCAGGCACCGGGGTAACCACCTAGGTGCAAGAGCTTTTACAATGTCCATTATGTATTCAGTCTGTGACGATCCACGGCCCGAGCGGCCATTACGGTGGCCAGGTCCCGATGCCGGGAACGCAGTGAATGCTTGACCGGCCACTGGTATTCGTCGATCTGGAGACGACCGGCGCGACGGCGCATTTCGACCGCATCACCGAAATCGGAGTGGTCGAAGTCGATCGCGGCCATTATGTCGGCGAATGGAGTTCGCTGGTCAATCCGCAAATGCGCATACCACCGGCCATCCAGGCGCTCACCGGAATCAGTGACGCGATGGTGGCCGAAGCTCCCACGTTCGAGGAACTCGCGCCCGAATTGCACAAGCGCCTTGCCGGAAAAGTCCTGGTGGCGCACAACGCCCGCTTTGATTACGGTTTCCTGCGCAACGAATTCCGCCGACTGGGCCTGGACTACGCACCCAGGGTGCTGTGCACGGTCAAGCTCTCGCGCCGTCTCTACCCGCAGGAGCGGCGCCACAATCTCGACAGTCTGATCGATCGGCACAATCTGTCGTGCGACGCGCGCCATCGCGCGCTGGCGGACGCAAGAGTGCTCTGGGAATTCACGCAGCACATCCATCACGAGCTCGATCGAAATGTCATCAATGACGTTGTAGAGAAACTGCTGCGCTCGCCCGCCCTTCCTGCGGGCCTGGCTCCCGATGCGCTCAAAGGCTTGCCCGATACGCCGGGCGTATACATCTTCTACGGCGAGAACGACACGGTGCTCTACGTCGGCAAGAGCATCAACCTGCGCACGCGAGTGATGTCGCACTTCAGCGGCGACCACTCAACCAGCAAGGACATGCACATCTCCCGCGACATCAGGCGCATCGACTGGATCGAAACGGCGGGAAACTTTGGCGCGCTCATCAAGGAAGCGCAACTGGTCAAGCGTCTTACCCCCCTGCACAACCGCCGCCTGCGCGAATCGAAAGAGATCTGCACCTACCACTGGAACCCGGCCGATGGCCCGATGACTCCGAAGCTCATGTACTTCACGGAAATCGAACCCGGCCTGCTCGGCGACGTTTACGGTATTTTCCGGACGAAACGGGCGGCGCGCGATGCGCTCAGAAAAATTGCCGACGAATACGGACTGTGCCTGATCCGCCTAGGGCTTGAAAAAGGCAAAGGTGCGTGCTTCGCGCACCAGCTGCGAAAATGCCGCGGCGTCTGTGTCGGCAACGAAACGGAGCTGAACCACGCGATGCGGGTATCGATGGCCTTGAACAAGATGCGCATCGCGCCCTGGCCATACAAAGGCGCAATTATGGTTCGCGAGCACCATCCGGTGAGCCGCCGCACCGAAGTGCATGTGATTGACCACTGGCGCTATCTTGGCACGCACCACTCGCAAATGGATCTGTTCGATCACTACGATACGCGGCATGAGGCCGCATTCGATGCCGACACTTACAAACTGCTGTTGTCCGCGCTAAAACAACCGGCAAAGAATCTGGAAATCATCGAACAGGCCTGAGTTTCGCGCGGTCGTGCGAAACTCAATGCGCTGACAGAAACCTGTTCAGGGCTTCATTGAATTTTTCAGGCTGCTCCAGGTTCGACAGGTGCGACGCTTGAGGAATGACGACCAGCTCGGATCCCGCAATGGCCGAATGAATCGCCTCGGACATGGCCACCGGCGTCCCCGCATCCTGCTCTCCGACGATGACCTGAACCGGACAGGCGATCTGGTGCAAACGGTCGGTACAGTTCAGCTTCGGGATCGCGTGGCAGCATCCGGCATATCCGTCAACCTTCGTCGCGGCGATCATTTTCGCGACGCCGTCTGTCACATCGCGCCGCGATTTCCTGAACGGTTCGGTAAACCATCGCTCGAGCGTGCTTTCCACCACACCCGCCATGCCGTTTTCGGTGGCCGTCTTGATGCGCCCTGCCCATACCGGCGCAAGCTCCGCCGGCATGCGGCTGGAGGTGTCACACAAGACCAGCGACCGGAACGTGCCGGGATACTTCAATTCGAACATCATGCCGATCATGCCGCCCATCGAAAGGCCGACCCAATGTGCCTTTTCGACACCGGCTTTGTCGAGCAATCCCCTCGCGTCCTCGACCAACTGGTCCAGCGTGTACTCGCCTTTGGGCGCGTCGCTCCTACCGTGACCACGGGTATCGAACGCGAGTACCCGATAGCGGTCCTTGAGCGAGTCGATCTGCGCATCCCACATGTGCAGATCGCAGGCCAGCGAATGGCTGAGCACGACCCATGGTCCGCTCTGGCCGTGAATCTCGTAATAAAGCTCGATACCGTTTGTTTTTGCTTTCATCACCTGTTCTCCCTGAATGGCCGAAGTATAGCGCCACGGTGTAACATTCACGCAGCGGCCAGTGTTGCCTTTGCTGACCGAAGAGTCTGGAACAACATAAAAACGATGACCTGCAATCGCCAGTAACCGGGCGCCCGCGAGGCAGAACGCACCGCGCGGCCCGGGCAAACGAAGGTTACGGCATTGCGGCGCATCCTGGGGACGGGAGGAAGACGTGAGAGCAGTTCAGATTGCGGGGCGTGACGGCGCGCGCCGGGTCGGTGTCGTATCCGATGACGGCGCAACAATCAGGGTGGTGCGCGGAGCACGCCGGCTCTACGAACTGGCGCAGGACGCCATCCGGACCGGCACTTCCCTCGAATCGGTACTCGCCGGGCGACTTGGCGATGAAAAAGAAGACTACGCGTTGGTTATCGCGGAAAAGCGCCTGTGCGTGCCCTTCGATCATCCCGATCCATATCACAATCTGGTGACTGGCACCGGACTGTCGCATCTGGGCAGCGCTGCCGCGCGCGATGCCATGCACGCCAAGATGCAGACCGACGAGAACCAACTCACGGACTCGATGAAGATGTTCAAATGGGGGCTGGAAGGCGGCAAGCCGGGCAAGGGAAAAATCGGGATCGCGCCCGAGTGGTTCTACAAGGGTGACGGCAGCTGCGTGGTCGCACCTGAACACGAACTCGAGCTCCCTTCACACGCACTGGACGGCGGTGACGAAGTGGAAGTCGTCGGCATCTATCTGGCGGGGGACGACGGGCGTATCTACCGCGCCGGGTTCGCGCTCGGCAACGAGTATTCGGACCACGTCATGGAGCGGCAGAATTACCTGTACCTCGCGCACTCGAAACTGCGGCAATGCTCCTACGGACCCGAACTGTTGCTGGGCGAGTTACCCGTGCACGTCACCGGCCATGCGCGCCTGCGGCGCGGCACCGAAACGATATGGGAACGGGACTGGCTGTCCGGCGAGGAGAACATGTGCCATTCGATCGCCAACCTCGAACATCATCATTTCAAGTACGGCATATTCCGCCGGGCCGGAGATGTGCACGTGCATTACTTTGGTGCCGCCACCGGCAGTTTCACCGACAAGGTCGAAACCCGGCCCGGCGACATATTCGAGATCGAGTCCCCGGTATTCGGCAAACCATTGCGCAACACGCTGGGCGAGGCAGCAGGCAAGCAAGAGCTCGTTAGCGTACAAACCTTGTGAAGGCGCATTTGTTGCGCCAGGAAAAGACCGGTGCAACGGCGCGGGCAGGATTGCACAGAAAAATGCCAGCACAACAATGAGGAGAACAGCATGATCCACGAGTTACGCATCTACCACGCCATGCCTGGAAGGTTACCGGACCTGAATGCGCGCTTTACCAATCACACGCTGAAAATCTGGAAACGCTTCGACATCCGGCAAGCGGGTTTCTGGACCACCCTGGTCGGCGAGAACAACAACGACCTCACCTACTTGCTGGAGTGGGATAGCCTTGCCGATCGCGAGCAGAAGTGGAACGCGTTTATCGCTGACAAGGAATGGCAGGCTGTCCGCGCCGAGACCGAAAAGAACGGCCCGCTGGTGTCCTCGATCAGCAATTCGATCCTGATGCCAACGCCTTATTCGGCGATTCGCTAACAGCCGGACGACGCCAGCGCGGAGAACCTGTGGCGTAATTCGACCCGCGGAGCGTGACCCTCACGGCGCCGTTTGGTGACGCGCGAGGCCAGCGGCCCGGCCGGCACGCCCCGAATCCGGTCGTTTCCCGGTCACCGCCGGGCACCGCGAGGTTTTACCGCCCCGAACAATGACTTACAATGGCGTAACAGGGCTGCTTTGGCGGCCCTCATCCGTTTGAGTGAGGCAAGGTAATGGACGAAAAACTCGTATACAACACGAATGTCGAGTCGCAGGTCGTGCTCGACACACCGGCCAGCATCAAGAGCGATGTGCCGCTGACCGAACAGGCGGAGCGCAACGTGATCGAAGGACGTCGTATCGCGGAGAACATCCTCGACCGGCGCGATCACCGCTTGATGGTGGTGGTAGGCCCCTGCTCGATCCATGACCCGGCAGCGGCACTGGACTATGCGCGCCGTCTTAAAGCGCTCGCCGACGAAGTCGGCGACACGCTGTTCATCGTCATGCGCGTGTATTTCGAGAAGCCGCGCACCACGACCGGATGGAAGGGCCTGATCAACGACCCGCACATGAACGATTCATTCGACATCGATGCCGGCTTGCGACTGGCGCGTAAGCTGCTCACCGACATCAACGAACTGGGCCTGCCGACCGGCACCGAAGCGCTCGACCCGATCAGCCCGCAGTACCTTGGCGATCTGATTTCCTGGAGTGCCATTGGCGCACGCACGACCGAGTCACAAACACACCGGGAGATGGCGAGCGGCTTGTCGACACCGGTGGGCTTCAAGAACGGCACCGACGGCAGCCTGACGGTCGCCATCAACGCCCTGCAGTCGGTTTCCAAGCCGCACAGTTTCCTCGGCATCGACCAGCGCGGACAGGTCGCAGTCATCCGCACACGGGGTAATGCCTACGGCCACATGGTGCTGCGCGGAGGCGACAAGGGACCGAACTACGATTCGGTGACAGTCGCGCTGGTGGAAAAAGAACTCGAAAAAGCGAAACTGCCAAGCAACGTCGTCATCGATTGCAGCCACGCCAACTCGAACAAGGATCACAACCTGCAGCCGCTGGTCATGAACGACTGTGTGCACCAGATTCTGGAAGGCAACAAGTCCATCGTCGGTGTGATGCTCGAGAGCAACATCGGCGCCGGCAACCAGAAGCTGACTGCCGATTTGTCGCAACTGAAATACGGCGTTTCGGTCACCGACGCCTGTATCGACTGGGAAACCACGGAAAAAGTCCTGCGCGAAGCCCGCGACAAACTGAAGGGCGTGTTGCCCGGGCGCATCCCGAAATCGGCTGAGGTGCGCCAGCTCAGCGCCTGAGACGAGTACCGCAGCAGTGTCAGTGCTGCGGATTCGGCTTTACATGAGCGTTTCGTCGACTTCTTCGCCGGGCGGCGCGGGTTTGTCTCCCGGCCGCAAGCTCACGTAGGCCAGCGCAACCAGTGCCAGCTCGACCGGCATCACCAGCCAGACGGCAATTGACGTGAGGACGGTAATGCCGGGCATCGGAAGCTGGCTAACCTGTTCCAGAACCCACGCCACGACCCCGGGCAGAATCACGCACAGCGTTACCACACGCCAGCCGTTGCGATTGGTTATCTTCCACGATTGCAAGAGCGCCTGGAACACCTCCTCGGCACTATCGGAAGCGAGCGCAGGAAACGCCAGCAGCAAGCGCCCCGCGAGATACGCGGGCGGTAACACCAAGGCGATACCGTAACGGCTGCCGGCGAATTCAGCCACGCCAGGCCACACCAGTGCCAACAGGCCGCTGAACATGAACAAGGCCGTGGCGAACACGAACGCAACACCCGCAATCGCAAAAATGAACCGCGTTTCGCGCAGCCCCCAGGATATCGGTGCAACAGCCTGCCGCTGTTCGCTTCCCAGAAGATAAACACGATAACTGCGAACGGCAAAGACGACCGTCAGTGCGAACAGCGGCAACGTCCACAGCAGCAATGCGGTTTGCCGCTGCGCGTTCTCTTCCGCGGTGCCGCTTTCCCAAGAACTCGGTCCCCAAATGGACTCCGATACCGAAAACGCGATGCCGAGCAACAGCGGCAACCAAAGCGCATTCAGAAGCGCGTAGCGTCGTTCCCAGGACAGTATCAGTGCACCGGCCACGACTTTGGCGAGCGGCAAGCGCTGCACCGGCAAAACCTGCATTACTGCCCCCCTTCGGCAAAAGCAATGGCAACGCGCCGATTGCGCGCGCCCTTGCTCTCGATTTTCGTTACCACGACCGGTCCGATCTCCGAGGTGTTCGCGACATGCGTCCCGCCGCAGGCCTGCAAGTCCACGCCGGCAATATCGAGCAACCTGACCCGCGCCACTCCGCGCGGCGGTGCAACGGACATCGTCTTGACCAGTTCCGGCCTTGCGTCGAGTTCGTCACCGTTAATCCAGCGCGGCGTGACAGCATGCCCCTGCGCAATCAATGCGTTCAACTTCTCCTCGACGTCACCGCGGCTCGGCGCCTCTCCTGGCAAATCGAAATCGAGCCGCCCTGAATCATGGCGGATCGCGCCGCCCGTCACACCCGCCGGGATCACCGCAGACAACAAATGCAAACAGGTATGAATCCGCATGTGGGCATAGCGCTTTTCCCAATCGATGCTGGCGACGACTTGCTCGCCGATTCGCACCATTTGTGCAGCGCCGCCCTCGGCAGGCACGTGCAAAACGGCGCCATCTTCTCTGCGGCGCCGCGTGCTGCCAATCTCGAGCACCGAGCCGTCGGCCCGCCTCAGCGTTCCGGCGTCACCCGGTTGACCGCCACCGAGCGGATAGAACACAGTCTGGTCGAGCACGATTCCATCATCGCCGGCTTCCACGACCCGTGCTTCACAGTGCTTCAGGTAGGCGTCGTCGTAAAACAGAAGTTCAGTCATGTCTTTGCTGTGAATCCGTGCTTCGCGTTGCCTGCATCGTCCAACCGGCCCGCAAGAGCTAAACGTGAAAATAGTCGAGTCCGCAATTGTAGGTGAAAGAACGCATGCACATCGGCCAACGTCGCCTCTCTGGTGCCGGATCGGTGTTTGCGACCAGCCGTGGACGCAATACATAAACTTCCCCCGCGTATAATCAGGTCGATAGTCCTCACAACGGATATCCCTGAACCGTCCACAACATGCAGATACAGGACGAACGATGAGACACCGCGAAAAACTGCGCGTCGGCCTTGCGCTCGGCAGCGGCGCGGCTCGCGGATGGGCTCATATCGGTGTCATCCAGACACTTCAGCGCAACGGCATTTCCCCAGATATTGTTTGCGGCACGTCGATTGGCGCACTGGTCGGCGCCACCATGGTGGCCAACGAACTGGACCGGCTCGACAATTGGGTGCGCACGCTGCGCTGGCAGAAGGTGATCAGCTATTTCGACCTGACGATGACGGGCGGTTTGATCAAGGGCGAGAAGCTGTTTGATTTCTTCCGGGAGCACATCGAAGACCGGAACATCGAAGATCTCGACCGCCCATTCGGTGCGGTTGCCACCGACCTCGCAAGCGGGCGCGAAATCTGGTTGCGTGAAGGCTCCGTGTTCGAGGCAGTGCGCGCGTCAATCTCACTTCCCGGACTTTTCACACCCGTTGAGCGCGACGAGGACCTCCTGGTCGATGGCGGACTGGTAAATCCGGTTCCGGTTTCCATGTGCCGTGCCCTCGGCGCGCACGTCGTCATCGCAGTGGATCTCAATGCCGATTTGCTCAGTGCTGTAAACCCGGGCCAGACGGCAACTGCAGTCATATCCGCTGCACCCGACACCGAGTCCGATTCATGGTTCGAACGAATCCAGCAGAGGCTGACCACCGCCCTGTCGCTGGACAGCAAGGATCACGACACGCCGTCAATGGTTGACGTCGTAACCGCAAGCATCAACATCATGCAGGTGCGCATTACCCGCAGCCGGCTCGCCGGGGAACCTGCCGACGCGTTGATTACCCCCCGACTGGCTCAATTCGCGCTGCTGGATTTTCACCGCGCACGCGAAGCGATCGAAGAAGGCGAAGCGGCTACGGAACGAGCGATGCCGCAGATCAGGTCGCTTCTTGGTCAAACGAAATCGTAATGACAGGAATGGAAAAGGGCTATGTCAGTCCCGCACAATCCGACAGGAATAATGGCGGCATAAGCGCATTAATCCGCCCATGACGCCACCGGCATTTCCGCTTGTCCCCGATGATCTATTTGCTCTCGTAAACAACGATTTTCTGGATGTCTTTCTGCAAGTTCTCCAACCAGCCGTAAGGCACCGCAGGCTCCGCTTTGTTGGATTGCGGGTCCAGGTACGTCGAATCGGAATATAGAACCAGATTTCCATCCTCGATCTTGATGTTCACGATGGCATCGAACCGCTGGTGACTCAGTTTGCCGGTAATCTGTTCCTCACTCTTATCGACTACTGCCCACCTGCGCCCGGTTAGACCCGATTCGGCGGCCTTGATGGCGGCAGCATCGCTGACCCCTTCTGGTATGTAAACCATAAGCGGCTGTGCATTGTAGTTTTCAGCTTCTTTCACACCCACGCGCGTACTGGAGCATGCGCTTTGGGAAAGGGCAAACAGGCCCACAAGCAAAATGGCGAACGCCAATCGTATTACCGGCATTGTGATACTCCTTGTCTTTTGCGGTTTGTCGATGCACGTCTTTTCCCGGCAGCAACCTGCAGACCCTACTGCATTTTTCATGACCTTTCCATGCGTGGTAACCGACGAGAGCCCAAAGCCGCACGAAAGCACCCTCAGTGGCAGCCGACCGGCATGTTCCCATAACGGGTATCAATCGCTTTGCCAGAACAAGGGCACATGGCTGGCAGACTACCTCAGTTCTTGACTTCGTAACCAGTTCCCAAACATCCTGGCTGCGGCGGGGTCAGGTCTTGCAATATAGCACCCTGACCGCCTAGAATTCCCGCATGTCCCGCCCCCTCCGACTCGAACTCTCCGGTGGCCTTTATCACGTCACGTCCCGTGGCGACCGGCGCGAGGATATCTACGTCGATGACACTGACCGCCTGAACTGGCTCGAGATACTGGCCCAGTGCTGTGAGCGCTACAACTGGGCAGTTCACGCCTGGTGCCAGATGCCCAACCATTACCATCTCATCGTCGAAACTGCCGATCCCAACCTGTCTGCCGGCATGCGCCAGCTCAATGGCGTGTACACCCAGAAGATCAATCGCCGGCATGACCGAGTCGGCCATGTGTTTCAGGGTCGATTCAAGGCTATATTGGTCGAACGCGACAGTTACTTGATGGAACTGGCCCGCTACGTGGTACTTAACCCGGTGCGCGCCGGGATGGTCAAGCACGCGCGCCAATGGAAGTGGAGCTCTTATCAGGCCACGGCCGGCAAGGATCCCTGCCCCGCATGGCTGCACACGGACTGGCTGCTGGGACAGTTTGGCACCTCGCGTATCCGCCAGATTGCCCGGTATGTCGAGTTCGTTCAGGAGGGTGTTCGAGTCCCGCGAATCTGGGATCAACTCACCGGGCAAGTATTCCTGGGTTCAGAAGCCTTCGTGCAAGCCATGCAGGATGAGCTACAAACCGCGGCCAAACACACAGTACGGGAGATTCCGAGGCAACAGCGTCGCGCGCTGGCAAAGTCGCTCGATTTCTACCGCGAGTCCTTCGATGACCCGAAGACCGGCATGGCCGCCGCTTACGCCACCGGCGATTACACCATGCAGGCCATTGCCGATGCCTTCGGTGTGCATTACGCTACCGTGAGCCGGGCAATCAACGGCAGCTGAATGCTATATTGCAAGACCTGACCCCTGGTTTTTCTGGATTCACATGACACATAAACCCCGGCCACTGATCGACCTGTTAGTCAGCATTGTTCTGCCGTCAGCGATACTGATGAAACTCAGTGGCGACGAGTACCTCGGAACCGTCGGTGCGCTGGTGCTGGCGCTCGCGTTTCCGATCGGCTGGGGCCTGTACGAACTTGTCCGCTACCAGAAAAAGAACTTCATTGCCCTGCTCGGATTGATCAGCGTGTTGCTGACCGGCGGTATCGGCCTCCTGCAACTCGATACTGAATGGCTTGCGATCAAGGAAGCGGCGATCCCCGCGATCATCGGGATCGCCGTCGTCATCTCGGCACAGATCGGCAAACCGTTAATCAAGGTGCTGCTGTATAACCCATTGATAATTGACACCGGAAAGATCGACCGGATTCTGCGCGAGCGCGGTCACGAGGACGCTTTTCTGGGCAGTCTGACCAAAGCCACCTACCTGCTGGGCGGGACTTTCTTTTTCTCGGCAGTGATGAATTATCTGCTGGCGACCTGGATTGTCACCAGCCCGACCGGCAGTGTGGCCTTTAACGAGGAATTGGGGCGCATGACCCTGCTCAGCTACCCGGTGATTGCGATTCCCTCCATGATCATGATGCTGACGATTTTCTATCTGCTGTGGCGGCGGATCCACCGTCTTACCGGGCTGCAACTGGAAGAGATGCTGGTCACGCCCGGGGCAGAGAAAAAATGAAACAGGCTGAGTGCCTGAGCATTTTCCCGCTCACGTAACGGATACCTTCCGCCAGCGGACCGGATCGGTACCGGCTTTCGTAGAACAGAGAAAACCGGGGATGCAACAGATTTTCCCCAGCATCTCTCAGTCCCGCCGAATCGTTTTCGCCTGACCGCACCATTCGCGCAAACGGAGCAACCATGAAATCACTACGACTCATTACCCTCTTTGCAGCGATAACAATTGCACTGCCCGTGCAAGCGGCAGACGGTCACGCGCTCTACGAGTGGGGGTTGGAATGGAAGCGGGGTGATTCGCAAGACCCACCCGACCCCGGCGCATTCTCCGGATATGTGCAGGGTTTTATCGATCTGCATACCGACCTATCCGACAGAGAGATCGGAATCATCAAGGCGCCATTCTTTTGCCCTCCACGCAACACGCAACTTGCACAGATGCTCGATGCCATCATGCGTTATCTCGAGGTCCATCCTGAAAAACGTCGCTTCACGGGCAGCAGCCTCGTGGCGTCCGCACTTTGGGAGGCGTTCCCTTGCGATTGATGAAATACGGACATACTTTCCGCGCGAGCCATACACGGCGCTGACAACTGTGCAAGCACCTCTGGAGTTTCACGGTTGGTCGTGTGAACCGCCAGACAGGTCAAGCCCCGCCCGTTTGGCGAACGAATCCGAAACGAGGGATACTGCGAACTTATGCTCGCATCATTACTGGCAACCATCGAACAAGGACTGGGCCCGTCACTCGCGACCGCCGGGAACATCGCATTCCTGATCGGGCTGGCAACGCTCGCGTATGTGGTATTCGCGCCACTGATCGGCATCGTAGTCGAATGGCAGGCCGACCGCATCGGCATGGAACGCGAGTGGATCATGCGCTGCGCCACATGCCGCAAGCCAACAGTGGTCACCGGCTCGGCATGCGAACACTGCGGGCAACAACTCGGCATACCGTGGACCGTGCGCCTGCAGCATTACTTCGGGCATGGGAGCGAACCGCACTGGCTCCGCGTTTTCCGCTGGTTTTACATGTTGATCGGCATCGCAGGCTTTGCCCTCCTGACGTTGGCCGCTCTCGGATTGACCGGCGCCTGGAGCCCGCAAACCAACGTCGAAAAACTGTTCGTCGGATTGTCGATGCTGATCTGGGGAGGCCTGGGCTGGTTGCTTGGCCGCGTGCTCGGCATTGGTACCGGCGGCCCGATATCGCGCGTTCGCGATGCCGTGTTCAGCCTGGCCTTGATTGCCGCGCTGCTCATTACCACGGCACTCGCCACCGCCGCGAGGCCGATCGAGGAAACGGTTGTCGCCCGGGTAACGGTGGATGGCCAGGTGGCCCAACTCGGCAGCAAGGCTACC
This sequence comes from uncultured beta proteobacterium, assembly GCA_963792855.1. Classification (GTDB taxonomy): domain Bacteria; phylum Pseudomonadota; class Gammaproteobacteria; order Burkholderiales; family Eutrophovitaceae; genus SG8-40. The sequence continues at coordinate 359,868 of CAWBXZ010000018.1, read as the reverse complement.
GCACTGGCCGGATACCAGCTAGGGTTTGAATACCTGTATGTCGAGCATGCCTTCGCCGGATTTCGCCACGTCACGCCGCTGGCTATTATCGGCACGCAGCGTATCGACCTGCCGATTGACGAGCGGGCAAATGACATCGCGGCGTTCCTCTGGAAACACGCAAACGAGTTCACCGCGCGCGGACTCGCGGTACGCAAGCGTACCGACCAGTTTGCGGTGACTCAGTCCGGGATTTACGAAATCGTGCTGCGAGGACACGAAATCAGCATCCGCCAGTACGCGTCCTCTTCCTGAACGCACGACCGCTGCACCGGTGAGGCATATCCGGTCAGGTCAGTTTCGATTCGCGTCCAGCGCTTGCCGGAGCTGCGCAACGGTCGCATTGCCGCCACTGCAGATGATGCCGACTGTGCGTCCCGCGAGTTCCGCGCGCAGCGCAAAAGCCGCTGCCAGCACGGCACCCGCGGCAGACTCGGCAAGCGTGTGGCAACGCTCGATCCACCACACCATGCCTTGCAGTATGTCGGCCTCGGACACCAGTCGAAAATCATCGAGATGCTGCGTAAGCAGTTCCAGAGTCATGCCTGCCGCCTGCCCCGTCGCCAGTCCCTCGGCAAACGTTTTATTGGGGCGCGTTTCGATGCGCCCGCTGCGCCAGGAGTCATGCACGGCGGGCGACGCGGCAGCCTGCACGCCGATCACCCGAATGGCGGGACTGATCGTCTTGGCGACGATGCAGGCTCCGGCCGCGCCGCTGCCGAGACCGATGGGCACGATGACCGTATCGATGGACGGCTGCTCTTCGAGCATTTCCAGCGCCTGCGTCGCGACGCCGGCAATCAGTAGCGGTTCGTTGGCGGAGTGAACAAAACGGTAACCATGCTCCTTCGCCAGATGCTGCGCGTTGCGGGCGGCGTCGTCGAAATGCGCACCGTGTTCGATAATCTGCGCCCCCATGCCGCGAATCGCCGCCACCTTGTCCGGATTGGCGCCAATGGGTACGCAGATATGGGCATCGGCGCCAAACAGGCGGGCCGCGTAAGCGACGGACTGGCCATGATTGCCGGTACTCGCGGTAATCACACCGCGGGCACGTTCTTCGGCGGATAACGATGAGAGCAGATTGATGCCCCCGCGCACCTTGAACGCGCCTACCGGCTGGCAGTTCTCGTGCTTGACCCAGACCGCGGTGCCGATCAGATCATCCAGAGATGCATAGCGGTTCAGCGGCGTTGGCTTGAGATACGGCCTGATCCGTGTTTGCGCTGAAAGGACATCGCGGAAGTCGGGATAAGCTGCGCCCGCGTTCACCAAATCAGTTCTCCCCGGCAATATCAGCTGATGCTGGAATCGTTTTCAAACATCGCTTTTTTCGAACATGGCGAGATTCAGTTCGACCGGCTCACCCAGCCAGGCCGCGTGCACCGTGTGATCGTCGAGATCGTTACCCGAGAGTGCGTGCACCAGAACCGTCATTCCCTGGCGGTTGTCTTCGAGCCAGGGAATGAGATCGTCGAACTGTGTCGCATCGGACGTGAGTTGGCAGCTCCAGCGCGGGTGCGGACCAACGTTCTTCTGATGCACTCTTCCGACCGCAACCCCGAACAACTTTCCGGCTCGGGTGCAAATTTTCTGCGCCCTGTCGATTGTGGCCTGGTCAAAATAGACATGCGCATGGTACTTCGCGTAAACGTTTTCAGGTCGCCTGATCATGCGCATTCACATCCCATTCTGCTCGCCCTGTGTTGAGTTTGCGCCGTCAACTGATCAGCCATCCTCGCGGATCGGCAACAATGACAACTCGACCCGACGGTTGAGCGCCCGCCCTTCCGCGGTCTCGTTATCCGCCACCGGCATGTTCTCGCCGGCACCAACAACGATCGTACGGTCGCGGACAATGCCTTTGCTGATCAGATATTGCGAGACCGTATTGGCGCGCCTCTCCGAGAGCGTCTGGTTCGATTCGGCGCTGCCGACACTATCGGTGTGTCCGGCCACCTCAACCAACGTCTTGTCGTACTTCTTGACGACTTTGGAAACGCTGTCGAGCACGGGAAAAAAACGGGCGTCGAGATCGGCGCTGCCAAAGGCAAACGTGATGTTGCTGGGCATGTTGAGCGTGATCTCATCACCGATGCGCGTCACACTCACGCCAGTGCCTTCGAGTTCCTTGCGCAGTTCGGCTTCCTGTTTGTCCATGTAGACGCCGACCGCGCCACCGGCGAGCCCGCCGACCCCGGCACCAATCAATGCCCGTTGGCGCCGCTCGCGCGCGTTATCGCCACTGATTGCGCCAATAACGGCGCCGCCCGCGGCGCCGATTACTGCCCCCTTGGTCGCGTTGCTGACTTTCTTTTCCCCCGTGTAGGGGTCCAGCGTTTCACATCCTGTGAGTGCCAGCAGTATCACGAGAATGGCCGGCAATCCCCTAATTTCCTTCGCTTGAGTCATTATTTTCTCCAAGTCCTTTCCGTGTTTCCAGTTTGTTTTCCACCCGCCCGCTCCGGCACATCGAAGCGAAAAAACAGCGATTACCCTAAAAGTTTGATGGGCTACATTTTATCGTGCAGTGCTTCGCTCTCGTGCAAGTTCGTCAGCTCTCGGTCTTGCGTATGTCCTTCTCATCGGACCATTCGAGCAGGCCATTACGCACGTTCCACAATTGCAGGTTGAATTTATAGTAGACATCCTTGACGCCGTCAGCTTCCTTGACGATGGAAATGATGCTGCCCTCCAACCGATACTGCGCCGCGACCATATTGCCGATCTCAGCCGACTGCTCCTGATCGTAATATTCGCTTTGTTGACGCTCCAGCTCGTCGATTTGCTCGTCCATGCCAACCGCGTCGACTGCAAACCGCACTTGCCCGCTTTTCAGCAACTCGGCGCGAATAGAGTCGGTAATTGCCCGCGTATCAATGTACTCGCTGGTTTTGTTCTTTACGTCCTGCACTGTAACGATCGGCCTTGATCCGCCGCCGACCACTGGTGACTGCAACAACGAGCGCGTCATCGCTTCCGCGATCACCTGCAAGTCGGTTGATCCGAAATCCAGATTGACGGTTTCGACGGATTTCGGATCACCGTAACGCACCTGCTTGGAGCACCCGCCAACAACCCCCAGCGCAACGACGACAACGACAACAAACCAGGTCCGGCCCACGAATCGAATATGCATCTTTTCCACTCCAGTTCGATTGAATTAGCGCTTGATGACAACCCTGAAATCCTGCGCGTCTGCACGCGGCGACACGGTGCGAATCGTTTGCACCTGGTCCGGATAGAGCAGAAGCGGCTTCCATACCTCCTCATTATCAACACTCATCCCATTCGCTTCGAACCACTCGAACCGATAGGCAATGCGTTGTTCCCGCGGTCTTTCATTGACGATGTCGACATCGACACGCAGCAGACCATCCGATGCCACGCAGCGCATCTCCACGACCTTGACGTCGGGCTGGTCGAGATAGCGTACCTTGCTTTGTTCCAGCGCCGAGGTTGATCCGGCCTCTTCAAACCCGGGGCAGGATTCCGAAGGTTTCGGCTCACCGGCGCTCTGGCAAGCGGCCAGCAGCGCGGCAACGATCATGACGGGGAGTGTGCTCGATTTCATAACAACCTCTCTGTGTTTGTATGTTCGTCTAATTCGGCCGCGGAGTGCATCGCGGCGGCATCCCGGGGCTAGGCGCCCGGGCCGGGACTGAGGCTCATATATGCCGCGGTGCCGACCTGCCGTACGCTCATCACCGCAAACGGACCGTCCACACTGACACTGAATCTGTGCGTTTGGGACCCGACAGCGACGTCCACATCGTGCGTTCCATGTACGAGCCGAAAGCGGGCCAGCCCGATCCTCGACGGCAAGCTGCGCCAGGCGCGCTCATCGGCCCGCTCGGTCAAGACCGAACCGATCAGCACAACGGTTCCCGCAACGTTGGAATCATCATTTTTGTAAGCTGCCCTCTGCAATGACGCCTTGACCGTGGCGCGGGCGATCGCACGCACCATAATCCATGGCATTTCATCCAGTAACGCACGTCTTGCCATCAGGTCGACACTGGTGACCGTCGATGTTTCGGTCGGCATGCCCTCATCGATCGAAACTGCGCTCAAACCGCTCACGAGGCGCGACTCACGTATGACGGGAAAGGACACTGGCGCCAGCAGCAGCCCCTCGTCGGTCGGCACCGGCAGATTGATGTTCACCGAGGTGCGCGCCGGGGCGAGACCGGTCTCGATGACCAAAAGCAAATCGGTCGTCCCGTCCACTCCGGTTACCGATCTGCCACGTTGGGAGTGGCGCATGTCGAGGCCCGCCAGCCCCTCCTCCAGCAAGGCAACGCCGGGCTGCAATTCGATTGCCTGACGATATCCGGCCGCTGCCAGACTGATCTCCCCGAGCGCCTCGTAAACAAAGCCGGCCAGATAATGACTGAACGCGTTCTGGTAGCTATTGCGCAAGGCATTGACCTCAGGATTGTCTATCGTCCGCACCGGGTAGCCGTTGAGTTCGCGGAAATCGGGTGCCTCGTCTTTTTCTCCGGTGGACTGCTCTGCGCGGCGCACCTGTTCTGCGCGCAACCCGGCAATCAACGCTTCGCGTTCGTGGCTGCGTTTGATGGCAACGCGAGCCTGGTCCCATTCACCAAGCGACAAATGATTGAGCGCCATACGCGTTGTCAGCATGACTTTCTCGAAATCATGCCCCGTGTAGGCGCGCAAACGGTCGCTGACCAGTAATGATCCGGCATCGCGGGCCAGCATCTCCGGATGAAGGCGGGCTTGCTCTTCCCATTTCCTGACTCGCCGATCCGCTTCAAACCAGGCTATCTGGCTCTCCTCATAACGCCCGCCCAGCCTTAGCAATTCGCCTTGTTCGAGGTAATACAACAAATCCCCGCCATAGTGGGCCTGGGCCTGGTGCGCCTTGATCGCCGAATCGATCCTGCCGACCGCAACCAGATCCAGCGTTCGCCCAATTTCGGTCTGATAACTTCTGAAACTTGCGCAGCCGGCGACAACAATAGGCAACAGGAGCACGCCCACGGTCAGCATGCGCAACGCTCGGCCGCAAAATGCAAAACCGTCAGCGGCCCGCCGTGCGGGCAACTCCGGCAGGCGGAAAATGGACAGGCAGCCGACGTTCGTCGTTGCAAGCGCAACCTCCCTTGCGATTCCCATCAGACCGTATCTCCGTGACGCCAGGGCATACCGGCTGTTCCAGGCGTGCGCGCCGCAGGTCCGGTCTCTCGTGCACACGGACCGCCGCAGCGTGGCAATCTCAACGCCGTCGTCCACCAAGCATCCATATGAAGCCGCAGAACTGCATTGCAAGGAATACGCCAAATGCTACCGAGTAACCTCCGGGCGCATAGCCACCGCCGGCCACCGGCCACTGATTGACGATGGCGCCAAACGCCCACTGCGAGGCAAACGCCGTGAGAAACACCAGCAGATTGAGCGCCGTGGTGGCACGCCCGGTCAGGTGGGCCGGGAACTGCTGTGACAGGATGGCGAACGCAAGGCTGCCCGACGTACCGAAAAATCCCCAACCGATCCAGATCGGCAACGCCAGGTTGCTCGCGCCAAAGACCAGCAGCAGTTGCACGCCCATATACATTGCGCTGGCTGCGATCAGAACGGTCATGGGCGCAATACCGCGGCGCACGAGACGAGCGGCAAGCGAACCCCAGAACAGAAAGCCGATCATCGTCGCAACACCCAGCACCAACAGGTGGAAAGCGACGGACTGGCGTCCGAGGCCGGCCACATCCACCAGCCATGGTCCGGCCCACAAGCCCTGCACCGACATGTTGAACGACTGGAACAGCGTCGTCCCCAGTGCGATGCGCCAGAACAACGGCGACACGAACACGCCCACCGTTCCCCGCAACTGGCCGGCGAACGTCTCGTGCGGCCGGTCATGATGTTTTTCCGGTGCCAGGAAGAACACCACGGCAGCAGCGCCAAACGTCAGCACCGCAAGCAGCTGGAAAAGGCCCCGCCAGTCGGTCACCTGCAGCGCTGCCTCGACTGGCACCGTCGCGGAAATCGCACCAAGACCTCCGACGAACATGATGCGCCCGGTCATCGCCGGTAACCGTTCAAAAGGAAACCAGAGTGTGAACGCCTTGATGCTCGACATCAGACACGCGGCTACGCCAAAGCCAATCAGGGTGCGCCCCAGCAGCAATCCGGGGAGACCCTCCGCCATGGAAAACACCAGCGCACCGGTGCCGGCAAAAAGCAGCAATGCGGCGTTGGTGCGGCGAGGCCCGACCCGGTCGAGAAGGATGCCCACCGGAATTTGAAGGGATGCAAATCCCAGGAAGTAAGCCGAAGTCAGCAAACCAAGCGCACTGGCCGACAGGCCAAACTCGTCAATCAGGTCGGTCGATATGACCGCGTTGACGGAGCGATACAGGTAGGAGAGAAAATAACCGGTGGCGAATGGAAGAAAAACCTGCAGCGCCGTTCTGGTGACCGGCACCTGATCTGCGGGTTCGCGATCCATTCAGGGCCTGTTAACGCAAATTTGGTTGACGCGCCGGTGGCCGCTTTGGCGCGAGACAAGGCGCAGCGAGCGCGGTGCGGTCAATCCACACGCGCGAGCTGCAACGCCGGATCGCGCCAAAGCGGCCCCGGCCCTTCGGGTTGCCCCCAGGATGGGGCCAGCCCGTGTTGCTCGTCGCTTATTTGGAATAACCAAACTGCGCTCCTCGCGCCTTGCCTGACCCCATCCTGGGGCGCAACGCGTCGATCAGTTATGTGTTAACAGGCCCTGGTCAGCGCCGCTGAATACGCCGGACAGCAACCCGGTTGGCACCGATAATGGAATTGACGACAAAGCTGAGTACGGAAACGAACAGGGCGACAATGAAGCCGGACCAGAACCCCGCCACCACAAACCCCGGGACCAGCCAGGCGACCAGCAGCAGCATCAGTGCATTGATAACCAGCACAAAAAATCCGAGCGTCACAACCGACAATGGAAGGGTCAACAACACCAGCAAAGGCCGAATGAAGGTGTTGACGACACCGAGCAGCAAACCGGAAATAAACAAGGATTGCAGCTCGCGAAACATGATGCCGTCGAACAGTTCGTCCGCAACCCACAGCGACAGCGTGTTTACGCCCCAGAAAATGAAAAAACGCAGCAGTCCGTAACCCATGGCGGTAATGATACGCGATGCGCCAGGCGAACTGTGGAAGACGGCGGCCCGCACGCCACGAACCCGGCGTTACGCTACACTTCCGCGTTCCCCAAAAAGGTACCTAAACCGCACCGCGCAGGGGTGATAACCGCAGAGTGTGAACAGGCAAGGGTCCCCGGCACCAGGCCACCGCCCCGGGAGCGCGCGCAACATGGTGCCTGCATTGACTGCCGCCGCGCTGCACTTGTACGGCAACGCCACACCGAATTACCAGACCAGATGTCCTTACAGAACACCCTGCCCCGCTCTCTCTGGCTCCTGCTCGTCGGGCTAACCCTGTGCTGGGGTTTCAACTGGCCGATGATGAAACTCGCACTTGCCGAAATGCCGGTGTGGAGTTTCCGTGCAGCATGCATCGCCGGTGGCGCAGTCGGGTTGTTTGGCATTGCGCACCTGCAGCGTCTGCCGGTACGCCTGCGCCCGGGCCAGTTCCGGCGGCTGGCGCTTGCATCGTTGTTCAACGTGACGGCCTGGAACGTGCTGATCGGCTACGGAGTCTCGCTGATGCCTTCGGGGCGCTCGGCCATTCTCGCCTACACCATGCCGCTGTGGACCGTCATCCTCTCGGCGCTGTTCCTGCGCGAGCGTTTCACCCTGCGCAAGGCAGCGGGTGTTGCGCTCGGAATGGGCGGGCTGGCATTGCTGCTCGGTCCGGAGTTGATGTCCCTGGGCTCGGCACCCGCGGGGGCTCTGTTCATCCTCGCCGCAGCAATGTCCTGGGCGGCCGGCACCATCATCATCCGCCGCTGGCCTGTCGAATTGCCGACAACTTCGTTCGTTGCGTGGCAGTTGTCGCTGGGCGGTCTCCCGGTGCTGCTGGGTGCGGCAGTTCTCGATCAGGGGAGCCTGCGCCCGATCTCTCCGGTCGCAACCGCGGCGCTGCTCTACAGCATGCTCGTCGCGTTCGTTTTTTGCCATTGGGCCTGGTTCAAACTCGCCACCACTGCCCCGGCAAGCATCGCCGCAATGTCGACGATGATGATACCGGTAGTCGGCGTATTCAGCGGCATGATCGTCTTGGGAGAACAGCCGCGCTGGCAGGAGTATGCCGCGTTGCTGCTGGTAACCCTGGCGCTGGCGACTGTCCTCATACCGGGACGCGAAGCGGTACGAAACGCGAAATCCGTTGCCGGGCCGGGACCATCGGGCCACTCCGCGTAGCCGGCAAGGGTTGACCCTCCAAGGCCTGAACCTTGCTCGATTCAGGCCATGATGCCGGCTATCTGTCACAAGAACTGACCGACATGCGCCGACGTGCCATCAGTGCGGTGCTGTTATCGGGCGTGCTCGCCGTTCCCGTCGCGGCCGCCGACATCTTTCGCTATGTCGATCGCAACGGCGACGTCCATTACACCAACGTTCCCGACGACAGCCGCTACAAGGTCCACCGCCGCGTCGATACCCGTAACCCGGTGACGGAGACGCTCGCCACGGAAGTCCGCCACTACGGTCCGCGGGTACGCAAGCGCTATCAGAAAGACATCGAGTCCGCAGCGCGGCGGCATAACGTCGATCCGGCCCTGATCCATGCCGTCATATCCGCGGAATCGGGTTACAACCCTTTCGCACGCTCACGTGCCGGAGCGGCCGGGTTGATGCAATTGATGCCGGAAACCGCACGGCGATTCGGTGCCCGCAACCGGCTCGATCCGGCTGAGAACATCCAGGCCGGCACACGCTATCTGCGCACGCTGATGGATCTGTTTGACAACGACCTGGAACTGGTACTGGCTGCCTACAACGCAGGTGAAAACGCCGTCATTCGCGCCGGCCACCGGGTACCCCCCTACGAGGAAACGATGACCTACGTGCCGCGCGTGCTCAGGTATTACAAGACCTACCGTACCCGCATGTAATCGGGCCATTCGACCGGCACGCCCGGTGCGCCAGGCGCCCGCAAAATTTCAGTCATCGTTAGGTAAAACCCGCACCTGGCCAGGCCTGTCCGGGAACAATCAGGCCCCGGATCACCCCCCGTCCGAGGAGGACTTGCCACTGCGCTGGCGTCCCAGTTCGTCGCGCAACGCGCGCACCTCCTCATGCAAGCGGCGAATATCCCGATGCAACTCCTCGCGCAAGCGCTTCTCGTCCTCGCCGATGAAAAACGCGGAAATAGTGGCCGTCACTATCGACAACAAGGCAAACCCGGCCAACACCATGATCACCGCAAACACGCGGGACGCGGTGGTCGTCGGGACGATGTCGCCGTAACCTACCGTCGACCCGGTAACGAATGCGAGCCAAATGCCCTCGCCGAAGGTACGCACCGTCGGTTCGAGAAAATAAAATCCCAAGCCGGCAAGCAAAAGCAGCAGAAAGGACAAGCCCAGCACCAGGGGCACGCCTCGGGCAATAAGAACGCTTCCGAAACCGGAGAACGCACGCGCCAGCAGCAGCCCCACCAGCGCGAAACGCGCCATCCTGGCGGAGGCCACCCAGACACCCGACGCAATGCCCGCCAGTCCGAGCAAGGCCACCAGTATGATGACGACATTCAGCCAGTTGCGCGCCAGATACGCCAGCTTGCGACTGCTGATCGCCAGCATCCAGACCAGCTCGGCAGTAAACGCCGCCAGAATGAACCAGTGCAGCGTATTGCCAATCGCAACAATCCAGCCACGATGACTTTGCAACTCCGTCAGCGCTACCGGGATCGATAACGCGGCGATGGCGATCATCACGCCGTCGAGCCGCGTCTCCCACAAATGTGCCTTGCGGTTGTCATCGGGCGAAACACCACCGATTCCGATCCAGTGTCCAACGTGCACCGTCATCGCCCGGGCCTCTTCGCTCGATTCATGCACACAACGGGCGTCATACATACAATTGACGTCATGTTCACGACTCCGGTCATGTTCATATTGCACCGCCGTTCTTCAGCACTTCGGCAAGTGCGATAGCCAGCTTCCGGTACCCTTGGGCGTTCGGGTGCACCGGGTCTGACTTGTACTCGTTGTCTCTGAGTATCCGGGTGAGCGCATCGCCCTCGTAAGCCAACGTGTAATCATCCGCGATACGCTGGTAGAACTCTGCCGCCCCGCCGAACAATGCCGGTTTCGGCACCCCGATCAGCACGACTGCAACGCCTCTTTCGCGAGCCGTTTCGATCATTTGCCGCAGATTGGCTTCCGTCTCATCGGCGCCTACCTTGCGCAACATGTCGTTACCGCCCAGGCATAACAGCATGATCCTTGGTCGATGCACGTCGAGTACGCGCGCAAGGCGCGCCAGTCCGCCGGCGGTGCGCTCGCCCGGCACGCCCGACGCAACAACCGTGCGGCCGATCAGCCCGGCCAGGATCTCGGGATAACTCTCCCCTTCGCTTGCGCCGGTTCCGTAGGTAAGGCTGTCGCCAAATGCGAGAACAATGTCGTCAGGGCCGAGCCGCGGCAGTTCCGGGCTGCGATCCGAACAAGCGGACAGCGCAGCAATGACCAGCAGCAAACAGCAGTAACGTATGGCTCGAAGATATACAGGCATCAAATCGAATCCGACCCCCAACCCCGGCGCATGGGTTCAAACCGCCAGGCGCAACGAGCGCGTATCCCGAAACAACGTCATTCAGGATCCGGCAACCGTCATCGACTCGAGCAGTATCGAGCCGGTCTGTCGCGATGTGCGCGTCAGCGCATCATCCGCGACTGCGACAATCGAAGCAAACATCTGTTTCAGATTACCCGCCACCGTAATTTCCTGAACCGGGAAAGCGAGCTCGCCGCCCTCCACCCAGAATCCGGCCGCGCCTCTCGAATAATCCCCGGTAACCATGTTGGTGCCGTGGCCCAGCAGATCGGTTACCAGAAGGCCGCGCCCCATTTTCTTCAGAAGCGCATCGAAGGTTTCGCCGGTCGAGCGCATGCGCAGGTTGTGAGCCCCGCCGGCGTTTCCCGTCGACTGCATGCCGAGTTTGCGCGCTGCGTAACTGCCCAGAAAGTAGCCTTTCACAACACCGTTTTCGACAACAGCGCGCGAGGATGTCGCCACCCCCTCGCTGTCGAACGCACCGCTTGCCAGCCCCCGCTTCAGGTGCGGCAGTTCGTCCAGGCGCACGAACTCCGGAAACACCCGGGTGTTCAGGCTGTCGAGCAGGAAAGACTGCTTGCGGTACAGGCTGCCGCCACTGATTGCGGCAACAAAATGGCCCAGCAAGCCTGATGCAACGGATGATTCGAAAATGACCGGCACTTTCGTCGTGGCAATCTGTCTTGCGTCGAGGCGACGGGCAGCGCGTTGGCCGGCGGTAGTGCCGACCGATTCCGGCGAATCGAGATCCTCATGCGCGCGCGCCATCGTCCACCACGAGTCGCGCTGCATGTTGTCGCCCTTGCCGGCCGTCACCGAACAACTCAGGTAGTGCCGTGTGCTGGGATAACCCGCCATGAAACCGTGGCTGTTGGCGTAGACGAACTGCGCCTGTTGCACCGACACGCTCGCGCCCTCCGAATTGTTGATTCTGGAATCCGCCGCGAATGCGGCGCGCTCACAGTCGCGGGCAATGTGCACCGCATCTTCCACCGACAGGCCCCACGGGTGATACAGGTCGAGATCGGGGAATGAGGTCGCAAGCAACGCCGGATCGGCAAGCGCCGCATACTCATCCGAAGCAGTCAGACGGGCGATCGACAATGCCGCATCAACGGTGGTGCGTACTGCTTCTTGCGTCAGGTCCGACGTACTGGCGTGACCGCGGCACTTGCCAACGAAAACGGTAACCCCCATCCCCTTGTCGCGGTTATATTCAATCGTCTCTACCTCGTCGCGCCGAACGCTGACCGTCTGTCCGAACCCTTCGTTCACGTCGAGCTCTGCGGCAGATGCCCCCGCGCCCGCAGCATGGTCTAGCGCATCCCTGGCAATTGCCATCAATTGTTCCTGCTGGTAGGTGAACGCGTCGCTGGCCATCTGACTGTTTGCAATGAATCGGTGGATCGGGAATTCGGGGAATGTTTCTGCAAGCTACTGATTCCGGCACTGCGCCGGCTTTTTCGTCAGGTATGATACCACCCGCATTTTCGGGACCGGGAACATCTGAACGTGGAAAGTGAATCAGAGGTCAGCAAATCGCAGCGCAAGCGGGACATGCATGCCCTGCAGGCGCTCGGCAAGACGCTGGTCGAACTTCCGCAAGAACAGCTTGCGCGTATCGACCTGCCGGAAGCACTGCTCGCCGCTGTGCTCGACGCGCGCCGCATTTCCGCCCGGGGGGCATCACGCCGGCAACTGCAGTATATCGGCCGACTGATGCGTGATGTCGACGCCGAGCGCATACGCGAACAACTCGGACTCGTTCAGGCCGGGTCTGCGAGAAACGTTGCCTTGTTGCATCGCGCCGAGCGCTGGCGCGAGCAACTGCTTGCCGACCCGGATTCGATATCGCAGTTCGTGTCCGACTTCCCTGGCGCGGACACGCAGCGCCTGCGTACCTTGCTGCGCAACGCGAAGCGCGAAATGGCCAATTCGAAGCCGCCACGCTCGTTCCGCGAGTTGCTGCGCGATATAAGGGAAACCATGTTGAAACATGACCGCGCTGGACAATCAGATGCCTGATTTCGAACCGGGACAGGCGCAATACAGACCGGCCGGCGCACGCAGTGCCGCCATCCGCGGCGACCCGGTCGCTGCGGATGGCATCAGACCCGGATAGCTTCAAACCTGGATAGCTTCAAACGTTGGCGAACCAAAGTGCTTGCTGGAGAGACAAATGAACGATAGCGAAGAAATTACCATTGGACTGGTATCGATCAGTGACCGTGCGTCCCAGGGCGTTTACAAGGACGAGGGCGTGCCTGCTCTCGAGCAGTGGCTGACGCATGCTGTCGTCAATCCGTTGACCTTTGTCGCACGCATTATTCCGGATGAACAACCGGTCATTGAAAACACCCTGAAGGAACTCGCCGACCTCGAAAGCTGCAATCTGATTCTGACCACTGGCGGCACCGGGCCGGCGCCACGAGACATCACGCCGGAAGCAACCCTCGCCGTTGCCGACAAGGTGATGCCCGGCTTCGGGGAACAGATGCGCCAGATCAGCCTGCGTTTCGTACCGACCGCGATTCTTTCACGGCAAGTGGCCGTGGTTCGCGGCAGCACCCTGATCATCAACCTTCCCGGACAGCCGAAGTCGATACGCGAAACGCTTGAAGGACTGAAGGACGATGCCGGCAAAGCTTTGGTGCATGGCATCTTCGCAGCGGTGCCTTACTGCGTGGACCTGATCGGCGGCCCATATATCGAGACAAACGAGGATGTCTGCAAGGCTTTCCGGCCCAAATCCGCCATTCGAAAAAGCACGTAACCAGGCCCCGCAAGTCATGAACAAGACCACGGACCGCAATCGCGTCGAGACCATCGAAATCGAAACCCGGCCGTCGCCAAGCCACACCGTTATCTGGCTGCACGGCCTTGGCGCGGACGGCAATGACTTCGTGCCGATTGTCGACGAACTCTCTTTGCCCAAACTTGGCATCCGTTTCATCTTTCCGCATGCGCCAATGATGGCGGTCACCATCAATGGCGGATTCGTGATGCGGGCCTGGTACGACATTCTCGACGCAGGCCTGAATACGAGGAAAGAGGACGAACAGGGCGTGCGTGCCTCTCAGAACATGATCGCCGGCCTGATCAACAAGGAAGTGGCGCGCGGCATCCCGGCCTCGCGTATCGTCGTCGCCGGTTTTTCCCAGGGCGGCGCCATGGCGCTTCAGACGGGTTTGCGCTATCCGGGCAGACTCGCCGGCCTGATGGCGCTGTCGGCATATCTCCCGCTGATGTCAACGCTTGCGCGCGAGCGCCATGTTGCGAATCAGCAAACGCCCATTTTCATGGGGCACGGGACGATGGACGGTGTCGTGCCAATGTCACTCGCGGCGAGTTCACGTGACCACCTGGAGCAGGCCAGCTACAGAATTGACTGGTATGAATACCCGATCACGCACAGCGTTTGCGAAGAGGAACTGAACGATATAGTGCGTGGCTGACCAGAGTGCTGCTTTAGCGCTGTTGAAAAGCTACTGCGCGGCCTTGATCCGGGCTTGCTCCCGAATTGATTGAAACCGTGCTCGGAATCCTCATGTACTTCCCGTGTACACTCCGGTTCCTGCGCTCCGGTTCTTTCCAAACAGTGCGCACCCGGCTGAAGGCCGCTCGCGACGTTTTTCAACAGCCTGTTAGACGAGAGCGTTGATGCCTAATCCACGCTCTCGCTTATGTGAAACCGTCCGATTTCGAAGTCGTCTCCTGCTTCGGTCACCATCAAGGGCTGAAGCGCATACCTCTTGCCATAGGCCAGCATTTCGAGCGCCACATCAGCGCTGAAGATGCGCCCGGGCAGCAGCACACTGACCTCCTCGTGCCCGGCGCTCTCGCCCGTGAGCGATGGCAGCAACAATCCGGTCACAATGCGCTCGCCGTTGCCGGCATCGTACAAGTCGATAGCCTGAACACCCCGCCCCAGTAATTCGATGCCGACGCGGCGGCGTGCAGCATCATGCGCCGCCAGTCTCCGGATGACGCCAACAGTCCAGGAACGGCTGCCAGATGAACGCATTCCGATCAGGCTGCCGACACCAAGCTGCTCCCCGCGCTCTACCGGCACCAGCGCACCGACTCCAGCATCGCTTTCGTTGTCGAGCCCCCAGATTTCCAGAGCTTCTTCGTCGGCAGCTGAACCCTGATCCCCGCCAGCAACGCGCTGCACGATTTCCGCCAAACCGGCGGTCACCGCCACGCTCGATGACGCGCTGCCGCGCTGGCCCCGGCGTCCGGGCCGCTCGACCGACCAATGCCGTTCGAGGTGTGCCATGACATCGATGACCGTCTCTACGTCGGCATTGGCGTCAAGATTGACGTCCGCAGTGGAGATATCTCCAGCTGCGAGTTGCGCCGCGAGCATTTCCAGGTCTGCGATCGCAGCGCCGGGGCCGAAAAAACGGGCGCCAAGCCGGATTTCATCACCGGAACGGTAGCGGCCGGGCATGGTCCATCGGTCGATGTCCAGCACGAAACCGCAGCCCCTGCCCGGATGACGCTGGAAACAGAAACGGCCGGCGAGATGCGATGTGAGTCTCTCCACCATGTCGATTTCCCGGGGCGGCAGGCCATCGGTGGCAGACATCGCGAACATCAGCGGTTTGGTGAGCTCACGCTGCAACGTTGAAAGGTCGTCGTAAACAAACACTCGCGAGCGCATCAACCCTTTGTCCTCGATATAGGATGACAGTTGCGAGAACGTCTGCCAGAGCCCTGGCGCTATGGGTTGGTAGCGCAGGCGCATCCATTTCATGCGCAAGCCATTGGAACGAAGAGCGCGGGCGATCACCACCGGCAGACGATCGCCGGCTGCGGCCCAGCCTTTGCCATAGGTCTGAAAAATCCTGACCAGCTGGGCATAAGCCGATGCGAGACGTGCGAGGTACAAGCTCGCCGCTTCCCAGATCCGGACCAGTTGCTGCACGTCAGCCTGATCGCGGCCATCGAGAAAGCGCAACGTCAGCTGGCGCAACAGCTGCGCGCCGCGCTGATCGGCCTCCTCGACCCGGCCGATCAGTTCTTCCATCGGCAAAGCGGACTCGCGCTGCGCCAGCCCGAGCTGCTCTGCAACTTCTGACAACAGGTCGATCGCGTCAGGTGACCCGGTAGTGGAAAACCGGATTACATTCGACCCATCGTTCGATAACGACAATTCGTCTGCGCGTGCCATGCGGCGGTACCTGCGGCGAAGTGGGTTGCTATTCTAGCCCAGCCGTCCCACCAACCGGACACCAGGCAACTGGAGGGCGGGCACAGGCCCCGCCGACCGGCGCTTTGACAACAACCGCCCGGAGGTTCAGGCCGGCTTTATGCGTCACCATCCGGAACACTGTTGCGCAGCGCCGACGCATGCCCGCGCTGCACATCGATACTTGCCAGGATAAACAGGCCGATGATGAAAAACACGCCGACAGTCAGCAGGGCACGGCGATGGTCGCCCCCTGTGAGCCAACTCACCGCCCCGTAGGTCAGCGGACCGAAGATCGAAGACAGTTTGACCGCGAAGCCCCACAGCCCGAAGAATTCGGCGCGGCGTTGCACCGGGCTGAGATAACCGACAAGTGCGCGCCCCGCCGACTGGCTGGCGCCGAGACACAAGCCCGCCAGATTGGCCGCAATCCAGAACACGCCAGGCGTCTGCGCCATCCAGGCCACGAGGATCGTCAGCAACCAGCCAAGCAGCGTCACGACGATCGTGCGCTTGTGGCCGATGCGGTCCTGCACATGGCCAAAGGCAAGCGCGCCCAGGCTCGCCGTCAGGTTCACCACGAGAATCAGCATGATGGTGTCGTTGGTCTGAAAACCCATCGCCTCGACAGCGTATATCGCAGCCAGCGTGATGACCGACTGCACGCCAGCCTGATAAAAAAGAATGCACACGAGAAAACGCATCAGGTCCCGGTACTCGCGTGCGTGCTGCACGGTGTGCCAGATGCGCGTAAACACGCCGGCATACCCGCCGGATGGCAACGGTTGCGGGTGCGCCCTCTCCTTGAGCCACAGGAAGGTGGGCAACGCCGCCAGCAGGAACACGCCTGCCGTGATCAACATGGTAACCGGCACGAACTGGTCGCTGCCTTGCCCGAGCCCTTGCGCGTGGGTTACGTATGCCAGACACAGGCCAAGCGTGAGCAATCCGCCCATGTAGCCAAGCCCCCAGCCCCAGCCGGACACCTTGCCCAATGCATGCCCCTGCGCAATCTCGGGCAGGAATGCCGCGATCAGGTTTTCTCCTGCGCCAAAGAAATAGTTCGAAACAATCAGCAGCGCAATACCGAGTGCCAGCTCGCCCGGCCCAACCAGCCCGAGCGCCGCGGTCGCCGCGATGCAACCTATCGTCGTGATCACCAGCAGTTTCTTCTTTGCCGCATGAACGTCGGCGTAGGCACCGATCAGCGGTGCAGTCAGAACAACGAGTGCGTACGATGCCGACAGCGCCAGCGTCCACGCGAACGTTCCCCAATCGGCGCCCTGCGCCACGACGGCGACGAAATACACATTGAATACGGCGGTGATAACCACCGTGGTGTAGCCAGAGTTGGCGAAATCGAACATCGCCCAGGCCCACACTTCGCGTGCGCGCACCCCTTTGCCCAGCGTCAGCGATTGCTTGATTGTCATTATTTTCTTTCGACCATGGTCGCGCCATGCAAGCAATCAGTCCGCTTCATGGTCCGGGCCGGAAATGCGTAATCATCGGGATTCTGCTGGTACAGATTTCGTCCGACGCCGATCGCAGCGTAGCGAATTCTCACACCACGCCACGTTTTTTCAAATCCGCTATTTGCTCGTCGCCATAGCCAATCGATTCCAGCGCGGCCACGGTGTGTTCGCCGAGCGCGGGGCCGAGCCAGCGCGTGCCGCCGGGGGTACCCGAGAGCTTCGGCACCACGCCGGGCACCTTCACCGCTTTTCCGCTGCTCGACTGCGCCTGTTCGATCATGCCGCGCGCGCGATAGTGAACGTCATTGACGATGTCGGCAATATCGTAGATTTTACCGGCCGGGACTTCCGCACGGTCGAGTACGGCGAGCACCTCATCGAGATCGCGGGCGCTGCACCATGCACCGATCGCCGCGTCGAGTTCATCGCTTCTGGCCGCACGACCGTCGTTTTTTGCAAGGTCAGGATCGTTTGCCAGATCCTCACGGCCGATCGCCGTCATCATGCGTTTGAAAATGGAATCGCCATTGGCGCCGATCACGACGAATTTTCCGTCCCGCGTGGTGTAGGTATTGGATGGCGCGATGCCCGGCAAAGATGCGCCGGTGCGCTCGCGAACGAAATTGTAGACGTCGTATTCCGGCAACAGGCTTTCCATCAAACTGAATACCGCCTCATACAACGCAACGTCGACCACCTGGCCGCGGCCACCATTGACCTCCCGCTGGCGCAATGCCATCAACGCCCCGATAACGCCATACAACGAAGCAACCGCATCGCCCAGGCTGATGCCAACACGCACGGGCGGGCGGTCCGGGTATCCGGTGACATGACGCAAGCCGCCCATCGCTTCACCGATAGCCCCGAAACCGGGCTTGTCCCGATAGGGACCGGTCTGGCCGTATCCGGACAGGCGCACCATCACCAGTCCCGGGTTCTCGCGTGACAAATCCTCGTAGCCCAAGCCCCACTTTTCCATCGCACCCGGACGGAAATTTTCCACCACGATATCGGCATTGGCCGCCAGCCGCCTGACGATTTCCTGGCCCTCGGGAGACTTGAGATTGACCGTGACGGACTGCTTGTTACGTGCCTGCAACAGCCACCACAAGGAATTGCCCTCGTAGAGCTTGCGCCATTGCCGCAGCGGGTCACCGCCTTTGGGCGATTCGATCTTCACGACTTGCGCGCCGAACTCGGCGAGCACACGGGTACAAAACGGCCCCGCGATCAACTGCCCGAGTTCGATAACCTTGAGTCCTTCCAGTGGTCCCATGAGGCGATTCTATCGCGGTTGCTTCAGTGAAAAACCGCACAGAAGGAAAATTTTTCCGTCGCCACCGATGCTTTTTCCGGTGGCAACATTCAATATGAACTGACAAGCCGCGGAGCGGTCAGTTATCGGGACTGTCATACAATCCCGCCACAAGGAGTCACGATTACCATGCGCACGATAACCAGGCGTCACTTGATTGCTGTTTTGCTGCTACCTTTTCTGACATTGATGTCCAGCGGGGCAATCGGCGCCTGCCCCGCCGTTCTCAACCACAAACTGAACAGCCTCGATGGCGAGCCGATGGATCTGTGCCAGTTCGCCGGCAAGGTGGTGCTTGCTGTAAACACCGCAAGCTACTGCGGCAACACGCCGCAATACGAGGGGCTGCAGGCGCTCTATGAGAAGTATCGCAGCCGGGGGCTGGTGGTCGTCGGCTTTCCGGCTAACGACTTCGGTTACCAGGAGCCAGGTTCAAACAGCGAGATACGGGACTTCTGCGAACTGACCTACGGCGTCGAGTTTCCGATGGTAGAGAAAACCAGTGTCGTGCCCGGCAAGGCGAACCCGGTATTTGCCGAACTCACCAAAATGACCAACGACGCCCCGGAGTGGAATTTCCACAAGTACCTTCTGTCGCGCGACGGTAACCGTGCGTTCAGCTATCCGGCGCGGATGAAACCGGAAAACCCGAAGATCGTTACGCAGATCGAAGCGTTGCTCGACGAGTGAGTTTGCGAGTCCTGACCGCGGGTGGGCGGTCTGCCGCCGCTCGCCGGTTCAGCCGTCGAATTCGCGCAACACGCGGCCGGCAAGCGCCCCGTCGCTACGAATGCCCTCGCCGTCTGCGACCAGGTTTCCGTTTATCCATACCCCATGAACACCGTGAGACGCGGTCGTAAGGCGTGACGCGCCGGCAGGCAGGTCATGCACGCGGGCGGTCGCACCCCGTCCAACCGTGTTCGGATCGAACAGCAACAGATCGGCCCAGGCTCCGGGCTTTATCCGGCCGCGATCCTTGATGCCAAACAATCGGGCGGGCTCCGAGGTGAGCTTGCGCACCGCTTCGGGCAGCGACATTTCCCGGCGCTCCCGCACCCAGTGACCGAGCACGTGCAGCCCGTAACCGGCATCGCACAGAAACGTCAGGTGGGCACCGGCGTCCGACAGGGAAATGATGGCATTGTCGTCGCGCATCAACTTTCCGACCGCTTCTTCGTCGGAGTTGAGCAGTGTTGCGGTAAACAGGGTATCCAGATCTTCAGACAGTGCCAGATCGAGCATGAAGTCCAGCGGATCGGCACCGTTCGAAGCGGCCAGATCCGCCACCGCGCGCCCTTCGTATCCGGCGTGAGCCGCATCCGCCACCTGCGCCACAAACAATTTATCCCATTCACCATTGAACACGCGCAGCGCACGTTCCGTCAGTTCGTCCCTCACTGCCGAGCGAAGCGCGGGATCGGCAAGCGCCTTGCGATAGGCCGCATCGCCCATGCTCATCAATGGTTTCCAGCAGCGAAAACCCTCGAGAGGATAGGGTTCATGAAAGGTGAATTCGAAGGTCAACGGGCATGCCGACACCGCACCGTACATTCTCCGCCCGCGTGATTGCGCGGCTGCGATCTCGTGCAGGTCATTGAATGCGAGCTCGGGAGCCATATTCGAATGCAGCAAGGCAGCGACGAGGTAGGGGCGATCGGCCGCCGCGCACAAGGACTCGATCCACGGCATCGGTGTGTCAGAGGCCTTGGTCATCATCAACAATCCCTTGCCCGAATCGCGCAGCGCGCCGGACAGGGTCGTCATTTCATGATCGTCGGCGAGACGCGAAGGCATCGGAATGCCGGCCTCTCCATTGTGCTGATAGGACCGCGTCGTGGCGAATCCGCAAGCGCCCGCTTCCATCGCCTCAGTGACAATGTCGCGCATTTGCTTCACTTCCCGGGCATCGGCCGCGCGCTTCGAGGCGCCGTCGCGCAGAACGAAGGTCCGCACCCCTGAATGCCCCACGAAACAGGCGACGTTGGGGCCGACGCCTTTCTTCTCCAGCATGTCGAGATACTGTGGAAACGTTTCGAAACCCCAATCGATGCCCTGGCGCAGCGCCTCGAGCGACATGCCCTCGACATGCGTGAGGTTACGCATTGTCAGGTCACGGTCCGCCGGCCGGCACGGCGCAATGGTAAACCCGCAGTTGCCCATGACCAGTGTCGTAACCCCGAGTGCCGGCGACGGGTTTGCATAGGGGTCCCAGGTGATTTGCGCATCGTAGTGCGTATGGGTATCGATAATGCCGGGCATCAACGCCAGGCCGCCGGCATCGACGCGCTCGCGGGCCTCGCCTTCGAATGCACCAACCTCGCAAATACGGCCGTCCTTTACCCCCACCGAGCCACTGCTCGCGGCGGCGCCGCTACCGTCGTAAATCGTGGCATTGTCAATGCGCAGATCCAGCATCGTCTTTTCCTTCCCTGTAAAACCTTTATTGTTCTTGCAGTCCGTTCAGTCCGGCACGTGCCAGCATA
The DNA here is from genome assembly GCA_963792855.1 of uncultured beta proteobacterium. Taxonomy (GTDB): domain Bacteria; phylum Pseudomonadota; class Gammaproteobacteria; order Burkholderiales; family Eutrophovitaceae; genus SG8-40. The sequence goes on along the minus strand of CAWBXZ010000018.1, from coordinate 338,665 downwards.
ACCCGCACTAAGACAAACCTTGCGGGTTCGCAGGCAGATCGGCCGGAACGGCTCCGGATTGTGATGACGCCGGCTTTTTGCCTGCCCGGGCTATCGTGGATAGCCGATTTCGAGCACCTCCAGCGTGGTCGATCCCGCCGGGCGGGTCCACGTCACGGTATCGCCTACCCTCGATCCGAGCAGCGCCTTGGCCAGCGGCGAGCGCCACGAAATCTTGTTGTTCCTGACATCCGCCTCGTCCTCGCCGACGATGGTGAAACTGCTGACATTGCCTTCTTCGTCTTCGGTCTTGACCGTCGCGCCAAAATGAACCTCGCCCTTCGGTTCGCTGGCGACATCCACCGGCGTCGCGCTTTCGAGTCTTGACTGGAAATAGCGGAGGTCGCGTTCGTTTGCCGCCAGCCGAGGCTTGTCAAACGCCTCCGCCGCTTCGCGAAGCCGGGCATGTTCCTGCGATAACTCCTCGACGCGTTCGCGCAGAAGCCGCAGCCCTTCCTCCGTCACGTAATTGGGTGCGTCGCTGACCGGCCGCTCCGGCAGATCTTCGCCCGATTGATCATCATTGTCATTTTTTACAAAAGCACGGCTCATCTCTACGCTCCGCGAGAATCCGGAATCTATACCAGGCACAATTGCTCGGCCAGGCACATGGTAACAAGAACCACTGCCCACGCCAGCAGGTCATTGGAGGCAGGGTTGTCCGGGCGCGCTTACTCGAGCAAGCGAAAGCGCTTTTCGATCAGATCGGCATCGTCAAAATGCCGGCGGCCAAGGAAAGCAGTCGCGTGCGTGCCCCACTGACGCATGGCACCGGCGCTGGCAATCCCCATCGGCCAGAACAGATAGCGCTCGCCGCGCTCGGTTCCCGGCACCAGTCCGTCGGGACCAAAGGCACTGCGCGAGCCCTCCTCGGGAAGCGGCAAAGATCTCAATTCGTCGTAGTCGGCGAACATATATTGCATTCCTTCGGACGACCGCGTCGGCCACACATTGCTCAGGTAATGCGTGCGTGTCTGCGCGCTCACGGTCACGCGGGTACCTTCGGGAATCGCCGGCAGTGCGGCCGGAGAGAACGCCCACTCGACATATTTGCCTGGTGCCGGCAACGCCTCGACGCGCGGAGTCGGGAAAAACATGTGGAAACAACCACAGGGGTGAATGGTGTCGAAGACCACCGGCTCACCATCGGCAGCCAGCGTGACCCGCCAGATGATGCCGTCAAGAAGCCCGCCGAGCATGTCGTACCGGTCGTCCTTCGGCCGCTCCGGCATCCACGCCAGGTACACCAACTGCACCAGTGTTCGACCATCCACCCGGGTGTAGGCAAGTTTGCGGTACATGGTTGGTTGCGACACATCGACTTGCGGCACAGGCCCGGCGGACCAGAACAGCCTGCCAATGCGATCGAAGTTGCCGGTAGTTTCGATTTCCAGCACCGGCGCATAGGTCGCGAACAGCCGGTCGCGTTCGGCTTCCGACAACACCGGAACACCCAACGGATCTGAAGTTCGGCCAAGTAGTTGCGCAACCTGCTCGCGCGTATAGACAGGCGCCGCAGGAGGGACATATCGAATCAACGGGTGTCCGGAACGCTCACCTGCGCGCGAGCTCTGGAAAGTCTGAACCGCCTCTTCGTGCCAGTCCTCAATGCCGCCGGCAAAGGGTACCCTTAACAGCCCGTACAGGCCCAACGTGCGTTTGACTGAACTGTAATCGTCGTCGACAAAGGCGCGTTGGCCCAGCAAGGCTGCCATCCTGTCGCTGTCGGACATGTCGGCCACAGCCAGGGTGTGCGCACAGTCCTGGGAGCGCGACAACGCAGCATTACGGCTCCCGACCCCCAGCTGCCCAATGTCCGCAGCCGGCAAGTTGGTGATTTCCACGCGCCGGCCAACCATATCAAGTTCAAGCATCCGCGTGATCCAGGCATCCCGAAGCGCGTTGTCGGCATCGACAGACTCACCGATCGCCGCGGTAAAACGATCAACCCGTAGATACGGAAAGCCGTCAACGCGGCGCGCCTCGATATCGCCCACCCCGGCACGCACCACTGCCGAATCGAGCGCCTTGAACCAGCGCGCGCACTCCCGGATTTCCGCATTGTCCGAGCCCAGGTTTTCGCGATGCGGTTGCTGGACCGTTGCACAACCGGCAAACCCCAGCAACAACAGTGGGGCCACCACTCTGGCCCAAGACCCCTTTGTCAATGTCACCATGCCTTCGTCGAGACCAGCAGCCTGGCCCGTTGGTTCGCTTGCGCCTGGCGCCTTTCGATTTCGGCAACCATTCCAGAAAACTGCGCTTCTACGTTCCGCCGCATCAGACCGACCGCCAGAAACGAAGGGACTGGCAATGTCGGCTCAATAAGGCCCGACCAACTTAACACCCAGGTCCCGTGCTCATCCCCGGCGCGCAGCCGGTAAGCCCCGTCGAGTTGACGAAGATTTCCCGACAAAACATGAATCTCTATGCGGTCTGGCGGATACTCTGCGGACGCCACAACGACATCTATAGCGTAGGAAAACACCAGAAATTTTGCCTCGCCATGCTGCTCAACGATAGCGGCGGGCCCCCGGCGATCAATCATTTTGCTCTCGCGCATGCCCGGAATGAATTCCGCTAAATGATCATAGTCCGTCAGGGTCTTCCAGATCAGATCCGCCGGTGCCCTGAGTGTCGCCCGCGCCTTAACCGCCACGGCAGAGCCCGCGCGTCTTGCTTCGACCGTCAGGTCCTCGCCGGCATTCGCGTTCGCGTATACAAGCGACGCCAACAGGCCGCCCAGCAGCATCGTCTGGCCGAAACCAGCAGTCAGTTCTTCCGCTCATAGATCAATCACGATTCTTTGATACAGCCCGCCAAAGAAGGTCCATTTCTGAACCTGCCGGGGCGCGAGACCTTCCGGAAGCCAGTGGCTCACCTCTTCTCGCCACAAATCCAGCGCAAACGGCTCGAGGCGGGCGAGCAGTGGTCTCATCAACAGGCGCAGCGGATTGAACCAGTGCGGACGATGGTAATCAACCACAACCACACGTCCACCCGGCCTGAGCACGCGCAACACTTCCGCCAGGGTCTGTCGCCGCACCGCCTCCGGCTGCTCGTGCAACAAAAAGAAAACGATTGCCTGATCATAGGTTGCCGATTCAAAGCCGAGCGCCGCCGAATTACGCCGGTACAGCGTCACCGGTGTTGATGCCGGCAACTTGCCGCGCAAATTCTCGAGTTGAATCGGAACAACGTCAACCACGTCGAGGGTTGCGCCCGGCGCGAGGTGCGATACCACCGATGGGGTGAAATCGCCATACACACAGGCGACTTGCAAGGTCTTGCCGGTAAGCCGGTGCGGCAGGGCTGCCAGAGCGGCATTGCGCAAGCGCCGATAGTTTCCGAACAGGATCAGGTTGACGGCGACCATACGGTCGAAAAACCGCACCGCGCGCGGGTGGATATAAGCCCACCAGTAAGTCTCGGTCAGGTAATGGGGTATCTCGGAAAAAGAAACCGTGTCGGCCTCAATGAGTGGCTCAGCGCCCGGATCGAATTTTTGATACATGCAAGCGTTCCTTTGTCCGGGGTCTGCAGTGCCCACCCCGAGATGGCATGGCTCTCGGGAATATTGGCCACACGAACTTGGTTGGGCACTGAAAAAGTGCTTAGAATGAGACCAAATCGCAATCGCATCGTGACGAACATTTCGAAATGAAGATATTGCTGCCGCATTCGGCGCATCAGGGGCATGTTTTCCGAATGATCGAATCTTTCTCTGCCCGGTTTTGATGTTGAATGCGGGATTTGGTTCTCGGTGGAAGAATCGAAGATGCGGGACCGGGCTCTCTTACCGTCGCCATCGAGACCACCGGGTTTTCCGTCACGCACATCCGGACCGGGTTGCTCACACGTATCCGTTACACGCAAGACATATAGCATTAACCAAACCACACACGTCTGATATAACGCAAGGTATTCAATAATCATGCATGCCACGTTGCCGAAGCTGAACGAGTTCAGCTTCCCCGCCCTCGACCGTCGTCGATTGGAGACGCTTCAGGTCAATCTTGGATACAAGTGCAATCAGGCCTGCCTGCACTGCCATGTCAACGCCGGCCCGACCCGGACCGAGATGATGGATCAAAAGACCATCACGACCGTACTTCGTTTTCTCGGCGCTTCCGACATTCAGACGCTCGACCTGACAGGAGGTGCACCCGAGCTGAATCCGCATTTTCGCGATCTGGTCCGACAGGCCCGCCAACTCGGCGTAAGGGTCATGGACCGCTGCAATCTCACCATCCTCGAAGAACCCGGGCAGGACGACCTGGCGCAATTCCTCGCTGAGCATGAAGTGGAGATCGTTGCGTCGCTTCCCTGCTATCTCGAAGAAAATGTCGACGGCCAACGCGGCAATGGCGTGTTCAACAAAAGCATCCGTGCGCTGCGAAGGTTGAACGCGCTGGGTTATGGCGTTGGCGACTCCGGCCTGACCCTCAATCTTGTGTACAACCCGCAGGGCCCCTCGCTGCCGCCGCCTCAGGGCGAACTGGAACAGCAGTACAAAAAGCATCTCCTGGATGAATACGGCGTGCACTTCAATGCGCTGTTTACACTGACCAACATGCCGATACAGCGCTTCGGAAGCACGCTGATCTCAAAGGGCCAGTTCAACGAATACATGCACACCCTGCGCGCATCGTACCGGGAAGAAAACCTGCAATCAGTGATGTGCCGTACCCTGATATCCGTCGACTGGCAGGGCTTTGTTTACGATTGCGACTTCAACCAGATGCTCGACCTCGCGCTCGTTCACGACAACAAGCCCAGGCCCCGTCTGGAAGAACTGATCGGGCAGGATCTCTCCGGAAAGCCGATCGTGGTTCGCGATCACTGTTTCGGCTGCACCGCCGGTCAGGGGTCGAGTTGCGGCGGCGCGCTTGGTGCAGATTGAACAAGGTGCAGATTAAACTTGGTGCAGATTGAAGGAACCAAACCGCTTGTCTGAGCCCGGTCGCAGCTGCCCCCTGCACTACCGCTACGCGCCGCGTGACTTCAAACGCGATGCGGAGCTGCACGCCGACACCCTGGTGATCGCCGGCGGCCTGTATGGAAACCTTGCTGCGCTGGATGTCCTGCATCGGCTGCTGGAACCGGAATCGTCACTCGTCTTCAACGGCGATTTCAACTGGCTCAACACCAACCCGGCGGCATTTTCGTCGCTCAATGCGCAGGTACTGCAACATGTCGCACTGCGCGGCAACGTAGAGACCGAGCTGCAATCGGACGATCCCGACGCCGACTGCGGCTGTGCCTATCCAGCGGACGTTGACGATGCACAGGTCGAACAATCCAATACCGTCATGTCACGCCTGCGCCAGGTCGCGTCACCGTTTCCGCAACTGACCGGGCAACTCTGCACCTTGCCAATGCACCTCGTTGCGGCAGTCGGAGACCTCAGGATCGCCATCGTTCACGGCGACGCCCGTTCGCTTTCGGGGTGGGAGTTTGGCCACACGGCTTTACATTCACCAGACAACGACGCGGATCTGGCGGCGCTGTTCAAACAAGCGAACGTGGATGTATTCGCCAGCAGCCACACTTGCCTGCCGGCGTTGCGCAAACTGCGAGACGCCGACCGCGCATTCGCCGTCATCAATAACGGCGCTGCCGGCATGCCGAATTTCTCTGGCACACACTACGGAGTCGCGACACGCATTTCAATCCGGCCGTGTCCTCCGACCATTCACCTCTACGGGACCCGCATCGGCGCGGTCTTTATCGACGCGATCAAGGTGCACTACGACCATATCCTATTTGTCGACCAGTTTCTGGCCGACTGGCCAGACGGCACTGCGGGCCACGACGCATATTTTTCGCGCATTCTCCACGGCCCGGAATTCTCGCCGGAGACGGCTCTCGGGGTCTTGCCCGACCAACATCTCAGGCAATGCGCCTGGTAAACCTCCACTTCCAGTAAGGTGAAGAACCAAGTGAGCGCAAAATCGACCTCCGACAGCAATGTCAGGAAAAGAGGAAGCAAGAGGAAACTGATGGTTGTCGTCGCGCTGGTTGCAGTCGTCGTTTTACTGCTGATGGTGGCGAAGAGCCAGGGCATCGCGGTCTTCGATTACCTGAGCCTGCAAAGTCTCAAGGCGCACCAGGAAACGATTGACGCGTACTTCCAGGCCAACCCCCTTGTTACGGCCGGCACTTACTTCGTCATTTACGTTCTGGTCACCGCTTTTTCCCTGCCGGGGGCAGCGGTGATGACATTGGCGGGCGGCGCCGTTTTCGGCTTGTTGTGGGGCACCCTCATCGTGTCGTTTGCTTCTTCCATCGGCGCCACACTGGCATTCCTCGTGTCCCGCTACCTGTTGCGCGACGTGGTGCAGTCCAGGTTCGGGGACAAACTGAAGGCGGTCAATAAAGGCATCGAGAAAGACGGGCCTTTCTATCTTTTCACGCTACGGCTCGTGCCCTTGTTTCCTTTTTTCGTCATCAATCTGGTGATGGGGCTGACACCATTGGCGACCCGCACTTTTTACTGGGTCAGTCAGCTCGGAATGCTTGCCGGCACCCTCGTGTATGTCAACGCCGGCACCCAGCTTGCCCGCATTGATTCGCTGGATGGAATTCTGTCGCCCGGATTGATCGCCTCATTTACGCTCCTCGGCTTGTTCCCCCTCATCACGCACAAGATAGTGGACCGCGTCAAAGCGCGGCGCGTGTATGCCCGATGGGAAAAGCCAGCGCGTTTCGACCGCAACGTGGTCGTCATCGGCGCCGGTTCGGCCGGCCTTGTCACTGCCTATATCGGCGCGGCCGTCAAAGCCAAAGTCACTCTGGTCGAACGGCACAAGATGGGCGGCGACTGCCTCAACACCGGTTGCGTCCCTTCCAAGGCGCTGATTCGGTCCGCCAAGTTTCTCTCACACGTGAAGCGTTCGAGGGAGTTCGGCATTCGCGAAGCGGCAGCGTCCTTCGATTTCAGTGACGTCATGGCGCGCGTGCGAAAGGTGATCGCCGATATCGAACCGCACGACTCGGTAGAGCGCTACTCGGAACTGGGCGTCGAGTGTCTGAGCGGCGAAGCGAAAATCGTTTCTCCATGGGAAGTGGAAGTCAGGACACCGCAAGGCACACGGAAACTGACCACCCGATCCATTGTCATTGCCGCCGGCGCGCGTCCTTTCGTTCCGCCAATTCCCGGGCTCGACGAGGCCGGCTACCTGACCTCGGATACGGTCTGGCAACTGCGCGAATTGCCGGCCCGTATGGTCGTCCTCGGCGGCGGTCCCATTGGCAGCGAATTAACCCAGGCTTTCGCACGGCTGGGCTCGAAAATCACCCAGGTAGAAATGCTGCCGAGAATCCTGATTCGCGAGGATCCGGAAGTCTCCGACACCGTCATGCGCAGCTTCCGCGACGACGGTGTGAACGTGCTGGTGAAACACAAGGCCAAACAGGTAATCGTCGAAGACGGCGAAAAGATTCTATTGTGCGACGGGCCCGCGGGAGAAATCCGCGTGCCCTTCGATGCGATTCTTGTAGCCGTGGGCAGGGTTGCCAACACAACCGGATACGGCCTCGAAGAACTCGGTATCGGCACCAACCAGGCGCGCACCGTGGAAACCAACGAGTTCCTGCAGACCATCTACCCGAACATATTCGCATGCGGTGATGTCGCCGGCCCGTTCCAGTTCACTCATACGGCCGCACATCAGGCATGGTACGCGGCGGTCAATGCGCTGTTCGGTGATTTCAGGCGGTTTCGCGCCGACTACTCTGTCATCCCCTGGGCTACGTTTACGGAACCGGAAGTCGCCCGGGTTGGTCTGAACGAGACAGAGGCGCGTGAACGGAACATTGCGCACGAAGTCACTGTCTACGGCATCGACGATCTTGACCGGGCCATCGCGGACTCCGAAGCGCACGGAATGGTCAAGGTATTGACGGTCCCGGGCAAGGACAAGATCCTCGGCGCCACCATCGTTGGTGAACATGCCGGCGATCTGATCGCCGAGTTCGTGCTAGCGATGCGACACGGCCTGGGTCTGAACAAAATCCTCGGGACCATTCACATCTACCCGACACTTGCGGAGGCAAACAAGTTTGCGGCTGGCAACTGGAAAAAAGAGCACGTACCGCAGCGGGTGCTACAGTGGCTGAAACGCTATCACGCGTGGACGCGCGGTTGACCGCCATGGCCGAAACGAAACGGACCGTTTTCTCCGCTTCCTTGCGCCGCGCCTCGCGTGCATGGGTGCTGTTCTGTTTTCTGATCGGTAATGTGTTGCTGTTGTCACCAACCGCCGATGCCGCCTTCGATCACAGCCATTCCACGCTTCACACCTTGCTGCAGCGGCATGTCGTCTGGATCAACGATGGCCACGCAAGCGAGGTTGATTATGCCGGCATCAAACGCGAGCGATCGGTCCTGACGAACTATCTCGCCGAACTCTCGGCAGTCACGCCGCAACAGTACAGCGGCTTCACCCGCCCCGAACAATTGGCATTCCTGCTCAACGCCTACAACGCCTACACAGTAGATTTCGTGCTGACCAGGTACCCGAAGCTCGAGTCGATACGCGACCTCGGTTCGCTGTTCAGCAGCGCATGGAAGAAGCGCCTGTTCCCGCTGCTTGGTGAAGAACGTTCGCTGGACGAAATCGAACACGAAATGATCCGGAAACCGGGTGATTTCGACGACCCGCGCATCCACATGGCAGTGAACTGCGCATCCGTGGGTTGCCCGGCGCTGCGCGACGAAGCCTATGTCGCGGCTCGCATCGACGCACAACTCGATGACGCGGTCGATCGTTTCCTGAGCGACCGCAGCCGCAACCGTGCTGACGCCAAAGGCCTGTGGATTTCGAAGATCTTTGACTGGTACGCGGGAGACTTCGAGAAACAAGCCGGCTCCGTCGCTGCGTGGCTCGCGCCGCATGCCAGCAAGCTGAGCGATGATCCGGATGTTCGGGCAGGCGTAGCCGCCGCTTCGCTTCGAATCCGTTATCTTGATTACGACTGGGCACTGAACGATCTGCGCAACCCGAAATGACCCGGAGTCTGAAATAGCCGCGCAACCCGACTCAACCCCTGCGCCAGGCGCCAACGAGTCGGTGTCCGTCCGACCAGCTTCAGCACGAACGGCCAGCCCTGATCCGGCAAATGCCGGTTCGCCAAACAAACATCCGGCCACCGTTTCCTTCATCGTACCGGTGCTGAACGAAGCAACGGGTATCGAAGCATTCCTCGCTTCGCTGCGCGCTTGCTGCAGGGAAGCCTGCGAAATCGTTGTCGTCGACGGCGGCAGCAACGACCAGACGGAGCAATTGGCCGGGCCGGGCAGCGATATCGTGATTGCCGCGCCGCGCGGTCGCGCCGCCCAGATGAATGCCGGTGCCCGGAAAGCCTCTGGCAAGGTCCTTTGTTTCCTGCATGCTGATTCGCAATTGCCAGACCATGCCGACCAGATTATTCGCGAAGCACTTTCGCACCGGCAGCATCAGTGGGGCCGGTTCGACGTGCGCCTGTCGGGCCACCATCCCCTGCTTCGCGTTGTTGAAGCCCTGATGAACCTGCGTTCGCGCCTGACCGGGATCGCCACCGGCGATCAAGCCCTGTTCGTCCGGCGGGAAGTGTTCGATGCCGTCGGCGGGTTTCCTGAAATTGCACTAATGGAAGACATTGCCATGAGCCGCAAGCTCAAATCGGTCGCGCCCCCGGTTTGCCTGAGGCAGCGCCTGATCACGTCGTCGCGGCGTTGGGAGATTCATGGCATCGTGCGTACCATCGTGCTCATGTGGAAACTGCGCTTGCTCTATTTCCTCGGCGCCGACCCGGCCCGACTGGCACAGCGGTATTACGGCCGTGGCGGTTAGGATTCAGGTATTCGCCCGGGCTCCGGTCAGCGGCGAAGTCAAGACCCGCCTCATACCCAGATTGGGCGCGGACAGCGCGGCTCGGCTTCAGATGACGCTGACCGAGCACGCAATCGCGACCGCGGCGTCGGCCGGTATCGGTCCGGTGGAATTGTGGTGCAGTCCCGACCGCGCCCATCCGACGTTCGAGGCTTTCGCCGCCCGGGGCATTGTGCTGCGCGAGCAACAGACCGGGACGATCGGCGAACGCATGCACCGGGCGCTTTCGGACGCGTTGCGTGCGGGCGATTCCGCCATCCTGATCGGAAGCGACTGTCCTTCACTGACAGCGCAAGATCTGCGCGATGCTGCGCAAACGTTGCGCATGGAAACTGATTTCGCTTTCGTCCCGGCCGAGGACGGCGGCTACGTCCTGATCGCAGCGGCGCCGCGGGTGCAATCATGCCTGCATCGCATCTTCGACGACGTTGACTGGGGAACATCGCAAGTCATGGACCAGACGCGCGGCCGCCTGGGCGAACTCGGCCGCGTCTGGCACGAACTGGCGCCCCGCTGGGACATCGACCGTCCGGAAGATTACGACCGGTTGTTGCGCGAACAACCTGGTCTGCTCGGAACCGTCCCGTGAAATACCTGGGCTGGTTACGCGTACCTGTTGCTGGTGTCGCTGCCGGCGTTCTCCTTGGCGGTGCTGTTTTCGTTTACGGCGTCGAGACGATCGCAAGTGTCAACGAAGGGACCGTAGCCGATAGCACCGCAGCCATCGGCGACGACGCTCAGGTGAAGGTCGCCGCCTTCTCGGCGCTGCAGCCTGGCGTCCATCTGCCGCCCGGTTGGGAACCGCTGCAGATTGGCGCCGTTCCCCGCCACACCAGTTACACGCTTGCGAGCGTTGACGGCGTCACGGTTGTGCGCGCGCAAGCCGATTCGTCGATGTCCGCACTGGGGCGCGAGGTCGACATTGACCCGCACGCGACACCATGGCTGCAGTGGCGCTGGCGCATTGCCGGGCCAAATGAAAATTCCGCTCTTCGCAGTAAACCGGGTGATGACTTCCCCGCCCGCCTTTACGTTTTCTTCGATTTCGACATCATGCAGCTTCCTTTATTGGAACGCGTCATGATCCGCGTTGCGCGAACAATGTATGGCGAGCGCCTGCCGTTGGCTGCACTGTGTTATGTATGGGCCAACGACGATCCCCCAGGCACCACCGCCTGGAGTGCCTACACGGGGCGCGTTCGCATGGTGGTCGCGTCGAGCGGCGCCGGACAGGCGGGGCAATGGGTCACGGTGGAACGCAATGTCAAAGACGACTTCAGGGAAGCGTTCGGCGAACCGGTACCACGCATCAGCGGCATCGCGATTGCGACTGACAGCGACAACACGGATACAAACAGCGTCGCGTGGTATGGCGACATCTCATTTCTGCGGCAACTGCGATTGGAACAATGAAGAAACTTCTGCTGATTGGTGGCGGACACAGTCACATTGAAGTAATGCGACGTTTCGCGCTTCGTCCAGTTGCCGATGTCCGCATCACCGTCGTCAACCCGACCACGCATACGCCCTACTCGGGCATGCTGCCCGGCCTCATTGCCGGGCATTACACGTTCGCGCAATGCCATATCGACTTACCTGCGCTGGCTCAGTCCACTGGCTGCGACTTCAGGAAGGCAGCGATCAACGGCTTGCACACCGGCGCGAAGCTGGCGTTCTGCGACAACGGCGAAACGCTGCACTACGACGTCGCTTCGATCGATATCGGATCAACGCCGGTCACGCTCGGCATTCAAGGCGCGACGCGTCATGGCCTGAAGGTAAAACCGACAGACCGTTTTTTGCAGCAGTGGGATGCGCTTCTTGCGCGCGCCGGACGCAACGCGCTCCCGAACGGTTTCCGCATCGTCATGGCAGGGGGCGGCGCGGCCGGCGTCGAAGTCCTGCTGGCGATTCAGCATCGTCTGCGCAGCGCCGGTTTCGAGGGAGCGCATCACGCGGTCGTCACCGACGGCGGCGACGTGCTGCCCGGCCACTCACGAAGAACGCGACGCCTGTTCCGGCGTGTGCTGGAGGAACGCGGCATCCAGCTCTACCTCAACCATCGTATTGTCGAAGCCACCCGTGAAGGTCTTGTTACCGCGGCAGGCGAGCACGTGCGCGCCGACCTGCTGGTCTGGGCGACTGGCGCCGCGCCCGCCGGTTGGCCTGCGGCGTGCGGTCTTGCCGTCGACAAGCGAGGCTTTCTCAGGGTAACCGGGACACTTCAGGTAACAGGAGAAGCGAGTGTCTTCGCCACTGGGGACATCGCCAGCATGGACCGGTTTCCGCGCCCCAAGTCAGGCGTCTATGCCGTACGCCAGGGCCCGCCGCTGGCGGAGAACCTGCGCCGCGCGCTCAGGGACGAACCGCTGCTCGATTACCGCCCGCAGCGCCGCGCCCTCGCCCTGATCAGCACCGGCGACCGATACGCCGTGGCTTCGCGCGGGTGGTTTTTCGCCAGGGGCCGATGGGTTTGGCGCTGGAAAGACCGCATCGATCGCGGATTCATGAAGCGCTATGGCGTTGCTGAATGACAATGCCCGGAATTACCAAACGGCGAGCGGTAGCAAATCACGCGCTGTGCGACGTCGCGAGCGACCCGAACGCCGATTGAAAGCGCCGGCGTGAATTCCATGGCTTCTGCCAGATTCCTTGCGGCCTTGATTGCGCTCGGCGTGCCAGTTGCGGGCCTGGCGCATCATGCCGCGGATTTTGACGGGATGCACCGGCAAATCGAAAGCATCCGCAACGATGCCGGCGTGCCGGGCGCGGCCGTGGTCATCGTGGATCGCGACGGCATCATCCTGACCGATGCGTTTGGCGTTGCCGACAACGATTCGGGCGTACCCGTCACCGCCGACACAGTGTTCCGCATCGGCTCGGTGACAAAGATTTTCACGGCAGCCGCACTGGTGCAACTCGACCGGCGCGAGGATTTCAGTCTCGATGATCCCGTTTCGCGACATGTTCCCGCCGGGATGTTCTTCAACGAATGGAAAGACGAGCAAGCAATTACCGTCGCCCATCTGCTGGAACACACCAGCGGATTTCGCGACTGGACGAGGGCGGAATTCGACCACAACGTCGAGCTCGATCTGGAGGATGGGCTGGCGTTCTCGCCGCAGTCGCGAACGAGCCGCTGGAAACCCGGATTGCACTCCGTCTATTCGAACTCGAACTACGGACTTGCCGGATTGGTGCTGGAGCGTGTCAGCGGAAAGCGCTACGAGGCACTCATCCGTGAATCGCTCTTCGCTCCACTGGAAATGCATACTGCCACTTCGCTGCAGGCACGCACGCGCAACCTCGCCACCGGATACGATCGCGACGGCGTAACGCCGATCCCCTACTGGCACATGATCCAGCGCCCGGCTGCGGCGATCAACGCAACGCCGCGGGAGATGGCGTCACTGGTGTCCATGCTGCTGAATGATGGCAGGTACGGGCAACAGTCGGTGCTGACACCGGCAGAGGTTGCGCGTATCGAGTCGCCACGCACGTCGCTCGCAGCGCGTAACGGACTGCGCTTCGGCTACGGCCTGGGCATCTATGCGCAATACCGTGACGGTTTCAAATTCATGGGCCATGGGGGCGATGGCGACGGTTATCTGTCGCGCTTTGGCTACTGCCGGCAACTGGGCGTCGGTTACTTCGTGGCCATCAACAGCTTCAATCCGCCAGCGCTCGCAGAGCTGCGTCGAACGATCGAAACAGAACTTGCGCGTGACCATCGTCCGCCACCGCCACCACCGATAGCCTCGCAAGACAAGGATCGGTTGCAGCATTTTTCCGGGCAATACGCGCTAGCCGCCTCGCGTTTTGAATGGCAATCGGCTACCAGTTCGCCGCGCAGGCTTGTGATCAGGGTTGCAGACGATGGCCGCTTGTTCACCCGCGAGCAGGACGGAGAACCCGAGGCGCTACTTGCGGTAGATCAGCACACCTTTCGGCGAACCCGGGACAGCGGCGCCACGTCCGGTTTCTTTGAAGACGGTGAGCGCCTGTACTTTCAGGACGACGATAACTGGATAAAGGTCGGAGAACTCCCGGATGACGACCGTGCCGATGCCTCTTCCACAGAAAACGATTCAGAAGTACGGAACGCCGCAGACAAGGGTGACTGAAATCGAACGCAGGAAATCAGGCGCAGGCACTGAAGCCGTTTTAAGAGCGGTCTTGCGATCAGCGGGAAAAGGTGCGCTCGGTCCCTACCGAACCGGTGAGGCCCGCCTCCCTTGGCAGCACAGGGTTGCCGAGCGCACCGGATAATTCGCAAGTGCCATGCCACTGCGCTCGCGACCGGTTTTCGACACCGGCAACGGCCACAACAAACAAAGCGTTACGGGAGATCTGCACCAACAACGCCATGGTATTGGCAAGCAGTCTGTCGGGTTCCCGGCGCAAAAAGCATCGCACGAACGAGTACGATCGACGAGATCGCCGACAACCGGTATGTGCGATTGACGATGGTCCGCCACCTGTACGGTCAATCGGCAACCGGGCTCACGCGATCCAGACGAGCTCCGGCGGCTCGCCAGTCTTTCCGAAGACAATCGCGTTTTGCTCCCAGCGCCGCCCCAGCGCCACTGCCTCGTCCCGGCCGATGCCAGGAATCAGCACGCTGTGTTCCGGGCGCCAGTCCTGTCGATCCGGCACGCCGAGCGCGTCCAGATAGCACCAGCCCGCCTCACGTAATGACTTTTTCATTGCGTCGTTGCGCTTCGCATTGTTCTCGCTGGAGAGTTCCCGCGATCGCGGATTGCTGGCCGTCACAAATGCCCATGTCTGTGCCTGGCGCGCCTGCAGCAGGCTATCGAGGACAGGATTCACCGCGCCGATGCGGATATCGATTGTTTCGTCAGCGGCAAGGACGCGATACGTGGTGTGCAGGTACGCATCGGTGAGCATTTCTGTCCTTGTTATTTTCCTTCGTCTGTGTCATCGCCGCATCGCGCTGCTCAGACTGCGCACAGCGGACTGCGCAGCAAGACAGTCACGCAACCAGCGTTGGCCATGCCACATAGCCAAGGTAGTTCCGAGGCGAGATCAACACGACGGCGCCATCCCTGATGCGGCGCGCAGTGGGCGAGCGTCCGCCACGCAGATAGGCCTGCAGCACCGCAACCGGGTCGTCGCTTGGCCGACAGGCGAGCGAGCGCCCGGTGAGATGAACCCGCCGCCCGGTATAGCCGTGATCGGACTGGCGGCGGCCAAATTTCGATTCACCAAAATCCCGGTAAGCCGACCAATGATGCGGGAACGGTGCCTCGGCGTGGGTCGCGAAAAACAGACAGACGTCAAACTGGTCAATGCCCGAGATGCCGTTGCAGTAATGCAGGCCGCTTCGCCCGTGCAACACCGCACACAACGCGCGACGGCGGTAAAGCAATCTCCAGTCGGGCCGCCGCGCAAAAAGATCATCGCGTTCCTCGTCAGCGATACGTGCCAGACGGCGTAAGTCAACTCTGGAAATGCGCTCGTACGATCGGTCTGCCATCAGTCCTGTTTGCCGGACACGGAAATTCCTCGACGTCGAAACCATTAGACATGGAAACCATTGCGTACCGCAACCGCCTGTTTTGGGTACTCGCGTGTTGCCGGCCTTGCTTCAATTCACCCGGTAACGCTCCAGTGCCTCCGGCACCAGTTCGATCCCGAGACCCGGACCATCCGGAATCCTGACCACGCCGTCCTCCAAAGACATCGGTTCGGTCACCAGTTCACGGCGGAACGGATGCGACGAACGGTCGTACTCCAGAATAGGCTCGCGGGCAAACAGCGAATGATGGGTCACCGGCAATGCGGCCAGGACCTGCAGTGATGCGGCCTGCGCCACCGCCGATCCCCACACGTGCGGGTTGATCTCGATACCCTGCGCCTGGCCCAGCACGGCAATATGCCTGAGCGCGCTCACCCCGCCACACGAACCGATATCAGGCTGTGCGATGTCAACCGCACCGCGGCGCATCAGTTCGCCGAAGCCATAAAGGGTATGCTCGTTTTCACCGCCCGCAATCGGTGTACGCAGCTTGCTGCGCAACTCCACGTAGCCATCGATGTCTTCCGGCACCACCGGCTCTTCATACCAGCGCATATCGTATTCATCGAGCACGTAACCCAGCCGCAGCGCTTCAGCACGACCATAGGCATGATTGCTGTCGACCATCAGGGTAACGCCCTTGCCTTCGACCGCGCGGCCAATTGCGCGCATGACGGCGATATCGTCATCAACGCCGAAACCGAGTTTGATCTTCATTGCCCTGAAACCGGCGTCGTAATGCTGCAGCGCCTCCTCGGCGAGGCGCGGCGCTTCACCCTGCCCCTCGATTCGATAAAACCCGGTGGCATAGGGCTGCACCGTTTTCCGGAATGCGCCACCCAGGAGCCGACTGACGGGCACGCCGTAGTGCTTTCCCGCGATGTCCCACAACGCAATATCGATGGCGCTGATCGCCGCGATCACCGAGCCCTTGCGTCCGTAGTCGCGCGTGCGGTGATACATGCGATGCCAGAGCACCTCGATTTCCAGAGGGTCGGCTCCGGTCAGAAGCGGTGCGAGTGCATGCTCAATGGCGGCAGCGGAAATCTCCGGCGCTTCCATGCCCTGCGCGAACGCCTCGCCCCAGCCGACCGGGCCGCTGTCGGTGGTAATTTCAACCAGCGTCGCCGAGCGGGTCGGAACCCAGCCCTGGGAAAACGCAAATGGTTGTGCGAGCGGGCTTTTCAGTACATGTGTTCGAATACCGGTAATCTTCATAAGTGTGGGACCCTGGCGGTTGTTTTCGGAGTTGACTGACTCAGAATCAAGTGCATGATGTTGCATTATGAATTGACGACACAAGAGGGTAACCATGTATCGCCGAATCCTGATCCCGACTGACGGCTCCGAGCTTTGCCTCAAAGCAGCAGAAAAAGGCATTGAGTTCGCCCGGGAAACCGGGGCGGAAGTCGTGGCCTTCCACGCCATTCCGGCCACCTCGTATATGCTTTACACGGAGTCCGGCCCGAGCGATTTGATGGTCGAGCAGTTCGAGAAGGAAGCGCGCGCGCGGGGCGAACGGCTGACCGGCGAAATCGCCGGGCTAGCCGAGAAAGCCGGCGTACCGGCAGAAGTGCTGTGCCTGGCCAATGATCACCCGTGGGAAGGCATCATCGAAGCCGCCAACACCAGGAACTGCGACCTGATTTTCATGGCCTCTCACGGGCGTAAGGGCCTGTCAGCGATGCTGCTCGGCAGCGAAACCACCAAGGTGCTGACGCACACCAAGACCGCGGTGCTGATCTATCGCTGAGCGCTGCCCCGAAAGGGCGAGGGAAGAAAAATCGGGGCAGACCAAGGGAGGTAAGCCTGCCCCGCCGCACCGAACGAGTCGGCGACGGATAAAAACCTTGCCAATATAACGCGAAAAAAGGCTTCGTGGGCGCGATCACGAAAATATGACAACGGCGGCCAACCGGTCCAGTCGCCCGGGCCGCAGCTTAACCGGGTTCACACGGAAATGCGCCCCTCAGCCCTTGCACGATGAGGTAGCGGCGGGGCCTGTACAACTCCTCCGGATGCGCCTCCAGGTAAGCCTTTACCGCGTCGAAGCTCAATTTCTGCCGATCCCCTTCCGGGATACAGAATAGACCTTCGTTCCATTTCTGCCAGACATCGTCGATAAAGAACTGGGCGGTTTCCCGGCCGGCGTCGCGTTGCATCATTTCCAGCAACTCCTCACCATTCACCTCGGCAAGGGAGAGCGGCGGCAGGGCCAGCAACAGCGCCGCGGCACTCACGGCAATCCACGTCTTGCAAAACACTTCAGGCACTCCTCGGGCCAGAAACGGCAAAAGCACCCGCGCGATCACCATGGGCACCGGGAAACGAGTGTCCCGGAGAGGTGATCCACTGGCAGGTGCCAAAGGAAACTGGTGCTGTTGAGTGGAATCGAACCACCGACCTACTGATTACGAATCAGTTGCTCTACCAACTGAGCTACAACAGCACAAGGGCCGCAATTATAAGGGTTCACCACGACCGGTGCCAAACCCGGAGCGGGATGATCAGCGGTGCCTGAATACCGGCTTGCGTTTCTCCACGAACGCCGCCATGCCTTCCTTCTGATCCTCGGTGGCAAAGGCCGAGTGAAACAAGCGGCGCTCAAAACGCACGCCTTCGTTGAGCGTGGATTCGAACGCGCGGTTCACGGACTCCTTCGCCATCATCACGATCGGCTGGCTCAGTTCGGCGATTTTCTGTGCCGTGCTGAGCGCTTCGTCAATCAGCCCTGCAACCGGCACCACCCGGCTCACCAGCCCGCAACGTTCGGCTTCCTGCGCGTCCATCATTCGCGCCTGCCCCAGCAGGACCATTTCCATCGCCTTGGACTTTCCGACAAAGCGCGGCAGGCGCTGCGTCCCGCCTGCCCCCGGGATGATTCCGAGGTTGATCTCGGGTTGGCCGAACTTTGCGTTATCCGCCGCGAGTATGAAATCGCACATCATCGCCAGCTCACAACCACCCCCGAGCGCGTAGCCGGCCACAGCCGCGATCACCGGCTTGCGGCACTGCGCGACCCGCTCCCACTCGGCGGTGATGAAATCGGATTTATAGACATCCATGTAGCTCTTGTCCTGCATCGCCTTGATGTCGGCGCCGGCGGCAAATGCCTTTTCGCTACCGGTAATTACCACGCAGCCCACTTCGTCAGCGCCTTCAAATTCATCAATGGCTGCGGCCAGTTCCTGCATCAGCTCCTTTGACAGCGCATTGAGCGCCTTGGGCCTGTTGAGCGTAATCAGGCCGACTTTTCCGCGCGTTTCGACAATGATGTTCTGGTATGGCATTCGGGTTCCTCGTGGTGTTCGAATTTGTTAGAGGACAGACAATTGCGCCAGCGGCTGTAAGCCGGTCTCAGGCAGGCTTGCATTCTAGAGCATCGAGTTCCGGCAACGGCGTGATGACGCCCTGCAAAGCCGCCCGACCGTTCTGATTCAGGTTAGAGATGAACCGGCCGGCTCACATCCACTCACTCGGCAAGGCGCCCCTGTGCGGGACGCACACGAATCACCACATCCATCCCTTCGGTAATCATTCCGCCGGGTAGCTCGGGTAATCCCGAGATCGTCACTTCGGATGCGTCGATGTCGGTGAGTTCTCCCGACTCGACGTTGTAGATGTGATAGTGCGGTTCGGTGTTCGGGTCGTAGAACACCTTGCTCGGGTCCACGATGACCTCCCGCACCAGGTTCTTCTGGCGAAACAGGTTCAGCGTGTTGTAAACGGTGGCTTTCGACGTTTCCGAATGCTTGCGGTTGACGATGGCCATCACCTGGTCGGCCGACAGGTGGGACTGCCGGGAGAACAGCGCGTAGGCGATCTCGATCCGCTGATGCGTCGGATTAATACCGTGCTGGCGCAGTTTGTCGGCCAGGTTGTCGCGTGTGTAGATGATTGGTTTCATTAGCAAGAAGTATAAGATAGGAATTGGACTCTGTCTAATTTCAGCGCTTCGGGAGGGATGGCGGCGCCCGCTTGGGCAGTTTTGACCGTCCAGTCGCCAGATCATCGACGCCCGATCCCGTCGATGCTCGATTTGGCGCGGCTCACATCCCGCCTGATTCAACCACCCGAAAAAACCTGCATCGCGTATGCACAACGGCTCATCTTTTTGCCGTTTGCGGACCGGGCTTTCTCACCTGTCCGGGGTAGACACGGCAAGCACCTCCGGCACAAGGCACCACGTCAAGCGGCTCAAACCGCTGGTGAATCTGAAGCCCGTGGCAGAAGCAACACTGGCATCATGCCGCGCGCATTACCCGCGGTCGGCTGGACTGAACCGCGATTCATTCCGAACAAATCCGTATGAACATTCCGGAAAATTGTCGGACGCGCGCGGGGAGATGAGGAAACCAGCCGGCATATATCCCGCAAAGCCATACTGACCAGTACCGTTCATTCCCCAATTAGTACCGTTCGTTCCCTACGAACGACTTCAGGTCCCTTGCAGGACATTTCCTCTGCGACCGGCACCTCGTCTGCCCTACCGCTAGTCGGGATAGAAATCCGCTCGTCGGCGAAATCTCGTAAAGAATCATCTGACCAAATACCATCTTCCCATCTAAAAAGGAGTTCCCGAATGCGCAGCAATGCAGGATTTACGCTCATCGAAATCATGATCGTCGTCGCGATTGTTGCCGTACTCGCGGCCATAGCGATGCCGGCCTATAGCGACTACGTGATGCGTGGGCGGCTGAGCGACGCACACGCCGGACTGATGACGAAGCGGGTCGAACTGGAACAGTTCTTTCAGGATAACCGCACCTATGTCGGTTACGACTGCACTAGCGACGGCACCGCCAATTTTTCCTTTTCCTGCACCACACAGACGGCAACGGCCTACACCCTCCAGGCCGACGGCGTAGGCGGAACCAGCGTCGACGATTTCATCTTCACTCTTGACGAAGCAAACGCGCGGGCAACGACGTCCGTACCGGCTGGCTGGACCGCCACAGCCACATGCTGGGTCATCAAGAAAAACGGAAGTTGCTGATGCGAACCCGTCACTGCGCTGGCGTAACGCTGATCGAACTCATGATCGGCCTGGCGATTGTCGCGCTGATACTGACGTTTGGTCTGCCCAGCATATCGACGTGGATACAGAACTCGCAGTTGCGCAGTGCCGCCGAATCGATCCAGTCCGGCCTGCAACTGGCACGTGCCGAAGCGGTACGCCGCAACACCCTGGTCGGCTTCAACATGGCCGGCCCCGACTCGAGCTGGACGGTCAATGTGATGAACCCGGCAGCACTGGTGCAGGCGCGGTCCGCCGCCGAGGGCACCCTCAACCCGCAGATCGCGACGACTGATCCGCTCATCGTTTTCAATGGTCTCGGCAAAGCCGCTATGGCTGCCGCCGCAGTCATTCAGGTTACCAACCCGACCGGCGGCGCGTGCAAGCCGGGCGGCGAAATGAACTGCCTCAACCTCACGGTCTCGACTGGAGGACAGATAAAGATGTGTGACCCGACCATTGCTGATGCAACCGACACACGCGCGTGCTGAACGGAGCCACTGAATGACGCCACTTCAGAACCGAATGAACCGAACGCGAGGCAAACGCCGCTCGCAATCGGGCGTGATGCTGCTCGAAGCGTTGATAGGCATCCTGATTTTCTCGCTCGGCATCCTCGCCATGGTGGGCATGCAGACAACCGCCGTCCGGGTCACCACCGATGCACGCGACCGTACCGAGGCCAGCAACCTCGCCGCCGATATCGTCGGCGAACTCTGGCTCGACCGTGCCAACCTCGCCAATTACGTCTATGACGGCAACGGCACGCCGCCCGCCGCACTCGCCAACTGGGTGACACGGGTCGAGAACTCGCTGCCCGGTGCCGCGAATAACCATCCGACGATAACCGTTGGTGCCAGCCCCACCCTGCCGGCAGCGGTCGGCACCGCGGTGGAAGTCACGGTGTTCTGGCAGAACCCGTCAGACGCGAACCTGCACCGGTTCGTCATGACCGCATACATCAATTGAGGCAAATCGTGATTCGCGCTAAGGACATGACCCACAACCCGCGCCGGTCGATGCGCGGTATGAGCCTGGTCGAAATACTCGCCGCGATGCTGGTCGGGCTGATCGGCATGACGATCATCATGCAGGTGTTCTCGGTGTCCGAGGGCCGCAAGCGAACCACGACCGGCACCAGTGACGCGCAGATCACTGCCAACATCGCCATGTTCACGCTCGAGCACGAAATACGCAGCGCCGGCTTCGGCTTGTTGACCCCCGACAGCAACATGCTCGGCTGCACCACGATCGGCTACGACAGCACCCGCACCGCACCGGATTTCAACTTCACCATGGCGCCGGTGACCATCGTCAACGGTGCCGGCGGGGCGCCCGACCAGATGACCATCATCTATGGCGACGCGCCGGTATCGGTCAATGGCGCAAGGTTCGCCAGCGGTGCCACATCGGGTGCGAACTTCCCGCTCAGCAATGCCGCCGGCTTCCGGGCGGGTGAAATCGCCGTTGCATCGGATCCGGGCGCTGGTGTGAATTGCGCCATGGTCGAGATCACCGGCTTTGCAGCCGGTGCAGTAAATAACGTGGTGCACGCCAATGGCGCATCCTATACCTACACCAATAACCTCGGCTTCCCGGTGACTGTCACTGCAACGCGCAACAAACCCGGCGGCGTCATTGTCGGCGGTGCGTACACCGACAACGCACAACTGTTTTCACTCGGGCGCACGCCCACGGTCATCACTTACCTTATTGACGACAACAAGCTGCAAACACGGACACTGGTCCCGTACGATGCGGCGCTCGACACGGACGGAGACGACCTCAGCGAGTCCGAGGTGGCCGACGGCATCGTCCAGTTCCAGGCCCAGTACGGCAAGGATACCGATGCCGACCGCATCGTAGACACCTGGGACGAGATCACGCCCGCAACGCCGGCGGAATGGCTGCAAGTGCATGCGGTGCGCTTCGCGCTGCTGGTGCGCAGCGGCCAGTTCGAGCGTACTGCCGTCACACCCGTTGCACCGACCTGGTACGGCGGTGCATTCACCATGACCAACGTCGATGGCACCGCGGATAGCAACCCCGGGGACGCCAACGACTGGCGCCACTATCGCTATCAGCACCAATCAGAAGGTAGTGCCGCTGCGCAACATGATCTGGAGTACCGAGCCATGATCAGATCCCGCCACCATTCGTGTACCTGTGTACAGGACCCTGCGCAAGGCGCAGCACGGCGTGGTGTTGTTCATCTCGCTGATCGTGCTGGTTGCGATGACACTCGCCGGCATCGCGATGATGCGCTCGGTCGACACCAACGTAATGATCGCCGGCAACCTCGCGTTCCGCAATGCCGCGATGAGCTCGGCCGATGCCGGCATTGAAGCGGCGCGCGTCTGGCTGAGCGCGCAACCGGCCGGCAACCTCATCAATGACAACGTGCCCGGTTACTACGCCAACTGGCAGGACTCCTTCAACCCCGGCGCCTTCAACTGGGGCGCACAGGGCGCGCTGGTCGGTACCGACAGCAACGGCAACGAGATCCGTTACATCGTGCACCGCATGTGCGCGGAATCGGCGAAGACCGTGGACGGAACCGATTGCTTCAAGATCGCTTCCTTGTCATCCGGCAGCACCAAAGGGGGGGGATCCTACGGACAAACACCGCTCAGCGGTGCCGCAATGCCCGTATTACCGCATCACCGCGCGGGTCGAAGGGCCACGCAACACGGTGAGCTACGTGCAGGCGTTTGTTTACTGAAGAATCCAGAGAGCTGAAACGGAGCTAGTCATGAAACGCATCACATCGAAACTGCACATACTCACCGCCTTGCCGGCGGCCCTGATCGCGCTGGCGCCGTCTGCAGTCTACGGCGCGTCGACCGACATTGCGCCAGCGCCACTGGCCAACGCATCCACCGCGGTCGTCAAGCCGAACCTGATGTTCATCCTCGACGATTCGGGGTCGATGGGCCGCGATTACATGCCCGACTATGTCGACGACGAGGAACTGTGCAAGGACTACAGCACCTGCGGTAGTCGACTACCTGCGTGACTGCGAATTCGGTGACCCCGCCTACAATAATGCCGAGTTCAACGCCGTGTACTACAACCCGGCCGTGACTTACCGGCCCCCGGTGCTCTACGACGGCACCTACATGAAAAGCTATGACGACTCCACCGACTGGGCAGCGGTGCCCAACGACGGTTACGGCATCCAGTTCACCGGCACCGTCAACCTGCGGGACAACGGCATTGACGACTACGTCTGGTGCAGCACCAATTCGCCATCGAGCAGTAACCGCGAATACGCCAACGTCCCCAACAGCCAGTGCAAGCTGCCGATCGAAGGCGGCCTGTGGAAATATCCAAACTCGACCGGCACACGATATCGGTACCGTCATAGCATGCTCAACGAGAAGTACCCCTACTACTACATCTCGACGCAAGCGGCCGGCCTCCCCAACCAGGTGCTGTGGTGTGACGCCCAGGACAACACCGAACCCGAGCGCGGCCTTGGTATCGGCGTTTATCCGCCGCAAAGCGGTCAGCCCAGCTGCGGCCTGAAAAAAGACCAGGTCAACCCGCTCAACACCAGCAAGACCTTCCAGTATCCGAAGTACGGAACCTGGACGCGCATAGAGATCAAGCCGGGCAACACGTACGAGCGCGCCGATTCGCGCGCCGATTGCTCCGGTGCCGTTGGCCCCGGCGGCTGCACCTATAACGAGGAAATGACCAACTTCGCCAACTGGTGGGCCTATTACCGCACCCGCATGCAGGCAATGAAGTCCGCCGCCGGGCATGCTTTCGTCAACGTCAATGACCGTTTTCGCGTCGGTTTCATCACCATTAATCGCCAGACGACCCGGTCGACCCGGACCAGTTCCTGAAGATCAGTGATTTCGACGCCACGCACAAAAAGGCGTGGTTCGACATCTTCTACAAGCAGGACGCACCGGGCGGCGGCGGAACGCCGTTGCGCGAAGCGCTGTCGCGGGTGGGGCGCTACTACGCGCAACGTCACCAACGGCATCAACAACGGCATGAGTGACGACCCGATCCAGTACTCGTGCCAGCAGAACTTCGCCATCCTGACCTCGGACGGTTACTGGACCAACAATGCCGGCGACAAGCTCGACGGCACGAGTATCGGTGATCATGACAGTGACCTGACCTCGCACCGCGGCCATTGTACGACGGCAACAAAGCCTCCGGCACACTTGCCGACGTGGCGCAGTACTACTACATCACCGATCTGCGTCCGGCCGGTTCGATTGGCGCACTCGGCACCGACGTCGGCACCAACAACGTGCCCGGCAAATCGACCAACGACCCGCAAAACGACACGGCAAGCTGGCCAGCACATGACCACGTTTACCGTCGGTCTCGGTGTCGACGGCACACTGGCCTATGCTCCGGACTATCGCGAGAACCCGACCGGGGACTTCCTGGCCATCAAGAGCGGCACCTCGGATTGGCCAGTACCGAGCAGTGGCGGGCCAACAGCCATCGACGATCTGTGGCATGCAGCGGTCAATGGCCGCGCCAAGTACTTCAGCGCCAAGAATCCCTTAACTCTGACCGCGGGCCTCACCGAAGCACTGGTGGGCGTGAATGCCACCATCGGATCGGCGGCGGCCGCGGCGACCAGTAACCTCGAGCCGATCGCCGGCGACAACTTCGTGTATATCGCCAATTACGAGACGGTGTTCTGGAACGGGGACGTCGAAGCGCGCACCATCGACCTGTCGACCGGTGCGGTGAGCGTCAATCCGGTCTGGAGCGCGCAACAACAGCTCGACGCCAAGGCAGCGTCCTTGCTGGGTGGAACGGCGCGCAAGATCGTCTTCCACAAGCCCGGTGCGCCAAACAACCTGCAGGACTTCTTCGGGACGGCACCCAACATGGACGCGACGGAGCTGAGCTGGTTTTCGCATGCCTGGGTCAGCGGTGGCGGCGGCGCGCCACTGAGTCAGTGGTCAACGCTCACAGCAAGTCAGCAAGGCGCTGCCGGCAACCCCAAGAACCTGGTGTACTACCTGCGCGGTGACAACACGTTCGAGGCGCAGGCATCCAACCCCCCGACCAATCACTTCTACCGCGACCGCACCCATGTGCTCGGCGACATCGTCAACGCGCAACCGGTATACGTAAAATCGGTCAACGCCGCATACGTCGACCCGGGCTTCAAGGACCACAAGGACTGCATCAATACCGGGGCTGGCGCGGGGTGCCCGGGTGTGCGTGCGTCGAACGTGTATGTGTCGGCCAATGACGGCATGTTGCACGCACTGGACGGCGACACCGGCAACGAGCGCTGGGCGTTCATACCGCGCATCCTGATGCCAAAACTGTATCGCCTGGCCGATCAGGATTACGCGAATCGCCACGAGTACTATGTCGACGGTTCACCGACTGTCGGCGACGTCTATGATCCGGTCGCCGCCGAATGGAAAACCATTCTGGTGGGCGGGCTGAACAGCGGCGGGCGGGGCTATTACGCGCTGGACGTGACGGATCCGAATAACCCGATCGCCCTGTGGGAATTCACGGTCCGTGATGCGCGTCATGCCCATCGGTCACCGTGCTCGGTGTCGACAAGACCGATTGCGACCTCGGTCTGACCTACGGCAATCCGGTGATCTCCAAACTCACCAGTGGCGACTGGGTCGTGATGGTGACTTCAGGGTACAACAACACCGCACCCGGCGACGGCAAGGGTTACCTCTATGTGCTCGACCCGATCACCGGCGTGGTCGAGAAAAAGATCAAGGCTGCCAACGCAACCCAGGGCATCGATCCGGGCAGCACCACCACGCCCATGGGCCTCGCCAAGATCAACAACTGGGTCAATGACACCAATACCAACAACACCACACTGCGCGTCTATGGCGGTGATCTGCTCGGCAACCTGTGGCGCTTCGACCCGAATACGGGAACGGCCTACGTGTTGGCGGAGCTCAAGGACGGACTCGGGGCGGCTCTGTCGAAAAAGCAGTCGGTTACCACCAAGCCGGAACTGGGCGAAGCCAACGGCGTGCCGCTCATCGCGGTCGGCACCGGCCGCTATCTCGGCGCCTCCGACCTGGCAGACAAGCAGCCGCAAACCGTCTATACGATCAAGGACGCAACCAACGGCGTCGCGCCGGCAACCCCGATCGACGCACGCGGCAGTACTGTGATCGAACAGGTGATTACCGACACCACCGACGGCGTCGGCAACCCGATCCGCACCATCACCTCGAATGCGGTCGATCTGGCGACCAATGATGGCTGGCGTGTCGACCTGCCGATTACCGGCGAGCGCGTCAACGTCGATCCGCGGCTGCAGCTAGGCACGCTGATCGTGGCGTCGAACATTCCGGCGAACGACGCGTGTACCGCGGGCGGCATTTCCTACCTGAACTACTTCGACTACAAGTCGGGCAGTTTCATCAGTTCGTCCGGCACCAACATAGTCGGCAGAAAGATCGCCAACTCGCTGGCGGTGGGTATCAGTGTGGTACGGCTGCCCAACAACAAGACCGTGGCAATCGTCACCACGTCGGAGAACAAATATCCGACACTGGCGCCGCCCTACCAGGCACAAAGCCCGACGGGACGCCGCAACTCCTGGCGCGAGCTGACGCAGTAGAGACCGCCACGCCAAAACCAAAACGGGCAGCCATCGGCTGCCCGTTTTACTTTGGTGTTCCGCCGGAATACCGGGAACCCTCACAACAAGGGCCAGACGTGCAGATAATCACTGTCAGTGCCCATTACGCAGAGGGCATGAAGCAAACCTGAGGTTCACAAGTCACGTCGAAAGGCAATGCTGCCTGGGTGACGACATGTTACCCCTGATGAATGTCAGTCTCGCGACAGCAGCGATTTCGGCAACGGGAACATGACCTTCTCGGCCTTGCCGTCCAGTTCCTGCACGGATTGCGCCCCGAGCGCCCGCAGTTTGGCGATGACCGCACTAACCAGGACCTCTGGCGCCGACGCGCCGGCGGTCACGCCGACGACGTCCTTTCCTTCCACCCACTGCGGCTGCAGGTCCTCGGCGTCATCGAGCATGTAGGCCGGCACCCCGAGATTGGCTGCCACCTCCCGCAACCGGTTCGAGTTGGAGCTGTTGGTGGAGCCGACCACGATCACGACGTCACAGTTCGATGCGAGTTGTTTGACGGCGTCCTGCCGGTTTTGTGTGGCATAGCAGATGTCGTCCTTGCGTGGCCCGGCAATATCCGGATAGCGCCTGCGAAGCGCATTGATGATCTCGCTTGCATCGTCGACCGAGAGGGTGGTCTGCGTGACAAACGCCAGGTTGGCGGGATCTTTTACTTTCAGATTGGCAACGTCGGCAACGGTTTCGACCAGATACATGCCGTTGCTGGCCTGCCCCATCGTTCCTTCCACTTCCGGGTGCCCGCGATGGCCAATCATGACGACCTCGCGACCCTGATCACGTTTGCGGCTGACTTCGACATGCACCTTGGACACCAGAGGGCAGGTCGCGTCGAACACCCG
Organism: uncultured beta proteobacterium; assembly: GCA_963792855.1. Taxonomy (GTDB): domain Bacteria; phylum Pseudomonadota; class Gammaproteobacteria; order Burkholderiales; family Eutrophovitaceae; genus SG8-40. Next base: position 310,719 of record CAWBXZ010000018.1, on the reverse strand, counting down.
CAGGCCGCGTTCCTCGGCATCGGCACGGACCTTCTGCGACACCCCGTGCGCACTGAACACGACCGTGGCACCAAGCGGAATCTCGCTGACCTCCTCGACAAATACCGCGCCTTTGGCCCGCAGATCTTCCACCACGAATTTGTTGTGTACGACTTCGTGGCGCACATAGATTGGCGCACCGAAACGTTCGAGCGCGTGCTCGACAATATCGATGGCCCGGTCGACACCGGCACAGAAACCTCGCGGATTGGCCAACAAGACATTCATGGTGTATTGCTCCGCAACCCGATGGTTGCCGTTGAACTTGTAAAATACAGAGGCAGACTGCAGCAGGTCACAGATACCCTCTCAGTTTGCGCGTGACGACGGTGGTCTTCGCATGAAACCGTCCCAGATGACCACTGCAGCGCCAACGCTGATACATGAATCGGCGACATTGAATGCCGGCCAGTGATATTCACGCCAGTAAACGAGGATGAAATCGACAACCGCGCCGACGGTCAACCGGTCGATCACGTTGCCGATTGCACCGCTGAGAATCAGCGCCAGCCCGAAGCACAGAAAAGCATTCTCACGATGCTTGTGCAACATCCAGCCAATCAGCATCGATGCGCCAAGCGCAATCAACACGAAAAACCATCGCTGCCAACCCGACGCACCGGCCAGAAAACTGAACGCCGCACCCGAGTTGTAAGTCAGCACCAGCGAGAAAAAAGGCAGAACGGGTATCGACGAACCGGGTTCGATATTCTCGACCGCAAGGTACTTGGTGTACTGATCCAGCAGCACCAGTACGAGCGCGAACAGCAGCCATTTGATAATGATCCGCTTCGTTCCGGGGTGTGCGCGATCAGGCATAGGTTCTTTGCTCACCGGTTCCGTAAAGATTGGATGTACAGCGGGCGCAAATACCCGGGTGTTCGGCGTCGTGGCCGACATCGGCGCGGTAGTGCCAGCAACGTTCGCACTTGGCGTGCGCACTGGGTCTGACTTCGACGGACATTTCCGGCTGAACACCCGACGCATCGACCTGCGCCGTTGATGTCAACAGCACGAAGCGCAGGTCGTCGCCAAGAGATTCGAGCAGCGCACCGTCATTACCCTCCCCGGCAGAGATTGTCACCTCCGCCTGCAGCGACGAACCGATCTGCCCGGCCGCACGCATTTCCTCGAGTTTTTTCTGAACCTGGGAACGCAGTTCGCGCAGCCGGTCCCAGCGAGCAAGCAAGTCCGGTCCGGTGTCCGGCAACTCGTACCACGTGTGCAGCAAAACGCTGTCTCCCTCCTTGCCGGTGAGCATCGGCCACGCCTCATCGGCCGTAAACGACAGTATCGGCGCCATCAGACGCAACAGGCTATGGGCAATATGATACAGGGCGTTCTGGGCGGCACGGCGCGCGCCTGAATTCTCACCAGCCGTGTACAAACGGTCCTTGAGGATATCGAGGTAAAAGCCTCCGAGTTCTTCGGAGCAGAAGGTCTGCAGCCGCTGCACCACGAGGTGGAATTCATAACGCTCGTAATCGTGTTCCATTTGCGCTTGCATGCGCGCCGTCATCTGCACCGCATAGCGGTCGATTTCAAGCCATTGCGACGGGTCGAGCTGATGCGCGGCCGGATCATAATCGTTCAGATTGGCCAGCAGAAAGCGCAGCGTGTTGCGGATTCGCCGGTAGCTCTCCACCACCCGCTTGAGAATTTCATCGGAGATGGACAGTTCGCCGGAGTAATCCGTCGCGGCGACCCACAACCGCAGGATATCCGCGCCCAGCGTGTCGACAACCTTCTGCGGCGCAATCACGTTTCCCATCGATTTGGACATCTTGCGCCCGCGACCGTCGACAACGAAGCCGTGCGTGAGCAGGCTCTTGTAAGGTGCCCGCCCATCGATTGCGCAGCCAGTCAGCATGCTCGACTGAAACCAGCCGCGGTGCTGGTCGGAACCCTCGAGGTAAAGATCGGCCGGCTTGGTCAACTCTTCGCGGCGTTCGAGCACCCCCATATGCGTGGTGCCGGAATCGAACCAGACGTCGAGCGTATCCGGCACCTTCTTCCATTGCCGCGCCTCGTCACCGAGCATCTCTTCCGCCGACAGCGCGAACCACGCCTCGATGCCATCCTTCTCCACACGCTGTGCTACCTGCTCCAGCAGTTCATTGGTCCGGGGGTGCAACTCACCGCTTTCGCGGTGAACAAACAGCGCCATTGGCGTACCCCAGTTGCGCTGACGTGACACGCACCAGTCGGGGCGATTGGCAATCATCCCCGCCAGTCGGGCCCGCCCCCACGAAGGATAGAAGGCGGTGTCCGCGACCGCTGCCTCGGCGATGTTGCGCAGGGTGCGCTCGCCAAGGTCCAGGCCAATGAACCATTGGCGGGTTGCGCGAAAGATGATCGGCGTCTTGTGGCGCCAGCACACCGGGTAACTGTGTTCGTAGTCGACTACCCGAATCAGCTTCTGCCGTTCCTTGAGCGCTTCAATAACAACTGCATTGGCCTCCCATACCGTCTTTCCTCCGACCAGCGGCACGCTATCGAAAAACCTGCCGTCGTCTCCGACCGGATTGTCGACCGCAAGGTCATAGCGCTGACCGACTTCAAAGTCCTCGACACCATGCGCCGGGGCCGTATGCACCAGCCCGGTGCCAGCCTCCAGGGTGACATGCTCGCCAAGCACGATAGGCACCTGGCGGTCATAGAAAGGATGCTCGAGCAACAGCCCCTCGAGTTTCTCGCCCTTGAACTCCGACACGATCTGGTAATCGTCGATGCCGTAGGATTTCATGCAGTTCTCGACCAGGTCCCTGGCCAGCATCAGCAAGCCGGCCGGGAATCTGACCAGCGCATAATCGATATCGGCACCGATCGCGACTGCCTGGTTAGCGGGCAGCGTCCACGGCGTCGTCGTCCAGATTACGGCAAACGCAAACTCGTAGACGTGCGTAAAGCCCAGCGCCGCGGCAAGTGCCCGGTTGTCGGAGAACTGGAACGCCACGTCAATGGCCGGCGAGGTCTTGTCTTCGTACTCCACCTCGGCGTCGGCAAGTGCCGAGCGACAGTCGAGGCACCAGTGCACCGGCTTGGCTCCCTGGTACAGATAGCCGTTGTCGTTGATGCGTCCGAGCGCGCGAATGATGTCGGCTTCGGTGCCGAACGCCATGGTGCGATACGGGTTCTGCCAGTCGCCCAGCACGCCCAGACGAATGAAGTCCTTGCGCTGCCGGTCGATCTGCTCGGCGGCATAGTCGCGGCACAATTTGCGAAATTGCGCGGCGGGGAGATTCTTGCCGTGCTTCTTCTCGACCTGATGCTCGATAGGCAAGCCATGACAGTCCCAGCCGGGGACGTAGGGCGCATCGAATCCGGAAAGGGTTTTGGACTTGACAATCACGTCCTTGAGAATCTTGTTGACCGCGTGACCGATATGGATGTCGCCGTTTGCGTAGGGCGGACCATCGTGCAACACGAACTTCGGCCTGCCGGCACACGCCTTGCGGATGCGCTGATAGAGGTCGCTGCTCTGCCAGGATTCAATCCATGCCGGCTCGCGCTTGGCGAGATTACCGCGCATCGGGAAGGGCGTATCCGGAAGGTTCAGGGTTTTCTTGTAATCGGACATGTGTCGGTTCACTGGCAAATGTTCAGTCTATCAAGGCACGTCACTGCAGCGGCCTGTTGCTTGGTGTTGTCAGAAAAATGCGGCAAAAAAAACTGCCGCACGGATATCGTCATCGCGTGCCGCGCCCGCCGGCTTGCTTGTTCGTCTCCAACGATACGCCGCGCGTGCGAAAGTATTCGCGGGCATGCGCCGCGTCCCGGTCCATCTGGGAAACCAGTTCGTCGACGCTGGCAAACTTCACCTCGTCGCGCAGTTTCGACAGGAATCTCACCCTCACCCGCCGGCCGTAAACGTCACGGTTGAAGTCGAACAAATGCACCTCCAGCACCGCCCGCCCGCGACTGGTTACTGTCGGGCGCACACCCAGACTCGCCACCGCGGGCAACGCACGATCGCACAGCCCATCCACCTCGACGACGAATATGCCGGCCAATGGCGCCTTGAGACGGTTGAGACGCACATTGGCCGTCGGGTAGCCGAACCCCGTTCCGATTCCGTCCCCGCGTTCCACCCGCCCGCAGATGCTGTAGCGCCGGCCAAGCAAGGCGGCTGCCCCGTCCAGGTCACCGGCCTCCAGTCGGGCCCGCACCGCTGTGCTGGAAACACGGACGCCCTCGTGCAAGATGCTGCGCGTGGCCTCGACCTCGTATCCGTATTTCGGGGCCAGTGACATCAGCAAATCAAAGTTGCCGCTGCGCCGCGCACCGAACCGAAAGTCATCGCCGACCAGCAACCATCGGGTTCCCAATGCACGATGCACGATGCGCGCGACGAAGTCGTTGGCCGAAATCTGCGCCATTCGATAATCGAAACGGCATACGAAAACGGTGTCCACCCCGAAACCATCCAGCAGTTCCAGTTTCTCGCGCAGGCTGGCCAATCGGGCCGGGGCCTGGTCCGGTGCAAAGAACTCCTGCGGCTGCGGCTCGAACGTCATCACCGCGGCCGCCAGGTTCTTGCTGCGCGCAACCTCGACCAGGCGCTTGAGCATGGTTCTGTGACCAAGGTGAACGCCATCGAAATTGCCGATCGTCAATGCCACTGACGCCCCGGCCCTTTCCGGCGCCTGCCGCAACACGCGCATATCCCGAAAACCCAGCTGCCGTGAAAAGGGTTGAATTTTAGCGAGTTTTTGACCAAGGCGCCGTATTCTGCCGAACGGCGCGCCACTTCGTCGCAGATTGTTCATTAGATATTAGAATAATGATCGTTCTCTTAATAACTGTCAGGCACTTATACCCCGAGTTCCCCCGGGCTTGGGTAATGCCACGAGCGGTCCATGAAACTGCAACAATTGCGTTACATCTGCGAAGTAGCGAAGCGCGACCTCAATCTCTCGCTAACCGCCGAAGCCCTGTTTACGTCGCAACCCGGCATCAGCAAGCAGATCAGGGCACTCGAAGACGAACTCGGTGTGGATATTTTCGTGCGCCACGGCAAACGCCTGGTGGCCGTCACCGAACCTGGAAAGGAGATCATCGAAAAAGCGCAGCGCGTGCTCAATGAACTGGGTCACCTGAAGCAGATTGGCCAGGAATTCACCCGCGAAGACACTGGCAGTCTGACCATCGCCACGACCCACACCCAGGCGCGCTACGCATTGCCGCCCGTGATCAAGGCTTTCAGGGAAAAATACCCCGGGGTACGGCTGTCGCTCTATCAGGGCAGCCCGACACAGATTTCGGAGCTGACCTCGTCCGGGCAGGCGGACATCGCAATCGCCACGGAAGCCATTGAGCATTACAAGGACCTGGCGATGCTGCCCTGCTATCAGTGGAACCGCTGCGTGCTCACACCGCCGCGGCACCCGCTGCTCAAGGTAAAGAAGCTGACGCTGGCCGAGATCGCGCGTTATCCGGTGATTACCTACGACTTTGCCTTTACCGGGCGGTCGAAGATCAATCAGGCGTTCGCCGATGAAGGGTTAACCCCTGAAGTGGTGCTCACCGCGATCGACGCCGACGTCATCAAGACCTATGTCGAATTGGGACTGGGAGTCGGCATTGTCGCGATGATGGCCTATGACCCGGATCGCGACCAGCGTCTGCGCGCGCTCGATGCAAGCCATCTGTTCGAACCCAGCACGACCCGCTTCGGAATTCGAAAGGACGCTTACCTGCGCGGGTACGTCTACGACTTTATCGAAATGTTCGCGCCACATCTGAGCCGCGACGTAGTCGACGCAACCTTGCGCGGCACCATCTAGGGCCTGCTGCACAACAAGCCCGCCACGGGCTTCGCATCAGGCACCGCGTTTGCTGAAATCAGCCAAACGAAAACCTGCCACCCACAGCACGCCGAAATAACTCGACGCACCCGCCAGAACAACGATGACGAGGCGTTGAATTCGCTCCCGGGTACCGGCGTCCAACCAGAAATCGCCATCGGCCATCCACAACAACACGCCAGCCATGCAGGCCAGCGCGATGGCCACCTTGAGCAGGAACAACGGCCAGCCGGCGAGCGGCGCATAGATGCCGTTCTGGCGAAGCTTCCAGTACAGCAGGCCGGCATTGAGCCACGCCGCCAGCGAAATCGCCAATGCCAGGCCCGCATGCTGCAAGTGCCACACGAAAGCCAGATTCATCAGTTGGGTCGCCAACAGCGTGACGACCGCGATCCTGACCGGCGTCCTGGTGTTCTGGCGCGCGTAGAATGCCGGCGCCAGTATCTTGACGAGCACAAGCGCCACGAGGCCGACACTGTAGGCAATGAGCGCCTGGCGTGTCATCAGCACATCGTGCGCGGCAAACTCGCCATGCTTGAACAATGTCGCCAGGATCGGAACGGCAATGATCGCCAGCGCCACGGCACACGGCGCCGCCAGCAGCACCGTCAGCCGCAACCCCCAGTCGAGCAGCCGGCTGTATTCCTCCCGCGAACCATCGGCGAAACGCCGCGACAGGTTCGGCAGCAGTATCGTGCTCAGGGCAACGCCCAGCAAGCCGACCGGCAGTTCCATCAGCCGGTCGGCGTAATAGAGCCAGGTTACGCTTCCGGTCACCAGGAACGAGGCGAAGATGGTGTTGATCAGCAGCGAGATCTGCGCCACCGAGACACCCAGTATCGCCGGCCCCATCAGCCGCAGTATGCGCCGCACGCCCTCGTCCCCCGGAACCCACGAGAACCGCGGCATCATGCGGATTCTGACCAGGAACGGCAGTTGAAACGCGAGTTGCAGCACGCCGCCGCAAAAAACCGCCCAGGCAAGCGCCATTACCGGTGGGTCGAAAAACGGTGCCAGCCAAACGGCGAAACCGATAAAGGACAGGTTAAGCAGCGTCGGCGTGAAAGCCGGAATCGAGAACCTGCTCCAGGTGTTGAGAATCCCGCCGGCAAGCGAGGCGAGTGAAATAAACAGGATGTACGGGAAGGTCAGCCGCAGCATCGCGACAGTGAGCTCGAATTTGTCGGCATCGGACGAAAACCCCGGCGCGCTGATGTAGATGATCAACGGTGCGGCCAACACACCGAGCGCCGATACGGCCAGGAGAATGGTTGCGAGCAGGGTTGCCACCCGGTCGACGAGCACTTTGGTATCGTTGTCCCCGCGCGCGGCCCGGTACTCGCCAAGCACCGGAACAAACGCCTGGGAAAATGCGCCCTCCGCGAACAACCGTCGCAGCAGGTTTGGGATGCGGAAAGCGACAAAGAAGGCGTCAGTCGCCAGCCCGACCCCGAAAACACGGGCGATGACGACGTCGCGCACCAGACCGAGTACGCGCGAGACCAAAGTCATGCTGCTGACCGTGGCCAGCGCTTTGAGCAAATTCATTGTGATATCGATGTGAGCGGCGCCGCTATTCTAGCCGATGCCCCTGCCCTGCAATCGAAAAGGGGCCCACGCCGGAACAGGAAATGCGCCGTGAACCAAGGGGTTACGAATGCCGATCGGGCGCGGCGGCGATTGGGTTCCGGATGACTTGCGAAATACGTTCTGGAACAGTACCATACGCCCCTTTTTCGACCGTCGTGTCGGCGGCAACAGGAAAACCGAATGGCAAACATCGCTTCCGCAAAGAAACGCGCAAGACAATCCGCAAAGCGCCGCGCCCACAATGCAGGGCTGCGCTCGGAACTGCGCACCATGATCAAGAAGGTCCGCAAGTCCATCGACGCAGGGGACAAGAAGGCTGCGCTGGCAGAGTTCCAGAGCTCGCAGAGCCGTCTCGATTCGATCACCGACAAGCGCATCATCCACAAGAACGTGGCAGCACGCCAGAAGAGCCGATTGTCGAACGCCATCAAGGCCATGCCGTAGCCGCGCGTTCCAGAGACTGCACCAAGAAGCCCGCGGCTGTGACTGCGGGCTTTTTCATTACTCGGAGGAAAATCATCCGGGCCGGCTGTACCCGGCGAGGGCGGAAACGGTTGCAACAGGGAACGTATTTCGCTACAACGCTGCTTATAACACTGACTCAGCGCTCCGGATTATCTTCGTCTTGACACGGCGGCACGTTGCCGCCGTGTTGTTTTTCCCAAACCGGCAATCTGCCAGAGGCCAGGAAATGAGAAATGTAATGCCAACTTATGGTCGGAAGCCCGTGTCTTTTTCGCACGGCGAAGGCGCCTGGCTTTGGGACACGGAAGGCAAACGTTACCTCGATGGTTTATGCGGAATCGCGGTAACCGGGCTCGGCCATGCGCACCCGAAAATCAGTGCTGCCATCTGCAAGCAGGCAGGCCGCCTGATGCATGCCTCGAACCTCTATCAAATCCCGGAACAGGAACAACTCGCCGTGCGCCTGTGCACATTGGCGGCGATGGATAACGTATTTTTCTGCAATTCCGGCGCAGAGGCGAACGAAGCTGCCATCAAGGTCGCGCGCCTTTACGGGCACCGCAAGGGTGTCAGCAAGCCTTCCATCATTGTGATGGAGCAATCCTTTCACGGTCGCACCATGGCAACGTTGTCCGCCACCGGCAACCGTAAAGTCCAGGCCGGTTTCGAGCCGTTGCTTTCGGGTTTCGCGCGGGTGCCATACAACGACGTGGGGGCAGTCGAGCAGGTGGCTGCAAACAACCCGGACGTAGTGGCGATACTGGTCGAACCGGTTCAGGGCGAAGGCGGAGTCAACGTGCCCGATGCGGCCTATCTCGATTCGCTGCGTGAGATCTGCGACCGCAAAGGCTGGTTGCTGATGCTCGACGAAGTCCAGACCGGCATGGGACGCACCGGAGCGTGGTTCGCGCACCAGCTTGGCAAGGCAAAACCGGACGTCATGACGTTGGCAAAAGGACTTGGCAATGGCTTTCCGATCGGCGCCTGCCTGGCGCGTGGTCCCGCGGCCGAAGTTTTGCAACCCGGCAGTCATGGCTCGACATTTGGCGGCAACCCGGTCGCCTGTGCCGCCGCGATGGCCACTCTGAGCGTTATTGAAGAAAATAACCTGCTGGCGCGGGCGACCGAGTTGGGAAGCAGCATCACCAACGCGTTGAGCGAACAACTGGCCGGCGTTCAGGGTGTCCGGCAGGTCCGCAATAAGGGCCTGATGATCGCCGTCGAGCTCGACCGCGCATGCGGCGAACTCGTGACGCAAGCAATCGACAACGGACTGCTGATTAACGTCACAGCGGAAAAAGTTGTTCGCTTGCTGCCGCCGCTGATCCTGAGCGACGAAGAGGCGCAGACTTTGTCCAATGGTGTCATTGGACTCATCCAGGCGTTCACCAAGACGGCCACGGCCACAGCTGGCTGAACGATGCCGGCAACCAGACATTTTCTGCAGCTGACGGACCTGTTATCCGAGGAACTCGGATACCTGTTCGAGCGCACAACGCAGATCAAATCACGCTTCAAGGCCTACCAGCAATACTGGCCGCTGCAGGACCGTACGCTGGTAATGATCTTCGAGAAGCAGAGCACGCGCACACGCCTATCGTTTGAAGCGGGCATGCAGCAGTTGGGCGGCAGCGCCATCTACCTCAATACCCGGGACTCGCAGCTTGGCCGAGGTGAACCCGTTGAAGACGCTGCACAAGTGATCTCGCGCATGTGCGACCTGGTCATGATTCGCACGTACGAGCAAAGCATGATCGAGAACTTTGCCGCGAATTCCCGGGTTCCCGTCATCAACGGACTTACCAACGAATATCATCCTTGCCAGATTCTCGCCGACGTTTATACGTACTTCGAGAAGCGCGGCCCGATCAAGGGCAGGACGGTCGCCTGGATAGGCGATTCGAACAACGTTTGCAACACCTGGCTGCAGGCAGCGATGCTGCTGGACTTCAAACTTCACGTTTCGACGCCGCCGGGTTTCGAAATAGAACCGGAACGGGCAGGCGTTCACAATACCAGTCACTATGAAAGCTTCGCGGATCCAATGGATGCCGCGCGTGGCGCCGATCTGGTCACCACCGACGTCTGGACCAGCATGGGTTTCGAGGAAGAGGATGCAGAGCGCCAGCGTGCCTTCGAGAACTGGCAGGTGGATGCCGCGATGATGGCCGAAGCCAAACCGGATGCCTTGTTCATGCACTGCCTGCCGGCCCATCGTGGCGAGGAAGTCGCTGCGGATGTCATCGACGGACCGCAAAGCGTAGTGTGGGATGAAGCCGAGAACAGACTGCACGCGCAGAAGGCATTAATGGAATTTTTGCTGCTGGATCGAGTCAACGACTGACCGGGAATATGATTGATCGGGTCAGCGGCAAACGAAGTCGGGAATGCATTGCCCTGGCCATGCATCAGGCCAACAAATTGTCAGATTCCGGTTCGGAGCCGGTCCATTGCGGGCGAGCGACTTTGACCCCGCATGATCAACACCTCGCAAGCGTGGTCCGGCAATCACAGCAGCTACAGAGGCAGGCGCAACGTTGATCCTGCCTCGGAACTTGTTCAAGGAGTCGTTCATGTACAGATTCAGACTGGCAACCGCAATCTTCGCGGCCTTGTTCTTCGCCTCGCTCCAGGGCCATGCGCAGGACACAGACGTTGCAACAATCGCCGACAAGGACGGCTGCAAGGTTTATAACCCCATGCCGCAAGAGCAGGAATCCATCCGGTGGGATGGCGAGTGTCGCGACGGATTTGCCCACGGTACCGGCACTCTCGACTGGTACATCGGGGACCAGTTGCAGGAACGCTATGAAGGCGAACTGGACATGGGGTGGGCCGATGGCGAAGGGACCTATGTATCCCGGGAAGGCTCGCGCTACAAGGGCGAATGGAAAAAAAGCATGCAACACGGCAAAGGAACGATACAAAACGCTGACGGCAGCGTCTACCAAGGCGAATGGAAAGAAGGAAAACCGAACGGCTATGGCGTCTACCGCAGCCCGAACGGCGAAACCATTGAGGGCGAGTGGGTGGATGGTGAATTGAAGGCCGAGACCGGCTCGCGCAGAATCTGAACAACCGGAAATACGAGTCGACATGAAGAAGATAAAGAAAGTTGTCCTCGCCTACTCGGGCGGCCTGGATACATCCGTCATCCTTAAATGGCTGCAGGACACCTACGACTGCGAAGTGGTGACGTTTACCGCGGACATCGGCCAGGGCGAGGAAGTCTCGCCGGCGCGGCGCAAAGCGAAGATGGCAGGCGTGAAGCAGATCTTCATCGAAGACCTTCGCGAGGAATTCGTGCGCGACTTCGTGTTTCCCATGTTTCGCGCGAATACCGTGTACGAGGGTGAGTATCTTCTCGGCACATCCATCGCGCGGCCGCTCATCGCCAAGCGCCTGGTCGAAATTGCCCGCGAAACCGGCGCCGATGCCATTTCCCATGGCGCCACCGGCAAGGGCAACGATCAGGTCCGGTTCGAACTGGGCGCGTATGCCCTGATGCCGGACGTCAAGGTGATTGCACCGTGGCGCGAGTGGGACCTGCTTTCTCGCGAGAAACTTCTCGCGTATGCCGACAAACACGGCATTCCGGTGGAGTACAAGAAAAAAAAGGGGGCTGCTCCGTACTCGATGGACGCCAATCTGCTGCACATATCCTATGAAGGGGGCGTGCTGGAGGATCCGGCGTTTGAACCGGAGGAGTCAATGTGGCGCATGACCGTGTCGCCGCAGAAGGCACCCGATCGGCCGCAAACCGTCGAACTTGAATACCGGCGCGGAGACATCGTCGCCATCGACGGCAAGAAGCTGAGTCCAGCCAAGGTTCTTGCCACGTTCAACCGGCTCGGCGGCCGTCACGGCATCGGCCGACTCGACATCGTCGAGAACCGCTATGTGGGGATGAAGTCTCGCGGTTGTTATGAAACGCCTGGCGGCACCATCATGCTCAAGGCCCACCGGGCGATCGAGTCAATTACGCTTGACCGCGAAGTCGTCGCGCTGAAAGACGATCTGATGCCGCGCTACGCGCGGATGATCTACAACGGTTACTGGTTCAGCCCGGAGCGAACCTTGCTTCAGAGCCTGATCGACGAATCGCAAGAACCGGTCAACGGCAAGGTGCGCGTCAAGCTCTACAAGGGAAGCGCGCAAGTCGTTGGTCGCGAGTCGAAAAGCAATACCCTGTTCGATACGCGTGTCGCCAGTTTCGAAGATGACCGCGGCGCCTACAATCAGGCCGACGCAGAGGGCTTTATCCGGCTCAATGCGTTACGCCTTCGCATCGGCGCCAAGCGGCAACGGCGCTAGTCGCAGCGTCCGGCGGGTGATCGGGGCCGGCGCTACATTCAGCGACCGGCCACGCCCGCAAGGCAACTTTGGAGTGTTAAATGCTGGTTTTCCGAAATAGCGGAAATTCTGGGTCGCGCAAACGATGACAACGATTGCCGTAGTCAGGAAAGGCGGGGTCGCTGCGATCTCTGCAGATACGCTCACGAAGTGGGGCTCGGGCAAGGAAAGCGCCAAGTACATCGCCAATAGCGAAAAGATCATCAAGATCGCAGATAACTACATTGCCGTGACTGGCAATGCGACGTTCAAACTCATCCTGAAAGAGTATTTTGTTGAACAGGGCAACGACATCGCCCTGTCGAATCCGATGGAAATTTTCCGCACGTGGAGCCGTTTGCACGGGGCGCTCAAGGAGAAGTACTTCCTGATGCCGGAAGAGGATAAAGAGGACGCGCTTGAGTCGAGCCGGATGGACGTTCTGATCGCCAATCCGCACGGCATCTTCGGTGTGTCCGGGCATCGAACGGTGCAGGAATTCTCACGCTTTTATGCCTATGGCAGCGGCAGCGATTACGCCCTCGGCGCGCTGTGGGCGGACTACGACCGCAGAGGCCTGTCAGCCGGGAAAGTGGCTCGAAGGTCGATCGAGGCCGCGGCCGAATTCGATGATGGGACCGGTTTGCCAGCGCAGACCTACACGCTGCGGCTTCGCTAGGTCACTGGACGGTTACGCGTGTCATGAGAAGTCTGGCGGTCTTGAAATTGTCCCCATCACGCTGTTGTGAACCCTGAGGAGGAATGAGCCATGCCCAGTTTCGACATCGTTTCGGAAGTTGACCATGTCGAGTTGCGCAATGCCGTCGACCAGGCGAACCGGGAAGTCGGCAACCGGTTCGACTTCAAGGGCTCGGATGCGCGTATTGAAATCGCGGAGGGCAATGCGCTGACAGTATTCGCTGACGATGATTTCAAACTCGGTCAGGTCTATGACGTGCTGATAGCAAAAATGGCCAAGCGCAATGTTGACGTGCGCAGCCTGTCACGCGGTCAGGTCGAGAAAATCAGCGGCGACAAGGTCAAGCAAGTCATTACGGCCCGCTCCGGCGTTGACAAGGACCTCGCCAAGCGCATCGTCAAACTCATCAAGGACAGCAAGCTGAAACTCCAGGGTTCCATTCAGGGGGACTCGGTGCGGGTTTCGGGTGCGAAGAAGGACAGCCTCCAGGAGGCAATGGCGCTGGTGCGCTCGGAAGTGAAAGATTATCCGCTGCAATTCAGCAACTTCCGGGACTGACCGGCACCCGGAAACGAAACCGAATGAAATTTCCGGCCCCATCTGCCCTCGCGTTCGCTACGGTCTTGTCCTGCTGCACATTGACGGCTCGCGGCCACCGATGTCCGGCTCGTCGGGGTAGCGGAGAACACGGCGATCCTGATGATAGGCGACGGCCAGCCGCGCATGATGCGGGTCGGACAGATTGGCCGCGCCGGCGTCAAGCTGATCTCGGTCGACGGCCAGAGCGCCGTTGTCGAAGTCGACGGTGAGCGCCTGGAGTTGCGCCTGGGGGAGCAGCCATACGCGCCGCCCGTCGCAAGCGAACGGCCCAGCGTCACTCTGGTGTCGAACGTTCAGGGGCACTTTGTAACGACCGGCAACATAAACGGCGCAAGCGTCCGGCTGATGGTCGACAGCGGCGCGTCCATGGTGTCAATGGGGCCGAACGACGCGAAGCGCGCCGGGTTGGATTACCTGGCCGGCGACAAGGTCTACGCGAACACGGCCAACGGTGTTGCGCTGGCGTATCGCGTGCGCCTGAACAAAGTTCAGGTCGGGGACATTGTCCTTTACAACATCGAAGGGCTCGTTCACGAAAGTATCAACCTTCCGGTGGTTCTGCTCGGAATGAGCTTTCTGGGAAGGCTGGATATGCGCCGGGAGGGCGACATGCTGACGCTGAGCAAACGCCACTGAAGCTGGCATTCCCGGCCATCGGCCGATGAAGCCATGGGGCGTACCCACGCCCCGTCAGAAACGCTGGCAGCCCTCAGCGCCCTTTCTTGCCCTGCCGTTTGTCCTTCTCGATCAGGGCGTAAGCCGAATGATTGTGGATCGACTCGAAATTCTCCGACTCGACCACATACGAATCTATGCGGGTATCGGCATTGAGAACAGTCGCGATGTCACGGACGATGTCTTCGACGAATTTGGGATTGTCGTAAGCGCGCTCGGTCACGTACTTCTCGTCCGGGCGCTTGAGCAGGCCATAAAGTTCACACGAGGCCTGCTCCTCGGCAACTCGCACCAGGTCCTCGATCCAGACATGGGTATTGGTACGCGCGCTGATGGTGACATGCGAACGCTGATTGTGCGCCCCGTAGTCCGAAATGCCCTTGGAGCACGGGCACAGGCTGGTCACGGGAATCACCACCTTCATCACCAGTGAATAGCGCCCCTCGTTGATCTCGCCGGTGAACGTGACCTCGTAATCCATCAGACTTCTGACGCCCGAAACAGGGGCTGCCTTGTCGATGAAGTAGGGAAAGACCATTTCAATGTGGCCTGATTCGGCCTCCAGCCGCTCGACCATCTCGCGCAGCATCGATTCGAAGGACTCGACTGAAATCTCGCGCTCGTGGGCATTGAGTATTTCCACGAATCGCGACATATGCGTGCCCTTGAAATTGTGCGGCAGGCCGACGTACATGTTGAAGGTCGCGATGGTGTGCTGGACGCCGCTGTCCTTGTCGGCGACTCTTACCGGATGACGAATCGCCTTTATTCCGACCTTGTCGATGGCCAGACGGCGCGTATCTGCAGTACTCTGGACATCCGGGATAACCACGTTCTCGGGCGAATTCATGCTGGGCTGGGGCTAGTGAAGAAACAATCCAAATTATAGTCCCGCCCAATACCCGAGTAAACTACTCAGCTAATATATTTGCGGATGGACCGGCCAATGCCTGCCGCGTCCAGCCCGCATTCGGCCATCAGGCTCGCCGGATCCCCATGATCGACGAAGCGATCCGGCAGCCCCAGTTGCAGCACCCGTGATTGCAACCCCATGCGCTCCAGCGCCTCGAGCACCGCGCTGCCGGCACCGCCGCTGACGACGTTCTCTTCCACCGTGACGAGGTATTCGTGCGCCTGTGAAAGCGCGCGCACCAGACCCTCGTCAAGAGGCTTCACGAAGCGCATGTTCGCAACCGTGGCATCCAGCTCTTCCGCGACTTCCAGGGCTGCCGCCAGTGGCGCTCCGAACGCGAGAATCGCGACGCGCTTGCCCTCGCGCCGTACTTCTCCCTGCCCCACTGCCACGCCGGTCATTTCCCGCTCGATGGCGACTCCGGGGCCGGCGCCGCGCGGATACCGCACCGCTGCCGGTGCCGGCGTCTCGAACGCCGTGAACAGCATCTGCCGGCACTCGTTCTCGTCAGCCGGTGCCATGACAATCATATTGGGCAGGCAGCGCAGGTAGGACAGGTCAAAACTGCCGTGATGCGTCGGGCCATCCGCCCCTACCAGGCCGCTGCGGTCGATGGCAAATGTCACATCGAGATTCTGCAGGCAGATATCGTGAATCAGTTGGTCATAGGCGCGCTGCAGAAACGTCGAATAGATGGCCACTACCGGCTTCATGCCTTCGACGGCCAAACCGGCGGCAAACGTCAGCGCATGCTGTTCGGCGATCCCGACGTCAAAGTAACGATCGGCATATTCCTGGGAGAACCGCACCATCCCCGATCCTTCACGCATGGCCGGCGTAATCGCCATCAGCCGCTCCTCGCGAGCTGCCATATCGCACAGCCAGTCGCCAAAAACATTGGTGTAGGCAGGCTTGCCCGCTGGCTTGGGTACGATTCCGTCGGCAGGTTCAAACTTGCCGACACCGTGATACAGAATCGCATCGTCTTCCGCGGGCCGATATCCCTTTCCCTTACGCGTTACCACATGCAGGAACTGCGGCCCATCGAGTTTGCGCAAATTCGCCAGCGTTGCCACCAGCACGTCAAGGTCGTGTCCGTCGATCGGCCCGATATAGTTGAACCCGAACTCCTCGAACAATGTTCCGGGCATGACCATGCCCTTCATGTGCTCCTCCGCACGCCGGGCCAGTTCCAGTACCGGAGGCACTTTTCCAAGAACCTTCTCGCTCGCCCTGCGGGCCGCCGAATAGAACCGCCCGGACAGCAGTCGCGCCAGGTAATTGTTGAGCGCTCCGACATTTTCGGAAATCGACATGTCGTTGTCATTGAGAATAACCAGCAGATTTGCGTCCATGGCGCCGGCATTGTTGAGCGCCTCGAAAGCCATTCCGGCCGTCATGGCGCCATCACCGATGATTGCTACTGCTCGCCTGTCTTCACCAAGTGCCCGCGCGGCGACAGCCATGCCCAGCGCTGCGCTGATCGAGGTGCTCGAATGTGCGGTGCCAAAGGTGTCAAATTCGCTTTCCTCGCGGCGCGGAAATCCGGCAAGCCCCTGATACTGGCGCAGCGTATCCATCCGCTCCCGGCGGCCTGTCAATATCTTGTGGGAATAAGTCTGATGGCCGACGTCCCAAACCAGCCTGTCATGCGGGGTGTCAAACACATAATGCAGGCCAATGGTCAGTTCGACAGTGCCCAGATTCGAGGACAGGTGACCGCCCGTTCTTGAAACGGAGTCAATCAGGTACTCGCGCAGTTCCGCTGCCAGCTGCGGCAATTGCTTGCGCTCGAGTTTGCGCAAGTCCGAAGGACGATCGATCGTTTTCAGTAGTTCGTACATTGCAAAGCGCCCGGCAAGCCTGCCCGTCGTCAAAAATCCCTTCGGAAAATGAAATCGGCTATGTCGCCAAGCCGCGCCCCGCGATCCGGCAGCTGCCCGAGTACCCCGAGCGCCTCCTGATGCAGTTCATTCGCCAGCTCACGTGCGCGCTCCAGCCCGAGGACACTGACATAAGTCGGCTTGTTATCGCCGGCATCCTTGCCTGCAGTCTTTCCGAGCGTTGCCGTGCTCGACTGGGCATCGAGCAAATCATCCACCACCTGAAAGCCCAGGCCGGCGACCTTGGCAAACCGGTCGAGCGCGTCGACATCCGTGGCGCGCGGATTTCCACACAGTACACCGAGCTGGACGCTCGCACGAATCAGCGCGCCGGTCTTGTGCACATGCATGAACTCAAGCTCCGGTTCGGACAACTGGATTCCAACACTTTCGAGGTCGATCGCCTGCCCCCCTGCCATACCACGGGAACCGGCGGCGCGCGCCATGATGGCGACCATCTTCAGTTGCTGCCCGGCATCATTGGCCAACTCGCTTTCGGAAAGCGCCTGAAAAGCAAGGCTTTGAAGCGCATCACCGACCAGCAAAGCGGTTGCCTCGTCAAATTCGACATGCACCGTTGGCCGGCCGCGTCGCAGACGGTCGTCATCCATACACGGCATGTCGTCGTGCACCAGCGAATAGGCGTGGATCAACTCCACTGCGCCGGCAACCACATCGACCCGCTTCGGGTCGGCCGACACGAGTTCTCCGGCGGCGTAAGCCAGCAGTGGCCTGACACGCTTGCCACCGCCGAGGACCGCATAGCGCATGGCCGAATGCAAGCGCGCGGGCGCATGATCGGCCGAAGGCAGCATGGTGTTGAGCACTCTTTCGACCCTGCCCTGCTGCTCGAGCATCCAGTGCTGGAAACGACTACTGATCGCCGTCGTCACCAGCAAATTTCCGCAGCGTTTCAGACTCGAGGATTTTCACCTGCTGTTGGGCATCCTGCAGCTGGCGCTGACAAAACTGCAGCAGTTCAGCACCGCGTTTGTATGCCGAGAGTGATTTTTCCAACGGTAGCTGGCCACCCTCCATGCTTTCAACAATGGACTCCAGCTCCGAGAGCGCATCTTCGAACGTCAGTTCTTTTTCGGCTTTGGCTTTCGGCACAATAGACTCGGGTCCAGTGGACTCCGGAGGAAGTTCAATCGGCAGCAAACAGCCTAAAATATCCTATTGCGCGCCTCAGAGCAATGCACGCCGTTCATGGGCGCAAACCACGTAGACAAGCCGATCTGAAGGAACCGGCCCGTGCGCGGCAAATGGGAACCTGTCGAACAGGTTATTTGCCGGACTGCATCCCATGCCGCTAACATCGCGGTTTCCTCGCACAAAGCTTTCAGAGAGAACCCGATGGCACTGACGACGCTGATTCAGGCAGACGAACTCGCCGCAAATCTCGACAATCCACGATTCGTTATTTTCGATTGCCGCCATGAACTGACCAATCCGGAGTTCGGCGCCAAAGCCTATGCGCAGTCTCATCTACCGAACGCGCATTTCGCCTCGGTTGACAACGATCTGTCCTCCCGACCCACAGGCCACAACGGCAGACACCCTTTGCCAATGCCCGACGCGTTTGCCGCATGGCTGGGCAGCAAGGGTGTTACCAGCGGTGTACAGGTGATCGGCTACGACAACGCCGCGGGCGTCTACTCTTCACGCCTGTGGTGGATGCTGAGATGGCTCGGGCATGACGCCGTGGCCGTGCTCGACGGCGGTTGGGGTGCATGGCTCGCTTTCGGCGGTCCGACCACACAGGAAGTACCCGCCGCAGCGCCGGCAACATTTTCTCCCCGGCTGCGAGATGTCAATGTCGATTCAGCGAGCATCGTCGCCGATCTGCCCTCGGGAACCCTGAAGGTAATCGATGCCCGCAGTAATGATCGCTTTCATGGCCAAAACGAAACGATTGACCCCGTCGGCGGTCACATCCCCGGCGCGGTGAACAGGTTCTTCAAGACAAATGTGGACGAGAGCGGGCGTTTTCGACCTGCCGGGGAGCTAAGACGCGAGTTTCAGGCACTCATCGGCGATACACCGGTGAAAAACGTCGTCCATCAATGTGGTTCCGGTGTCTCGGCCTGCCATAATCTGTTGGCAATGGAACTGGCCGGAATGGGTGGCTCGCGGTTATATCCCGGCTCATGGAGTGAATGGGTCGCGGACCCGGCGCGGCCTGTCGCAACGGATTGATCGATTGACGCAATGCATGGCCTGGCCGATGCGCTACTGCTGATCCATGCACTGATTGTCGTTTTTGTCGTTGCCGGCGCCGGCTACATCTGGGTCGGCGCATGGCGCCACTGGCCGGGTGTGCGCGCCCCGCTGTTTCGCTACACACACCTCGGCGTAATGCTGTTCGTTGCGGCACAGGCGCTGGTCGGCAAACTGTGCCCCCTGACGATCTGGGAAGACCGATTACGAGGCGCGCAACCGCGCACCGGCTTCATCGCTTACTGGACGGGACGGTTGATCTATTACGACTTGCCCCCGTGGGTGTTCACCGCCGCCTATCTCGTTTTCGCTGTTGCACTGATCGTCACACTGGTGCTACTGCCACCGCAACGGCAACGATAGCGACGCAGGGCACGACTGCACGCATCGCAGCGAACGCCCTGCGCGGTACCGCGAACCGGCTATCCGGAACATCAACCGAGCACGTCGTTCCAGATGTTTGCACCCCAGGCTTCGGCAATCGACCCTTCCGCCTCGTTGGCAACCTCAGACAGCCCGCCGGCCCCCTCGATCGGTACCATGGTGCGCAGCTCGCGGTCATATTCGTGCACGGAAGCCACGTGAATGACGTCTCTGTCACTGACAAAACTGTAGCAGGTGTTGGTGATCAGAGGTGATTGTTCGGGCTGGTTTCCGTGTAGCAACTCGATAATCGCAGCCGCGCACACCTTGCCGTGCTGGTTTGCCATGTGCCCCGATTTGGGCATGCGCGGAGCAGCCATGACGGCGTCTCCCAGCACATGGACATTCGGCACCGCAACCGACTCATAGCTGAGGAAATCCACCTCGCACCACTTGCCGTTGGCGGTAATCAACCCTGCATCATGGGCTATCCGGCCGGCGCGTTGCGGCGGCACGACATTGAGAACGTCGGCCTTCACGTCGTCGAAATCCAGTATCGCCGTACGAGTTGCGACATCGACGTCGACCAGTGCATTGTTTGCGCGGTATTCGACGATGCCGGGATATCGCTGCTCCCATGCCGTGAGAAACAACGCTTGTTTTGACTGGATAGCCTCATTGGCGTCGAGCACCAGCACTTTGGAGCGGGGCTTGTGGTCGCGAAAATAATGCGCGATCTGGCAGGCGCGTTCGTAAGGGCCCGGCGGACAACGATACGGTGAACGCGGGACGGTAATGGCGCAGACACCGCCATCATCCATGTTCTCAAGTTGCCTGCGCAGCAGCGCCGTCTGCGGGCCCGCCTTCCAGGCATGCGGAATGATTTCCCGGGTAGCCGGATCGCGCAAACCGGGAATGTCTTCGTAAACCAGTTCGACGCCGGGCGAAACCACCAAACGGTCATATTCGAGCTGTTGCCCGTCACTCAGTATGACTACCTGCCGGACCGGATCGACATCGATGGCCGGCTGGTGAACCAGGCGAACGCCGCGGCGTTCCAGGCCTTTGTAATCACTGGTCAGGTCCGCAAGCTGCCAGGTCCCTGCCAGCACGCGATTGGACAAGGGGCAGGATACGAACCGGGTGCCGGGCTCGATCAGGGTGACCGCAATGTCCGGCGACCACATGCGCAAGTACCGGGCTGCCGTCGCGCCGCCAAATCCCCCACCTATCACCACGACCCGGCCCGCAGTTCCCGACGACGGTCTTGCGCTGACACAACCGGCAGCCGCCGCCAGCAGAGCGCTTGCCGATAACGCGCGGACGAACTGGCGTCGATAGCGATTCATTTGCTCTGCCCCCCGCCGGGTTTGCGACTGGCAAAGTAGTCAGCCAGCTTGTCTATTTGCTCGGCGCTCAAGCCACGCGCAATCTGATTCATCAGCGTCGCCGGTTGCGAGCCATCCTGAAACGCCGTCATCAGGCGAACAAACTTCGCCTTTTCCATGCCGGCGATGGACGGAATCACTCCGCTGCTTCTGCCTTCGCTGCCGTGGCATCCGGTACAGGCGCCAGCCCAGTTGCGTCCCTGCATGTCCTGCGCAAGCGTTGCATAGGGTGTGAGGGCACACAAGGATGCGAAGAGCAGCGCATTGGCAATCGCGTGCCGCTTGACCGCCAGTCCATAGTTCGACGCCTTCATCACCACCTGTTTCACCATTGTCTTTACTACTCCTGACTCCGCATCCCGGCGGGATCGTTTGTTGGCCGTGCCATTCGTGCTTCGAAGCGGCCTGGCGAGATTCAGAATCCCGTCAACACAGGCACTCCTCCAGCGCCTGACTGGAGTGCGAAAAAAAACCGGGCTGATGAACCCGGTTTCAGCCAGCCTGCGCGACCGGCTTACGCCGGTGCGGCCTCTTTCGCGTCCTGCTCCGATTCGAATCGAAGCTGCGTCTTGCCGTCCGCATCAACATCGACCGTGACTTTGCCGCCATTGGCAAGGCGCCCGAACAGCAACTCGTCGGCAAGCGCACGGCGGATCGTGTCCTGAATCAGCCTCGCCATCGGTCTCGCTCCCATGGTCGGATCGAAACCGTTCTTCGCAAGGTAATCTTTCAATGCCTCGGTAAACACGATCTCGACTTTCTTCTCGTGAAGCTGTTCTTCAAGTTCTATGAGGAATTTGTCAACAACCCGCAAAATGACTTCGGTCGACAGCGGCGAGAAGGAAATCGTCGCATCGATGCGGTTACGGAATTCGGGTGTGAACATCCGCTTGATTTCCGCCATCTCATCACCGCTCGCACGCGACTGCGTGAACCCCATCGACACTTTCGAAAGCTCGGACGCGCCTGCGTTCGTGGTCATGATGATTACCGTGTTACGAAAATCCGCTTTGCGGCCGTTGTTGTCGGTCAACGTGCCATGGTCCATGACCTGTAGCAGGATGTTGAAGATATCGGGATGCGCCTTCTCGATTTCATCCAGCAGCAACACGCAATACGGTTGTTTGGTAATCGCTTCGGTAAGCAGGCCACCCTGGTCGAAACCGACATATCCTGGCGGCGCACCGATCAAACGCGAAACGGCGTGGCGCTCCATGTACTCCGACATGTCGAAGCGCACCAACTCCACGCCCATCGTGTAGGCGAGCTGCCGCGCGACTTCCGTCTTGCCGACCCCCGTCGGGCCACTGAACAGGAAGCTTCCGATCGGCTTTTGCGGATTACCCAACCCGCTACGCGACATCTTGATCGCCGACGCAAGAGCATCGATGGCCTGATCCTGCCCGAAGACGACCGACTTCAAATCACGATCAAGTGTCTGCAGCTTGTTGCGGTCCGTAGACGAGACGCTCTGTGCCGGAACGCGTGCGATCTTGGCAATGATTTCCTCGATCTCATGCTTGCCGATCACTCGTTTTTGCCGCGACTTGGGTGCAATGCGTTGCGCAGCCCCCGCTTCATCGATCACGTCAATCGCCTTGTCGGGCAAATGCCGGTCATTGATGAAGCGCGCCGACAATTCTGCCGCGGAAGTCAACGCAGCGACCGTGTACTTCACCTGATGGTGCGCCTCGAATCGTGATTTGAGCCCGCGCAAAATGGCAACCGTTTCACCGACCGATGGCTCAAGAACGTCGATCTTCTGGAAGCGGCGGGACAATGCATGATCTTTCTCGAAAATGCCCCGGAACTCCGAGTATGTAGTCGCCCCGATGCATTTGAGTTGTCCCGTCGAGAGTGCGGGTTTGAGCAAGTTGGACGCATCAAGCGTTCCGCCCGATGCCGCGCCGGCACCGATAAGCGTGTGAATCTCGTCGATGAACAGGACAGCGTGCGGATTCTCCGTGAGTTGCTTGAGCACCGCCTTGAGGCGCTGTTCGAAATCGCCCCGGTACTTCGTGCCGGCAAGCAACGCGCCCATGTCGAGCGAGTACACCTGCGATCGCAACAGGATCTCCGGAACGCTGCCTTCAATAATTCGCCGGGCAAGGCCCTCGGCAATGGCTGTCTTGCCGACCCCTGCTTCTCCGACCAGGAGGGGATTGTTCTTGCGGCGCCGGCACAGCGTCTGGATGACGCGCTCCAGCTCCCGATCACGCCCGATCAGCGGATCGACCTTTCCGGAGATGGCCAGTGCGTTGAGATTGATCGTGTAATTCTCAAGCGCGCCGCCCGCCGTTTGCTCCTGCTCGGTTTCGGCATCCGCATCCTGTGGCTGCTTCGCCGGCGCGGTTTGCGGCAGCTTGGTGATGCCGTGTGAAATGAAATTCACCACATCGAGGCGCGTCACGCCCTTCTGGTGCAGGAAATACACGGCGTGGGAATCCTTCTCGCCGAAAATTGCCACCAGGACGTTCGCTCCGGTCACTTCTTTCTTGCCGGAAGATTGCACGTGCAGGATGGCGCGTTGGATTACACGCTGAAACCCGAGCGTTGGCTGCGTGTCGACCTCTTCGCCGCTGACGACGGGCGTATGCTCGCTGATGAAGTCACTGAGCAATTTGCGCAATTCTTCGACATTTACGGCGCATGCTCGCAGGACTTCGGACGCAGACGGATTGTCCAGCATTGCGAGCAAAAGGTGCTCGACCGTGATGAACTCGTGCCGCTTCTGGCGCGCCTCCATGAAGGCCATGTGGAGGCTTACTTCAAGTTCCTGGGCAATCATATTAGGTTTCTTCCATCACACATTGCAGAGGGTGCTGGTGTTGTCGCGAAAACGAAATCACCTGCTCGACTTTTGTGGCCGCCACGTCCTTCGGAAAGACCCCGCAAACGCCCATCCCTTCCTTGTGAACTTTGAGCATAATCTGGGTCGCTTGTTCGCGGTCCATTGAAAAAAACTTTTGCAATACCGAAACAACGAAATCCATCGGTGTGTAATCGTCGTTCAGTAGCAAAACCTTGTACAAACCAGGAGGCTTGACCTTGGCCTTTTCGACCTCAAGGAGCGAGTCTCCGCGAGTCCCTGTCGCCATTATCGCTGTTCTCGCTACACATCCCAGTCCTAATTTTGCGCATAACTGCAGAAATTACAAGTGCCTCGCCCTTTTGCCGCAGATACCACGAAAACAAGCAAAAATCGCGTTCACTCAGGGGCGTAGGTACCATGTGCTCACGCTTGACTTCATCAGGCGATTGTCCTTAAATGCGTGAGGGTGTTTGGCTTCAAGGCAACTGCTGTACCGGTTAGGCCGACAATGCTGGCTTGAATCTCAAACAGAGTCGGCGGGTATCCGACCCGCGTTCACAGTCGGGGAATGAGAAGTTATGGCAACTGGTACGGTGAAATGGTTTAACGATGCCAAGGGCTACGGTTTTATTACGCCCGATGACGGTAGTGAAGATTTGTTCGCACACTTTTCAGCGATTCAGATGAATGGCTTCAAGACGCTGAAAGAAGGGCAGAAGGTATCCTTCGACGTCACCCAGGGCCCAAAGGGCAAGCAGGCATCGAATATTCAGGAGGCAAGCTGAGCAGGTCACAAGAACCGCCAGCAGGGACCAATCAAACAAAACCCGCGATCATCACTGATCGCGGGTTTTTTTATTTACTTGAATCAGCAGGTTGAGTGAAAACTAACGGCGCATGCGCGCAATCATGGCTTCGCCGAACCCGGAACATGACACCTGCTCGGCCTTGTCGAGAAGCCGGGCGAAATCGTAGGTCACCACCCGGTCCGCAATCGCCGACTCCATCGAACTGATCACCAGGTCTGCGGCTTCCACCCAGCCCATGTGGCGCAGCATCATTTCAGCGGACAGAATCAACGACCCGGGGTTGACGTAATCCTTGCCTGCGTACTTTGGTGCAGTGCCATGCGTGGCTTCGAACATGGCCACCGAATCCGACAGATTCGCGCCGGGTGCTATGCCAATACCCCCAACCTGGGCCGCCAGAGCGTCGGATACGTAATCGCCGTTCAGGTTCAGCGTGGCAATGACGTCGTATTCGGCCGGGCGCAGCAAGATTTGTTGCAGAAAAGCATCAGCAATGACGTCCTTGATAACGATGCCGCCCGGCAGTTTCATCCACGGGCCGCCGTCGAGAAGTTCTGCACCGAATTCGCGTTGCGCCAGCGCATACCCCCAGTCGCGGAATGCACCTTCCGTGAACTTCATGATATTGCCCTTGTGTACCAGGGTGACCGAATCACGCTTGTTCGCGATCGCATACTGGATTGCCTTACGCACCAGGCGCTCGGTTCCTTCCCTGGAAACCGGTTTGACGCCGATGCCGGATGTTT
This sequence comes from uncultured beta proteobacterium, assembly GCA_963792855.1. GTDB lineage: Bacteria > Pseudomonadota > Gammaproteobacteria > Burkholderiales > Eutrophovitaceae > SG8-40. The sequence continues at coordinate 285,377 of CAWBXZ010000018.1, read as the reverse complement.
CGGGGAAGCGGATTTTTTTTACCCCCATTTCGCCGGTAAGGAACTTGATTACCTTGCGCGCCTCATCACTCTCGGCTTGCCATTCGATTCCGGCGTAGATGTCTTCCGAGTTCTCCCGGAAAATCACCATGTCGGTGTTTTCCGGTTGCTTCAACGGGCTCGGGACACCCTTGAAATACCTGATCGGACGCAGGCACACATAGAGGTCCAACTGCTGACGCAAGGCGACGTTGATCGACCGGATGCCACCACCCACAGGCGTCGTAAGCGGCCCCTTGATCGACACGACGAATTCTTTGGAAGCTTCCAGCGTTTCGTCGGGCAACCAGACGTCCTCTCCGTAAACCTTGCAGGATTTCTCCCCTGCATACATTTCCATCCAGACGATCTTGCGCTTGCCGCCGTAGGCGGCCTTAATCGCTGCATCAACGACCTTGAGCATCACCGGTGTAATGTCAACGCCCGTACCATCACCCTCGATGTAGGGAATGACGGGGTTGTCCGGAACATTCAGGCTGAGGTCCGGGTTGACTGTGATCTTTTCGCCGCTATCCGGCAATTGAATGTGTTTGTACATGCAGGGTGCCTCGATCGATAGGTTTACTGGATTGGAAAAAGCGCTTCGGCGGGTCAATGCGCAACACAACCGGCCGAAAATGAAGTCGCGATTCTACATGCCTGGGCCAATTACCGGATGCAGAGCGTCAGGCCAGGCCACGCGAGTGCCGGAAACCGGCGGCCGATGACCGCATTACAACACCGGCACCAAGCAACATGAATTCCTGAAATGTTGTTTCGCAATATAAAAAATATTGCCCGTAAAACTCTTTACTATCTGTTTTTTAACGTTTTGCACCCCCGGTAATTTGAATGTTGCAATGCGGAACGCGCTTCAATAGCGTAAGGGCCGACTGCATTTGCTGCGATTCCTACCTTCATCGACAGCAAGTCAGATATGGAAGGCCGCAACCGACGGCTTTCTGCGCGGCAAACCGGACCGGACCTCTGGGAGCCACGCAGTCATGAGCAGTGCCTGCGAAGTTAATTCGTCAATTGCCTGGGTCGGCACGTGCCATCACGGTACGTGCATCGGGTCGTTGCCAGTTGCAGGCACACAAAGTGAGAACAATAAGTTTCGCAAAGGAAAGGGAGTATTGATGAATCGCGACATTGCAGTTAAGGAACTCCAGAAGGAATGGGAAAGCAACCCCCGCTGGAAAACCACCAAACGCCCCTATTCGGCCGAAGACGTCGTTCGACTGCGCGGCTCGGTGCAAATCGAGCACACCCTCGCGCGGCGCGGCGCCGAAAAACTCTGGGCATTGATCAACAACGAACCTTTCGTCAATTCTCTCGGTGCGTTGACCGGAAACCAGGCGATGCAGCAGGTACGCGCCGGACTGAAAGCCATCTATCTGTCCGGTTGGCAGGTCGCAGCAGATGCCAACCTGTCGGGGGAAATGTATCCCGACCAGTCACTCTATCCCGCGAACAGCGTGCCGTCGGTCGTCCGGCGCATCAACAACACATTGTTGCGCGCTGACCAGATTCACCACGCCGAGGGAAAGAATGACATCGATTGGCTGGCGCCAATCGTCGCAGACGCCGAAGCCGGATTTGGCGGCGTGCTCAACGCCTACGAACTGATGAAGGCGATGATCGAAGCCGGGGCGGCAGGCGTGCATTTCGAAGATCAACTGGCTTCCGCGAAAAAATGCGGACACATGGGCGGCAAGGTACTCGTACCGACTCAGGAAGCGGTGCAGAAGCTGGTCGCGGCACGGCTGGCGGCAGATACCATGGGCGTGCCCACGGTGGTGCTCGCTCGCACTGACGCCGAAGCGGCTAACCTGCTCACCTCCGATGTCGACGAAACCGACCGGCCGTTCTGCACGGGGGAGCGCACGCCGGAGGGCTACTTCCGCGTCATCAACGGCATTCAGCAGGCGATTGCCCGAGGCCTTGCCTATGCGCCCTATGCTGACCTGGTCTGGTGCGAAACAGGCACACCCGATCTGGCTTTTGCGAAACAGTTCGCCGAGGCCATTCACCGCGAATACCCGGAGCAACTACTGGCGTATAACTGCTCGCCGTCGTTTAACTGGAAAAAGAACCTCGACGACGCGACGATCGCCAAGTTCCAGCGCGAGCTGGGCGCCATGGGCTACAAATTCCAGTTCATCACGCTGGCCGGTTTCCATGCGCTGAATTACTCGATGTTCGAGCTGTCGCAGGGCTATGCGCGGGACAACATGACCGCTTATGTCAAGCTTCAGCAGGCGGAATTCGAAGCCGAATCCGCCGGTTACACGGCTACCAGGCACCAGCGTGAAGTGGGCACGAGTTACTTCGACGATGTCGTGCAGGTGGTCCAGTCGGGCAAGTCCTCGGTCACAGCGCTCACCGGCTCAACCGAAGAAGCGCAGTTCGCCTGATCGCAATTTACCCAAGCGAATCATTCAACCGTAGTTGGCTAACGCTCTCCGGAACCCGCCCCGCTGAGCGTTAGCCCACCCAACACGAACGCCGCAACGGGTTGCATCTACCGTTGCGGCGTTATACTTCCAGCATCGACTGAAATGGCATTTCATATTGCGCAACGCCTGACGTTTCGCGTTTCACAACCACTCGTTCAGCTGGAGACCGCATGACCCAACAGTACAGCCCGCCCGCAGGAATGAACGTTACCGGCAGTTTCAATCCCGAGTATGCCGCCATCCTGACGCCCGAAGCACTCGCATTCCTCGCCAAGCTGCACCGCAAGTTCGATGCGCGCCGCATCGAACTCATCGAACGGCGCGTTCTAAGGCAAAAGGAACTGAACGCCGGGAAACTGCCCTGCTTCCTGCCCGAGACGCAACCGATTCGTGATGCCGAATGGACCGTTGCCCCTGTTCCCGCAGACCTGCAGGACCGCCGTACCGAAATCACCGGTCCGACAGACCGAAAGATGGTCATCAACGCGCTGAATTCCGGCGCAAAAATGTACATGGCCGACTTTGAGGACTCGAACACGCCAAGCTGGGACAATCAGGTTGCGGGGCAGATCAACATGCGTGACGCGGTGCGCCAGACCATCAGCTTCACCAGCCCCGAAGGCAAACAGTACAAGCTTGGCAATAATGTCGCGACGCTGCTGGTGCGCCCCCGTGGCTGGCACCTCACCGAAAAGCACGTGATTGTCGATGGCCAGCCGATGTCCGGCTCATTGTTTGATTTCGGCTTGTATTTCTTCCACAACGCGGCCGAACGCGTCGCGCGCAAGTCCGGCATCTACCTGTATCTGCCGAAGATGGAGTCACACCTCGAAGCGCGGCTGTGGAATGACGTATTCGTGTTTGCGCAAAACGAACTCGGGCTGGCGCAAGGCACCGTCAAGGCGACCGTATTGATCGAGACGATTCTCGCCGCATTTGAAATGGACGAGATTCTCTATGAACTTCGCGATCACTCGGCCGGCTTGAACTGTGGCCGCTGGGACTACATTTTCAGCTGCATCAAGAAATTCCGTAACCGCGAAGGCTTCATCCTCGCAGACCGTAACCTGGTAACGATGACGAGTCCCTTCATGCGCGCCTACTCGCTGCTGCTCATCAAGACCTGTCACAAGCGCGGTGCTTTTGCCATGGGTGGCATGGCGGCCCAGATCCCGATCAAGAACGACCCGCAGGCCAATGAAGCGGCAATGGCAAAAGTGCGCGCCGACAAGGACCGTGAGGCCAGCGACGGGCATGACGGCACCTGGGTAGCGCACCCGGGTCTGGTCGCCCTGGCGCAGGACTCATTCGATAAAGTGATGAAAACGCCAAACCAGATCGCGAAGCAGCGTCCGGATGTGAACGTCAGCGCCAGCGATCTGCTCGACTTCAAGCCACAAGGCCCGATCACCGAAAACGGCTTGCGGATGAACATCAACATCGGTATCCAGTACATGGGCGCCTGGCTCGCAGGAACAGGGTGTGTGCCAATCTTCAACCTGATGGAAGACGCGGCAACCGCGGAGATTTCTCGCGCGCAGATATGGCATTGGATACGCAGCCCGCTTGGCGTGCTAGATGACGGGCGCAAGGTGACGCGCGAGATGTTCAGCCAACTGGTTCCCGAGGAACTGGCGAAGGTGAAGGAAATGCTGGGCGCTGCATACGCTAACGGAAAGTACGAAGAAGGCGCGAATATGTTCGAAAAGCTCACGCTTGCCGATGATTTCGTCGAATTCCTGACCTTGCCGGCATACGACTACGTGGTTGCGCACGAGGCGGCTTGATACCGCTGCGCGTTACGCCGGCACACAAGACGCGGGCGTAACGCGCACGTTCTATGGTACCGGCCAGGGCACGAGACTGCGACGAAGGCATTCAACGGACACAGGCGTTTTCTGAAAATGGTGTGGAAACCAAACGTAACCGTCGCTGCCGTCGTACAGCGGGACGGGAAGTTCCTGCTGGTTGAAGAACGCACGAATGACGGCGTTCGCCTGAATCAGCCAGCTGGTCACCTTGAAGCGGACGAATCGATCGTCGACGCGGTGCGACGGGAAACGCTCGAAGAGACCGCTTACGATTTCCATCCCGAGCAGATCGTCGGCGTTTATCGCTGGACCAAGCCGAACAGTCAAACCACCTACCTGCGCTTCACTTTTTCCGGCAGCCTCGGTGAGCACCATACGGACAGAAAACTGGACGAGGGTATCATCAGGACGGTATGGCTCAGCCACGAGGAAATTCTTGACAGTGTCGCGCGCCACCGAAGTCCGCTAGTCGTTCGCTGCATTGAGGACTTTGTGTCCGGCCGCCGCTATGGAACCGAGTTGCTCGTCGATTTCCCCGGGTGATCACTGCATTCGACAGCGTTTGCGGAAGCCAAGGCGGCAATGCCGGCGCCGTGGCACCCGGAAAAGCCAACGACGCACTTCTTAATGCATCTCTTGAAAAGCATAGCCGATCGCTAATAATGGCCAAGCAAAAGGTAATAGTCGGACTGTCCGGTGGTGTCGATTCATCCGTCGCTGCCTGGTTGTTGAAGGAACAGGGCTTTGAGGTCATCGGGCTGTTCATGAAGAACTGGGAGGACGATGATGACGACGAGTACTGCAGTTCCCGGCAGGATCTGATCGACGCGGTCTCGGTTGCCGACATTATTGGCATCGATATCGAGACGGTGAACTTTTCGGCCGAGTACAAGGATCGCGTCTTCAAGCACTTCCTGGCCGAATACAAGGCCGGGCGTACGCCCAACCCCGATGTGCTCTGCAATTCTGAAATCAAATTCCGCGCATTTCTTGACCATGCGATCGAACTGGGTGCAGACACCATCGCAACCGGCCATTACGCCCAGGTACGAGAAGTCGACGGCCGCTTCGAGTTACTCAAGGCGGAGGACGGAACCAAGGATCAGAGCTATTTTCTCTATCGGCTCAATCAGGAGCAGCTTTCCAGAACCCGTTTTCCGCTCGGCCAGCTATACAAGCGCGATGTGCGCGGGCTTGCCCGGGAGATCGGCCTGCCGAATTCCGAGAAGAAAGACTCCACAGGAATCTGCTTTATCGGAGAACGCCCGTTCCGCGAGTTTCTGAGCCGTTACCTCCCCGATCGGCCCGGAGACATTGTCACGCTCGATGGCAAGACGGTCGGCAAACATTCCGGACTCATGTACTACACGATCGGTCAGCGCCAGGGCTTGGGTATCGGCGGGGAAGGCGAGCCCTGGTATGTCGCCGGCAAGGACATCGAATCCAATCGACTACGCGTCGTTCAGGGACATGATCACCCCGCCCTGTTGTCAGATGCCACCGTCGCGATCGATCTGAACTGGATTAGTGGGGCTTTGCCACACACTCACTGGGTCTACGGTGCCAAGACGCGCTATCGGCAAAAGGACGCTCCCTGCGAGGTCGACTCAGTCACGAATGAGCATTGTGAAATCCGTTTCGCGGAACCGCAGTGGGCGGTCACGCCGGGGCAGTCCGTGGTGGTGTACGAATCACGCGTTTGCCTGGGCGGCGGAATCATCGAGCGCGCGGTCCCAGCGCAATGAAACGCAACACCAGCACCAGCCGTCCGAATTCCGGTTTCAGTCGCACTTCACTAAGGATTCTGGTGCCACAGTCGGTTGCGACATGGTGTACTGCACGACTTCGCGCAAAAAAGGCAGCACCTCTTCGGTGAACCACGGGTTGCGCCTGAGCCACATCTGATTGCGCGGACTCGGGTGCGGCATCGGCAGGAAATGCGGCAGGTAATCACGCCAGGCTCGCACTGTTTCGGTCAGTGTCTTTCTTCGCGCGCTGCCCAGATAATAAGCTTGCGCGTAGCTCCCCACCAACAAGGCAATTTGCAGTGCGGGTAGCATCGGCACCAGGCGCGGGTGCCAGTACGGCGCACACTCCGGCCGAGGCGGGAGATCGCCACTGGGCCCCGTCCCCGGATAACAAAGTCCCGCAGGAATGATCGCGATGCGCCGCGCGTCGTAGAACTGCTCCCGGTCGAGTCGCATCCATTCGCGCAAGCGATCCCCTGACGGATCGTTCCAGGGCACCCCTGTTTCGTGCACGCGCCGTCCCGGTGCCTGTCCCACGATCAGCAATCGCGCGGTTGCCGTGGCCCTGAGTATGGGTCTCGGGCCCAGTGGGAGGTGCGCGGCACAACGCTCGCACGCACGCGCCTCCCTCAATAAACCATTCAGCGCATTGGTCATCGAACAGCAACCTTGCCCATGCTAAAATTGCGCTCTAAAAACAGCAAGTTCCGGAACCAATCGGAGTTCAGACACCATTCGGAGTTCAAACATAATGGCGTTGTCGCCCTTGACTGCATTATCACCCCTGGATGGCCGTTATCAGCGCAAGGTAGCGGCGCTTTCCGGATTCTTCAGTGAATTCGGCCTCATCCGATTTCGCGTCCAGGTCGAAATCGCATGGCTGAAGGCAATTTCCACTGAACCGGCGCTCACCGAGATCAAGCCAATGTCGGCCGCATCCATCAAGCACCTTGACGAACTCGGGCGAAATTTTTCTTTGGAAGACGCCGAAGCCGTCAAGGCGATCGAGGTACGCATCAATCACGACGTCAAGGCGATTGAATACTGGCTTCGCGAACAACTGACCGCGAATCCGGAAGCGGCCGCGATCACCGGGTTTGTGCATTTCGCCTGCACCTCTGAAGACATCAACAACCTCTGTCATGCGATGATGCTGCGCGAGTCGCGCCACCAGATAATGCTTCCGGCGCTGGACTCGTTGATCGAAAAGCTCAGGCAACTCGCCCATGAATATGCCGACCTGCCAATGCTGTCGCGCACGCATGGGCAATCGGCAACACCGACGACCGTCGGCAAGGAACTCGCGAATTTCGTCTACCGCCTGGAACGCCAGCGCAAACGTATCGCAAGCGTCGAACTGCCCGCCAAGATCAACGGTGCGGTTGGCAACTACAACGCACATCTGGCCGCCTTCCCGGATTTCGACTGGGAAAATTTTTCACGCCGCTTTGTTGAGCAGCTCGGCTTTGCCTTTAATCCGTATACGACCCAGATCGAACCGCATGACGGCATCGCCGAGCTGTTTGATGCCTATGCCGGCGCCAACACGGTACTGATCGATCTGGCACGCGACCTCTGGGCGTACATATCTGTTGCGTATTTCAAGCAGAAGATCAAGGAGGGCGAGGTTGGCTCATCCACCATGCCGCACAAGGTCAATCCGATCGACTTTGAGAATGCCGAAGGCAATCTGGGCCTTTCGAACGCGCTGCTCAATCACCTCAGCGCAAAACTGCCGGTCTCGCGCTGGCAACGCGACCTGACCGACTCGACCGTGCTGCGCAATATGGGCACGGCGTTGGGTTACGCGATGCTCGCTTATGATTCTTGCCAGCGCGGGCTGGACAAACTGGAGGCCAACCCCGACAGGCTTACCGAGGATCTGAACGAGAGCTGGGAGGTCCTCGCGGAGCCGGTCCAGACGGTCATGAAGCGCTTCGGGATGGAAGACGCATACGAACAGCTCAAGGCTTTGACACGGGGTAAGGGTGGCATCTCGCGCGAAAGCCTGCATGCCTTTGTTCGCAATCTGCAAATTCCCGAAAGTGAAAAAACACGGTTGCTTTCATTGACTCCGGGCGGCTACACGGGTCGCGCTGCAGAGCTTGCGCGCCGCATCTGACAGATGCGGCGATAATTTGCTGCCTGGCGCAACGCCCTGCCCGCTTGAACCCTGCTTTATCATCCCCAGATAATCCAGATCCATATTGGGAGTATTGCAATGGCAGGGCACGTTGTCGAAGTCACTGAAGACAGTTTTCAGCAAAGCGTAATCGAAGAATCGGCGAACCGTCTCGTTCTGGTTGACTTCTGGGCGCCGTGGTGTGGCCCATGCCGCACGTTGACACCGATTATTGAAAAGCTGTCGAAAGAATTCGGTGGGCGATTCCTGCTTGCCAAGGTCAATTCCGACGAGAATCCATCCATCGCAGCAGAATTTGGCGTAAGAGGCATACCCAACGTCAAGGCGTTTTCTGACGGCAAGCTGATCGACGAATTCACCGGCGCGTTGCCCGAAGGCGCGGTGCGCCAATTCATCGAGCGCTTGCTGCCCAGTGACGCCGAACAACAAAGGCGTGCAGCAATGCAGACCTACGGGTCAGGTCAAGCCGCACAGGCCATTGCGCAACTCGATGAGGCTCAGGCACTGGAGCCGGACAATGAATCCATTCGCATCGACCGCGCCGAGGTCCTGATCGCACTCGATCGCAGCGAGGAAGCCGCCGCGCTGCTGGATAACCTCTCGCCGCTGGCCGCCATGGATCCCCGCGTCGAGCACCTCAAAGCGCAGTTGACGTTTGCCGGTTCCAAACATACCGCGGAGGATACTGCGGCACTGGAATCACGGGTTTCGAACAAGCCGGATGATCTTGACACGCGCCTTGCGTTGGCGAAGGCCTACGTAGCGGCGAAGAAATACGAACCGGCCCTGCAGCATCTGATGGAAATTACCCGGGCCGACCGCAAGTTCGGCGACGACGCCGGACGCAAAACGATGCTCGCGGTATTTGAACTACTGGGCAACGATCATCCACTCACCAGCCAGTATCGCAAGCTCCTGGCCGCTGCTCTGAACTGAGGCGCCGCGCGCCGATCCGGCGCGAGCGTCTCGCAGTTAACGACATCACCGGCAATCGCGCTGGCCGTGGAAGACGGGCAACACGGCCGTCACCATTCTGAACGACACGGGCGTCACGGGATGCCCGGGCGGACACAGGTGGCTGCCCGTCCGGGCGCGTCAGGCGCCGTGCGTCGCTGCCCCTGAGGCGAAATACCTGCCCGCCCTAGACGACGGCCTCTTCGGTCTTCTTCTCCGGCCGCAGGAGATCCTCGCGCGTCACCCCCAGCCACAGAACCAGCGGGCTGGCAACGAAGACCGAAGAATAGATGCCGAACAGAATGCCGATGGTCAGTGCCAGCGCGAAGTAAAACAGGGCTTCACCGCCAAAAATCAGGATAGAAAGCACCATCAACTGCGTACTGCCGTGGGTGATGATGGTCCGCGACATGGTACGCGTAATGGCGTTATTGATGACTTCCGGCACCGTCGCCTTTCGCATCTTGCGAAAATTCTCGCGAATACGATCGAAAACAACGACGGACTCATTCACGGAATAGCCGAGAACCGCGAGAACCGCGGCCAGCACCGGCAACGAGAACTCCCATTGGAAAACCGCGAAGAAACCGAGGATGATGATGACGTCGTGAAGGTTCGCCAGGATTGCCGAAACGCCAAACTTCCACTCGAACCGCAGCGCCAGGTAGATGACGATGCCGATAGAAACGACCAGCAGCGCCATCGCGCCTTTCTCGACGAGTTCCTCACCGACCTGCGCGCCGACAAAGTCAACCCGCCGCAGTTCGACGCCGGGATCGTCTTCACGCAGCGCATTGATTACTTTCTCGGAGAGCTGAGCGCCGCTCACGTCAGGCTTGGTCGGCAGACGAATCAGCGCCGTTTGCGAACTCCCAAAGCTTTGCACGACGGCATCACTCAGTTCGATCGACTCCAGAGTTTCCCGGATACGGGAAATGTCCGCAGTGGCGTTGTAATTGACCTCCATCACCGTGCCACCGGTGAATTCGACCCCGAGGTTGAGCCCCTTTACTGCCAGAGCGCCCACCGCGACCAAGAATGTCGCCACCGAGATGATGTTGAACACCAGCGCGTAGCGCATGAAGGGGATGTCATTGCGAATGCGGAAAAATTCCATGTCCGGTTCTTTCCCGTTATGAATTCAGTTATAGGTCCGTCAGGCAGCCGGCTGGTTCTTGTACCAGTCGGTATCGCCGATGGGCAGCTTATCGAGTTTGCGACGGCTGCCGTAAAGGAAGTTGACAATGCCGCGCGAAACAAACACGGCACTGAACATCGATGTCAGGATGCCGAGACAGTGCACTACTGCAAATCCGCGAACCGGACCGGTTCCAAAAAAGAACAGGGCAATGCCGGCGATCAGCGTCGTAATGTTGGAATCGAGAATGGTGCCCCAGGCCCGCTCGTAGCCGGCAGTAATGGCCGCCTGCGGTGTCGTGCCGTTACGCAACTCCTCGCGTATGCGCTCATTGATGAGCACGTTCGCGTCGATCGCCATACCCAGCGTCAGCGCGATCGCCGCGATACCCGGGAGCGTGAGGGTCGCCTGAAGCATCGACAGCAAAGCCACCAACAGCATCATGTTCAAGCTCAGTGCGATGACCGAAATGACCCCGAACATTGTGTAATACACCGCAATGAACACGCTCAGCGCGGCAAAACCCATCCACGTCGACCGGAATCCGCGCTCAATGTTGTCCGCGCCCAGGCTCGGCCCGACTGTTCTCTCCTCAACGATCTCCATCGGCGCTGCCAGTGCCCCGGCGCGCAACAGCAGAGCCACATCGCGCGCTTCCGTTGTCGTCATGCGGCCACTGATTTGCACCCGCCCGCCAGGAATTTCGGCACGAACCACCGGCGCCGTCACGACTTCGGCACTGCCTTTTTCAACCAGAACCATGGCGATCCGCCGGCCTACATTCTCGCGGGTCGTCTTCTGGAAAATCGTTGCCCCACGCCCATCCAGACTCAGGTGCACCGCCGGCTCGCCGGTCTGCGAATCAAACCCGGGTTGGGCATCCGAGATACGATCGCCGGTCAGGATCACTTCGCGTTTCAGCAGGTAGGGCACGCCTTCCCGGTCGTAGAGCAATTCATCGCCAAATGGCACCTGCCCGGCTATTGCCGACTCGAGGTTGGCCGGATCCATCTTTTCTTCGTCTACGAGACGGACTTCCAGACTCGCGGTCCGGCCCAGAATGTCCTTTGCCTTGGCCGTATCCTGAACACCCGGCAGTTGCACCACCACACGGTCCTGCCCCGACTGCTGGACGATTGGCTCGGCTACGCCGAGCTCATTGACACGGTTGCGAAGCGTCGTAATGTTTTGCTGCAGGGCAAACTCACGGATACGCCGCTCGACCTCCGGTCGCAACGTCGCAACGATGCGGTATTCATTACCGGCGTCACTGCTGCGGAAGCTCAGGTCCGGGGTTTCCTGGTTCAGAACCGGAATGGCCTGGTCGCGCGTCGCCTCGTCCCTGAAGCTGACACGGACCGATTGGCCGTCACGCGCAATGCGCGAGTAACGAACACCTTCAGAGCGCATGACCTGACGCATGTCCTGCACATAGCGATCCGCTGCTTTCGTCAACGCCGCCTGCATGTCCACCTGCAAGAGAAAATGCACACCGCCGCGCAGATCAAGGCCCAGATACATGGGCAAGGCGCTGATAGCCGCCATCCAGCGCGGCGAATTCGACAACAGGTTCAGCGCGACGACGTAGCTGTCGCCCAGTTCCCGCTGGAGGACATCCTTCGCGCGCAACTGGGTATCGGTGTCGCGCAGGCGAACCTTGATGCCTGTCTGGTCGAGATAGGCCGCCTCAATCGGCAAATTTGCAGATTGCAGGCTTTCCTCGATTCCGGTGAGCAGTGCTGCGTCGATTGGTGCCGTCGCCCGCGCCGGGGAAATCTGTACCGCGGGCGATTCACCAAAGAAATTGGGGACGGTGTAGACAAACCCAACGACCAGCGCGAAGACAATAATCAGGTATTTCCAGACGGGATAGCGGTTCATAATTGGCTGTAGTGGCGGGGACGTTTATGACAAAGCCTGCCGGGGGTTCCCGGCGCAAATATCAGGAATTGCCCGCGGACTTGAGCGTTCCTTTCGGAAGAAGTGTCTGAACGGACGTCTTCTGGACCTTGATTTCCACGTTGGGCGCAATTTCGACCGTTACGAATTGCTCGCCGACATTGGAAACCTTTCCAAGGGTGCCGCCGCCGGTCACCACCTCGTCGCCTTTTTGCAGCGCCTGCAGCATCGCTCGGTGCTCCTTGGCACGCTTGGCCTGAGGCCGGATCATCAGAAAATAAAGCAGCACGAAAAGCAGTATCAACGGCATCAGACCAACGAGGTCCATACCACCTTGAGCGCCGCCAGCTGCCTGGGCATATGCGGTTCCAATAAACAAGTTCACTCCTCCCGGTTTGCTTATGCGATATCGCGCTGACGCAGAAATCCGATGCCAGCAACTTGCGCCGTTGCTGCGCCAAAAACGCGCTGTATTCTAGCAGCCTGTTGGGCGCAGGTGTTCGATCACGAAACCATGGGGGAAAAGGACAAGGCTCCACGAGTCTCCGGCCGGCGCAATAAACTACCGGCACATGCAGCCCCTGTCAGACGCAATGCCTCGCCATCCCTGCCCAATCCTGCCCCGGGGCAGACCGTCAAACGGCGCCTGCCGGACCCAGCTTCAGGGAATCAACATGATCGTCCAGCCTTCCGGCAGCAATCGCGTCCCTCAGGCCGGCCATCAGGCGTTGGTAGAACGCAAGATTGTGCAACGTATTCAGTTGCGCCCCGAGCATTTCGTTGATGCGGTGCAGATGATGAAGGTAGGCTCTTGTAAAATTGACGCAGGTGTAGCAGTCGCAATCCGGATCGAGCGGCCCGGTGTCGCTGCGATAGGCGGCATTTCGCAGCTTGATGATGCCTTCCGAGGTGTATACCCAGCCATTGCGCGCGTTTCGCGTAGGGAGTACGCAGTCGAACATATCGATGCCCTGCCTGACTGCGGAAACGAGGTCACGCGGCGTGCCCACGCCCATCAGGTAACGTGGCTGCGCTTGCGGCAAACGTGGCGCCGTGTGGCGGAGGATGCGCAACATGTCCGCTTTCGGCTCCCCGACTGACAGCCCCCCTATGGCAAAGCCATCGAAACCCATCTGCACCAGTTCCGCCAGGCACTCATCACGCAGAGTCTCGTACATACCCCCCTGGACAATGCCGAACAAGGCGTTGCGGTTGGCTTCATGCGCCCGCTTGCTTCGTTCCGCCCAACGAATGCTGAGATGCATCGACTTTGCGGCTTCTTCCCTGCTCGCCGGATACGGCGTGCATTCATCGAATGCCATGACGACATCCGAATTCAGGACTCGCTGGATGCGCATCGACTCTTCAGGCGAAAGGAAGCACGAAGCTCCGTCGATCGGCGAACGAAACGCGACACCCTGCTCACTGATCTTGCGCAGATCTCCGAGACTGAAAACCTGAAAACCACCGGAATCGGTCAGTATCGGTCGATGCCATCCAATGAAATCATGCAGACCACCATGCGCGGATATCACGTCGAGCCCCGGGCGCAGCCACAGATGAAACGTATTGCCCAGAAGGATTTGCGTGCCGTTGGCCTCCAGATCGACCGGGCGCATGCCCTTTACCGCCCCATAAGTGCCTACCGGCATGAACACCGGCGTCTCGACGACACCATGAGCAAGCTCTAACCTGCCCCTTCGCGCAAGGCCATCCGTCGCGATCAGTTCGAATTTCATCGTGTGCCGGGCACGGCCCGCTCCAACAGCATGGCATCGCCGTAACTGAAGAAACGGTACTGGTGCTCCACCGCGTGGCGGTAAGCGCGCAGGATATTTTCCAGCCCAGCGAACGCCGCAACGAGCATCAGCAAAGTGGACCTGGGAAGGTGAAAATTGGTCAATAACCGCTCGACGACCTTGAACTGATATCCGGGCCGGATGAACAACCGGGTTTCTCCACTGCCCGAAAGCACCTCGCCGTCGCTGCCGGCCGCAGATTCCAGAGCGCGCAGGCTGGTTGTTCCCACCGCACAAATCCGTCCGCCTTGCTCCCGTGTCTGCCGGATGGCCCGCGCAGTCGTATCGGGCACGCTGTACCACTCGGCGTGCATGATGTGACGCCCGACGTCCGATTCGCGCACTGGCTGAAACGTGCCCGCTCCGACGTGCAGTGTCACATAGGCAGTCTCGACGCCCATGCGCGTCAGGCTCCCGAGCATGGCATCATCGAAATGCAGTCCGGCCGTTGGCGCGGCGACGGCTCCCGGTTGGCGGGCGTACACCGTCTGGTAACGGGATTCGTCAGCTGCATCGGCCTCGCGGCCGATGTAAGGCGGCAATGGCACGTGCCCGCAGCGGTCCAGCGTTGCCAGCACGTCCCCGGGAAAAGAAAGCAGGAACAAATCATCCTGCCGCGAAAGCACTTCCAGTTCGGTGTCCCTGTCGATCGCAATTCGCTGCCCGGCTCTGGGTGCCCGGCTTGCCCGCAGCATCGCAAGCGCCGTGCGTGCGTCGAGCACCCTGTCGATCATGATCTCGACTTGTCCGCCAGTTTCCTTCACGCCAAACAGACGTGCCTTGATTACCTGCGTATCGTTGAAGACCAGCAGGTCCCCTTTGCGGAAGAAATGGACCAGTTCCTCGAAACGGTAATCACGAACAGCGCCGGTGATTCCGTCCAGGTGCATCAGACGGCTCGCGCGACGATCGGGCAAGGGAAATTGCGCAATCAGGGACCCGGGCAAGTCATAATCGAAGTCCGACAGTTTCATCACGCGATTATATCGGCAGGCCGGATACCACCGACAGTTCGATGTTGACGGCGCCGCTTTCTGGTCGCATGGCCCGCCGGGCGAACTTGCGCCGGGGGCGGCCCGGCGAGTTGCACGTCATTGGCAATTGCAGCGACCTTTCCTTGCTGGGCGCCAACAGTTTCATGGATAATGCGACCCCGGGCCGGGATGGCGGAACTGGTAGACGCAGCGGACTCAAAATCCGCCGGTGGTGACACCGTAAGGGTTCGATTCCCTTTCCCGGCACCAACGCCATGCACGAACGGCGCTGTGCGGGCGGCCTTTGGGGCTGTAATCACCGGAGCGGGCCGGGCAATGTGCAGGCGCCCCATGGCAGGTCGATTTCGAGAACACGTAACACGCTGCGCGGTGAATGCAATCAACACGTTTGTCGCAAATCGGCGACAGTACCGGCATGAAACCCCTGCTCCCGAACACCTTTTGGCACAATGTAAATTGCGTTTCTGCAAACTCGTTGTTTCGGGTACGCGTTTCGCTCCGCTTTATTGCCCGATTGACGATGTCAACCGATGATTGAACCAGACGGCGCTTAGAGAGATCAGTTCAAACCAACCTGTTCGCAGAAAAATTCCGGCCTGTGTTACTAGTGATCAAGAAAACGGATGATGACGGGCGGCTCGCCAAAGTCCCGGAGTTCCTGACGACCGAATGGAATATCGAGGTCGTTGACGAACAGGATCGCAAGCAGTTCAGTCGTCGGCTGGCACAAGCCGACGCCATCGTCTCAATGGAGTGGCCAGCCAGTATGCCAGCCGCGCCGCAGCTGAAATTGCTGCAACTGCCCGGAGCCGGCACCGACGCAATTGCATTTGACGCCGTGCCGGACTCAGCGAGCGTCTGCAACGTCTACGAGCACGAAACCGGAATAGCGGAGTACGTACTGGCAACCATGCTGCAATGTGTGATTCCGCTGCCCGAACTCGAAACTGCGCTGCGCCGGGGAGAATGGAAGGGCTCGCATCTCTTCGGCCCCGTGCACGGAGAGCTGTTTGGCAAGACACTGGGCATCGTTGGCTACGGGCGGATAGGGCGCGAGGTTGCACACCGTGCAAAGGCATTCGGCATGAACATCCTTGCCTGCGGCCGTACGGCACGTGGCGGCGACGGGGACGTCGAATCCGTCAAGGACCTGACCGGACTTGATGAAATGCTCGGGCAATGCGATTTCGTGCTGCTGGCCCTGCCGCTATGCGAAGAAACTCGGCAGATCATCGACGCTCGCCGATTCGCAAGAATGAAATCGTCAGCAGTGATCATCAACGTTGCGCGCGGAGCGTTGATCGATGAAGAGGCGCTGTATGCGGCATGCCGCGATCACCAGATCGGTGGCGCAATTATCGACACCTGGTACCGATATCCCGCCAACGAAACCGAACGCTGCCAACCTTCGCGCTTTCCGTTTCATCAGCTCGACAATGTCATCATGACGCCGCACGCATCGGCCTGGACCGACCGGCTTGCGCCGCGCCGCAACCGACTCATTGCCGAGAACCTGGATCGGCTGGCGCGCAATGAACCGTTGATCAACGTGGTGCGAGAAGCATCAGCACGGCCGCAACGCTCGAGCCGTGCAGATAATCCTGAGGGTCGATAAATGAACCGTGATCAGATAACGAAATCCGCCACTCTCCTTTGGGAGACGTGGAAGCAATCGGGCTTGATAGACGCGCTTCCGGAGAATTTGCGGCCCGCCGATCGTTCGCAAGGTTATGCCATCCAGGCCGAAGTCGCCAGGCTGTCGGGACAGTCTCATTTCGGCTGGAAGATCGCCGCGACCAGCACCGACGGGCAGAAGCATATCGGCGTCGATGGCCCGCTCGCCGGGCGGCTTCTGTCCAACAGGGTCATGGCTTCGGGCAGCAAGTTGGCGCTGGGGCGTAATCTGATGCAGGTCGCCGAAGCCGAATTCGCGTTTCGCATGGCAAAGCCGCTGGCACCGCGAAAAACCGCTTACGAAATGAAGGAAGTATTGGCCGCAGTAGATGCGCTGCATACGGCGATCGAAATTCCGGATTCGCGTTACAGTGATTTCGCGAAAGTTGGCACCGCACAACTCATCGCCGATAACGCATGCGCATGCTGGTTTATTCTGGGCGACGAGACCAGCGCAAACTGGCGCGAACGGGATTTGTCCCGCCATGCGGTAACCGCCTGGCGCAATGGTGAGCTGGCAGCGAAAGGCACCGGAGCGAATGTGCTGGGTGACCCCCGCATCGCGCTGACCTGGATCGCAAACGAACTCAGCGCCCAGGGCATCGGCCTGAATGCCGGTGAGATTGTTACCACCGGCACCTGCGTACTGCCCCAGGCGATTGCGCCCGGCGACACCATCCGCGCAGACTACGGCGATTTCGGAACTGTCACGGTAGAGATCGTCTAGCGGAGGCGTCAGGAATGTTCGCTCACTCTTGTTCATGCCGATGATCATGCAGTATCCACCGACGACACTCTCGTTGCGGCAGCGTACGAACTGATGCGGCTCTATTACCCACGCTCGTTTCTAAAGCTGATCCTCTCCGGCTTCGCGCTGGCGGTCGTTCCGCTGGTGCTTGCGCTGGTGTACAACGCCTACTCCGTTAACAATCTCGCGGACCATAGCCAGCAAACCTTGTATCAGGCGGTGCAGGCGACTCAGGCCAGCAGGTCGTTGATCGAACACGTTACGGCAATGGAACGCAGCGTGCGCCAGTTCGTCATCGTCGACGAGCCTTCCGTGCTGCAAGGCTATGCGCTTGCCCATGAGCGGTTTGTAGATACTGCAGAACGTTTGAGCAGCTATTCCCTCGAGCAGGCTCAGCGCTCCACGTTGCGCGTGCTTGTCGACACGGAGAACGACCTGTTCAAACGAGTAAACGAAGCAACGGTTTTGCGTGATGGTGCCGCGGAAATCGTAGGCCAGTTTTCAAAGCTTTCACAAACAGCACGTGAACTGGACAATCAGGGAAACCTGCTCGTGGAAAGGGAAGCCGATATCGTTCAGCGCATGGCCGGGGAAACCCAGAATCTCATCCTTTGGCAAATGCTGGCGCTAGTGCCGGTAGCAATCTTTCTCGTGCTGGGTGCGTCATTGCTGATACGCCGGCCGATTTCACAAATCGAATCAGCCATCCGGAAGCTTGGCGAGGGTGAGTTTGGCGGCAAGATCAGCGTGACGGGCCCCGCTGACCTTCAGTCTCTTGGCAGACAACTGGACTGGCTGAGACTGCGCCTGCTTGACCTCGAGGAACAAAAATCGCGATTCTTGCGACATGTATCACATGAATTGAAAACACCTCTGACTGCGCTGCGGGAGGGTGTTGAGCTGCTATCTGACGAAGTTACCGGGCGCATGACCCACGGCCAACTGGAAATTGCGCGCATCCTCCGGCAGAACACGTTGCGCCTGCAACGCCTCATCGAGGACTTGCTTGCCTATCACACGGCCCAGTTTCAAACTGCTTCACTCAATCCAACCCATTTCAGACTGAAATCGCTTGTGGAACGCGTCATTCAGCAGCACACACTGGCGTTGCGGGCGAAGAACCTCAGCCAATCACTGGCGGCAGCCGACCTGGAAATGGAAGGAGACCAGCGCAAGATCGAAGCGATTATCGACAATCTTCTGTCCAATGCGATCAAATATTCACCAACTGGCGGGACAATCCGCATCCAGTTGCGTCGCCGGGGCGGCGACGTCGTCATCGATTTCATGGATGATGGTCCCGGCATTCCGCAAGAGGACCGCGTTCGGGTGTTCGAGCCTTTTTATCAGAGTAGCGTCGAGTACAGCGGCCCGGTAAAAGGCACCGGGCTGGGTCTTGCGATCGTGCGCGAGTTTGCCTTGGCACATCGAGGTACGGTCGAAGTCATTGACGACGGAAACCCCGGAGCCCATCTGCGTGTGGTGCTGCCGTCGCGTCAACTCGAAATCGCGGCATGAGAACCGGAATCGCCGTAGCCGTGCTGATTACGTGTTGTGGGGCAGGATGCGTATCGCAGCCCAAAGCACCGGTTGACTCGATTCCACAGCGACAGGTGGTCGAAACGGTTGAAACAGATGCTGACCGCCTGCTGAATTACTATGCCTACATGGTGGCGTTGCAGGGAGACGTATTGTTGCAGGAGTATCAACGTGTACAGGGCGCATATCATTCTGACCCGAGCGATTTTCATCGCATGCAGTTGATTATGTTGTTGTCTTCACCGAGCGCACCGTTCAGGGACACGCGGTTGGCCCAAGATCTCCTCAAGGCATGGCTTGGCGAGGAATACAACGTCTATTCGAAGCTCTATCCGTTGGCGCTGCTATATCGCAACTACCTTGCCGAGCTGGAGCGCCGCGATGAAACCATTGATCGAGCCGGTGACGAGCTGCGCGAGGCCAGGGAGCAGGCGCAACAGCAAAACGCGCGAATTACCCGGCAAGCTTCAGAAATTGCAACGGAAAAGCAACGATCAACTGAATTGCAGGAGAAGCTCGACGCCCTGCTTGAAATGGAAAAGAACCTCATTGAACGCGGACAGAAGTAATAACCGGAAACGCCATGAATACTGAAACCCGAATATTGATCGTGGACGACGATCCAGACCTCCTTAAACTCCTGACATTCCGTCTGCAGGGTGCGGGTTATCTGGTCGAAAGCGCGCCCAGCGCCGAGCGCGCGCTGGCAAAACTGTCGGCCTCCGTTCCGCATCTCGTCATAACCGATCTGCGCATGGGCGGCATGGATGGCATGGCGCTTTTTCAGAACATTCGAAAGATGCACCCCGCACTACCTGTCATCATCCTTACGGCTCACGGCACGATCCCGGATGCCGTTGCTGCCACGCAGAAAGGCGTGTTTGGCTACCTGACCAAACCGTTCGACAGCAAGGAACTGCTGTCCCAGGTCGAAAAAGCGATCAATGTCAGCGGCACAGCAGGCGAAAGAGCCGATGACGACCGACGCTGGCGTGAAGAAATCATTACACGCAGCCCCGTGATCGAGAGCATTCTGGCTAAGGCCAAACTGGTGGCAGCCAGTGACGCGAGCGTGCTGATCAGGGGCGAGAGCGGTACCGGCAAAGAGATGCTGGCACGCGCGATCCATCGAGCCAGTCCGCGCGCGGACAAACCGTTCGTGGCGGTGAACTGCAGCGCAATACCCGAGCAGCTCCTGGAATCGGAACTGTTCGGTCACATGAAGGGCTCTTTTACCGGCGCCGCGCGAGACTACCAGGGGCTGGTCCAGGCCGCCAACAAAGGCACGATATTCCTCGACGAAATTGGCGATATGGCGCTGCCGTTGCAGGTCAAACTGTTGCGTGTGCTTCAGGAAAGGGAGGTCCGGCCGGTAGGCTCGACACGGTCCACGCCGGTGGATATCAGGATAATCTCGGCAACCCACCGTCATCTCGAGGATGCCATCCAGTCGGGTACGTTCCGCGAGGATTTGTACTACCGACTCAATGTCGTCTCCTTCAGCCTGCCGCCACTGGTAGAGCGCAGAGAGGATATCCCCGTACTGGCGGCGCATTTTCTCAAACAAATCAACGCCAAATACAACAAGTCCATTAACGGCTTTTCAGCCGAGGCAATGGAAATGCTGGTCAAATCCCCGTGGCCAGGGAACGTGCGCGAGCTCTACAACGTCATTGAACAGGCAGTGGCGCTGTCGACCACCCCGATCATTACGCCCGCCCTCGTGGAAAGTGCCATCCGGGGCCGGACCGCGGAACTGGCATCATTCGAGTCTGCAAGGGGTGAGTTTGAGCGGGAGTATCTCGCAAAAATCCTCAAGATCACGGGCGGAAACGTGACACAAGCTGCCAAACTCGCGAAACGTAACCGCACCGAGTTTTACAAGTTGCTGCAGCGGCATCATCTCGATCCGAAACTGTTCAAAACCCTCTAGCGCGCCATTTCGGCGCGACGGGCAACGGGTACATCGGCATACTTTTTACATAGCGAAACAAGAAGTTAAGAACCGCCCGTGACGGTGTCTCCAAGTGGCGACAAGTTTCTTTAGTAACGACCGCAAGTAAGCCACATAAGCATATGTTTTGATGGGCGCAAAAATTGTGGCATCATCATTGCTCTGGAAGTTCTTACGCATTTTGGGAACAAACCTGTAAGAATTTGGGCTATGGTTTTATGAACAACGAGAAAACGCGCCTCTTTCTTCCACTTGCGTGCTGCGCCGTCTTTTCCGCGGCTACTTTCGGTGGCATAGGGGTCGCTGCCTTGACCGGCCAGATTGCGGTGTCGGCCAAACAGGGCAATTTCCTTTCCTCGGGCGAGAAACCGAACCACAAGTACGTTTCGAGCAAAGCGGCGGCGACTATTGCCACGCCCACGCATGTCGGACTCACCCGCAGCGCCATCCGCAACGCCGGTGACGATGACAAGCCGATGGTATTGCGCGTCGGCCAGCGCTTCAGCCAAACGCTTGCACCTTCATGCTCACGTTGCGGCGTCATCGACTCGATCGAGCGTCATGAGTTGCAGATGCCGACGGCACAGTTTGCAACAAGTCAGTTCGAATTTGCGCAAGCTCGCGACAACGATGATCCGGCATCCCTTCAAGGCTCGAAGCTGACGAAATCAGCTCGCAGCGCATTGGCTGGCGGCAACGGCCAGATGACCATCAGTTTTATCGTGCGCCTGCGCATGGAAGACGGCAGCATGCGAACGATCTACGAACATCAACCGCCGAAGTTTTCTGTCGGCGAACGAGTCAAGCTGGAAAACGGCTCGGTCGTTTCCATCAGCTAAGCGGGTCTGGCAACACGCCTGACTCGATCGATACCATCAGACCGGGACAGGGAGTATCGAAACTGCCTCTCTGATACTGCTGGCCAGCTACACGTTTTACACAATGCGCCATGCGCATTGGAGCGCCCGATTTCCTCCCTTATCGGGCGCTTTTTTTTGACCGCAATCCTTCCTCAACCCGGCTACCACGGCCGGTCGAGCGATCAGGCTGCATTCCCATGCGACAATCACATGCACAAATGAGCGCCTGCCTGGATAGTGACTTCTATGGGGACAACCGGATGTCAGAACAATGACCAGTCTCAAGTATGCATGTCTGTTTGTCGCGGCATTACCGATCGTCGGTTGTAGCACCGCACAAAATCAGACAGATAAATCACAGGTCAATCTCGCCGGCTATCCTCCGGCTTTTCAGGACGGTTACGCGGATGGCTGCGACAGTGCCCGGCGCGCCATCGGAAAGACCCGGGACGACGACCGCTTTGAAAAGGACGCCATGTACGCCACCGGATGGCGAGACGGCTTCGACATCTGCTCGGAAAAGAAATACGAATGACATTGCGTGGCGGAAGCTCCCGGGGACGCTTGTTGTGGCCGCGAGTGCAGCCAGCATGTACACTTTTACAGGGCTTCACCCCCGACCTTTTGCATAACGGATCAATCTCATGAACGCGCCCTCTCATCGTCCGCCATTCACCTGGTCTGACCCTTTTCTGTTTCACGAACAGCTTGATGAAGAGGAGCGCATCGTTGGCGACAGTGCGCGCACCTTTTGCGAAGAAAAGCTCATGCCGCGTGTGCTTCAGGCACACCGGGACGAAAGTTTTGACCGCGACGTTTTCCGGGAGATGGGTGAAATGGGCTTTCTCGGATCGACCATCGAGGGCTATGGCTGTGCCGGCGTAAACCATGTCTGTTACGGGTTGATTGCGCGTGAAGTCGAGCGCGTCGATTCGGGATACCGTTCAATGATGAGCGTGCAGTCCAGCCTCGTCATGTATCCGATCTACGCCTACGGCACTGAACAACAGCGAGAGAAGTATCTGCCGCCACTCGCAAGCGGGGAGAAAATCGGCGCATTTGGTCTGACCGAACCGGATTTCGGGTCTGACGCTGGCAGCATGGTCACCCGTGCACGCAAAGTCGACGGCGGCTGGTCGCTCAAGGGTGCCAAAATGTGGATCACCAATTCCCCGGTTGCCGATACGTTTGTCGTTTGGGCAAAAGATGACGAGGGTGTAATTCGCGGGTTCATCCTCGAGCGAGGGATGAAAGGACTGACTACCCCGAAAATCGAAGGCAAATTCAGCCTGCGCGTTTCCATTACGGGTGAAATCGTGATGAACGATGTCTTCGTACCCGACGAAAATCTGCTCCCGGAAGTCAGCGGGCTAAAAGGACCTTTCGGCTGTCTCAACAAGGCTCGCTACGGGATCGCCTGGGGCGCGCTGGGTGCGGCGGAATTCTGCTGGCAGGCAGCAAGAGATTATGTGATGGAGCGCAAACAGTTCGGTCGTCCGCTGGCCGCCAATCAACTCGTCCAGAAAAAGCTGGCGGACATGCAAACCGAGATTTCACTCGGCCTGCAATCCGTGTTGCGCGTCGGCAGACTGATGGATGACTCACGCTCCGCCCCTGAAATGGTTTCGCTCATCAAGCGCAACTCCTGCGGCAAGGCGCTTGAAATCGCCCGCATCGCGCGGGACATGCACGGCGGAAACGGCGTCTCAGACGAGTATCACGTCATTCGCCACCTGATGAATCTTGAGGCCGTAAATACCTACGAAGGCACGCATGACATCCATGCCCTGATACTTGGCCGCGCACAGACAGGCATACAGGCATTCACGGGTGCGTAACGTGATCCAGACTTAGGAGCATAAAAAAAGCACGCCAGACCGGCGTGCTTTTTTATCGTGGTTTGCGGGCAATTGCATCGCGGGGTAATCGCCTGAAAAGCAGCGTCCGGGCCGCGTTCAATTGTATCCTGCTCAAACGCACCGCCCGCCATCGACTTCGATACACGCACCGGTGATGAAATCCGCTTCGTCAGATGCCAGGTACAGACACGCATTGGCAATATCACGGGGCTGACTGAAACGGCCGAGGGGAATGGTCGAAACGAACTTTTTCCGCATTTCCGGCGTATCCGCACCCATGAACTCCGCAAGTAGCGGCGTGTCGCCGGCCACCGGATTCACAACGTTCACGCGAATCTTGTCGGGTGCCAGTTCCACCGCCATTGCGCGGCTTGCCACAATTGCAGCGGCCTTGCTGCCGTTGTACCAGACCAGTCCGGGCCGTGGACGCACACCCGCGGTGGAAGCAATGGTTACGAACACGCCCGCACCTTTCTTGCGAAAATGCGGGACCACATGCCGGGCACAGTGATAAAGACTTTTTACGTTGACAGCATATACACGGTCGAAGTCTTTTTCCGTCACGTCGAGCACTGGCTGGTTGCGATGGGTCGTTCCGGCGTTATTGATCACAATGTCCAGATCGCCAAACGTGTCCAGCGAAAACTTCATCATCGCCGCCCAGTCCGCATCTTTCGATACGTCGCCTCTGATATACGCAGCCTCGCCGCCTGCCGCCTTTATTTCCTTGACGACGCGCTTCCCGCCATCGTCATTGATATCGTTTACGACGACTTTACAGCCTTCTTCGGCGAATCGTTTGGCAATTCCCTCGCCAAAACCGGATCCGCCGCCGGTCACAATAGCCACCTTGCCACCCAGTCTCATTCCATTTTCCTTCTTGTTGCGGTTTATGATTCAGAAAACAATCGGGAGCCTTGCGGCTCCCGCTCAAGCAAAACTCAAAGCCGTTTCAGACGGTCGTTGTTACGCATACGGCCTGATTCCCATCGGCGCTGACCTGCTTGCTCTCTGGCGACCCGACTCTTGCCAGATCGACTCCATGACGCACCGCGGTCATTTCCGCCAGAATGGCTACAGCGATTTCCGGGGGCGTCTTGCTACCGATGCGCAGCCCAACCGGCCCATGCAAACGATCAAGCTCCGCCTTAGACAAATCAAACAAGGCCAAACGCTCCCGGCGTTTCTCGCTGTTTAAACGCGAACCGAGCGCACCTACATAAAATGCCGGGGACTTGAGCGCTTCGAGCAAGGCCAGGTCATCAATTTTTGGATCGTGCGTGACTGCAACCACCGCGCTATGCGAGTCAAGATTCATCGCCAGCACGACATCGTCCGGCATGCCGCGGTCAAGCGTGACGCCCTCGATATCCCACGTGTCTGCATATTCCTCGCGCGGGTCGCAAACAGTGACGTGATAATCAAGCGCCTGCGCCATTTGCGCTACGTAGCGCGACAACTGCCCCGCTCCGACGATCAACAAGCGCCATCTGGGGCCATACACCCCTCTGAGCGTCTTCCCGTCGAATGCAAGCGCATCGGCTCGACTGGCTGCCTGGAGCTTCACCTTGCCGGTCGCCATATCAAGGGTGCGCGTCACCAGTTCGTGCCGCTCCACGCGTTCGAGCAACTCGGCCAGGACTGCATCGTCGCTCACCTGTTCCAATACCAGTTGCAGCGTACCGCCGCACGGCAAACCGAAGCGCTCCGCCTCTTCCTTTGTCACTCCGTAGATTACGACCTGCGGGCGCTCTACCAGCAGCGACTGGTCACGGACCTTGCTGATAAGATCGTCCTCGACACAGCCTCCCGAAACGGAACCGGCCACAATGCCGTCGTCACGTACCGCCAGCATGGCACCAGCCGGACGTGGTGAAGAACCCCAAGTCTCGACAATCGTCACCAATACGACCTTGTGGCCCTCATTCCGCCACGCCACGCTGCTTCTCAAAACCTGCAGGTCAACGCTGTCCATAGCACTACCCGTTCTATCCAACCGGAAATAACGATTTTAGCAGCCTGCCGGACTCAGGTGTGCGATAGCGAGGTGGTGGGAGAACGGGGCGGATTCGGACGGTCTCGACGCGCATGTCTGCTATGCGCGAGGAGAAATCGGCTGTCAATGGACTGCTCTCCCTCCGTTACAGCCGCCTCACCCCGGGATCCGCCCGGTTACCGCCCGCCGCACAATCACTGCCACCCAAAAAAAAGACCCTCCAGCAGATGCTGAAGGGTCTTTTCTGATGCCTTCGGGCGACCTCCGCCTAGGCGGGAGCCTAACCCGAATTTACCAATTAGCCAGCCTTGATGTTCTCCGGCGTGTACGGCAGGGTCCGCGGACGCTTGCCAGACGCGGCGAAGATCGCGTTTGCGATCGCCGGCTGAACAACCGCGGTGCCCGGCTCGCCAAGACCACCAGGAACGCTATCACTCTTAATGAAGTGAATGTTGAGTTCCTTCGGCGCTTCGTTGATGCGGGCAACACGGTAGGTGTCGAAGTTGTTCTGCTGAACAGCACCGTCCTTGACCGTAATTTCACCCCACATACATGCGGACTGACCGAAGTTGATACACGACTGCATCTGGGCCAGAGCCTGATCCGGGTGGATCAGGGTACCGGCATCGACAACCGACGTGATCTTGTCGATCTGCACGTCGTAATTGGCGCTGACAGTCACCTCAACAACCATGGCAATGACGGTGTTGTAGCCTTCCATCACTGCGACGCCTTGCCCGCGACCTGCAGGCAATTTCTTGCCCCAGTTGGACTTCTCGCGAACTTGTTCCAGAGCACGCTTCATACGGGCACCAACCGGCACACCGGCCGACAGACCTGACCACTGGTGTTTGGTAGAACCCATATCGAGCATATCGATACGGTACTGGATCGGGTCCTTGCCTGCAGCGGTGGCCATTTCGTCGATAAACGACTCCAGAGCCACTGCGTTGAGGTTGTGGGACACCGCACGCCAGTATCCGACCGTTACGCCGGTATCGTGCATCTGATAGGTGAAGCGCATGCCACCGTCCGCAACGTACGGGAAGTTATCGATACCCTCGACTGCGAAGGGATCGATGCCGTCCTTGACGATGCTGGGGAACAGACGCGAGGAGATCGACGGGCTGGTCGAATGGAACCGGAACGCCGAAAGCTTGCCTGCAGAATCCAGACCGGCGGTGAACTTGAAGATACCCGCGGGACGATAGGAGTCATGCGTCATATCGTCTTCACGGCTCCAGATCATCTTGACCGGCATGCCGGCAGCCTTGGAGATTTCCGCTGCATCGATCGCGTAGTCAACTTCCACACGACGGCCGAAGCCACCACCAAGGAAGGTTGTCTGCACTTCAACCTGCTCCGGCTTCAGGCCGGTCGCGCCAGCCACAACGTGAGGAATCAGTTGCTGGAACTGGGTTGGCGTGATGATGACTGCCTTGTCGGCACGCACATCAGCGGTGGTGTTTTGCGGCTCCATCGGCGAGTGCGAAACAAACGGCAGACGATACTCGGAGGTAATCGTCTTTGCCGCACCCGCAAGACCGGCATCCACATCACCGTGCTCACGGAACACCGCGCCAGGCTGCTGTGAAGCGTCTTCCAGGCCTTTCCAGATTGCACGCTGGTCGACGGTAGCCATCTTGCCGCCATCCCAACGGACGTCGAGTGTGGCAACGGCTTTCTTCGCTGTCCAGTAATCTTCAGCAACGACTGCAACACCGCGGCTGTACTGCACAACTGCCTTCACGCCCGGGAAGTTCTTGGCACGCGTATCGTCATAGGAGGCAACCTTGCCTCCGATCATCGGCGGCATGATCACCGCAGCGTAAGCCATTCCGGGGATCATCGTATCGATACCGAACTGGGCAGTTCCGCGAACCTTTGCGGCCGTGTCCAGGCGCTTCTGACGAACGTTGCCGACGATCTTGAACTGACTCGCGGGCTTGAGCGGTACGTCTTTCGGCACCTCCATCTGGGCCGCCTTGGCTGCGAGCGAACCATAGGTTGCACGCTTGCCGCCAGG
Organism: uncultured beta proteobacterium; assembly: GCA_963792855.1. GTDB lineage: Bacteria > Pseudomonadota > Gammaproteobacteria > Burkholderiales > Eutrophovitaceae > SG8-40. Next base: position 257,757 of record CAWBXZ010000018.1, on the reverse strand, counting down.
TCCGGTCACAACACCATCGGCGGCCTTGCAGGAGTCAGCAGCAACACCCCACTGGTCGGCAGCAGCCGCAACCAGCATCATGCGGGCGGAAGCACCGGCCTTGCGCAGCTTTTCCCAGGCATCACGCACAGAAGTCGAACCACCTGTCAGCTGGCCACCGAGCAGAGCATTGATGTAAACCTCGGCAGGCGGAGCAAACTCGACCTTGATCTTGTTGATGTCGACTTCAAGTTCTTCCGCCACCAGCATCGGCATGGACGTGTAAACGTCCTGGCCCATTTCGGAGCGGGCAACCATGATGGTGACGACATTATCGAGGCCGATACGAACCCACGCATTGGGGCTTGCATAACCACCGCCACCATCCGCCTGGGCGACGCGGGGGCCGCTGGGAAGATAGAAGCCGAGGGCAAGACCACCCGCGACGGTACCGCTGACTTTCAGGAAGTCACGACGAGTTTCGTTTTTCACGATATTTTCCATGTCTAGACCCCTCCTTAGGACATCTTCGCGGCGGCCTTGATGGCAGCGCGAATACGCGGATACGTGCCACAGCGGCAGATGTTGCCGGACATGAAAGCATCGATATCCTGATCAGAAGGATTCTTGTTCATGGCAAGCAGAGCGGAAGCCGACATCATCTGGCCGGGCTGGCAGTAACCGCACTGCGGCACGTCCAGGGCCATCCAGGCACGCTGTACTCGGTGATCGCCACCCAGACCTTCGATGGTGGTGACTTGCTGGCCCGCAACCGAGCCGATTTGTGTTTGACATGAGCGTACGGCCATACCGTTCAGATGAACGGTACACGCACCGCACAGAGCTTTTCCGCAACCGAACTTCGTGCCGGTCATACCCAGCGTGTCGCGGAGAACCCAGAGCAGCGGTGTATCAGGCGCTACGTCTACGCTCGTCCTTTTACCATTAACTTGGAACGCGATTTTCATTACCAAACTCCCCCTTTCGAAGCTTGTAGGTACAGGGAACGTAACATCTAAAGTTACCGGCGCAAAATACACGAACTACATACCCGTTTCAAGCCTCGACAAGCCTTTGTTCAGTCGAAAAAAAAACGGCTGATCAACGTTTGATACAAGGCCGGAAATCCGTGCGCCTCGCGGACCCCGAAAAAACGGTTTCAATCAGTGGAATTTCAAACTTCTGCAACGACTCCATGCAGCACGTTCAACCCGTCATGTTGCACTGCGGTGAAATAACGCATCGACGCTTGCTTTTTACCCTATGTCGCGGCGCAGCATACGTCCGTCCAACTTCGCGTCTGCGACTGCATCAACTCAACGCCTTACGGCACTGCGGGCGTCAGATATGACAAGCAATCGAAAGAAAAAATTCCAGGCTGCGTCACTGCTAACCGTCCGCTATCGACTTGCAGACTGTTCACCCTGAAGTATGAAAGAAACAGCAACACCTTCCAGATTGTTCTCATTCATTGCCGGTGCAATCCGCCGCGCACCACATCTTCCCGGACCTTCATACACGCCCTAACCAGCACGCTTGGACAGCAAAGTCCATCTGCCGCCATAACCACGACTTACGCCCGCATTGTTCTTCTGGATGTGCAGCGCGCAAAAAAAGGCCGCACAAACGTGCGGCCCTGCCTTTCCGGCAACTCGCTCTACCGGACTGTCGGCCGCTTCAGGCGTATTTGCGCAACTCCAGTCTGGCAATCTGTGCCCGATGCACCTCGTCCGGACCGTCGGCAAGCCGCAGCGTTCTGTTGTGCGCATACATTGCCGCGACCGGAAAGTCCTGGCACACGCCACCACCGCCATGCGCCTGGATTGCCCAGTCGATCACCTGTTGCGCCATGTTTGGCGCCAGGACCTTGATCATCGCGATTTCCATGCGCGCTTCCTTGTTTCCCACGGTATCCATCATGTACGCCGCTTTCAAGGTCAACAATCTCGCCTGCTCAATCATGATGCGCGATTCGGCGATACGCTCATGCCAGACGGATTGCTCGGCGACCGGCTTGCCAAACGCAACGCGGGACTTCAACCGCTTGCACATGAATTCCAGCGCGCGTTCCGCCTGACCAATAATGCGCATGCAGTGATGAATGCGACCGGGGCCCAGCCGCCCTTGCGCGATCTCGAAACCGCGGCCCTCGCCGAGCAGGATATTTGAGGCCGGCACGCGCACATTCTTGAGTGAGACTTCCATGTGACCGTGCGGTGCATCGTCATACCCAAACACCGTCAATGCCCGCTCAACGGTAACGCCTTTGGCGTCAACCGGCACCAGAATCATCGATTGCTGCTTGTGGCGGTCGGCGCCGTCGGGGTCCGTCTTACCCATCACAATCATGATCTTGCAACGCGGATCGCCCGCGCCTGAGGACCACCACTTGCGGCCGTTGACCACGTACTCGTCACCCTGACGCTCGATACGGCACTGAATGTTGGTGGCATCCGAAGAAGCCACTTCCGGTTCAGTCATCAGGAAAGCCGAGCGAATCCTGCCCTCCAGAATCGGCTCCGCCCATTGCTTCTGCTGTTCCGGCGTGCCATAGCGCAATATCGTCTCCATATTGCCCGTGTCAGGTGCCGAACAATTGAACACTTCCGGCGCCCAGGCCAGGCGCCCCATGATTTCACACAGCGGCGCATATTCCAGATTGGTCAGCGTGCCGCCGTGCGCTTTTGGCCGCCACAGATTCCAGAGCCCCTCGGCGCGCGCTTTGGGTTTGAGTTCCTCGATAATCTTGGTCGGAATCCAGGCGTTACCGTTGCGCCGGTTCTCCTCGACCTCAGCCAGAAAACGCGCTTCGTTGGGGTAGACGTGCTTTTCCATAAAATCGGACACGCGTTTCTGCAGTTCTTTCACCTGCGGGGAAAATTCGAAATTCATCTCTGGTCCTTGTCAGATGGAGTTTGATTGTTGTGCCGGTAACCGGGTCTGTCCGTCACGATACGCCGCGTCGACTGCCATGCCAGTTGTTGGTGCGTTGCGCAAGAACAGCATTCTACCGCCTGGCGCCGCCTTCCTCCGGCGCCAGCGTCTCGAAATTCCTGAAGGCGTCTTTGAGGAAGTCGGGTAACCGGGTCGATTTTCTGGTCTCAGGGCTGGCGTTGACGTAAATCAGCGAACCCGAGACCAGCAACTCATCACCGCGATACAACTCGATGCAAAACTGAAAACTGGACCCGCCGATGCGTGCCACTCGCACACAGACATCGACCAGATCATCGTATTCGGCCGATGCGTGGTATTCGATTTCCGCTTTCTTTGCATACAAGTCAGCGCCTTCGGACACGATTGCATCCGGGTAGGGCATGCCAATAGCCCGGTAGTACTCCGTGACGCCAACATCGAAATAAGTCAGGTAATGGCCATTGAAAACGATACCCTGCTTGTCCACCTCCGACCAACGCACTCGCAGGTTGTACACGAAACGGAAATCAGATCTCGCCATGCTTTCGACGCCTCAACTGGCTGCTACAGACACAAGCTTGCGAAACACTTTCAAAACGAAAAGCATCCCGGGCGAAGGCATCCGGTTCCAGCGTATCCATTACAGATACCGCCGGCCGAGCCATTCCGCGATCAGCACCGGTTTATCCGAACCCTCGCACTCCACCGTGACCTTCCACACCATCTGGACACCGCCGTCGATCGGTTGCACGTCATCGAGGACGAAATGCGCTCTAAGCCGCGAATTGACACGCACCGGATCGGTGAAGCGCAACCGGTTCAGGCCGTAATTGACTCCCATCCGGGCTCCGGTGATTTCGATCGACTCTCCCAGAAAATGCGAAAGCAGTGATAGCGTCAGGAACCCATGGGCGATGGGCGCACCGAAAGGCGACTCCTTCGTCGCGCGTTCCACATCAACATGAATCCACTGATGGTCATGCGTCGCATCGGCGAACTGATCGATCATCTTCTGGGTAACTGTTAGCCAGTCGCTGACCGCGACTTCCTTGCCCTTGTAACCCTCGAGCGCCCCGGTCTCTATTTGTACCTTTGCCATCTTGCTGCCCCTACAGTCTTGATGAACGAACGCGGATCAACCCTTGAATGCCGCCACCACGGATTCGGTCGATCGCGCCAGCAGGAACGAATCACCGGTCACTGCCACGAAGCGCGCCCCCTGATCGATCCAGTGCCTGGCGTCGGCCTCGACGAACGCGAGAATACCCGGCACTTTCCCGCTCTTGTCGATGCGGCTCAGTGTTTCACCCATTGCCTTGCGCGCGTCGGCATGCCCCGGATTACCAAGATGCCCAAGATCGGCAGCGAGGTCCTGGGGTCCGATAAACAACCCGTCGATGCCGTCAACCGCTGCAATCGCATCGAGGTTGTCGAGCCCCTTGCGGGTCTCGATCTGCACCATCAGGCAGATCTCGGCATCGGCCTGTTTGAAATAGTCCTTGATGCGCCCGAAACGGTTCGAACGCGAGTTCGCCGACACGCCGCGAATGCCGCGCGGCGGATAACGCACGGCCTCGACAGCACGTTTCGCCTCCTCGACGGTTTGCACATTGGGCAGGAGCAGCGACTGCACACCGAGATCGAGCAAGCGCTTGATCAGGACCGTATCGTTCCAGTGCGCGCGCACCATCACCGAACAGGGGTATGCCGCGGTCGCCTGCAAAAGATGGAGCACTTGTGGAACGTCGTTAGGCGCGTGTTCCATGTCGACCAGTACCCAGTCGAATCCGGACGACGCGCATATTTCAGCAGCGGTGTGACTGCCAAGGCTCATCCAGCAACCGACCTGCAATTTCTTGTCGAGCAACGCCCGCTTGAGCCCGTTGCGGATCATTTCCATCGCCACCCTCCCCTGTTATGGACTGTATCGCAATGCCGGATTCTACCGGCTCCGTTATCATTCCGTGGTTTTCTGCGCACAAGGCCATACAAAATGCATTTCTCCGGCGTTATTCCCATCCTTGCCACCCCGTTCCACGACGACGAAACATTCGACGCCGAATCAATGTCCGGTCTTGTCGGCCTGATGAAGCGAATCGGTGTCGACGGCATCACCGTCCTTGGTGTGCTAGGGGAAGCGAACAGGCTAAACGATGCCGAGCGCGAAGCGGTCGTGCGCACCGCCGTGGCCGCGGCAGATGGCTTGCCGGTCATCGCTGGCGCCAGTGCCAGCGGCACCAGAACCGCCTGCGATCTTGCCTGCATGGCTGAATCTCTGGGGGCCTCCGCGGTAATGGTCACCCCGCACGCGGAAGCGACGCCGTCAGATGACCGTGTGTTCAGGCACTTCAGCGCGATCACCGCGGCGACCGGCTTGCCCGTCGTTTTGCAGGATCACCCCGCTTCCAGCGGCGTGCACATGCCCGCCGAACTGATGCTACGCATGATCCGTGAACTGCCCTCCATTTCCTGCGTAAAGGAAGAGGCGGTGCCGACAGCGCCAAAGATACGCGCACTCAAAGCAGGCATGCGCGAGAGATCCACTCCGATTCTGACCGGCCTCGGCGCCTTGTACGGACTGTTTGATCTCGAAGCCGGCTCTGACGGATTCAATACCGGATTTGCTTTCCCCGAAGTGCTGATGGCGATGGTAGCAGCCGCAAACGACGCGAACTGGCAGCGTGTGCGCGAGATTTACACACAGTTCCTGCCGCTTATCGTATTCGAGCAGCAACCTGGAGTTGCGGTGCGCAAAGAGATTTTGCGCAGGCGCGGCGCCATCACCAGCAACCGCGTACGTCAACCCGGTGCCCCGCTGAATCAGGAGACCGAAAAACAACTCGCGGGACTGATGGAAGCCCTGTTGCCTTCCGTTGACATCAGAATGCCGCTGGAAATCAGCTGACACAGATCCAGTCAGTAGTTATCCAGCTCCGCACTGCGATCGTCGAAAGCCTTCAAAAGACAGTCAACGTCGTTGCACGCATTGCGCACCTGCTCGTACCATTCGATGTGAGTGCGCTGCAATTCCTGAAGATCGACCCCGCGCCGCATGGCGGAGCGATAGGACTTGGCCATTTCTTCCTCCGCCACGCTCAGCCGGCTGCTGGAACAGACCAGCTTGTCGACATTGGTCGCGGCGCGGCTGCAATCGACCGCGGCAGAGGCGATACCCGTCACCGTGAATGTGGAAAGCATAAGCAGCAGGATTCTCAGTCGCATTCCGGCCCTCCTCTCGCCTCTTCATCTTACTGACGACCGCCACCAACAATGCGACCCGATCCTCGACCCTAGATCGTCAGTCGCCCGTCTGTTAGTACCGGCACCACGTCGAGCACACCGAGTTGCGAAGCGAACTGCACTTCGTGCTCGAGTCCGCGCTCGATCATCATTCTGCCGACACGCGATTTGAGTAACGCCTGCTCGGAAGGTTCCGATCGAAACAGCGCCCGCGCCGCAAGCGATGCATCGGAAAACGTGTCGCCGTCATCGCGCATCGCCTCGGACAGCAATTCAACGAAGTACCCCGCACCATACATGTCCTCCAGGTTTGGGCTACCCATTGATCCGGAACACACGATCAGCACGGTCTTGCCAGCGTGCCTGTCCAGTACCTGTTGAACGACGGCCCTGGCATTGATCAGTGCGCCGGCATACACATGGTCCGCCTTTGCCGACTGCTTCAGGGCAACCGTCCCGTTGGTCGTCGAATAGATGACCTTGCGACCGGCAAGGCCATGCTCGGCCAGCGCCAGCGGCGTCGGCGGCGCAAAACCGGGCAGCGTCACCGCGTACAACTCACCTGCCAGCACATAACTTCCGTCAGGATGTTTCTGCGCCTCTGCATTCGCGCCCGCTTCGTCCAGCGTCGGGATAACCTCGGTGGCTCCGGCAGCAAATGCATTGATGATGGTCGAAGTTGCAAATAACACATCGAGCACGACCGCCACCTTGCCCTCGAGGCGCTGATGATCGAGATCCTCTTTCGAGAACAGTACGTGAACCTTGTGCTTGAAATGCTCGCTCATCTGGTCATCCGGCTTGACGTTTAAGAAAGAAATTGACGCCCGACATGGTCAGCACCAATTCCCCTTTCTGGTTCTCGACTTCCCACAATGTTTTCACGATTCCCCGGTCGGGGCGGGAGCCGGACAGGCGCGTTTCCTCTATCGTGCGATAGGCCGTCAACGTGTCCCCGGGACGCACCGGTCTGAGCCAACGCACGTTCTCCAGGCCGGGTGACCCCAGGCTGGCCGACTCCAGCAAATACGCGTCGCACATCAGCCGCATCACCATCGAACAGGTGTGCCACCCACTGGCGATCAGGCCTCCGTAGATCGACTGTTTCGCCGCTTCCTCATCGACGTGAAACGGCTGCGGGTCGTAGCGCTCGGCAAATTCGATGACCTCGTCCTTGTCGACAACGACCGAACCGATCGATTCCCGTCTGCCGACCTTGAAGTCTTCCCAGTAGGTCTTGAATTCCGTGTCCATTCAGTCTCGCTTGTTCATTTTCGACAGCGCACGGCGGTAGCACCCGCGCGCGACGATTGCGAACACATAGCCGCTTTTAGCGTACTCAGTCTTTCTTGTCGTACTTATACCAGCCGCGGCCGGCGCGCTTGCCGTTATAGCCGGCCTGCACCATCTGCTTGAGTAACGGCCTTGGTTTGAATCGCTCGCCATAGGCATCGTTGAGAATTCCCTGCACCTGCAGCGAGAGGCTGTTCTGGGTGGCGTCCAGCAACTGGAACGGCCCGATGGGATGCCCCAGTCCGAGTTTGCACGCGAGGTCGATATCTTCCGGCGACGCAACGCCTTCCTCGACCAGGCGGATCGCCTCGATCACCAACGCATGCAACACCCGATTGACGGCGAAACCAACCACATCCTTGACCTTGATTGGCGTCTTTCCTGCCTCGCGGCAAACCGCCAACGTCGCTTCTACGGTTTGCGATGTGGTATCCATTGCCGGAATGACTTCAACCAGCTTCATCCGCGATACCGGCGAGAAAAAATGTGTGCCGATGAAGCGCCCGCGCCGCTCCGGGCTCAGGTGCGACGACAATGCGGTGATCGAAATACTGGAGGTATTGCTGGCGATGATGCAGTTGCCGGGCACCACACCGTCCAGCGTTTCGAACACCCTGGCTTTCACCGCCTCGTCTTCGAATACCGCCTCGATCACCAGATTACGGTCCGAATACGCCCCCAGGTCTGTCGTCGTGCGAATACGTGACAGCGTTGGCGCCACCTGTTCGGCTTCAAAAAAACCGCGCCCGACGCCGCGCTGCAATACACCCTCTAGATTCTTCCTCGCACGCTCGAGCGCCTCCTCGCTTGTGTCGCTCAGGAGCACGTCCTTGTTCGCCAGGGCGAACACCAGGGCAATTTCCGACCCCATCAACCCGGCACCGATTACACCGACTTTATCGATCATTCCCACCGCTCCGAAAAAAAATGCCACACCATTCCATCGTTACAACCGCATCAACGAAACAAGACGCCGCTCGAACAATCGGTACCCCGACAGCCGCAGGGACCGCCACAGACACTGCCCGCATTTCAGCCTGAATCGTATCGGCTTGCCGAATCCGGTCACCATGCCCGTTGCGTGCCGGCCCGGACGGCGCCGTGTGCTTGTGAGCTGCCGTTTGACCTCGCTCGCGTCGCACCCGGCGGCAAGCCGTTTCGAGGTTTCCCCTAGATCTGCTTCCACGCTTTGCGCGGTTGCGCGAAACCCGCCGGTACGGCGTCTTCACGCAACTTTGCGAACTGCGCTCGCTGGTAAGCCGAGTCCCCGAAGAGAACATCAATCGCCGCAAGGCGCTTGACGTAGGCACCGACCGGCAACTCGTCGGTCATGCCCATGCCGCCGTGCAGCTGAATCGCCTGCTGACTGACGTAACGCCCGGCGCGGCCGATCAGGGCCTTTGCCGCGCTCACAGCCCGCCGGCGCTCGAACACATCGTTCGAATCGACCTTGCCGGCGGCGAGCGTCGCCATTGAACGCGCCTCCTCAAGATTGATCAGCATGTCCACCGCCCGATGCTGCAACGCCTGGAAACGTCCGATCGCCACACCGAACTGCTGTCGCGTCTTCAGATACTCAAGCGTCATTGCATGCAGCGCCTCCATGGCACCAACCGCCTCGGCACACAAGGCAGCCATCGCCCGGTCAGCGGCCGCTTCGATTAACGGCATGGCACCGTTGAGCGTTCCGATAACGGACTCGGGCCCAACGCGCACGCCGTTAAACTGCACATCCAGCGCCCGCGTACCGTCGAATAAGGGGTACTCCTGACCGCCGAGATGCTCGTCCTCGCATTCGACAATGAACAGCGTCACCCCATCGCGGTCGCCCGGCTCGCCTGTGGTGCGCGCGGAAACGATCAGTTTCTCGGCAACCGGGCCTTGCAGAACCAGCGTCTTCTTGCCTTCGATGACCCAGTTATTACCGTCGGCATTGGCCCGGGTGGCAACGTATCCCGTGTCGTAACGCGCCTCGTGTTCGGCATGTGCGAACGCCAGCAGCATCGACCCGTCGACGATGCCTTGCAGCAGAATTTTCTTCTGCCAGTCGGCCGCACCCAGATCGACCAGTCCACCCGCCAGCACCACTGTCGACAAATACGGTTCCAGCACAAGGTGCCGGCCCAGGGCCTGCATGACCAGCATGGTCTCGACGCCGCCGCCGCCAAACCCGCCATACTCGTCGGGAAACGGCACACCGAGCAAACCCAGCGATGCGAAGCCCCGCCAGACGTCCTCTGACATTGCCTGGCGGTTCGCCACCATGTCGCGACGCAGTTCATGCGAATAGTTTTTTTCAAGAAAGCGCTCCACCGAATCCTGGAGCATCTGCTGTTCTTCACTCAGGGAAAAATCCATGGCTTCCTCACCCCGCGACGCCGCGGGTAAACGTAACTGCGCCGGGCTCGCCGCGCATCGAACTAAAGACCCAGCACTTTTTGAGAGATGATGTTGCGCTGTATCTCGTTGGTGCCACCGTAGATGGTCGTCTTTCGCATGTTGAAATATCGGGCTGCCAACGGCGCCGCGTATGCCGGACCGGGAGTCTGACCGATCCAGTTATCCCCCCAGGCCATCGGCAGGAATGGCAACGCACCCGGGCCCACTGCCTCCATCTGCAACTCCGTAAGTCTTTGCTGGATTTCGGTTCCCCGGATCTTGAGGATAGACGCTTCGGGGCCTGGCGCCTTGCCTTCGCTCTCCGCCGACGCCACGCGCAACACGGTCATTTCCAGCGCAATCAGATCGATTTCAAGCTCTGCAATGCGGTCGCGAAACAACGGATCCTCCATCAGCGGCTTGCCATTGACCGTTTCCTGCGTCGCCAGATGCTTGAGGTAAGCGAGTTCGCGCTTGGACACACCCACGCCGGCGATGCCGGTGCGCTCGTGCGAAAGCAGGAACTTGGCGATACTCCAGCCACGGCCTTCGTCGCCGACCAGATTCGCGACCGGCACCTCGACGTTCTCGAACCAGACTTCATTGACCTCGTGCTCGCCATCAAGCGTGATGATCGGCCGCACCTCGATACCCGGAGATTGCATGTCGATGAGCAGCATGGATATGCCTTCCTGCTTCTTGCCGGTGCTTTCGGTCCGCGCGAGGCAAAAAATCATATCTGCCCAGTGTGCGTGGGTGGTCCACGTCTTTTGCCCGTTGACGACGTACACATCGCCCTTGCGCTCGGCGCGCGTCTTGAGTGAGGCGAGGTCGGAGCCGGAGCCCGGCTCCGAATATCCCTGGCACCACCACGTGTCTCCGGACAGGATGCCCGGAAGCCAGGCCTGCTTCTGCGCGTCGCTGGCGAAGGCAATCAGCACCGGTCCGATCATGCTCAATCCGAACGGTGACAATCGTGGTGCGCCGCGCGCGGCAGATTCCTCGTCGAAAATATGGTTCTGGATAGCGTTCCATGCGGCGCCGCCATATGCTTCGGGCCAGTTGGGCGCGATCCAGCCTTTATCGTACAAGGCGCGATGCCAGCGATAAACGTCGTCTTTCCCGAGGCGCTTGTGCTCGAGCACCTTTCGCGCGACGTCGCCGGGAAGCTTTTCGTCGACAAAACTGCGCACTTCGTCACGAAAAGCGAGCTCTTCGGGAGTGAATTTGAGGTCCATAGGCGGGTCGTTCGCAAAAGCAGCAGAGGGGAATGCGCGAGCATAAGGGATGGCCAACGCGCAGGCAACCGCAGTGGTGCCCCGGGCGGCCCGCTACTATAATGGGACGTTACCAGTGATCTTCGGCCGCACCTGTAATGGTTCCCGACGCCGGATTCTCCGGCACAGGCCGATATCAACCTGATTCAGGCGCCTGCCCGCGCCAAATGGGGGTGTAAACATGAATATCCGTGACAATCTTGCTGTTCAGGAACTCAACCAGTCGCTGAAAATGGAGCCGTTATGGCTGCCGTTCACGCCCAATCGCCAGTTCAAGGCGGCACCGCGCCTGATCGCGGCCGCAAAAGACATGCACTACACCACCAGCGACGGCCGCAGCCTGCTCGACGGCGTTGCCGGCCTGTGGTGTGTCAATGCGGGGCATTGCCGCCAGCCCATCGTCAACGCCATCCAGAAACAGGCGGCGACAATGGATTACACCACCGCTTTCAACATGTCGCATCCGACGGTCTTCCAGGCGGCGGAAATGGTGACCCGACTGGCACCGAAGGGTCTGGATCATGTGTTTTTTACGAATTCAGGGTCGGAAGCCGTCGATACGGCACTGAAGATTGCGCTCGCCTACCATCACGTAATCGGCAAACCGCGCCATCGGCTCATCGGCCGCGAGCGCGGTTACCATGGTGTCGGTTTCGGTGGCATTTCTGTGGGCGGCATGACCCCCAACCGCAAGGCATTCAGCGCCGCCATGCTCCCCGGCGTCGATCACTTGCCGCATACCCACAATCTAGAGAAAAACGCGTTCAGTAAAGGCCAGCCTGCGTGGGGCGGCCATCTTGCCGACGACCTGGAACGCATCGTCGCATTGCACGACGCGTCGAACATCGCCGCCGTCATCGTCGAACCCGTTGCCGGCTCGACCGGGGTTCTTGTGCCTCCCAGGGGTTATCTGCAACGGCTTCGCGAACTGTGCGACAAATACGGTCTTTTGCTGATATTCGATGAGGTGATCACCGGTTTCGGCCGTACCGGATCCGCCTTTGCGTCGCATACCTTCGACGTCGTTCCCGACATGATCACATTCGCCAAAGGTGTTTCCAATGGCGCTGTGCCTCTCGGCGGCGTTTTGCTGAAGAAGGAAATCTACGAGGCCTTCATGCACGGACCGAAAGAACAGATCGAATTCTTTCATGGCTACACCTACTCCGGTCATCCTCTGGCGACGGCCGCGGCGGTCGCCACCATGGACGTCTATGAACAGGAAGGTCTGTTCGAGCGCAGCAAGGAACTGGCACCTTACTTCGAGCAGGCCGTGCATTCGCTCAAGGGCCTGCCGCATGTCATCGACATTCGTAACCTTGGGCTGATGTGCGGTGTCGAGCTTTCACCGGCTGCAGGCCACCCCGGCAAACGCGCCTACGAAACCTTTCTCAAGTGTTACGAGAAAGGCGTGCTGGTGCGTTCCGCCGGTGACACCATCGCACTGACACCGCCGCTGATTGCGACCAGGGAACATGTCGACCAGATCGTCGGGACGTTGGGCGACGTGCTCAAGCAATTGAATTAGTCACAGACAGGCATGCGAAGCCGATTTGAACCAACAGCGCAAAGGCACGAAGTTTCGCGAAGAGATCGTTTGGTATTTCCGGATACAGCGGCTTGACATTACCTTGAAAGCATCCGATGACTGCGTATCGATTCTCTTGTGACTCTTTGTGCCTTCGTGTCTTTGTGGCGAGGCAGTCTTCGATCAGGATGAATCAATCATGAAAATCCTCATCGCCCAGATGGAACACGAGACCAACACCTTCTCGCCGGTTCCGACACCATGGGAATCATTCGGCCCCAACGGCGCCTATCTCGGCGACGATGCCTACCGTGCGATGAAAGGCACACGCACACCGATCGGTGCTTTCATAGACCTTGCCGAAAAAGAGAAGGCGGAAATTGTCACCCCGGTCGCCGGATTCGCCTATCCGAGCGGGCCGGTCGATGGCGCTGCCTACGACCGTTTTTGTGATCTCATTTGCGCCGAGGCCGCGAAAGGCTGCGACGCAATCTTTCTCGACCTGCACGGCGCAATGGTCGTAAGAGACCGGACGATGGATGGCGAGGGCACGCTACTCGAGAAAGTCCGGGCAGTCGCTCCGGATACGCCCATCGCCGTTTCACTCGACCTGCACGCCAATGTCACCGAAGCAATGGTTTCCAATTGCAACGTCATCGTCGGCTACAAGACCTATCCGCACATCGACATGTATGAAACCGGTGAACTGGCCGGCAGCATCCTGCTGCGCACAATCAAGGGCGAAATCAAACCGGTGATGGTGTGGGGCAATGTGCCGATACTGGCGCAGACACTCAAGATGAACACTGCCGAAGGCGCGATGAAAGACTACGCCGACGCCGCACTGCGGGCCGAGCGCGAGGGCGCGCTCGCCGCTTCCGCCTTCGGTGGTTTTCCGATGGCAGATATCCCGCAGGCCGGCATGAGCACAGTCATCGTTACCGACGGCGATCGTGCCGGCGCCGAAGTGGCACGCGACCGGATTCTTGCCGTTGCCTGGTCGCGAAAAGAGGATTTCATCTGGCACGACGAACCACTAGAGCAAGCCATCGCCGAAGCAAAAGAAATGAAGGAGGGGCCGATTCTGCTGCTGGATCACCCTGATAATTGCGCCACGGGCGCCACCCAGGACACGATGCACGTACTCAAAGAGGCATTGCGTCAAGGCTTGAGCGATATCGCGGTCGGACCGATCCGCGATCCCGAAGCCGTCGATCAACTGATCCGCGCCGGCGTCGGCGCAACGGTGACTTTGCCGGTCGGGGGCAAAATGGACATGCCCGCGATCAACCGTAAAGGCGAGCCACTCGAACTCACCGGAGTGGTGCGTGCCATTACCGACGGTGAATACACCATCACCGGCCCGCAGTTCACCGGAGTACGCGCCATGATGGGACGCACGGTGGTTTTCGACACCGGGGCTGCCGAGATCGTCATTACCGAACGTCTCCAGGAGCCCTGGGATCGGGGCGTATTTACCAGCGTTGGCATCGACCCGACACGGAAGAAATACCTGCTGCTGAAATCGCGCATGTATTTTCGCCCGGTGTTCATTCCGATCGCCAAAGGCATGGTCTACTGCGACGGCGTGGGCGTTGGCTCTTCGGACTGGCGCATGTTCAACTATGAACACCTGCGCCGCCCGATCTACCCTCTGGACCAGCAGTTCGACATGGCGAAAACCGCTGCACGAACGCCGTAACGGATAACCTGTCGCGGACCAGGCCGAGCCGCGCATCACGTGAAGATCAAAACCGCACCATTCAAGAGGACAACATGAACAAGCCCGCATCAAAGGAAACCGTCCTGCCCCGCGAAATCACCCATTTCGTCAACGGCAAGGAAGTAACCGGCACCAGCGGCCGCTACGGCGACGTGTATAACCCGGCACTGGGCGAGGTCGCCGGGCGTGTCTCGTACGCGACGGAAGCGGAAGTCCGGTCTGCAATCGATTCCGCACACAAAGCGTTCCCGGCCTGGGCAGCCACTCCGCCGCTGAAACGTGCGCGCGTGATGTTCAAGTTCAAGGAATTGCTCGAGCGCGACATGGACAAACTCGCTGCCATCATTACCAGCGAGCACGGCAAGGTCCTGTCCGACGCCAGGGGTGAAGCGATTCGCGGCCTTGAAGTTGTCGAATTTGCCTGTGGCATACCGCAGTTACTCAAGGGCGAGTACACGGAACAAATTGGCACCGGCATCGACAGCTACTCCGTGCGGCAACCGCTGGGCGTGTGCGCCGGCATTACGCCGTTCAACTTCCCGGTGATGGTGCCGATGTGGATGTTCCCGGTGTCTATCGCCTGCGGCAATACCTTCGTACTCAAGCCCTCCGAACGCGACCCTTCGGCCAGCATCTTTATCGCCAACCTGTTCAAGGAAGCGGGCTTGCCCGACGGCGTGTTTAACGTCGTGCAGGGCGACAAGGTCGCGGTAGACACCCTGCTCAACGACACCCGGGTCGCTGCCATCAGTTTCGTTGGTTCGACGCCCATTGCCGAGTACGTCTATCGGACCGGCACCGCAGCCGGCAAGCGTGTGCAGGCACTCGGCGGCGCCAAGAACCATCTGGTCGTCATGCCCGACGCCGATCTCGATCAGGCAGTCGACGCACTGATCGGTGCCGCCTACGGCTCGGCGGGCGAGCGCTGCATGGCGATTTCAGTCGGCGTTGCTGTTGGCGATATCGCCGATCAACTCGTCGAAAAACTTGCGGAACGCGCAAGGTCTCTCAAGATCGATAACGGCACCAAGGATCCCGACATGGGTCCGCTGGTCACGAGGCAACATCTCGACAAGGTCACCGGTTATGTCGACATTGGCGTGAAAGAAGGCGCGAATCTCATCGTCGACGGCCGCGGACTGAAAGTCAAAGGCCACGAAAAAGGCTTCTTCATAGGCGGGTGCCTGTTCGATAACGTCACACCCGGGATGACGATCTACAAGGAAGAGATCTTCGGCCCGGTGCTGTCCATCGTGCGCGTACCGGATTTCGAAACGGCGGTTAACCTGATCAACGCGCATGAATTTGGCAATGGCGTGTCACTATTCACTCGCGACGGCGATGCCGCCCGTGAGTTTTCCACCCGGATTCAGATCGGCATGGTTGGCATCAACGTACCGATTCCGGTGCCGATGGCATTCCACAGCTTTGGCGGCTGGAAGCGCTCGCTGTTCGGTGATCACTATGCTTATGGTCCAGAGGGTGTTCGTTTCTACACCCACCTCAAGACGGTCACCAGCCGCTGGCCAACCGGCATTCGCAAGGGCGCCGAGTTTGTCATGCCGACCATGAAGTAGCCCAACGTGCGGCGGGGAGGTCTGCTTTCCCGGCGCCCGAACGCAGGCACAACACATGGCATCGATACAGACGACACAACGCCTGCGCGAACTGATCGGCACGCCGAACGAACTGGTTCGCCTGAAAATTCACTCGCAGCTGAACACGACGGCGCGCGCTTTCATCGAGCGATCGCCGATGCTGTTTCTCGCCACCTGCGGCAAGGACGGCCTGCCGCAGGTTTCGCCCAAGGGTGATGCGCCCGGGTTTGTGCACATCGAGAACGACAAGGCAATTGTCATCCCGGAACGCAAGGGCAACAAACTGGCGTTCTCACTGGAAAACATTCTCGCCAATCCGCAAGTCGGACTGATCTTGATGGTGCCCGGAACCTGCGAAACGCTGCGCATCGAGGGCCGCGCGCAGCTCGATGATGATCCTGTTTTGTGCCAACAATTATCTGCTCGCGGTTCGCCGGCACTGCTGGTTACGCGAATCGCCATCGACGCAGTGTATTTTCACTGTGCCAAGGCTTTTCTGCGCGCCGAACTCTGGAAACAGCAAACGTGGTCCGAAAAGATCAGTGTTTCGTTCGGCAAGGAAATCGCCCAACGCGGCGGTCTGGAATCCGGGAAGATCGGCGAATTCGACGCCGCGGTGCAGTCGCGTTACAAAACCGATCTGTAGCCAGAACCCAGGTGCACACCTTCTTCCAAGGGATCTGACACTGAATGTTCACCCGGGAAAGCCCCCTGAACGGGCTTTTCATTTTGGGCCAAAGGAATATGATTCGCGCATAGCCGCAACTGCAACACATCAGCTAAACGTCGGCTAACTCGGCTAGAGGGGACGTGCCGAAAAAGCAACCGCAACTCGCCAAAGTAACTCGGCCACGTTTGCACAAAGCAGTGGCTCGCGAGCGTTTGTTCGCACTTCTCGATGAAGCGCGCGAACACAGACCGGCCACTTATGTCGTCGCGCCTCCCGGCGCCGGAAAAACAACACTCGTAGCGTCATGGCTTGATGCCAGGAACTTGAAGGGAATCTGGTATCAGGTCGATCCGGGCGACGCCGATCTCGCGACTTTCATCTATTACCTGGGTGAGGCCGCCAGACCGTTCACGCGCAAAGGCCAGCGGCCGTTACCTGCGCTGACCCCGGAATATCTTCAGGATGTCGAGGGATTTTCCAGACGGTTTTTCCGGGAACTATTCTCGCGAATGCCGGAGGACGCGACGCTGGTTTTGGATAACCTACAGGATGTCGCACCTGAGCAAGAGTTTCATCAAGTGATTGCACAAGCGGTAGAAGAAGTGCCCGTGGGGATGACGCTAATCGCCATCAGCCGACACGATCCACCGGGCGCCTATGCGCGATTAGTTGCCAACGCCAGTGTCAATTACATCGATTGGGAAGCCCTGAAATTCAATCTGGAAGAAGCGTCCCAAATGGCCATCAACCGAACCGGCCTTTCAGTGAACGCGATGCGGAAATTGCACGACCAGAGCGACGGTTGGGCGGCGGGGCTTACCCTTCTCATCGAAGGCTGGTCTTCCCCAAACGTAGTATCCGGAGGACGTCGAACCGGTACAGAAACGTTGTTTAACTACTTTGCGGCGCAAATCTTCGATCAAATATCACGTTCCACACAGGAATTTCTGGTCACAACTGCGTTCCTGTCACAGGTGCCGGTCTCCATCGCTGTGGAACTGACCGGAAATGCTGCCGCTGGCAAAATCCTCGACGATTTATATCGGCGCCACCTGTTCACGCACCGGCGGGTAAGCACCGAGCCCGTGTATTGGTATCACGCGTTGTTCAGAGAATTCCTCCTGTCCCGTGCCTTGGAACTGCTTGAAGTGGAGTCGGTCCGCGACGTGCAGCGGCGCGCGGCGCGACTGCTGGAATCGCGCGGCAGCTTCGAGGAAGCGTTTGATCTGTATTCTGCAGCCGCCGACTGGGATGCTGCCGCAGATCTGGCAATCGACAGCGCAGAGTCAATGCTCGCACGCGGCCGTAACCAGATGTTGCGCGACTGGATTCGTGCGTTCCCCGAAAGCCTTTATGTGGAGCATCCGAGACTGAGCTACTTGCTTGGACTCTCATTGCTGCAGACAGATCCGCGAGACGCGCGCCGCCATCTCGAATTCTCTGTTCGAACATTTGATGACCAGGAAGACCCGTACGGGAAGTCTCTTGCTGTCGCGGCGGTTATCGACAGTTACTTTTACGAGTGGTCGGACTTTCGCCCCGTTCGCCCCTGGTTGGACATGCTCGAACAGTTGGTTCATCGGTTACAAACTGCAGGGCAGCCTGACGTGGCCCTGAAACTACACGCAAGCCTTCTCGTAGGCATGCTCTACGCGGCACCCGACCACCCCTTTCTGCCACGCGCGGTCAGAACGGTGGCCGAATCCCTAAAGTCAGATCAAGACATAAACCGCATGATGTCCATCGGCATCATCTTGCTGAGCTACTGCAATCTGTCCGGAGACATGGAGCTTGGTCGACAGGTCGTGGCTCGTTGTGCGCAACTCGTGGATCGCATCGAATTAACGCCAATAAATGCGCTTTGGTGGCATCTGCGGTTGGGTTATCACCATGAACTCTCGGGAAATTACGGGGAGGCGCGCGCTGCGCTCGACAGGGCGATCCAAATATGCGAAGCGCATGGTTTCCGCGGACTAAATGGCACGTTCCTGCTGATCGCCAGCTATCAGCTGTCGACGGCCGCATCTGACGGCAGGGCTGAAGATGCGCGTATGTGGTACGAGCGCATGATTACAATGGCAGACCCCGGCCGTCCAATGGATGCATGGCATCTAGACGAGTCGCGTGCCCACCTCGAATCTCTGAACGGAAACTACCGATCTGTGGCGGAAATCGGCGAGCAGGCCCTTAAACGCACTGCCGCCGCTGGTATGACCTACATCGAAGTCCTCACCATTGTGAACTGGGGAATCGGCCGCGCAATGCTCGGCGATGCGGTTTCGCTAAAAGAGGCAATGGCAAGACTACGACGCCTTACAGAGAAGACCTGTTTCTCTTACTTTGAGTGCGCAGCACGATTGACGGAGGCCCGACTTGCGCTGGAGCACGGGCGCAGGCAGCACGGACATTCATTACTGGCGGACGGCCTCAAACTGGCTCGTGCTCAGCGCTTCACTTATCCACAGATCGTGCGCTTTGCGTCAATGGTGCCGGAACTCTTTGCCGAAGCGCTACGGGCCGGGATTGAGAGCGACTACGTGGTGGATACGATTCGGCGACTACGGATTCGCCCGCCGGGCCGCGCACCCGAGAACTGGCCGTGGCCGATAAGGATCATTGCGCTTGGCGGTTTTGAGGTATGGCGCGATGGGCGCAGGCTTACGTTTCCGGGAAAAGCGCCGCGCAAACCACTGGCGCTGCTCAAGGTGATGATCGCGTACGGAGGTCATGATGTTCCGGAGTACCGGATTACCGATGCACTCTGGCCGGGAGAGGACGCGGATCTGGCGGCCAAGAATCTGGATGTCACTCTTGCCCGTTTAAGAAAATTGCTCGGCTTGCCACAGTCCATCATGTTCAATGAAGACATGTTCAGCCTCAATCCCGACCTGTTCTGGACCGACGTCTGGGCATTCGAAAATGCGGCTAATGAAGCAATTGGCGGCACTCAAGCTAACGGCACACGTACAACTGCGCAAAATGCCATCGACTTCTACCGGGGAGACTTTCTCCCTGCCGATGAAGCGGCGCCCTGGGTCCTCAGAAAACGGGAACGCTTGCGCAGCACTTTCCTGCGAACTGTCCAATTGGCTGGCAAGCGCCTGGAGGAAGAAAAGCAGTGGGAACAAGCCATCGCCTGTTACGAGCGAGGCATCGATTCGGATGATCTGGCGGAGCCGTTTTATCAGGGCTTGATGCGCTGCTATCGCAAACTCGACCGGGATGCAGAGGCGATGGTTGCTTACCGGCGACTCCGTAAACTGCTGTCAGTTGTACTGGGCATGGCGCCATCCGAACCCACGCAAGCGCTCGCGCGCACCTTGCAGGGGGACAACCCTCCGGCACAACCCTGACCGTGGGCATGGTCGCCACGAAGAGCGTTGTTTTCCGATATGTAGGTAATCTGTGGCAGTTTCTCGGTAGATTTCTTCCGAAGGCGCAATGTCGCGCCGAATCATTTCCGGGGAGGAGTTCGCCATGAAACGTTCGCCGATAATCGAAGCTGCTTGCGTAGTGTTTCTCAGTGTGCCGCTCGCATCGGGAATCGCCTGTGCAGAGCGAGGAAAGTTCGCCGGCCATTCAGTACTAAACAACACAAAGTTTTTCGAAATCAGCACGCCCGAAGGACATCCTTACAAGACGGCATGGATGGGCGAACAGGAAGGCCTGCTTTTCCATAATGGCGGCGGCGGCAAACTCGATCGATTGCTGGACCGGGCTCACTACGTTGTCCAGTTTGTCGGTGATGCAACAACCGGCGGTTACTGCATGAAGACTTTCACCACAACCGACGGGTACAAGTTATTTGCCCGTTGTGACTACAAAGACAACGACAAAGGTTCCATCGGGACCGTGACCCTTCTGGGCGGAACAGGGCCGTTCGCAGGAATCAAGGGCAAGGGAAAATTCAACTTCGTGATTGTGACCCCGGTTGTCAACTGGGACGACATCGAGTGGGATTGGGAGACTCCGTAATCGTCGCGGTTGAACAGCGCAAGAAGCGAACTTGGACAGTTACATCATTCGCGTTTATCGGCGCGGGAGCAAACCCGGCAAGGAGGCCGCCGGACTGGTTGAGCACACAGGCACTTGCGAGAGGGCGGCGTTCAGCGATCGCGACGAACTGTGGGCCTTCTTGTGTGGACTGAGCGGTGCACCAAAGCCACCAAGGAAAAAGGGGCGCTCACACCGTGCCCCAAAATCACCTTGATCGGCACTTGCTGAGCAGTCGTCGCATGGAAATCTTGCCATTAACCAGAAAGAGCCCTGCTGTGTGCGGGGCTCTTCGCATTTTCAGTCCCAATCATCTGGAAACCGGAAAACTGGCGTGAAACGATCGAGGTGTCTATCGGAGATCAAATCACCAGGTGAGACGGACTGGAACAGGAAAAACAACTTGCGAAATTCGACGCGGTAGTGCATTCGCGCTACAGGACTGACTTTCAGGAACAATGATTAGTCCTAGCGTCGGCGTTATTAATTGACCATCTCGGTATTGTCCCGGTCACCCAAAGCGTCGGCCACCATCCTTTGAATCCGTTCGGCAACACCTGCGGTTACCAGCATCGGCGCACCGGCATCGCGCGCCACGTCATGAATCCGCTCCAGATCCTTGATCATCAGCACCCCGCGCCCAGTGAACGCAAAATCCGACGCCACCATTTTAGAAAACGAGATCGCGTAACGCGGAGGAATCACACGAAGTAAAGCTTCGGAGTCCGACGCCCCTGTAGGGGCACAATACAAGACAGATCTGTAATCCGTGCCTGCAGTTCACCATTCTGCTTCTCTGTCTGTTCAGGAATGCCTCAACACACTGGCGTCTTGCGCCTCGCTGGCCAACCGCGCAGCACGGACGCAACACTCGGCCTGATGTGCAATCGTCGCGGGTACGGGATGTTCACCGTCGAGTGTTGCCGCAATCCACGCGGCGGTGACCTTTGCATCGCGATCGCCCGGCAATTCGCATTCTGCGTCGGGCGCAGCGTTCCAGATTTCGACTCGGGAACCACCCAGCCATTCGATTGCCGGTTCGCGCCGCGGGTGAGCAACTGCCTCGCCCTCCGCTCCCCGCAGCAGCAGGACGGGGCTGCCGGAGAAGAAGTTGCGCATGCGATCGAGGTATTCCGGATGCGTCACACTCACTAAGCGCACCGACGGTGTCGTGAAGGGCTGCAGCATCTTCACCAGCGTATGCCCCGAACTGCGCACACCGAGTTGCCACCGCAGTTGCAGCAATCGCGAAATCGGTGCAGCAAGCGTGTCGATACTGATGACTCCGACACCGTCCGCGACCAACTGCGCTTGCGCTTGCGCCGCACTCTGCGCTGTTGCTATCCCCATTTCCGAAAAAATCTCCAGCGTGGTAACCCGGCCCGGATCATCGCTCACACCATGAACCAGCACGGGCACACCGGCACGCGCAACGAGCAAAGCCAATAGTGGGGTCAGATTGGGCAGCCGGCGTGAACCGTTGTAGGCCGGAATTACCAGCGGCATGGCTCCATCGGGCGCCTTCATGTGCAGATAACAGGCCTCGCAAGCATCGAGAAAACCACCGAGTTCTTCCAGCGACTCTCCCTTGATACGCATGGCAATCAGCAACGCACCCAATTGCAACGATGGAACCGTTCCGGCAAGCATGGCGGCAAACAATGACTGCGCCTGAGCGCGTGGCAGGTCGCGCATCGCGTGTTTGCCTCGAGCGACTTCCTTGATGATGCCAACAAGCGCCTTTGAGTCCATGCCATTATTCTCGCACGCCGTTGGGACCGGAGCGCTGGACCCTGCCATATTGCTTCGTGGGATAAAGAGCGGCGAAGCGAACCGCTATGTCACATCAAGCCATATACAGCGGGAATTCGAACCAGCATTACATAGCCGGATATTCGCTAGCCAAAGCCAATCTCGCGCTCAGGATTTCGGCGCGCGATAGCAATTCACCATCTCGGTATTGTCCCGGTCACCCCAGCCGTCGGCCACCATCTTGCGAAACAACTCGGTGACCCCAGCCGTTACCGGCATCGGGGCACCAGCATCGCGTGCCAGGTCATGAATCAGTTCAAGATCCTTGAGCATCAGCGCAGCGCGCCCGGTAATCGCAAAATCCGATGCCACCATCTTTGGAAACATCTCCTGCAACTGGCGTGAATCCGCGCGCCCGCCAGCCAGTGCCTGCGGAATTTTTTCCGCATCGATACCCGCGCGCTCAGCGAAACCACAGGCTTCGGCCAGCACGGCGAGACCCGTGGACACGAGCACCTGATTGAACATCTTGGTTGCCTGTCCGGCCCCGTTCGACCCCATCAGGGTTGCGCGGCCGGCAAGCGCATCCCATAGCGGCCGGGCGCGCTCGAACACCTCCTGCTGTCCCCCGACCATGATTGCCATCCTGCCTTCCAGCGCGGCGGGTGCACCACCGGAAATCGGGGCGTCCAGCCATGCCATACCGCACTGATCCTTGAGGCGGATCGCCATCTCACGCGTATGCGCCACCGCGCAAGTGGACATATCCACCAGGACCTTGCCCGCAGCGCCACCGGCCGCCACTCCCTGATCACCGAAGATGACCTTCTCCAGCACCTTGCCGTCACTGACACACGTGACGACGAACTCGCTTTCGCGGGCAAGGCCTGCCGGGGTCTTCGCCTCTGCCGCACCAAGCTCCAGCAGTTGTGCGAGTTTGGTCCGGTCCCGGTTCCACAGTACCGGCTGAAATCCGCAATCGATCAGCCGGCGCATGATTGCGCCGCCCAGGACGCCGGCTCCGATACAACCTATACGTCGTTTCTCACTACTCATTCAAACTCTCCCGACAATTCAAAAATCAAGGCGCCTGCAAGACCGGGGACTGTTTCCCGACAAGGCCACCACCCTGACAAAGATGCGCGCGATGCGATGCACGAACACGGGCTTCGAATCAGAGGCACGGCCGTCATGAGGCGACCCATGTGCAATTCCCTGCCCCCGGTCGACATGCCTCATTCAATGCTCAGCAGCCACGTGATCACATCGCCTTTCTCAACCGGCGTGCATTGCCGTTTGAGCAACAACTTGCAGTTCCAGTCAAACCACGCCTCGACCTTCCACTCGTTGGTGAAGCGATCCGGATTCGCGGACGGCGCAAGTGGGCGTATGTCGCCGACGGTCGCCGAACGCCCCGCAGTCGGTTTACGAAATGTCACGTGACAGGCACGACACGGAATCTGGTCCTTGTGGGCCATCGTTTCCTTGCGCGGGTCGGCGTGATGGCATGTGGCACAGGAAAGTTCCGATCCGTCGTCAATGGTGTGCGCACCAAAATAGAACGCCCGGCCACGTTCTGCCGAGAAACCGGCAAACGACGCGTCGGCCTGCGTCGCCTGCTCCGCGTAGCTGGCGAGGAAATCACCCGGCCCGGCCGCCATTGCCGTTACGGAAAACATGGCAAACAAAAACAACCAAAGGCTTCGCATGAGGTTCCTCCCTGGAGACAGCGCTTCAAAATATGTTTTCGACCCGATATCTATTTTCGGCCCGATATATCCGTTCGAACCGATACGCTCCGCCCCGATGCTAAGCGCATCCAGACCCCGTGTCCAAGCCTGCCGGTCCGGATTTCCGGTTTTGCACGCCGCATGACGTTCGTTGCCTTGATTCGGGTTCGAGCACCTCCTCCCTGCAATTTGCGGAAGCGGACCGGCAACTGAAGGTGTACGACACCCGTTTCCGGAAGATCGGGGCTGCGAACGCGCGTTCTTATGGGTCCAGGTCCGTAAACGATGTGACCGGGTGCACCAGGCAACAACCGGCTGCGGAATCGGCCAGGAACAACCCCGCAATCCCGGACCCACAATCCAAGGGCCGCCTGTGCCGGCATCAACGCCATCCCTTGCTGATAAGATGCCGGGGCTTGTCCGCATCCACGAAGATGAACGGCTTACGCACCG
Organism: uncultured beta proteobacterium; assembly: GCA_963792855.1. Classification (GTDB taxonomy): domain Bacteria; phylum Pseudomonadota; class Gammaproteobacteria; order Burkholderiales; family Eutrophovitaceae; genus SG8-40. Next base: position 233,226 of record CAWBXZ010000018.1, on the reverse strand, counting down.
AAAGGCATTGTCAGTGACCGATGGCGCCGTGAAAACTGTCCGCACCATGTGCCCGATGAACTGCCACCCTACGCTGTGCGGCATGCTCGCCGAAGTGCGCGACGGCAAACTCGCCGCGGTCAAGGGGGACAAGGACAACCCGGATAGCCGGGGATTTCTTTGCATTCGCGGACAAGCATCACGCGAAGTCATCGACAACCCCGCCCGTCTTCGCCATCCGCTGATTCGCGATCATCGCCGCGACGAATTCCGCCGCGCGACCTGGGATGAAGCATTCGAGCGCATCGTCGCGGGTATGCAGAATCCGGCCACCGTAGGCATCTGGCCGGGCCACGGGACGTTCACAACCAATTACGGCACGCGTATCAGTGCGCAACTGCTCGCGCGATTCGCCAACTTCCACGGCAGTGCGTTCTGGAGTCCGGCCATGATCTGCTGGGGACTGGGGGCGTTCGGGCTCGGGTTGACCGGCCTGCTCGAAACCAACACCAAGGAAGACATGGGTGCGCACTCTGATCTCATCATGCTGTGGGCGGCCAATCTAACCAGCCAGCCGAACACCGCGCGGCATTTACTGAAAGCAGGGAAACGCGGCGCGCACATCGTCACCATCGACGTTCGCAAGACAGAAGCAGCGGCAAAATCGGACGACGTACTGCTGATCCGTCCTGGCACCGATGCTGCGCTGGCACTGGCGATGATGCACGTCATCTGCGCAGAGAATCTGCACGACGCAAACTTTGTCGAGAAGCACACCGTCGGGTTCGAGCAACTCGCCGCTCACATCCGGGCGTACACACCGGAGTGGGCCGCAAGTGTTACCGGCATTGCGCCGGAGCGCATCGTCACGCTGGCGCGACGTTACGCACAGTCGCGGCCGGCGATGATCGTGCTGGGCGGCAGTTCCATGCACAAGGGCGCCAACGGCTGGCAGGCCGCCCGAGCCATCTCATGCCTGCCGGCGCTGACGGGAAATATCGGCATACCCGGCGGCGGTTTCGGCCCACGCCACGGCAGTGCTGCACATGGCCGGGGACTGGGCAGCATTATCGAACCTGGCCGCAGAACGCTTGCGCAGGCTATCCCCAACCAGATGCCCGCCATCACCGCGGCCCTGCGCGACGGACGCATCGAGACATTGTTGCTGATGGGCACGAACATGATCTCGTCTTTTGCTGATTCCAACGAATTGGCGCGAGGCTTGCAACGAACAAGACTGCTGGTCAGCTATGACCTGTTCCTGAACGAAACCGCGCGCCGCTTCGCCGACGTTGTGTTGCCGGGGACCGCCTGGCTCGAGGAAGTCGGCTGCAAGATGACGCACACGCATCTTTACCTGATGGAACAGGCGTTGGCACCGCTCGGAGAAACCCGCTCGCTCTACGCCATCATCAAGGAACTGGCCGAGCGCCTCCATATCGACGGTTTTCATCCGTGGGAATCGGAACAAGCGATGATCGACGCCATCCTCGATCATCCATGTACCGGACATGCAACCGTTGAAGCGCTGCGTGCAGAGGGCGGCATTCGAGCCCTGAACATTTCGCACGTCGCGAATCCGACATTGGACTTCGACACACCCTCGCGCAAGATCGAGTTTTACTCCGAACAGGCAACACGCCTCGGGCTGCCTCCACTGCCTTCGTACGACAACTCCGAAATGCAGGCCGCGAACGAATCGGCTTCCTACCCGCTCACGTTGACGCAAGGCCGCACGATGACGCATTTCCACAGCTTTTATAACAATGGCCAGGCATTGCCGACCCTGGCAAAACGTGAAACACACCCCGCGCTGTGGATCTCTGAAGCCGACGCAGTGGCCCGAGATCTCGCCGACGGTGACGTGATCCGTGTCTACAACGAACGCGGCGAATTGAATGCGCGAGCGCACGTCACCGACCGCATGCCCGCCGGTACCGTCTGGATGCGCGACGGATGGCCGGGGTTGAACAGTTTGACTTCGGGCGCACCAGTACTTCCGGACGCGGCGGGCGACCTGTTTGAATTCTCTGCGGGACAAGCCGGCTTCGACGCGATGGTGGACGTGACTGCTGCGTAGAATAGGCAACACGCCCAACCCTATTTTTCGGCAACTTGGTTATGCTTGCCGTTTCCAGTGGGAGCAAAAAGCCATGGCAAAAGCAACAGACACCTTCAAGAGCCGTATTTTTCACGACATCGACTTCGACAAGCCGGGCAAGCAGACCGGCTACCTGCGTGTGCCGCAGTCACGCGACGGCGGTGCCTGGTCTACGGTTGAGATTCCCATTGGCGTCGTCAACGGCGGCAGTGGACCGGCGGTGCTGTTCACCGGCGGCGTGCACGGCGACGAGTACGAAGGCCAGATCGCCATCTCGAGACTCGCGCGCCGGCTCGATCCGAAAAGCGTCCAGGGAAAGATCATCATGCTGCCCGCAGTGGACCTGCCGGCGGCACTGGCCGGGCGGCGCATGTGCCCGATCGACGGGCGCGACTTCAACCGGTGTATGCCCGGTGATGCACGTGGCAGCTTCTGCCAGATGCTGGCGCACTTCATTGATTCCGCGATCATGCCGCAGGTAGAAGTTTCGGTGGACGTGCATTCGGCCGGAAACTCGATGGAAGCCGCGCTGTGCTCCATCATGCACTGGGTGGACGATGCGAAGACCATCGAGCGCACGCAGGCGCTCGCCGAAAATTTCGCGGCACCCTATAACGTGGTGTTCTGGGGAGTCGATGAAACCGCCACGGTCGCGGCTGCGGCCGAGCGGCATGGCGCGCTGTCAATATCCACCGAAATCGGCGGTTACGGGCGCGTCAGGCCGGATGCAGTGCGTATTGCGGAGCGCGGTCTGGATAACGTTCTCAAGTGGATGGGCATCGTCGACGGCGAACCGGACATTACGCAACCCGACGGCGGCCGGACGCGGCAAATGATGGTGCGGGATCAACGCTCATACCTGTTTGCACCGAGCGACGGGCTGTTCGAGCCCCGTTTCTTTCCCGAACAGGAAATCCGCGCCGGCGAACTCGCCGGTTACCTGCACTTCGTCGAAGAATGGGAACGTGAGCCGCAGCCGATTGAATTCGGCATCGACGGCGCTATCTGGATGGCCCCGGGTTCGGGCCGTGTCAAGAAAGGTGACGTGATGGCCGTCATCATGCAGGATTTCGCAAGCACATAGTCCATGATGCAGCGTTCTTTGCATCGTTCGCCACGTTTGCTGCAGGACCCGGTTCGCAAATACGCACGCGGAACAAGCAGACTGCGAAACCTGCCCTCCGCAGCCCGGAATCGATTACTGGCGGATTATTCGATCAACAACGCCCGTTCCCGGCACCACTCCAGAATGTCGTCAAGTGACTCCATCGAGTGCGATGCCACCTCTATCTCTCCGCGGTCAATCGCCCTGGCCAGTTCGAGCCATAACGTGTCCGGGTCGCGCTCACCGTCCAGACGGGCGACAACGTGGCGCCTGAACTCATCGAGCACGACCGTCTCGTGTAACTGACTGACCACCTTCCCATGCGTGGATGCCTGCAGTCGCACCAATGGCGATACCGCAGGCAAGGCACTGACAGTGGTCGCGACTTTCGGAGGGTGGAGCGACAGCTCGATTGCACCGCCAAGGTAAATTTCCATCACCACGGCGGCCATGTCCTCGAGACGCGTCGCCGGCTCGTCGCCAAGCGGATAACCCACGCCTTCAAGCAGCGCGATCGCGGCCTTGTGCAACTCACTGATCATGACCGATCCCGGGAACACGTCCATGAGGTGCTGAATCGCAGCCTTTGCAAACGGCGAAGCACTCGAGACCGTATTGCTGCCGACCGCGACGTCGACCGGTTCTTTCGAGGCCACGTCGAGCGTGAGCTTCTGGGGCCTGCCGGAAAGCGCAATGTGAAAGCGATCGAGCATATTATTGCTTCGTCGCCGCTCCAGACGGATGTGGTCGTGGCAGAGCACCGTTCGTCGAAAAGACGTGTTGAGCAGAAAGTCCATGTACTGCTGCTGCTTGAGCAATGGCAGGCTGGCAAGGGCAGCCTGGGCCTCCTGCGGCACGGCACGGATAGTCAATCGTGCAGTGTTGGCATCACCCAGATATTGCAGGCTGTGCGAAGCAGCACGCTCGATGAACTCTTCGAAGTAGCACGGGTGGTTGTCGTTCTCCAGAAATTCGTAATTCAGGTACGCGTCATCGCTGCGCTGCACGCTGTTCACCTCTTCCGCAAGCAGTGCCCTGTAGGCCGAGTTACTCGGGGCATGCTTGCCCATGAAACCGAGTATCGCCCGCGCCCGGACAAGCTTCTCCGTGGCACTCTCGATGCCGTCCGTGTGGTAGCGCATCAGGTCGCGCGTGATGTTGCGGATGTGCCAGCCAGGCAGCGCGTTATACGACACATAGGCGACTCCCTGGGCGGAGAGGTTGCGTTGGCAGATCGCCATTATGTCGTCCTGCACGTCCGGACTGACCCAGGAATAGACGCCATGGCACAGAATATAGTCGAACGCCCCCCAGGTTCCGTCCACATCTTCAATGCGGGCCTCGTGCAAGCGGATATTGCCGATACCAAGCGCCTTGATCATCGCCTGTCCCTCGGCGATCTGCCTTGCAGACACGTCGACGCCCACAAACTCGGCGCCCGGGTAGTTGACTGCCTGCGGTATCAGATTTCGGCCTGCCGCACAGCCAAGTTCGAGAACGCGCGCTGCAGGCAATGGTTGGGGGTGCATCCCGGACAATGCCGCCAATGCCTCGAGCCTGCGGGGATGTGACATGCGGTAACTCGCCCCCGCGTAGGGGACATTACTGCCAGTGTTGTATGTCGCTGCTGTCATTCCGGACTTCCCGACTCTGAATGGACCAGTGCTTCTTTGCTTTACGAAACCGGTGTAGTTTATCGCCATGAATGATCCACGTCGCTGGACCGCGGTCTGCGTCTTCTCCGTCGCCATGGCGCTGCTCGAAGCGGCAGTTGTCAGTTATCTGCGCATTTTTCTTGATCGCGTCGATCCCTATCAGCCCGACCCGTTGCCTGTGCCCGCGTGGCTCATGCATATCGAGATCGCACGCGAGGCCGCAACCCTCATTATGCTGGTGTCCGTCGCCTGGTTGGCTGGATGCAATTGGCGCGCCCGCTTCGGGTATTTCCTGTTTGCATTCGGCGTCTGGGATATTTTCTACTACGTCTTCCTCGTGCCATTTACCGGCTGGCCACGATCACTGCTTGACTGGGACGTGCTCTTTCTGATCCCGCTGCCTTGGTGGGGACCGGTTCTCGCCCCGGTGTCAATTGCCACCCTCATGCTTGCCGGTGGCACGCTGATTACCCAGTTCGGCAAGCGGGAAACCCCGCTGTGGCCACAATTCCTGTGGTGGATGGCCAGTCTCGCGGGTGCCCTGCTCGCGCTGTACGTCTTTATGGCGGATGCCATCCACGCGCCTGAATGGAGCGAGAAAGCGCTTTCCGGAATACTGCCGGTAGCGTTCGACTGGCCGATGTTCCTGCTGGCCCTGACGTTCATGAGCGCACCCGTCGCAAACATGTGCTGGCAGGTTTGGTCACGCATGGCGCGGAAAACCTGAGTCCAACCCGGCGCGTGCCAATGGCGCCCTCGCGCGCGGTGGGCGACAATGCGAGCATTCAAACCGGTCTTTGAATCATCAGGGGCCGTCGTGCCAGCACGAGGGAGGAAAAATGTCGGCGAAGGTTCTTTCAGGTATCGCGGTTGTCACCGGCGGTGCAAGCGGTATCGGTGCCGCCTGCGGCGCCGAGCTGGCAGCGCGCGGAGCGCAGGTGGTTCTGCTTGACCGCAACGAAGGCGTTCACACGGTTGCAGGCGAGATCGGCGCCCGCAGCTATATCGCGGATGTAACAGATGATGCTGCAATGGAACGCATTGCAGCGCAAATCGAAAATGAAGTCGGCCCTGTCGAGATACTGGTCAACAGCGCGGGTGTTCTGCAGCAACCGCTGCCCCCGGACCGGCTGTCAATGCAAGTCTGGGACGATGTCATTCGCGTGGACCAGCGCGGGACCTATCTCGCGAGCGTCGTGTTCGCCGCCGGCATGAAACAACGCGGACACGGGAGCATCGTCAACATTGCGTCCATCGTGGGCTCCCGTTCGGCACCACTACACGCCTATGCGCCGGCAAAGGCAGCCGTCATCTCGATCACCGAGTGTCTCGCCGCCGAGTGGGGCCCATCGGGCATCCGGGTCAATGCCGTATCGCCCGGACACACCCGCACACCGGCCTTGCAAGCAGCCATTGACGCGGGCGAGCGCGACGTTGCCCTGTTTGAGCGCAATAATGCGCTGGGCCGGATGGTCGAACCCATCGAGATCGCACGTGCAGTCGCTTTCCTGGCGAGCACCGACGCAGCGGCAATCACCGGCGCCAATCTTCCGGTCGACTGTGGCTGGCTGGTCACGGGATCGTGGCATTCCTATGGTGGTTTGCGCCCAGCGGCTCACGACCGGCCCAGCGAGTAAACTGGGTCTCAGTCATCAGTGCACAACCGATCCTTCCCTGCGAGCACGGCGATCAACGGGGGGGCTGTTGCCGCTTTGAAAGGCCACTGGCTCCGGCAGCAGACACCCCGCCCAATATTCCCGACTGGAGATAAAACATGACCAAAGTCGCCGTTATTCAGGAGCCCCCCGTCTATCTGGACCGTGAGAAATCGATTTCCCGAGCAATCGAACTGATAGCCGAATCCGCATCAAAAGGATGCGCAATGGTTGTGTTCCCGGAAGCGTGGTTGCCTGGTTATCCGACATTTGCATGGCGGCTCACGCCAGGCAGCGGGATGCGCAAGACCGACGAACTTTATGCACGCCTGCTCGCCAATTCGGTCGATCTGAACAACGACGGGTTGGCACCGATACAGACCGCGGCGCGCGAGCACAGTGTCGTCGTCGTGCTCGGATATCAGGAAGTCGACGGGTCGCTGAGCGGCAGCACGATATTCAACAGCTGCGCGATCATTGATGCAGACGGAAGACTGGCGAACAACCACCGAAAGCTGATGCCAACCAATCCTGAGAGGATGATATGGGGCTTCGGCGATGGTTCCGGCCTGAACGTGGTTGACACTGCTGTTGGCAGGGTCGGTGCGTTGATCTGCTGGGAAAACTATATGCCTTTGGCGCGTTATGCGCTTTATGCGCAAAACATCGAAATATATGTTGCGCCGACGTGGGATAGCGGTGAAACCTGGCTGGCCACCATGCAGCATATTGCACGCGAAGGCGGTTGCTGGGTGATCGGCTGCGCGACATCGCTGGAAGCAGCTGACATTCCGGATAACATTCCCTATCGAGACGAACTTTTTCCAGACAACAGTGAGTGGATCAACCCGGGCGATGCGGTCGTCTACAAACCGTTCGGCGGCGTGACGGCTGGCCCAATGCATCAGGAAAAAGGCCTCCTCATCGCCGAGTTCGACGTTTCGGTTGTGCAAGCGTCACGCCGCAAGTTCGACGCCGCCGGGCACTATGCGCGCCCCGATGTCTTCTCCCTGAGCGTCAATCGTACAAAACAAAGCCCTGTTACGTTCACTTGAGAACGCGACCGCGTCAACCCCGCTCCATGCGGTGCAATTTCTACGGTAGTGACCGACCGACCGAACGCTAGTGCAGTCGTCGGCACGGTCCAGGTCATTCTTCATATTCGTGGCTGATGTCGGGTAAACAGTCGTGCGCGGGAATTGTCGCAGCGCGTCCACCCATCACCGTGGACGGATTACACTATGCAACGAGCAAGTGTTCGTTGTGCGGCAACACCGGCTGGCTGAAACTTGTTCGTTCCTGATCGCGCGCAATGCTGCATCCGCTTGATGCAGCATCCGTCAAACACGCCTTGCGGCGGAAGTACTTTTCCTGCACAGACAACAGCATGACCCTGCTTCGCCTTATTCTGATTGCGGTACTGTCGCACATGGTGTTTGTGAGCGCGCGCATGACTGCATCGCTTTACGCACTGGCGAATCAGGCGTCGACTTTTACCGTGGGCGTAATCCTGGCTCTTTTCTCACTGGTTCCGATGCTGATGTCGGTTCGTGCCGGGCGCTGGGTCGATGCGGTTGGGCCGCGGCGCCCGACACTGATCGGCGCCCTGCTCATCCTTGGCGGCGCCCTGCTGCCATCCGCGTTTTCGTATGCCGCCGCGGATCTGGCGCCCCTGCTGGTCGCAGCCTCGCTGATCGGCGCCGGTTCGGCCCTGGTAATGCTCTCCATCCAGCAGGTCATCGGCGAACGCGCCGACCCTGCCCGGCGGCCGGCCGCTTTCGCCTGGTTCGCCATGGGTGCTTCCGTATCCGGATTCTCCGGCCCGGTCCTGAGCGGAATACTGATCGATTCGTTTGGCCATCGGGCCGCTTTCAGCGCGCTGGTGATTATCGCGCTGCTTGCCGTGGCTCTGGCGTGGGCCAGCCGCGGTCTGATGCCGTCCCGGCATCGCGAGGTAGAACCACCCGAGCCGATGCGCCCAATGGAACTGTTCAGGCTGGTCGAACTGCGCCATTTACTGGTTGCAACTGCGCTGATCTCCATGTCCTGGGACCTGCAGTCCTTTGTCATCCCGGTTCATGGCACCCGGGTAGGCCTGTCGGCCTCCGAAATCGGATTCGTTCTGGGTTGTTTCGCACTCGCCACCTTTGTCATTCGTCTGGCGATGCCGGTACTGGCGCGACGCTTCAGCGAATGGCAGGTACTGACGTTCACGCTGTTCTGCGCTGCACTGGCGTTCGCACTGTTTCCGTTCTTCTCGTCAGGCCCGCCGATGATGGCTATCGCCTTCCTGCTCGGCCTCGGGCTGGGCGCCGCGCAACCCAACATCATGTCCCTGGTTCACTCGCAGTCGCCCCAGGGCAGGGTCGGCGAAGTGCTCGGGGTGCGCTCCACCATCATTCACAGCAACCAGGTGGTGCTGCCGCTCGTGTTCGGCGCGTTCGGATCGGTGCTCGGTGCGGCCGCGATGTTCTGGATGATGGCAGCATTGGTGTTCAGCGGCGGCATCGGGGCCGTGCGATGGCAAAAACACAAGCGTTAGCCGGACAGGAAAAGTCCCGCCGATTCCAGCAGGAACACTGCTGCGATTCAGCGCCCATCCTCCTGCCATTACGTATCGATTGACCCTGCCGGTTATTCGGCGTCCGCAAAAACAAACATCACGCCGGCAACGCTTCCGCTTGCATTGGTGCCCGCCCCCGTTTGTGATGCACAAGCCAGCATTCCTCCACCTGACTCAAAGGGTGTATTCCTCGGGCCGGCAGTTGGCACATCCCGATCGACAGTACCCAAGAAGTTTCCGGGAAAGCCGATGCGCACTACGAAACCGCGTAAATCTCCCTTAAACCAACCATTCTCCCCTCATCCGCGTCCCAGGCTTTCAGCCGTAAACACCGGTAGACGTCACGCGGCAGAAGCGATGTCGTGCCCGCGTGGTGGAACTCTTCCATCTCTTTGAACACCTGGGGAAGGCGATAGAAAGGGATTCGGGGATTGATATGGTGGATATGATGGTAGCCAATATTGCCCGTAAACCAGTGCATGAGTCTATTCATCTCGATGTGGCTCGATGAATGAAGCGCAGCAAACACATAGTTCCAGTCTTCTTTGCCTTTCTGGATTGCTGACGGAAAATTGTGTTGAGCGTAAAACAGATAAGCGCCAAGCGCACTGCTCAACAAGGCCGGGAGCAGGAAACCGAGCAGGAAGGCCTGCAATCCAAACAGGTAATAAACGCCGAAACCAATCGCGTAATGAAAGAAGACAGCGAGTAATGCATCGATGTGTTTTTCTGAATTTTTGGTAAGCGTTCTCAGACACATCCCCCACAGGAAAACGAATACGTAACCAAAGGCGATCGTAGCCGGGTGCCTGATGAAAAGATAAATACCCCGATCCATTTTGCTCGCCGCCAGAAACCGCCGCTTGGTCAGCAGCGGAAAGGATCCAATACTGGAAGTATGAAGTTTGGAATTGTGACCGTGATGATAATCGTGCGACCGCTTCCAGATTCGGGCAGGGGCAAGAATAAACATTCCGTACAAGGTAAAGACCACCTTGGCCAATCCGGAATGTTTCAGAATCGTTCCATGCATATAGTCGTGGTAGATGATGAACATCCGCACCGACACCAGTGCCGCAAACAGCGAACATGCAATTTGCAGAACGATATGTACGTTCACGATCGCTCCTGCATAGAGCGCGATGAGTAGCGTCGTTGTGCTAAGCAGCGCGAAGCCGCTTCTTACCTGATCTTCCTGGGCATATTTCCTGGTCGCCAATATCAGTTCTTTACCCTCAAGCATTTCGACGATCTATCGCAGTCATTTGATTTCCTGATTGGGGCGCTTGTGCTTCCATCGCCGATGGGTCCACAACCAAAGGTGCGGGTTCTCCCGGATGTCGCGCTCCAGCCTGCGCGTATGACACTCGGAAATTGCATCCTCTGTTACGGCGGCGGGATTCGGGATCAACAATTCGCTGCTTATCTGATAGCAGCCTCTTTTCGGTCGTTTGATAGACACATAGATGATCGGGCGGTTCAGTTTCCTGGCAATTTTCGCCGTGCCAACGAAAACGGGCGTGTCCTGATTAAGAAAGGTGGTCCAGTAGGCTCCTTCGGGCGAGGGCGTCTGATCGGCTATGAAGGCGGTTGCCGTCAATTTGTCCTTGTTGAGAATCATGCCCCGGAACGCATCTTTCATAAGGTACAGTTTGTTACCCAGACGCGTACGCATTTTGTATACCAGCCCATCCAGGTATTTGTTGGACAGGCGATGATAAATAACAAAGAGTTGATGGAAATCGCAAAGACTGAATCGCGCACCAGCTAACTCCCAGTTACCAAAATGCCCCATCACAACGATGACACTCTGACGCTGTTTGTACAGCTCCTCGAAAACCGAGGTGTCGTCGAATCTGACGTGTTGTCTGAGAGCGTTTGGCGTGATGGTCAGGGTCTTGAAAGTCTCGAAAATCAGATCACAGAAGAAATGATAAAAAGCGATTTCTATTTTCCTGATCTCCGTCGCCGATTTTTCCGGGAACGCTTTTTCCAGGTTCTTGCGCACAACCTTCGTCCTGTATCGGAACAATTTGTATACAAGCACGTAGCTGATGTCGGACAGGAGATACAGCAGCCTGAAGGGAAGGAAGGAGACGAGATATATCAGCGGAAGACAAATGTAGTAGACGGCTGCGGCCATTAGAATAATTGCGTGGTCAGTTTATCGCTCTGGCGATACCGATTTATCACTCAATAGCCGCACGTATCTGCGACACCCATGGTTCCGAAGCGCGCGTCTGCACTGCCAGTTTGGTTCGCGGCAAACACCCCTCTCGACCGCCTTCTCGCACGTCACACCATCAACTCGCAAGAGTACCGGCTTTGCGGTCGAGGCCATGCTATCGGACGATTCATTACGCACGTTGATTGGCGTTCCCCCAAAACGGTCGCCCGAGAGCGTCTCGCTCGATTCAAGCATTGCGGCGCCACACACTTCTGTGGCCGGCACCTGAATACGCTGCGTCTCAATGTATCTACCGTTACCCGAAGCTGCAAGCACAGTTCCGCTCTTTTCCACGTCTTATTGTGTTTGCCTATCGTTGCTTGCGATGCGCAAGGTGCTGCGCATCTCCAGCTGCCGTCGTTTGCGCTCCGGGGTTGCACGGCTGCCGGCCCTTAAGTCTGTCTGCGACAGGCGACACGATGCCCCGGTGCCGCAATTGCATGTTGTTAATTTATAAGGATTAAATGCATCGGCACATCAATTGCGTTAGGTGGTGTCCACGCAAACAAGTGGTCATGCAGAAGGAGCAGAAAACGATGCTGAAAACCCCACAGGCCACTCACCACGGCAGATTCAATCTTGACGCAGGCGGCTCCCGCCTCCTCTGGTCCCGCCACCAGATCATCATGATGCTCCGCCGCTTCGTTCGGGAGGATCGCCCCGTTTCCGTTCACTACGACGATGAAGACAAGATGATCGTCACCCGCACAGTCGGTGTCGACCCCGACCGCGACCGTGTCTATTTCGAATTCGGGGAACACAAGGCGAATAACGCGCAATTGCTGCGCTGTCCGGAAGTGCGTTTCTCGGTCGAAGATGGAGCGGCCAAATCGCTGTTCAGCAGCCCGCGCATTCGCGACGTCCTGCTCGAAGGCCAGCCCGTTTTCCAGGTTCCGATTCCCGATCGCATCGTTCAGGCCGATCGCCGTTTGCACCAGCGCGTCAAGATCCCGCAAGTCTCCGCACCGGTCGTCGTTGTCAGCCTTCCCGACGGACGCAAGGCAGAGGGCCGGCTGGCGGACATGAGTGCAGGCGGCATCGGCGTCATCGGTCTCGCAGCCGATCTGAAGGTGCAGCCTGGGACCGTCATTCGAAACTGCCTCATTCTGCTCGGCGACAAAGAACGTGTGGTTGTCGACCTGGAGATTCGCCACGCCCGCGTTGCCATGGGCAACGGGGGCAAGCTGATGCATCACGTCGGTTTCAGCCTGGCCTCCCGTCCCAAGGAATTTTCCGAACTGCTAAAGGCTTTCACCGTCGAGTTCTAGCGCTCGGCCGCCCGCTTCACCCCGGTTGGTTGTTCTTTGACCGACCGGCCTTGCATGAATACGGCTTCCTGCGCGCTCAACCGGCGAGCGCACTGCCGTTGCTGTTTGCGCCAACCCGCCGCACGAATTCCAGAATCGCATCATTGGTTGTGTGCGGCGCTTCGAGCATCGGAAAATGGCCAACGCCTTCGATCACTGTCACGGTCACATCGCTGAGTGCCTGTGATACGGCATCGACCCATGGCGTGGACTGTCCGGGAGAAAGCGAAGCGCGATTGAGTTCGGTGTCGAGTGTGGTGGACTGAATCACCAACGCCGGCACGCCGATGCCGGCAAGTACCGGGCGCGACCGCGCACCGTCCCAGCGAACGACGTTGGGCCAGAGCTTTTTCGCAAATTCCATCCTGATTCGGGGAATTCCCGCCATTACGAACTCTCGCGCGGCGGGGGGTGTCGTCGCGACAAAAAAACCCTCGTACAGATTCCGGATGAAGCCCTGCATGCCGATGCGGTCCAATGTCGCGGCAGCTCCTTTTACCGCCGCATCGACGTCGCTGCGCGAGACAATGCTGCCGTCGACGTAAACGACGCCGCGAACCCGGCGCGGCGACTGGCTCGCCATCTCCGAAATCACCCGGCATCCCATGCTGTGTCCGACCAGTACTGCCTCTTTCAGTTGAAGTCGGTCCAGCGTCGCGTTCGCCGCCGCCGCGAGCGCCTCAATGGTCGCTTCCGGCGCATCCGCAGAGGCGCCATGACCGGGCAGATCGATAGCGATGCAACGATGACTGCTCGAGAGGCTGGATAACTGTTCTTTCCAACTCGAAAGATCACAGGTAAACCCGTGTATGAGGACGATGGGCGGATTCCCTTGCCCGCAGTCCACCAGGTTCAGTTCGGAATCAGTCATGCAGCGCTTCCTCAAAGTAGTTGCCGGCTGTGTCTGGAGACCCAAAACAGAACGGCTGCCCCGACAGGTACCGGTTGCACCGCCAAGCCGGTCATTCCATCGGCCAATGCAACGTCCCGATACCGCAAATACGGTTCACGGCAAAGACCGCGCGTTTGGAAACGCAAGGCTGCCGGGCGCACAAGGCGCCGCGTACCCGGACCCAAGCATAGCCTGATGGCATTGCAGCCGCACGGGGACGCGCCTGGCGGACAGCGACCGGGACAAGAACAATACCGCCGCATCGCCTGCAAACCCGTTCGCCAGTGGTTCCGTGGCCGCGTGCGTAACCGTCAGCAAATCCGGGAATCCAAACCCGGAAGTGCCTGACGGTGCTTTATGGTCGGGCGGCAACATCCAGTGCCGTCGAATGAAATTTTCGTGCAATTTTCCCGCCAAACAGGAAAAACAGGAAATATTTTCCAAACGCAAAGCAGCTGACAAGAAAAACAGGGAACCTTTTTTGATTCGTCGAAAGTAACATGCTCCCCAGAAATTGCCGGGTCTGCACCGCAAACATAGCGGGCAAGCACGCCGGCTTGAACGGGAACAACAGAAGACACCGGGTTTGGGTCCGAACACGCCGATATCGCAGCGGGCGGCAGATTCAGGGGTCACGGAGGAGAAGCCATGAACAATGATCGGGTTGTCGCGACGTATCTGATCGAGACGCCACACGCGCTCGAGGATGCCGCAGCAGTGATTGCCGGAGAGCAGTCGAGCGGCACTTTCGTGTCGGTGCCGGGCGAGACCAGCGACCTGAAGGAGCGCTTCGGCGCGCAGGTGCTGGATATCACCCCGCTCGACACGGTGCCGTCTCCAAGCCTGCCCGGAAGCAAGCCACCGAAATCCTCGGCGACATCCCCCGAATACCACCGCGGGCGGGTGCGGGTCTCGTTTCCCCTTCACAACTTCGGTCCGTCGCTGACGAGTTTGCATTCGACCGTCGCCGGCAATCTTTACGAATTGCAGGAACTGTCGGGAATCCGCCTCGAAGACCTGGAGCTTCCCCAGGCGTTTGCCGAGCACTATCCGGGCCCCGCTTTCGGCATCGCCGGCACGCGCAAACTTGCACAGGTAGCGGAGCTTCCGCTGATCGGCACCATTATCAAACCCAGTATCGGTTTGTCGACCGATGCATTGGCGCAACTGGTGCGCGATCTGGCAACGGCAGGGCTGGATTTCATCAAGGACGACGAACTGCAGGCCGATCCGACCTATGCGCCGTTCGCGCAACGCGTCGCAGCCGTCATGCCCGAAATCGAGCGGGTCGCAGACAAGACCGGCAAGAAAACCATGTATGCGTTCAACATCACGGGCGACGTGGACCACATGCTGCGAAGCCACGACCTTGTGAAACAACACGGCGGTACCTGCGTGATGGTGAACGTCAACAGCGTCGGATTTGCAGCGCTCGCGCATCTGCGCCGCCACTGCGAACTGCCGATCCATGGCCACCGCGCAAACTTCGGCGCGATGTCGCGTCATCCGCTGCTGGGAATCGGCTTCTCTGCTTTTCAGAAGCTGTGCCGGGTGGCCGGGGTCGACCACCTCCACGTCGGTGGATTCAACAGCAAGTTCTATGAGACCAACGAGGAAGTCGGCCAATCGATTGTCGATTGCCTGACACCAATGTTCGGCGACTACCGCGTTATGCCGGCCATCTCTTCGGCGCAATGGGCCGGCTCGGCAATCGACATCTACGCCGCGACCAAAACGACCGACGTCGTTCATCTCGCCGGCGGCGGCATCATCGCCCATCCCGATGGCACCGCGGCCGGGGTGCGCAGCATGCAGCAAGGCTGGGAGGCAGCGCTCGCGGGCGTACCCCTGGACGAGTACGCCAAAGATCGTGCCGAACTGCGCAACGCGATCAGGAAATTCGGAGGACGACGTTAATGTCAAACGACGCGGGGCTGCTGCTGGCTTTTTACGGAGATGACTTCACCGGGTCGACCGATGCCATGGAAGCGCTTGCGCTTTCCGGACTGCGCACGGTGCTGTTCCTGGCGCCACCGGCGCCGGCGCTGTTAAAGGAAAAATTCCCCGACCTGCGCTGCGTTGGTGTGGCCGGGACCAGCCGCGCCATGTCGCCGTCGGAGATGGATGCCGAGGTCGAGCCGGTACTGCGTGAACTGTGGTCGCTCGGCGCACCGGTAACGCATTACAAGGTGTGTTCCACATTCGATTCGTCACCGCAGGTCGGCAGCATCGGACACATCGCCGACATGGCGCACCGGGCGCTGGTGCCGGATCAGGTGATTTCCGTTCTTGCCGGCGCGCCACCGCTGCGCCGCTACACCGTCTTTGGAAACCACTTTGCGGCAGCGGGCGAGGATATCTATCGCCTCGACCGGCACCCCACCATGTCGCAGCATCCGTCGACACCGATGCATGAAGCCGACTTGCGCGCCCACCTGTCGCAGCAGACTGCATCGGAAATCGGATTGATGGACGTGGTGGAGCTTGCGGCTGACGATGCAACGGTCGATACCCGTCAGGCAACCAAACTGAACGCGAAGCCCGGCATGTTGCTCTACGACGTGCTTACCGGCGAACATTTACGCACCGTCGGGCGATTGCTGTGGAACCAGGGGCAACGCGCACCGCATTTCGTCGTCGGGTCATCAGGCGTGGAATACGCGTTGACCGCCCACTGGCGCGACAGCGGCATGATCGGCCAACAGCGCGCCGTGTTCGAACCGTTGAAACCCGTCGATCAGTTGCTGGCGGTTTCCGGCAGCGCGTCGCCGATGACCGCCCGTCAGATCGAATGGGCCGGAAAGAACGGGTTCGACTGCATTCGCATTCCCACCGGTGAGTTGATCGAGCCCGGTGCGGCCGGGCGCGCCCAACGGCAGTTGGTCGAGCAGGGTCTGCGGTCTTTTGCCGGCGGGAAGAGCGTCCTGCTTTACTCGGCGGCCGGACCGAACGACCCGAGCATCCAGGCCACACGCAAGCGTTTGACAGCAGATACGGGCGGCAGCACCGCGCGCGTGCTCGGCACCGCCATGGGACGCATGACGCGGGAACTGCTGGAGCGCACCGGTCTACGCCGTGTTGTCATTGCCGGCGGAGACACGTCGAGTTATGCCACCCAGGAATTGCAGCTTTACGGCCTCGAGATGTCCGCGCAACTGACTCCGGGCGCGCCGCTTTGCCGCGCTTACTCGGAAGATCCGCATTTCGATGGTCTTGAGATCGCGCTGAAAGGCGGACAGATGGGCAAGGAGGACTACTTTGGAATGGTGCGAGGCAAATAGACAGGCGTTACAAGCGTCATTAACGGCCGCACCCGGTCAACAGCCGGCAATGCGGATCAATTTTCCAGTTCAGGAGACAGGACAATGAAGAAAGTAGCGATTATCGGAGCGGGCGGAAAGATGGGATACCGGGTTTCCGCCAACCTGAAAGGCTCACCCTATGACGTGAGCCACGTTGAAGTCAGCGAAGCCGGGCGCGAACGGCTCAAGGCGCTCGACATCACCTGTGTTGACACGGACGTTGCGCTGAAAGATGCGGACATCGTGATCCTCACCATCCCCGACAACATGATCGAGAAGGTCACGGCGCAACTGGTCGACAAGTTCAAGAAAGGCGCAACGCTGATCGCGCTCGATGCCGCGGCGCCGTTCGCCGGGCATTTGCCCGACCGCGAAGACCTGACGATTTTCGTCGCGCATCCGTGCCATCCGCCGATCTTCAATGACGAAACCGATCTCGAAGCCAAGCGCGACCATTTCGGCGGTCTCAAGGCAAAGCAGGCCATCGTTTGCGCGTTGTTGCGCGGCGACGAAAAGAACTACGCCGTCGCCGAAGACGTTTCCAAGCGCATGTACGCACCCGTCATAAGGTCGCACCGCGCGACAGTCGACCAGATGGCGATCCTGGAGCCAGTGCTTTCCGAAACCGTTTGCGCGACCTGCCTGACGGTGATTCGTGAAGCGACCGACGAAGCGGTGGCCCGCGGCGTCCCAGAGGAAGCGGCACGCGATTTCATCCTCGGGCACCTCAATGTCGAGCTCGCGATTCTCTTCGACCAGCTGCCTGGCGTGAGAATGTCGGATGCCGCCAACAAGGCAGTGGACCGCGCCAAGAAACAGATTTTCGCGCCGGACTGGAAAAAGGTATTCGAGCCCGACGCTATAGCGGAAAGCATCCGGATGATTACCACCTAGCACACAACGCGCGGCGGGAACCGGGTTGACGACAACGCAGCGATCAGATGCCCCGTGGCGAACGCCGAACGGATCCGGATACCCTGAAAATTGATGACGGAGCTTTACTCCGCATAATGGAGAACGATGATGTTGAAGAAAGAAGTTGCAAAAGGAAAAGGTGGGCGCGTGATCCTCATGGACTCGATCACCAAGGTCACGCCCGATGACAAGGGTGCGATCGTCGTATGCGCTTCGCATGGCGGCACGAGTTCGGGAGAGTTTGCTCTGGAAGTGCCACTGAAGCTGGTCATTTTCAACGATGCCGGTGGCGGCAAGGACGACGCCGGGATTGCCGCACTGGAGATGTTGCAGGCCAGGGGCGTTGCCTCGGCGACGGTTGCCCATACCAGCGGCAGGATCGGTGACTCGATGGACATGTGGGAAAATGGCACGCTCTCGCATGTGAATGCCGTTGCACGCCAGCTCGGGCTTTCGAACGGCGCACGGGTTCGCGACGCGCTCAGCAAAATCGTATCAGCCTGACCCGAAAGGAATCTCATGGCCTTCGACCCGAGACACAAAAGCCGTCCGCTGCTGGAGGGCTCCGACCGTTCCGTCGCGCGGTCGATGATGAAGGCCGTGGGTTTTACTGATGACGATCTGGCGCGGCCGCAGATCGGGGTCGCCCACTGCTGGATCGGCACCATGCCCTGCAACTGGAATCACAGGGAACTCGCACAACGGGTGATGGAAGGCATTCGCGCGGCCGGCGGAACGCCGATCGAAGTCAATACCGTCGCCATCAACGACGCCATCACCACCGGCACCGAAGGCATGAAGACCTCGCTCGTCAGCCGTGAGGTCATTGCCGATTCGGTGGAACTGGTGGCACGCGGTCACATGTTCGACGGCATCGTCACCATATCCGGTTGCGACAAGACGATTCCGGCGATGGCGATGGTGCTGGGACGGCTCGACATACCCGGCATCACGCTCTATAGCGGCTCAATCGCCTCGGGAGCATGCACGCGCCCGAATGCCGTATTCGGCGATCGCAAGCTGACGGTGCAGGACGCGTACGAAGCACTCGGCGCCTTCAACGCGGGGAAAATCAGCGCCGAGGAATTCAAGGACGTCGAAGACCACGCCTGTCCGGGCGCCGGTGCCTGCGGCGGCCAGTTCACCGCCAACACCATGGCAACCGCTTACGAAATGCTCGGCATCTCCCCCATGGGGTGGAACGACGTACCGGCCGTCAATCCCGGCAAGGTGGATGTCGCCTACGAGTGCGGCAAGCAGGTGATGAATCTGCTGCGCAAGGGCGTCACGCCGCGCAGCGTGGTCACGCGACGCAGCTTCGAGAATGCAATCACCGGCGTCATGGCCACCGGCGGCTCAACCAATGCCGTGTTGCATTTGCTTGCCACGGCGCACGATTTCGGCATCGAGCTCGCACTGGAGGATTTCGACCGCATATCGCGCCAGACGCCGGTGCTCGCCGACCTGCGGCCATGGGGCACGTTCACCGCCCCTGAAATGTACGAGGCCGGCGGCATGCCGGTGGTGGGTAAACGGCTGGTCGAGGCGGGTCTGTTGCATACGTCGGAAATGACCGTGAGCGGGCGCACGCTGGGAGAGGAGATCGCGGCAGCAGCCGAACCCGCAGGCCAGGAAGTGATCAAGCCATTGTCGCAGCCGCTCAAATCCGAAGGGGGGCTCGCCATCCTGCGCGGCAATCTGGCACCGGGCGGTTGCGTAGTGAAAGTATCGGGGCAAACCAAGAAACTGCATCGCGGTCCGGCCCGCGTATTCGAACGCGAAGAAGACGCTTTCCTTGCCATCAAGGAAGGACGTATCGAGCCCAACGACGTCATGGTGTTGCGTTACGAAGGTCCCAGGGGCGGACCCGGCATGCGCGAGATGCAACTGGTGACAGGCGCCTTGCAGGGCGCCGGGCTCGGCGAGACGGTGGCACTGATGACCGACGGACGGTTCTCCGGGGCGACGCGCGGTTTTGTCATCGGACACATCGTTCCGGAAGCGGCGGAACGCGGCCCGATCGCCGCCGTGCGTGATGGCGACACCATCGTCATCGACATCGAAAACCGGCGCCTCGATGCGGATTTAACCGACGAGCAGGTGCGCGAACGGCTGGCACAGCTAACGCCGCCGCCACCGCGCTACACGCGGGGCGTGCTCGCCAAGTACGCGCGCCTGGTAGCCGACGCATCGAAGGGCGCCGTCACCGATCTGTAGTGGAAACAGACACCACTGCAAACGAACAGGAGCCAGTGAAATGAAGAAATGGTTGTCATTAGGGGGAGCCGTACTGGCATTGATGGGCTCGTGGAACGCGGCCAACTCGGAGCCGCAAATCGATACCAGTGCCATGACAATCGTGCACGCTGACCAGATGCAATGGCAGGACTACCCCGGTCTTCCGGGCGTGAAGTTTGTCGTGCTCTATGGCGATCCGAAGAAGGAAGGCGTGTACGTCATCCGCGCCAAATTCGCACCGCATACCATGAGCCGGCCACACTGGCATCCGGAGGCGCGCTATGTAACGGTCATCAGCGGCACCTGGTGGGGTGGTACCGGCGACAGTTTTGATCCCGATCGCACCGTTCCGCTCGGCGCAGGCAGCTTTGCCGTGCACACACCGGGCGAGGTCCATTATGACGGTGCCAGGGATGAAGAGGCCGTGGTGCAGATCATGGGCGTCGGCCCAAGCGGCACCCACGTCGTGCCCATTGGGGCCAGCAACAAATGAGCGCCGAGCGACTCAGGGACCGGGTGGCGATTGTCACCGGCGCGGCACAGGGAATCGGCAAGGCGATCGCTACTGCTTTCGTCGAACAAGGCGCACGGCTGGTCATTGGCGACATCAACGGTG
The DNA here is from genome assembly GCA_963792855.1 of uncultured beta proteobacterium. Taxonomy (GTDB): domain Bacteria; phylum Pseudomonadota; class Gammaproteobacteria; order Burkholderiales; family Eutrophovitaceae; genus SG8-40. Next base: position 212,671 of record CAWBXZ010000018.1, on the reverse strand, counting down.
AGCTGGCTGCCAGGACCGCCGGCGAGCTTGCCGAAGGCGGACGCGACGTCAGGTCGATCCGGATCGACGTCGCCGAACCAACCGGTGGCCAGGAACTCGTCGACTTCTGCATGCGCGAGTTCGGGCGAGTCGACATCCTGGTCAACAACGCCGGTATCGGCGCCAACAAGCGCGCGCTGGAGTGTTCGCTCGAGGAATGGGAGCGGGTGATCCGCGTGAACCTGACGGGTGCGTTTCTCTGTTCGCAGGCCGCCGGAAAGCAAATGGTCAAGCAAGGCTACGGCAAGATCATCAATATCTGCTCGCTGTCCGGGCAGCGCGGCGGCATCGGCCGCGCACCCTATGGCGCCGCGAAAGCAGGCCTGGAGTTACTGACCAAGGTGATGGCGGTGGAACTCGCCGAACAAGGCATCAATGTCAACGACATCGTTCCCGGTCCGATCATGACTGACGTCGGCCGCGCCATGCACGACCGGGCAACCGTGGAAGCGTACGAATTTCTGGTGCCACAGCGCCGTTATGGCATTCCGGAAGAGATCGCCAATGCTGCGGTGTTTCTGGCGTCTGCTGACAGTGACTACGTCAACGGTCATTCACTGAACGTTGACGGCGGATTCCAGGCCGCCGGTTTGATGTATCCGTTGCCTTCGGGAACGAAAGACGCAAGCAACAAGTAGCAGGGCGCGGCCTGGCACTCTGGCGCGGAGGAGAGGGCGTTACATCGCCGTTCCGCCGTCCACGTTGTAGGTGTGGCCGGTCACGAACGACGCATCGTCTGACGCCAGAAAAGCGATCACCGACGCAATCTCCTGCGGTTGTCCGGTGCGGCCCAGCGGCGTCATCGCAATCACCCGGTCCTGCGTACCGGGCTCAAGCCGTTTGAGCTGGCGCTGTACGAAATCCGTCATCGTCATGCTGGGTGCGACCGCGTTGACGCGGATTCCCGACTTGCCGAATTCGCGGGCAAGCGCCTTTGTCAGCGCAATCACCGCGCCCTTGGACGTGGAGTACGCCGCCGTGCCTAGCAAACCACCGCCGCGCTGCCCTGCCACGGAACTGACGTTGACGATACTGCCGCCCTTCTGGCGCAGCATGACCGGAATCACCGCCTGACAGCAAATCCACGCACCGGTGGTATTGATACGCATGACGCGCTCGTATTCCTCGAGGCCGATTTCGAGAAAAGGCCGCGAGCTTTCCACGCCCGCGTTGTTGATCAGGATGTCAATGCGTCCCCACCACCCGAGCACAGTCCCGACCATGGCGGCAACACTTGCCTCGTTGGAGATGTCGACAGCGGCCGACCGGGCCGTCAGCCCCTCCGACTGCAAGCGCGTGGCCGCTTCTTCGGCCGCTTCCGGTCGCAGATCGGCGATAACCACTTGCACGCCACGCTGCGCCAGCGTTCTTGCAACACTTTCCCCGATTCCGCCGGCACCGCCGGTGACTATTGCTACCTTGTCTTGTTTGTTCATTGCCCTAACCACCAGGAAACATCCAGCGCATCAAAATTGCCGGAGCGCGTCCAGGAACGCAAGCCATTTTTTTGACGCTCGCCGCCGGCCATTGGCTGGTCCTGTGAGAAACAGGTGCGGCGTCATCCCGCGTGACATTATCCGCGGCGTGCGCCTCCCGGTTGGAAGATTGCGCCGGTAATGACTGCTTTGCCCAGCCTCGCAACGCAACGCCCGCGTCAGACTGCAAAGCTCGTTTCTACCCAAGCAGCGTCCAGAGATCACGGTCCTGCTGCGCCCGTCCATCGGCTTCGAGCTTGTGCAAATGCGCCAGTAGCGAACGCATGGCCAGGCGATGCATGCGCTCCGGAATGTCGTCATACACGACGGGAACCAGTGTTTCGACGCTGCCCTGGCCGGCATTGCGCAGCGCGTTCACGACCTTGTTCTCACGGTTGCGCCGGTGGACGATGAGCCGTTCGACGACTTCGTACGGCTTTTCCATCAGGAAGCCATGGCCCGGTGCCAGCCACTCGATGTCTTCTTCGTACAGCCGTTCGAGCGAGGCGAAATAGTCCGACATGTTTCCGTCGGGCGGATTGATTACGACGGTCGAGCCCTGCATGATGTGATCGCCGGTGAACAGCAAATGCTCTTCCTCCAGGAAAAAGCAGAGCTGGTTCGATGCATGCCCCGGCGTGTGCAGCACGCGCAGTGTTGCGCCCGCCAGTTCCAGCACCTCGCCGTCAGTGACTTCGTGATCCGGCACGAATGTCTGGTCCTGCCGTTCCGCATGCGCCGCCAGCATCCCATACAGCTTCGCGCCTGTCCGCGCTTTCAGCAACGCGGCACCCGGCGAGTGGTCCACATGGGTGTGCGTGCACAGAATCCACCGAATCGGGCCTGGCGCTTCCCCGATAATGGTGTCTACATGTTCGGCATCCAGAGGGCCGGGATCAATGACAGCAATGCCGTTTGCCGCGTCGCCAACCAGATAGGTGTTGGTGCCGGGACCGGTCATCACGCTCGGATTCGGTGCCGTCAGCCTTGTCACCCGCTCCGACAAAGTCACTGGCACACCGGGAAGAATCTCGTAAGAAGCCGTGCCCTTGTGTTCCGGATCGAGTTTGCCCAACTCGGCATAAGCGTAATCGCCAGGCACCAGCAGTCTCTTGCCGTCACGCCCGCTACCGGCACGCGGGCTCATCGGCGGCCTGACGCGAAGCGCTCGCGCATAATCGATCGCTGTCGCCACATCGTCCAGTTTCGACAGGCTTTCGAGCGTTTTCAACGTCGGAAACATCAGATTGAGTTCGCCGCGGCTGCCGCGCTCGAGCGCTTCACCCGGCCGGATCCACAGATGGTTCACCAGTTCCTCGCCATCGTGCGACGGTGTTTGCCTGTCCGGTGCCTCGGCAAGAAAAAAGCGCGTGTCATAGCGGCGCGGGCGTCCCGCCTGCGTGATCCAGTGACTGAAGTAATGCAAGCGGTCAGTCGCAAGCCGCAGGTTATGCGACTGCAACAGCTGCAGCAGGTTCGCCTCGCCCGCCGCCAGCGCTCGCCGCACCGAAGCAAAACGCCGTGCCGCGTCTGCGTCGATACCGATCAATTCATCTTCATGCGAATGCGCGAACAACAGGCCGGCTTCTTCGAAGCACTCGCGAATGGCGGCGATCCAGTAACCGAGTCCGCCCTGCTCGATACCCAGACGCTTGCTGGCTTCCGCGTCATCGATCCCCGCGGCAAGTGCCGCCAGTTCAGGCGCGGAATCGGTGTTGTCCACTGCGCCGCCCGGGAACACATAGGCACCACCGGCAAAGTTGGCAAGGTGGGTGCGCTTCGCAAGCAACACTTCGAGGCCATGCGACGCGTCACGAACAAGGATCAAGGTAGCAGCTGGCCGCGGGGTGACGTGTGGACTATTCATCAATGCCGCTGGAGAAGAAACTCATCTGGAAAATGGATGAAGCGTCAAGGGAAACTCCATTATATGGGTTTGAATACGACAGTTTTTCGGACAAGCAATCGCCACAAACAACGAGTCTGTCTCTGGCCCGTCGCGCCAGCAAAACAGGGCGCTTTCCGGTGTTGCGAACACGACATCATACGGAAAACTTCAACGGGTTATCGCAACCCGGTCCGCGTCGAAAATGACTGCAGTGAGCTGGTCGAAACAGGTGTGGGTCAAACGCCCTCTTCGGTAAATGGTCTCTCATATTTGGACAATTCGACCGCCACCCGACGCAGCCCGAACACGAAAACCGCACAAAAATCCTGAAAGGCTGGCGAAGCACACTCGACGCGGTTATAACTGACATGCTATCGATAGAATGTGAACGTCGATGCCGCGCACAGATGAAAACCGGCTACAAATGACTCGACGAAAGGTGCCTGAGCATGGCCATGGATAAAATCAATCGAATCATCGAGGAATTCAACGAAAAAGCCACCGTCGCACTGTCGCAACCGGAAACCTACGAGCAGGTTGGTCTTGTACTCGTCATCTACGCGATCGCCTACATCCTGGCGAACCGGATCAGGGCATACGTGCCGTTGCTGAGAGCCCGGCCTGATACGGAAGACGTGCATTTTTTCCGCAAGTTTTTCATCAAACTCGGCAACGTTATTTTCCCTTTGCTTGCGATCCTGATGCTGCGAGTGTCGGTAGAGATCACCGAGATCACCCTGAACGAGGGATGGCTGGTCCAGACCGCGCTGACCATCGCGATCCTGCTGCTGTTCAATTCTGTCGTCAATGACTTTGCCGGACATCAACCGGTAGCCCGGGTGATCAAATGGCTGGGAATGCCACTGCTGTTCCTGCACCTGATCGGGGTGCTGTCCGGATTGATCGAAATACTGGAATCCATGTCGGTCAGCCTCGGCAATATACAAGTATCCGCGTACGGCGTTACGCGCGTTGCCATCTTCGGCTCCCTGTTGTTCTGGATCGGGCGCGTCAGCAGCAAGACCGGTCGCGAGTTGATTTCCAAACAGGAAAATCTCGATCTGCGCACCCGGGAAGTCGCCGCCAAACTGTTGGAGGTCGCAATATTTGTACTCGTTTCGATATTGCTTCTGCAGATCATGGGCATCAACCTGACCGCACTCGCGGTATTCGGTGGCGCGCTCGGTGTCGGCATCGGATTCGGCCTGCAGGCGATCGCATCCAATTTTATTTCCGGGGTCATCATTCTGCTCGATCGCTCGGTTTCCCTCGGTGATTACGTCGAACTCGAAGACGGCCGAACCGGGGTCGTGCGCCAGTTGAACATGCGCTCAACGACGCTCGAAACCTTCGACGGCAAAGACATTGTCGTCCCCAACGAGAAATTCATTGTCGCGTCGTTTACGAACTGGACCCACAAGGACCCGAAACAGCGTTACCGGGTCGATTTTTCAGTTGCCTACAATACCGACATCCGCAAGCTGATAGACGTTATAAAAAAAGCCGTCGCCGAGCACCCGCAGGTTATCAGCGGCGACGACATACCCTTCGAGGAACGTCCCGATTGCGAAATCGACAGTTTTGGCGATTCCGGTGTCAACATGTTCGTCGAATTCTGGATGGAGGGCATCGACGACGGCAAGAACCGGGTCGGCGGCGACCTGCTATTGAAGATTTTTGAGACCATGCGCGAGCACGGCTTCGAAATTCCATTCCCGCAGCGGGAAGTCCGCGTACTGAACGAAGACTTTTCAGTCAGAGTGAAAAAAACATAAGCGGGGCTTTCCAGGCTGACGCGACAAGCGCCGCACAGCAAGGCAGGCTACGAGGGTTGCGCCTGGCGCAGTAAAGCCGAACAGAGCCAGCGGACACCCGGCGCCTGGACATGCGTGTGCAAGTGCATGATTTACTCGACCAACGTCGGCCCCACTCCGCTCACCCGCGTTTGCCGCATCAGCCTGCGCCAGCGATCCGCGTCGTAACCCAGCCCCCTGTGCAGCAGGCAGCGGTTGTCCCACATCACGGTATCTCCAACCTGCCACTGATGTCCGTAGACCAGTTCCGGTTTGGTGGCTTGCTGGAGCAAATAATCGATCAGCTCACGGCTTTCGATCCCGGAAAGCCCGACGATCGAGCGCGCGTGCGATCCGACGTAGTAGTTCTTCTTTCCGTTCGCCGGGTTCATCCGGACCAGCTTGTGCTCGATCGGTGGCAGCGACGCGGCGTGATTTGGATGAACCGGGGCAACCTGGCTGCGCGAAAACACGTAGTCGTGTAACACGTGCAATGGATCGATCTGCTTCTGCACTTCCGCGGGCAGTCTCTCATAGGCGATGCGCTGGCTGGCGAATTCGGTAATGCCGCCCTCGTCGGGCGCTTCGTAGGAATGGTTAATGGAGAATTTTGTCGGCACCAGCCGGAACGACGAGTCGGAATGCCACAGATTGTTGCCGGACTGATAACGGGTATGCGGGTCGGCGTTGCCCTTCTTGTTGTTCGCATCGATGACATTTCCGAGCGTCGCAAAGTAATCGATCTCGCCGGTCGTGCCGAACGTCACGTGATTGGGCTCGGGCTCACCAAAACGCAGCGTCAAGGCCAGTTGCGCCTCGTCGGTCATCTGCTGGCCGGGGAAACATAACAAGGAATACGAATCGAGAGCATCGCTGATCGCCGCGACATCCGCGTCAGACAGCGGTTCCGTCAGGTCAATGCCCGTAACCCGGGCACCGAACAGTTCATGCAGGGGTTCGAAATGGAGTTGGCTCATTTGCCCTCCCGGTTTGTCGGCGACAACACTATCCCGCCGCCAACGCGCAGTCAATCGCACGGTTATCTGATGGAAGATATCCCGCAAGGATGCGGTCGGAATGCGCCATGGCGGCGTGCTTGCGGATGATGGTCGTGCTGGCATTCAGTGGCGGCGCAGGAACTGTTGGATAAACCGGGCAATCGATCCGGATCTTGATTTCCGTGAAGAGGCAAGCGGATCAGCCACCACGCCTGTCACGTCGCACACAATGTTCTTTCTGCTAGCATGCCTGAATCGACATGCGTAGACATTAAGAGGAAGAGCGGCATGCAAGGGCGATACCTTAAACAGGGTTTCTGTCTCGTAGTCAGTCTGCTCCTGGGCTCGTATACAGCAACGGCTTCAGCGCCGAAAAGGAAGAGGATTCGACTAATAGCGCTAGCGCCCGACCACGCATCGGCCTCGTACTTGCCGGCGGCGGCGCGAAAGGCGGCGCTCATGTCGGCGTACTCAAGGTTCTCGAGGAGCTCAACGTTCCGATCGACTGTATCGCCGGCACCAGCATGGGTGCGCTGGTCGGAGCAGGTTATGCCTCCGGTATCCCTGCCGATGAGCTAGAGGTTTTCGTCACTGGAATTGACTGGAAATCCATCGTGGGTGGACTGGGCAAACGCGATCTGCAACCGATCGAGCAGAAACGCGCAGGCGTAACCTACAGCAACAACCTGGAGCTGGGCATTCAGGACGGAGCACTGAAGGTTCCAGGTGGCCTGGTCAACACGATTGCAATCGAGGACTTGCTGCGTAGCTATGTCGCCAAGGCCCGAATGCAGCCAAACTTCGACCGCCTGCCAATCCCGTTCCGCGCAATCGCGACCAACATGATCACCGGCGAGATGGTCGTGCTCAGCAGTGGCGATCTCGCCACCGCCATGCGCGCGAGCATGGCAATTCCGGGCGCATTTGCGCCGGTCGTCACCGATGAGTACATACTTTCCGACGGCGGACTGGTTCGCAACATTCCGGTCGATGTAGCCCGCGAAATGTGCGCGGACGTGCTGATCGTCGTCAATCTGGTCGAGCCAGCGATCGACCCTTCGAAATTGCAGAGCGCTACTCAGCTTCTGGGTCGCAGTATGGACGTGATGATCATAGCCAACGAGGAGCTTCAACTGCGGACCCTGACACCCCAGGATATTCTTATCGACGTTCCGATGGGGGATATTGGCACGTCGGATTTCGAGCGCATTCCCGAAACCATCCCGCTTGGCGAAGCGGCCGCCCGATCTGCGACGGACCGCCTGTCGAAATTGGCTACCCCGGCGGCGCAATATGCCGCATGGCGCAATAGCGTCACGGAGAAACAGGAGATCAACGCGCGACTCGCCGACATTCGCTATTCCGGACTGGAGCGCGTCAACCCGGACTATCTGGAGCAGCGATCACAGATAGAACGCGGCGATTCGGTCGATACCGAAGCGATCAGCGACGAGGCAAAACGGTTATCCGCCCTTCACGAGTTCGAGTCGGTTGAGTACCGGCTGGAGGGTGACCCTGACGAGCCGACACTCGTCTGGCTGCCGAAGGAAAAGAGCTGGGGGCCCAATTACCTCAAGTTCGACGTTGGCTTGTATGCCTCCGGCGAAGGCGACTTTGCCCTCGTGCTGGGTGCCGAGCACGCGCGAACCTGGCTCAACAGGCTGGGGGCCGAATGGCGTAATCAAATTCAGCTTGGCTACGAAGCGAAGGTCTCGACAAGTTTTTACCAACCTCTCGGCATTTCCCAGACGTTCTTTGTCGAGCCCAAGGCTGGTTGGTACCGGACAGAAGAAGACGTGTATTTTGACGGTGATCGTGTGGCCACCTATCGATTCAAGGATCTGGCCGCGGGCCTCGACTTCGGCGTCAATTTAACCAATGCGGCGCAGATCCGACTCGGTTATCTGTATTCGCGACGCGACATCGAAGTTGACACCGGGTCGCCACTGCTACCCGAAAACAATTATGACGACGCAGGGCTTGCCCTCTCCGCAACTTATGATAGCCGGGACACGCCGTTCAATGCGACGCGAGGCATGGCGTTGGCGCTGCAGTATGTGCAAAGTGATGAGTCGCTGGGAGCGGATCGTGACTGGGACAGGCTTGAAATGGGTCTGGGTGCGGCGGTCCCGGTACGCGACGATGTCATTTGGGTAACACTCGCAGGCGGCTCAAATGTGGACAAGGATCTGCCCGCGGACCACTACTTCAGCATCGGAGGGCCCGGTAGCTTTCCGGGGTATGAACTCGGCGAGATAAGGGCCGAGCAATACTGGATTGCGAGCGGCAGCTATCTCTGGGAGACCAAGCAACTCGTATCGGTTCGCGGGCAAACTCTCTATACGGGATTGCGTTTGCTCGCAAGCCAAAGCAACAACCGCCTGGATGTGGAGGATGATGAGGTGACCTACGGCGCGTCACTTTACCTTACCGGCCGGACCCCGATCGGGCCGTTCACGCTGGGCGTGGGCGGGACCTCTGCGGACACATGGAGCGTATGGTTGGGTGCGGGCCGTCCGATCGGGCATGGCACTATCCTCGAGCGGGGAATATTCCGATAGGCATCACGGCTTTTGCCCCCGCTTTTGGCGCATCGATCTGCAATATTTTGTGTTTAGGACATTTGCGTTCGCACCGACTGGATAAAGTTGTCGGTGTCAGGCGTCAGCGAGCCCGCTCTCTCGGCACGGTACAAGTGCCGATAAGCCAATACCGGACTCTCGTCCTAGAAGAGCAACATGACCGGGGTCACCCCTACAACAGCCAACCGTGCATGGCGCGTGTTGTTGCTACGCCGGATTCTTCCGGTTCCAACCCCACCACGCGCGGATCGCCTCGCCCATCACCAGAGCCAGGTCGTCCCCGCTCAGCCACGGAAGTTCCTCGGTAAACATCGTGATGCACTGTCGCCAGCCACAGGCCATCTTGGTGATGTCCGTGCCCCAGAACATCCGGCGCGGGCCGAAGCTGTCGAATATCTGCTGCAGATAAACGTGCATGCTTTTGAACGGATATCCTTCACTCGAGTAACCTGGCGCGCCGGTGGCTTTTACCGCTACGTTGGGATACTTCGCAAGCGCCAGCAGTTCCGGCATATGGGTCATCGCGGCAGCGTCCTTGAGCGTGGTGTTGCCGCCCCTGCCACCCAGATGATCAATGGTGATTCTTAGTCCGGGGTGACGCCCGGCGATGCGGCCAATCTCCCGCAGCGAGTCGGTCGCCAGCATCGCAATGGGAACCTCGGCACGTTCCGCTTCTGTCCAGAGCCAATCCAGCGAACCGTCACCCAAGCTTGTGCGCGCAGGCTCACCCAGGAACAAATAACGCAAACCCAGCATGCCGGGCTGGTCGCGCCAGGTCGCAATTCGGGTCTTCGTTTCCGGATCATCCAGAGACAGCGTACCCATCACGGCAAAGCGTCCGGGGTAGTCCCGCACTGCATTCAATGCCAGGTCATGCGAACCGGGGTCCCAGGGCGGCGGATGAATCACGGCGGCATCGACGCCGGCTTCATCCATCATTGCAATCGCCTCGGCTGCGGTGAACGAAGTCACCTGCCGATGCGCCATGTTGCTCGGCAGGCCGCTGCCCCAGAGATGGATCTGGGCGTCGAGTATTTTCATCGGTTTCAATCAGGCGCGAACCGCATGCCCCGCAATGACCTGCGCCACACACGCCGTGAGTTTCTTCGCATACGCAATGTGCAGGAACTCGTTCGGTCCGTGCGCGTTTGACTTCGGGCCAAGCACACCCGTTATCAGAAACTGCGCTTTCGGAAATGACTTGCCGAGCATGGCCATGAAGGGAATGGTGCCGCCCTCGCCCATCATCATCGCCGGCTTGCCATAGAACTGCCTTGATGCCGCATCCAGGACCGCAGTGAGCCACGGCGCGGTGGCGGGTGCGTGCCAGCCGGTCGCGGACTGGTCTGCTTCGAACACCACCTTTGCATTGTGCGGCGGATCGGCTTCGAGGATGCGTTTCATATCGTCGGTGGCGCGCTGGCCGTCGACCAGCGGCGGGATGCGCAGGCTGAGTTTAAGCGCGGTTTTCGGGCGCAGCACATTCCCGGCGTCCTTGATCGCAGGCAACCCATCGGCACCGACCACGGAAAGAAATGGCCGCCAGGTACGGTTGAGTACGGCCTGGCCATGACTATGCGTCATCGGCTCGGTTTTCCCGGCGAAGGGAAAACGCGTCAGCATCGCTTCGCCGAGCGTCTTGCCGGCAAGCATCGCCTGATCCGATCGTTCGGCCGGAATGTCGCAGTGGAATTCCTTCGGCAGTATTCGACCGGTATGGGCGTCCTCGAGCCGGTCGAGCAACGACCGGGCAATGCGGAAACTGGAGGGCACGACCCCGCTGGCATCACCGGAATGCACACCCTCGTTGAGCACTTCGACGGTCAGTGTCCCGGCGGCAAGGCCGCGCAGGCTGGTGGTAACCCAAAGCTGATCGTAATTCCCGCAGCCGGAATCCAGTCCGATTACCAGGTCGACCTGGCCGATGCGCGCTTTCAGCGCTTCAAGGTAATGCGGCAAATCGTAACTGCCGCTTTCTTCACAGCATTCGATCAGCCCGACTATCCGTGCATGCTTGACACCCTGCTCTTTCAAGGCCGACAACGCCAGCAGCGACGCGAAAATGGCATAACCGTCGTCGGCGCCACCGCGGCCGTAAAGCTTGCCTTCATGAATAACCGGAATCCACGGCCCGTAACCGTCGCGCCAGCCGGTCATCTCCGGTTGTTTGTCGAGGTGGCCATACATTAATACGGTCCCGGGTGCGTCTCCTTCCATCTCGAAGAAAATCACCGGCGTGCGGTTTTCAAGGCGAATCACTTCGATATTCAGACCGGGAAGTTCCTGCGCACGCGACCACCGCTCGGCCAGTTCAACGGCGGCATCGATATGGCCATTGGCGGCCCAGTCCGGATCGAAGTGCGGCGATTTGCAGGGAATGCGGATGTACTCGACCAGCCGCGGGACGATGTCATCGTCCCACTTCAGCGAGACGAACTCTTCCAGAGACTGGGCGTCGATCCGGGTTTTGGTGGCTTGAGGCATGGCGGTTTGTGTGGCTTCATGGAGTCTGACAGTCACATTGTAGAGGCATCGCCATGAACGAAGAAGAACGCGTTGCGCTGGTGACGGGCGGCGCACAGGGCATAGGCAAGGGCATCGCGGCAACGCTGTTGCGTGATGGCTGGAGGGTGCAGATCGCCGACACCGACAACGCGGCCGGGGCCGAGACCGCAATGGAATATGCCGCCCTTGGCGACATTCGCCACGCCGAGTGCGACGTGTCCGACGAAATGCAGGTGGTGCGTTGCGTATCGGCGACGCTGGACAGTTACGGACGTCTCGACGCCCTCGTCAACAACGCCGGCATCTCCGCCTCGCCACGCGTGCCGCCGCAACAACTCGATCTGGAGCGCTGGAACCGTGTATTGGCAGTCAACCTGACCGGTCCATTTCTGATGTCGAAGTATTGCGCACCGCATCTTGAACGAAACGCGGGCGCCATCGTCAACATCGCATCCACCCGCGCGCTTCAGTCCGAACCCAATACCGAGGCTTACAGCGCCTCGAAAGGCGGAGTCGTTGCGCTCACCCATGCGCTGGCAATCAGCCTTGGCCCGAAAATCCGGGTCAACTGCATTTCTCCGGGCTGGATCGATACCGGCGACTGGCAGAAGCAGGGCAAGCGCCGCGAGGCCGTCCAGGACGAAGCCGAACACGCACAGCACCCCGCCGGGCGTATCGGCAACCCTCTGGACATTGGCGAGCTGACGGCCTTCCTGTTGTCATCTCGTGCCGCGTTCATTACCGGCCAGAACTTCGTTTCGGACGGCGGCATGACGCGGAAGATGATCTACCGGGAGTGAAACGCATCCCGGCGGCTCGCAGGCTCTCGTCACGGCACGGCAGCAGGCGGCCACGGTCATCCTGCCATCGAACCATGCGCACTTCGACCGCTTGCCGCAGGTTTGGCGCCATGCCATGACCTCGCTCGCGCGGCCTGCCGAAGATGCATCATTGGCCCGTGCGGTAATCCCCGGCAATACACCGCGCCCTGCCCGCTTCCCGCAGACGCAAAGCGGGCGGGAGCGCCGGCCCGCACTTCGATGACAGCCCCCCCTTCCGCACTACCCTGGTCGTGGTTACAATCCGCCAAGCTCGGCAGTTTTCAGCATCCGGGATTCGGTGTTTCCTTACACGCCGCGCCGGTACAGTCGACCGAGTAACCTTAAAATCACAACGAGGAGGACACGCCATGTCATACCCCAAGCTGGGATGGGCTGGTAGCTGTATCGTCGCCGCGGTTGCCGCCGCGGTCTGGATAGCACCTGCGTCTGCCAAACAGACCAGGATCGGCAAGGGCGAAGGCGTGGTGGATATAGTGGCGTGGCCCGGTTACATCGAGCGCGGCGACACTGACAAGAACTTCGACTGGGTTACCGACTTCGAAAAGAAGACATCCTGCAAGGTGCGCGTGAAGACGGCCGGCACCTCCGATGAAATGGTCGCACTGATGAATGAAGGCGGCTTCGATCTCGTCACGGCCTCCGGTGATGCCAGCATGCGGCTGATCGCCGGCAAGCGCGTCCAGGAAGTCAACGTCGACCTCATCCCCAGCTTCAGCAAAGTCGATCAGCGTCTGCAGAAGGCGCCCTGGCACTATGTCGGCGGCAAGCACTACGGCACGCCCTACCAGTGGGGCTACAACGTGCTCGCCTACAACACCAATGTGTTCAAATCGGCACCGAAGTCATGGGATGTGGTCTTCGAAGAGATGACGCTCCCCGACGGCAAATCGAACAAGGGCCGCATCCAGGCGTTCGACGGACCGATCTACATTGCCGACGCGGCGCTTTATCTGATGCAGAAGAACCCTGCGCTGGGCATCAAGAATCCCTACGAACTGGACGAAACACAGTACAAGGCCGCACTCGACCTGCTGCGGGGACAACGCAAGCTGGCGTCGCGCTACTGGCATGACGCGTTTGTGCAGATCGACGATTTCACCAACGAGGGCGTCGTCGCTTCGTCGTCATGGGGATTCCAGGTCAATATTCTCAAGTCCAAGAACGCACCGATTTCCAGTGTCGTACCCAAGGAAGGCGCGACCGGTTGGGCCGACACCACCATGATGCACGCGGACGCAAAGCATCCCAACTGCGCTTACATGTGGATGGAGCACTCGCTGAACAACAAGCTGCAGGGTGACCTCGCTGCGTGGTTTGGATCGGTGCCGGTGGTACCCGACGCCTGCAAGGGTAACCCCCTGCTAGGTGAGGGCGGATGTGAAACCAACGGCATCAAGGAATTCGATCGGATCTGGTTCTGGCGCACGCCGGTGGCCAATTGCGGCAGCGGCCGTACCTGTGTGCCCTACTATCGCTGGGTGACCGATTACATCGCGGTTCTCGGAGGACGCTGATGCGCGCGAACCGATCGCGCGCAAAAACAATCCGGGAGCGTGCCGGCCGCGGCCGGCATCACGCGGACTAGGCCGCTTGCAGCTTGAAACGGGCCGCTGACAGCGGCCCGTTTCATCATCCGTCGCAATATTCCGAATCAGTGTAATTCGACCGAATGCCACAACAACCCGGTATCGCCGTCAGTTTCTCCCGCGTTTCGCGCGCCTTCGGTGATGTGCGTGCCGTAGACGACGTCAGCTTCGATATCAGCGACGGCGAGTTTTTTTCCATGCTTGGGCCCTCCGGGTCCGGCAAGACGACTTGCCTGCGCCTGATTGCCGGTTTCGAACAACCCGACACCGGTCATATCGCAGTGCACGGGCGCAACATCGAGGGAGTGCCGCCTTACGAGCGTGACGTCAACACCGTATTCCAGGATTACGCGCTGTTTCCGCACATGACGGTGCATCAGAACGTCGAGTATGGTCTGATGATCCGCAAAGTCCCCTCCGCCGAGCGGCGCAAGCGCGCCGACGAGATGCTCGAACTGGTCAAGCTCGCCGGCATGGGCGCACGCAAACCATCGCAGTTGTCGGGCGGGCAGCGGCAACGGGTGGCACTGGCACGGGCGTTGATCAACCAGCCGGCCGTGCTGTTGCTCGACGAACCGCTCGGCGCGCTCGACCTCAAGTTGCGCGAGCAGATGCAGGACGAACTGAAAGCCTTGCAGCGCCAGGTTGGCATTACGTTCATTTATGTGACGCACGACCAGGGCGAAGCGCTGGCGATGAGCGACCGTCTGGCCGTTTTCAATCGCGGCCGCATCGAACAGGTCGGTACGCCGGACCAGATCTACGAGCATCCGGAGACGGCATTCGTCGCCGGATTCGTCGGTGTGTCGAATCTCTGCGAAGGCGAACTGGCGCAGCGGCTTACGGGGACGAACCAGCCGTTCGCCATCCGCCCCGAAAAGATCATCGCGTCGGCGCCGTCGAGCAAGCCGGCCGACGATCACATGAGCGCACGGGGAACGGTCGCCTCACTGACCTACCTCGGTTCGACGACGCGCTATGGCATCGCGCTCGACGGCGGCGGAATGCTGGCTATCGTGCGACAGAACAACGGCAACAGCGAGGCACTGGCCCTCGGTCAGGCAGTCAACCTGTCGTGGCCGCGTTCGTTGATGCAACCGCTCAAGGCAGACGGCTGATGAACGCCACGGCGCTGTCGCGCCCGCTGTTGCAGCGCATGTCCAACGCGCTGTACCTGCATCCGAAGTTGTTGCTGCTGTTGCTGTTGACACCGCCATTGCTGTGGCTGGGCGTCATCTATCTCGGTTCGCTGTTTTCATTGCTGCTGCAAAGCTTTTTCTATATCGACAGCTTCTCGGGGACCATCGTCCACGAGTTCTCACTGGAAACTTACAAGCAGCTTTTTACACTCGCCAACGCCGATATTTTCGTTCGTACGATTACGATGGCCGCCGCGGTCACCATCGCCGCGGCCCTGATCGCGTTTCCGATCGCCTACTACATGGTGCGTTACGCCTCCATCAAGACGAAGGCTCTGCTCTATCTGGCCGTCATGCTGCCGTTGTGGTCGAGCTATCTCGTGCGCGTCTACGCGTGGAAACTGATTCTGGCCAAGGAAGGCATCGTCACCTGGTTCGCCGAGCAGATGCACATCACCTGGGTGCTCAATGCAGTGCTGTCGATCCCTGTCATCGGTGGCCCGTCACTGTCGATTTCCTACATCGGCACGTTCCTGGTATTTCTGTATATCTGGCTGCCATTCATGATCCTGCCGATCGTTGCGGCGCTCGAGCGCGTACCCAAAACACTGACCGAAGCCTCGGCCGACCTTGGCGCCGTTCCCGGCGCCACTTTCCGAAAAGTGATTTTTCCGCTGGCGATGCCGGGGATGATCGCCGGCTCGATCTTCACTTTCTCGCTGACGATGGGCGACTACATCATTCCCGGCATCATCGGCAATTCACGGCCGTTCATCGGCCAGGCGGTCTACCAGTTCCAGGGCGTCGCCGGCAACATTCCACTCGCCGCCGCATTCACCGTTGTGCCGATCGTCGTCATGGCGTTTTACCTGACGGTCGCGAAGCGTCTGGGCGCTTTCGATGCGCTCTGAACCGAAACAGCCTCAAGGCCAGCCGAAGGCCGGCTTGTCGCTCAAGTTCGCTGCGATTCTCGGCCTGCTGTTCCTGCATGTACCGCTGTTCTTTATCGTGCTGTACGCATTCAGCACCGATGACAAGAGCTTTGTATTTCCACTGCCCGGATTGACGACCAAATGGTTCGCCGTCGCGTTCGGGCGCGAAGACATTCGACAGGCATTGACGCTTTCCGTGCAGATCGGACTGGCGTCGACATTTGTCGCGATGGTGCTGGGTACGCTCGCATCCGCCGCCGTGTGGCGTTCGCGTTTCTTCGGCCGTGAAGCGATATCGCTGTTGCTGATTCTGCCGATCGCGCTGCCCGGCATCATCACCGGCATCAGCCTGCGCTCGGCGTTCAACCTGATGGACATCCCGTTCAGTTTCTGGACGATCGTGATCGGTCACGCCACGTTCTGCATCGTCGTGGTCTACAACAACGTACTCGCGCGGCTGCGGCGATCTTCGCCCGGCATGATCGAAGCGTCCATGGATCTTGGCGCGAACGGTTTCCAGACGTTCCGCCATGTCATCCTGCCGAATATCGCGACGGCCTTGCTCGCGGGCGGCATGCTGGCGTTTGCGCTGTCTTTCGATGAAGTCATTGTCACCACGTTCACGGCCGGGCAGCAAACAACGTTGCCGATCTGGATGCTGTCCGAACTGGTTCGGCCGCGTCAGCGGCCGGTGACCAATGTCGTTGCCGTATTCGTGATCGCCGTAACCTTTATTCCAATCCTGCTCGCGTTCTATCTGACCCGCGATACTCAGGACGTTGCCGGAAGTGGAAAGTAAACAAAAACCAGGGAGGATTCACCCATGAAGACCAAGCTTCTCATCAACGGAGAACTCGTCGCCGGTGCCGGCGCCGAAGAAGCGGTTATCAACCCGCACGACGGCAAGGAAATCTCGAGAATCCGCGAAGCCTCGCGAGAACAGATCGACGAAGCGGTCAAGGCGGCTGCTTCCGCGTTCAAGACCTGGCGTCAGACGACACCGCAGGAGCGTTCGCTGTTGCTGTTGAAGCTTGCAGACCATATCGAGCAGAACGCGAAGTCCTACGCCAAACTTGAATCCACGAATTGCGGTAAACCGTTCATACGCGTCCTCCAGGACGAGTTGCCGGCAATCGTCGACTGCTACCGCTACTTCGCGGGCGCTGCGCGCTGTATTCACGGTTCTGCAACGGACGAATACCTCGCAGGACACACCAGCATGATCCGTCGCGATCCAATCGGCGTCGTCGCGCAGATTGCGCCGTGGAACTATCCGTTGATGATGGCCGCATGGAAGCTCGCGCCGGCATTGGCAGCGGGCAATACCGTCGTGATCAAACCCTCTGAGCTGACGCCGCTGACGACACTCAAGCTGGCCGACGCGCTGGCGGAGATTTTTCCCAAGGGCGTGGTCAACGTCGTCCACGGCCGCGGCGACAGCGTCGGCTCTCCGCTCATCAACCACGCCGGTGTGCGCATGATTTCGGTGACCGGCAGCATCGAAACGGGGAGGAAAGTTCTCGCGGCTGCCCAGGCGGGCATCAAACGCACTCACCTCGAGCTCGGCGGCAAGGCGCCGGTGATTGTGTTCGACGATGCCGATCTGGAAGCGGTCGTTGGCGGCATCAAGATGTTCGGTTTCTACAACGCCGGGCAGGACTGCACGGCAGCCTGCCGCATATACGCCGGCGGAAAGATTCACGACAAACTGGTTGCGGATCTTGCCGGCGCGGCGAAGTCGATCAGATTCGGCGATCCTGATGCGGAGGACTCCGATATCGGACCACTGATCTCGGCGCGGCAGCGCGAACGTGTCGCCGGTTTCGTTGAGCGCGCGGCAGCCGCCAGGCACGTTGAAGTCGTTACCGGCGGGAAGCCGACGGAGGGCAGCGGCTTCTACTTTGAACCGACCGTGATCGCCGGCGCGAATCAGAGTGACGAAATCGTGCGCAAGGAAGTGTTCGGACCAGTCGTCTCGGTAACGCGTTTCAGCGACACCGAGCAGGCAATCGAATGGGCGAACGATTCGGAGTATGGCCTCGCCTCGTCGGTGTGGACCAAAGACGTCTCCAGGGGCATGAAAGTCGCGAGCCGGCTGGAGTACGGCTGCACCTGGATCAATACCCACTTCATGCTGGCCAACGAGATGCCGCACGGCGGAATGAAGATGTCCGGTTACGGCAAGGACATGTCGATGTACGGGCTGGAGGACTACACCACGGCCCGCCACATCATGCTGAATCTCGGATAGCCGCTTCGCGCCGGCCTTTTACGGGGCCGGCATGATCGGAAAGTTCTGCGCCGACGGCATCGCCGAGTTGCATCAGCCAGACATGCTGCGACGCCGCAGCGTTCCATCGAGCGCATACTCTGATCCGTTTGACTCACGGCAATAGCGCAATGTGATAAGGCGTTGCGCAGGGTCATCACCCAAGGCCTGTTAACACATGTTCGATCGATGCGACGGAGGCCGCAGTATTGGAGATCAACTCCAGTCAGGAGATGTCGGAATTTGCGTATCCGTTTTTTCTCGATCGATAAGCCTCGCCCGAGCGGGATTCTCGATTTCTGCGCATTAGTATCCCACGGAAAAACGTTGTTCTGGAAGCGTTAGCTCGCGCGGCGGCGCGCGGCGTCTTCAGCAATTCGAACCGCAATGTCGATCGAGTTACGCAAACGGTCCAGATCACCGACATAGCCGGCCGCCGCTTCGTCGGCGCGCTTGCGAAGTCTGGAAGGACGCACAAGTCCACGACGAACCAGCAAGGCGATGTCGTCACGATCCTGATCCGATAATCGACCGATCTTTGAAACTGCGAGATCCAGCGGTGAAAGCAAGCGCACATCAATCGTGCGTCGGTCAATACCCTCGAGCACCAGCGGCACGGAATCCTCGTGCGCATTCTCGTGCATCAGTCCAAGCGTATCGTTGTATTGGCGGTCGAAGTAAAGTAATCGCGCTGTGCCGTCCGCATCCCGGTAGGCCACCTCGAGATTCTCCGGCAAGGCCATGCGCCGTGAAAACACCGCGTCGATATCCTCGGATACCCGCTCCCCGGTCATCAAATGCATTGCCGCACCACCCGCCACGTACATCCGCACAGGCAAGCTGCCTCGCTGCACCCCGGTTAACGATCGCGAAATACGCCGCACGATCTCCTTGAACGCTTCGACGTACTCCGTTCTGGCGGCCGGATCAGGCCGCATGACGAAGCTCCGCCTGGAACATGGGAAGAAAGCGCGACGGCTTCACCGGGCTGCGTTCCAGCCAGACATTGAATACATGCGGATGCGACATTCCGGGATGCAAGCTATCCGCGAGTGTCATCAGGGCGTTCCGATCCGCTCCCCTCGAACTGGCGAGCATCGCCGCCAGCCCCCCCATAAAAAAGGCCGGACCCAAGGCGCGCCAGTTTGCCGGCTCATAGTCCGCCGAAGCCGCCAACGCGAGCAAACGCGATTCGTAGTCCCGATCGACGTGCCTTGGAAAGTGGCCGTCCGGTGTCGTTTCTGTTGCCGCACCTGCCATGACGGTAAGACGTGCGCCTATCGCTTCGGCCAGGGTAACGAGCGTTCCGAGGTCGCAACTCGTTCGCCGCCGCAGCCGTGACAATGTTTCTCTCGGAAGTCCGGCCGCCGCCGCCCACCGGGCATCGTTCAGTCCACGCGTTCGGGCGAGTTGCGTCATTCTGGAGAGGAGGTTGTCCAATACGATTGGTGATCTTTGCATCAACATAATGATGCTATATGTTGATTTATACGTCAACATCCTCTCTAATGGCGTCCCGGACTACACCCCATCATCCCAACGACAAGGTAATGCCGCCTCGGTGAACCGGCGCCATCTGGCGGACCATGAAGCAAAACATCACGCGGTTGATACAATGCCCAAATCACCCGGCAGCTTCACACGAGCTGGCGGACAGAGGAGAGGAACACGGTTTGTGACATCAGAACTCGTTGACGATTTCGGGTTGACAGGCAAAGTCGCCATCGTCACGGGTGGCGGTGCTGCCGGCGACGGCATCGGCAACGGCCGCGCGGCCGCTATCTTGCTGGCACGCGCCGGAGCACGTGTCCTGGTAGCCGACCGGCAGCTTGACCTGGCAGAACGAACGGCACAGATGATTCGTGACGAGGGCGGCGCGGCCACCGCGATTGCCGCCGACGTGACCGACGAGAACCAGTGTCGCGCAATAGTCGATACGGCTGTCTCGACCTACGGTCGCCTCGACCTGCTCGACAACAACGTCGGCATCGCCAGTACCGGCAGCGTAGTGAAGGAAGCCCCTGAGATCTGGCGCCAGGCTCATGCAGGTCAATGTCGAGAGCATTTTCCTGGTTTCGAAGTACGCCATCCCTGCGATGCTGGAAACGGCAGGCGCCGGCGCGATCGTCAATGTCGCGTCAATCGCCGGGTTGCGCCCGCGCGGCATGACGGCCTACTCCACGTCCAAGGGCGCGGTGATCACGTTGACAAAGGCCATGGCGGTGGATCACGGCGCCGAAGGATATTCGCGTCAACTGCGTCGCACCGGGCGCGGTCTATACGCCGATGGTCTACACCGAGGGCATGAGCGACGAAGCGCGCGAACGGCGGCGCAAGGCATCGCTCCTGGAAATCGAAGGCAGCGGCTGGGATATCGGTTATGCGGTTCGCTTTCTGCTGTCCGATCAGGCGCGCTTCATCACCGGCCAGACGCTGGTGGTTGACGGCGGTGCCACGCTGACCGGCCGGCCACGGGCAACGGATACCCAATGAAACAACACGCCATCGGCCGAATCGTCGTCGACCGCATTGTCGAATCGATCTGTCCGGACTTCGAGGCGTTGAAGTTCTTTCCGGAAACCACCTCCGAAGACTGGGCACGTCACAGCAACTGGATGGCACCGTGGGCGTTCCTTCCCGGTTCAGGGAAGCTCATTCTGACCATACAGGCATTTCTGGTGCGCACCCGGCACCACACCATCCTCGTCGACACTTGCGTGGGCGATCACAAGCCTCGCCCGCAGCGGCCCTTCTGGGACATGATGAAGCTGAACACGTTTCTGCCCCGGCTCGCTGCTGCCGGAGTGGCACCGGCGGACGTGGATTACGTGATGTGCACCCACCTGCACCCCGACCACGTCGGATGGAACACGCAACTGCAAGACGGACGCTGGGTGCCGACCTTTCCGAACGCGACCTACCTGTTTACCGACCTCGAATGGCAAAGCTTCCAGGCGCTGAACAGTCGCAAACCAATCCCGCACATTATTGACAGTGTTTTGCCGGTAATGGCCGCAGGCCAGGTGGAGCTTGTGCGCAGCAATTTCGCACTTGACGACGAGGTATGGCTGGAACCGTCACCGGGCCATACGCCGGGGCATGTTTGCGTTCATCTTTCCTCGCAAGGTCACGACGCCGTCATTACCGGTGATTGCATTCACAGCCCCGTGCAGTGCCTGCAACCGGAATGGAACATCCACGCCGATGCCGACGCTGCGCTCGCCAGAGCCACGCGGCGCGGTTTCCTCGAACGCTATTGCGACACTAACGTAATGGTATGCGCCTCGCATTTTCCCGAACCTTCGTTCGGGCGCGTGGTCCGCAGCAATAACGCGTTCTGGTTTGACTACCTTACGCCCCACAATTAGCGACACTTCCAGAACAACAATCGAACCATGACCAGACCACTGCTCTTTACACCCGCATCCATCCGCGACGTCGCTTTCAAGAACCGCGTGGTGATCGCACCGATGGCCACCTATTCGGCCATTGAC
Source organism: uncultured beta proteobacterium (assembly GCA_963792855.1). Classification (GTDB taxonomy): domain Bacteria; phylum Pseudomonadota; class Gammaproteobacteria; order Burkholderiales; family Eutrophovitaceae; genus SG8-40. Next base: position 191,129 of record CAWBXZ010000018.1, on the reverse strand, counting down.
GGCTTCGCCCAGGATTTTCACTTCGCCCATTGGGGACGGCTGATACTCGGTGGCGCTGGTTGCGTGTTTATCGAGGCCACCGCGGTGACGGACCAGGGCCGCATTACCAACGGCGATCTCGGGCTGTGGTCCGACGCGCATATCCCGGCGCTCAAGCGCATCGCCGGCTTCATGAAAACGCAGAACGTCGTGCCGGCAATCCAGCTCGCGCACGCCGGGCGCAAGGGCTCGATGCAGCGGCCGTGGTTTGGCAACGGCGCGCTGACCGAAGCGGACTTCGCCCGCGGCGAGAAGAAGTGGGACACGATCGCGCCAACTGCCGAACCGATGGCCGAAGGCCACATCGTGCCTCATCCGCTTTCCATCGCCGAACTTGCTTCGCTCAAGGACGACTGGGTACGCGCGGCGAAACGGTCCGTCGCAGCCGGCTTCGATGTGCTCGAAATCCACAATGCGCACGGCTACCTGATGCACCAGTTTCTCTCGCCGATTTCGAACACCCGTGATGATGGTTACGGCGGTGACCTGAAAGGCCGCATGCGGTTTCCGCTGGAAGTGGCGGAAGCACTGCGTGAAGTATGGCCGCAGGACAAACCGGTGTTTGTGCGCGTATCGGCAGTTGACGGGCTCGACGGCGGCTGGACCATGGACGACACCGTGATCTACGCGAAGGAATTGAAGGCGCGCGGCATCGACCTGATCGATTGCTCTTCGGGCGGGCTGTTCGGATCGGCAACGGCGGCGCGCGTCAAACGCACCTGGGGTTTTCAGGTGCCTTACGCCGAACGGGTCCGGCGTGAAGCCGGCATCAAGACAATGGCCGTGGGATTGATTGTCGACCCCTTCTTCGCCGAAGAGATTCTGCAGAAGGAACAGGCCGACCTCATCGCCATTGCGCGCGAAGCACTCGTTAACCCGTGCTGGCCGCAGATGGCGGAAATCGCACTCGGGAGAAAGCCATCCGATGCCATGGACGACTGGCCGGTGCAATACGGCTGGTGGCTGAAGCATCGCGAGCGTACGCTCGAGCAGATCCGTGCCGATGAAGCCGCGGCACAAGAAACGGGAACATGAGAGACGTCGAAATCAGGAACGAGCCAATCCAGCTCTACAAGATCCTCAAGTTTGAAGGCCTGGTTTCCAACGGGGGCGAAGCCAAGGCGGCCGTCGCCGAGGGCCGCGTTCGGGTCAACGGACAAGTAGAAACCAGAAAACGGAAACAGATTGTGTCGGGCGACATCATCGAATTCATGGGCGAAAAGCTTCGCGTACGTCTGAATCAAGGCACACCGGGACCTGTCGCGCCTGACCATCCGTGACAGCGGCGTCGCGAGCCGCCCCAGACCGCAAGACTGGCAAGCTTTGTGCGAGCCAGATGCGGGGTGTGTACAGCAGACAAACTCATCCGCATGAACCCGGTTCGGCAAGCGCGCCAACAGAGGCCGGTTTTGGGGTTGATGTCCGCTCAACCGAATATTCAGTGCTGATCCCTGTGTCGCCTGGTGCAGACAGCAGTGGACGAAAAACGTACGCGGGAGTTGCCGGACGTGCTTTCCCGCTGAACATCGGTTGCAAGATCACATCCGGCAATTCTGCCGAATTTCGGGCGTTGGTTGACTAAAGGGTTTTAACGATGCGACTCACCGCTTTCATCGAGTACTGTGCGATTGCGATCGGCATTGTCTCCATCCTTGCAGATCAGTTTCTGGCATTTCCCAATGGTGTTGTGCTGGGTGGATGCCTGATCGGGATCGGTTTCCTGCTTGCAGGTCTCGAAGCGATATTCACACGGCAGATGTCGCTGCGCTTTTCCGACTATGGGTGGGACGACTGGATGGGAGGCCCGTCCGTGATTGTCGGCATGATCGAACTTCTGGCCGGACTTGCACTGATCGGTGCCGCCTACGCCCAACATGCCGGACAGTGGCTGACCATCGTCAACTTTTTGTCCGCCCGCCCTGGCCCGGTCATGGCAACCGTGGGGCTGATGCTGTTCGGATTGGGATTGGTTGTCTTCATCATGGCGGACCGGTACGGCGGCAAACTTCGCTTCATCTTTGTCGGCGGCCCGCAGATCGTTGTCGGGGTGCTGGTGATGACGCTTGGCATCGCCTCATTCAGCGCCGGCACCTGGGAATGGTTCCATCACCCCAGCTTTGAACGATTCGCACAGAGTACGGCGAAGAAACTCGATCTGCTGACACCGGGAAAAACCTGGCGCAATACCGTTTCCGCACTTAAATAGCGCACGCCCGGATCAGAAAATCGGCTACCGCACGGGCAGTTCGATAAAGCGCTCGCCCATGACCTTGTAGCGCTGGGTCCTGGGCTTGGATGCGTCCTCGTCGTTGACGTAGCGAATCGAAGTGCGGCCCTTGCAACTGCGCGGCAGCACGAAACAGCGCACGAATGCCGTTTCCGTTTCCTTAGAGGTCGGTGCCAACACCGGCGATGACCCGTTTTCGAACCACGGTTCACCCGATCCGTAGTGATGAGTGCCGCCTTCGGTCTGTATTTCGATTCGCCCATCGAGGCAATAACGAATCCCGGGGCCTTGATGAACATGGGTGTAAGCAATTCCACCCTTGGGAAAACTGACCTGGTCACACCGCATCAGCCAGCCGAAACGGGGATCGAGTTCGACTTCGGCAGACAACTTCAACTCCGATCCCGTACCCGGCGCCGATCGCAACGAACCCTGATTCGCAAACTCACTTGCGACCAGTTCCCAGCGCAATAGCCGCGCGCCGCCTGCTTTCGGAAGCAAGGCGATGTCGCTACCGCCGAGCCAGGCCGAGCCGACCGACTGGCCGCTGCAGCCATCCGGAAACTCAACCGTGACTTCACCTTCGATGACATACACCGCCCGCTCGACCGCGGGCAGATAGACCGGATCGCCCGCAGCAGGCAACCTGTCTTCATGCAGTTGCAATACCAGCGTCATGCCCATTCGCTCTTTCTTGTCAGACCATGAACCCGGATCGCGTCCGGGACTGAATCGATCACGCCGCCCGGCAAGACCGCCCATGCCAGGAAGGTTCCAGATCCGAACACAATAACCGAATGAACATTCCGGTCAAGCGCCCTCATCGTAGACGGGCGGCACGCCCGATCGTTTCCGGCAAGAACGCGAGCCGGATCAGTCGAAGTCCCAGCGATAACCGACCGAATAGAATTCGCGCTTCGTCTCGTCGTCGGCAAACACGCTGTCCGTATTCGTTACCTCGTATCCGGCCTCGATCTCGAGGCTAACGCTGTTGCGAACCCGGTAGCTGAGGCGCAATCCGCCGTTAAAACGCGTAAGCTTTGTGCCTGCCTCATCGTTCTGACTATAGTACCGAACGGCCGGCTCGATTCGCCAGTTTCGCCAACTCGTCGTGTTGCTCAGCAGCACGAGCGGACCGCTATAGGTCGGGGCTTCGATAAAACCGACGCTGAGCACGTTGACATCGGCGCGACTGAAAATTGCTGTCGCTGTCGTTTGCAGGGTATAGGTAAAAATCCAGCCGGTGTCCGGGGCGGGCGGAAGCAAACTGGTTCCCTCGGTGGCAGAGACCCGGTTCGCCCTCGCGTCCCCTCCCAGCTGCCAGTGATCATTGACTGTCTGCGTAATGCCGAGCAGGTACAACGTGGAGTCCGCGGTCACGGCAGCGGCACGGTCACGGAGCGTTTCTGCAGTCACACCGTTGTCAAGCAATTCCTGAATCGATGTTACGGGTTCGCCGATCAACGCATTCGCCGTCTGCAATGTTGGCGTCTTGCGGCGATCGATAATGATATTGACACTGGTCCGATGCGAATTCTGCCAGTTTCCCTGCGTCAGCATGATGTTAAGGTCTTCGTAAAGTATGTCGTAGTCAAACATGCTGTAGACGGATGACCCTTTACTGAAATAGCGAAGCTCACCGCCGACGGTACGGCGATCCGCGATGCCGTCAATCGTCTGTTCGAATCCGTACAACGTGAGGCCCCAGGGATCGCCGTTGCGCCCGATTTCGACACCACCTTCGTAGAAGAACCTGTCAGAGTCAATATCGTAGACGACGGGCTCGCCGGCAAGCCCGAAGACCCGAAACCACCGGCCGAGCGACTTCCGGATATAGCCACCGTCGAATCGCTCGACTACTCCACCCGTTGGCGGAGACTGCCGTCCCCCGACCAACGACAGCCCCCAGTCTTTGCGGTCGTATTCGAGGTAGGCAGCGTAGAGCCGGTTTTCGTCTTCACCGTCGGCCAGGAAATCAGCGCTATAGGTGTCACGAACGACGATACGGGCATCGCTGGTATCGCCGCGCACGCGACCGGTGAGATCGATCGACGAGATCAATGTCGACTGGTCGGTAAAAGTGAACTGCTCGGAGTTTGGCAACAATGTCGTCTTGTCACTGGTATCGATTCTCGTCGCACCGTTGTAGTAGTACTGTGACAGACTGCCGTATAGCATTTTTTCCACGCCGCGCGACTCGCTGAGGACAATGTCTTTTCTCCCTTGCTCGCCGCCGGCGCCAAGTCCGGCAAGCCGGTCGCGAACGCGGTCGGCGCCAGCGCCTTCGGGATAAAGTTTCAGGTAAAGCTCGTATTCGGCTCGCGCCTTCGCAATCTCCCCATTTAACTGGCGTGCCACGCCCGCGAGCTCCTGTGCTTCCCGTGACATGAGATTGGGCGGCAGGTTTAGCGCGCGGTTCAGTGCGTCAATCGCACTTGCGTAGTCGCCCTCTTCAATTGCCGAGCGGGCTTGCTCCATCAGTCTGGTTGCTTCTGCGTCGACACTACCTGGCGCTAGCGGCTGACCGCCTGGCGTGGGCGTAGGCGGTACCGGCAGAAGCGCGCCTGGCGTCCCGAGTTCGATACCCGCGGCAGGTTTCCCGGCACCGGCAGCCCCTTCTTCCGGTGCCCTTTTGGGCGGCAAGAGTTTTCCGGGAGGCAAAGGCACCCGCACACGAATCGAGCGTGTGTCGCTTCCCGGCCCGACCTTGAACTTCACGGGCGCGGCGAACTCAATGAGCACGGCGCCGGTCTGATCCGGATAAGTAACGGTGAATGGCGGCAAGAGATCGTTTTGAGGCGACCGTCGGATCTCCCTCACCGCGAGCGGCGGGAGACCATCGACCGGCACCAGCGACACGTTTATCCGCAGCACATCGCCTTCTTCCTTGGGAAAGTGCCGCAGGTACTGCACGCGCAGCGAAAAACGCACTTCGATTTCGGCGTAGTCACCTGCCCGCTTGATCTGGATTTCATCGAGCAACTGTGCACGTGCGAGAGGTGAAACCAGCAGCGCGGCGATCCCGATTAGCCAAACCCGCGACAGCCGGTGCAGAAATGCGAATCTCCGACTCGCCCTGAAAACGGGGAACACGTTCACATCCGGTCTTCGCGCCCTACCACTCATTGCGCGTGGCTCTATGACAGCCGCTGCCTCCGCAATTGCGGTCCTGGCTCAGCCCGTTATGCCTGTCGACACTTGGCTTGTAGTCGTTCGCATGGCAACCGGCGCAGTCAGGCATGTAAGCCGGGAACGGCCAGGCAATGGTTTGGCTATTCGACGTGTGGCAATCGCGGCAAGTGACGCCTGAGTTATGCGGTTGATAGAAGGGGCTGTTGTGCGAATACGCCAGAACCGGCGTCCAGCCTGTTGTTCGATGGCAGGCGTCGCAGCTGCGGGTAGTGCCAAAGTGACCGCCGCTCATGCCGGTCGCGGTACTTCCATTGTGGCAACTCGCGCAGGTTCCCGGCGTCACGTTATCGTGACTAAACGTCGCCGGAACCCAGGCCGTGGTGCGGTGGCAGGCGTCGCACGCTGCGCTCGTCAGAATGTGATTGGCGCTCTTGCCGGTTGCCGTGCTGCCGTTATGGCAGGTGGCACAGGTGCCCGGTGCAACGCCGGCGTGCGAGAACGTCGCCGGAACCCAGGCCGTGGTGCGGTGGCAGGTATCACACGCTGCGCTCGTCACGATGTGATTGGCGCTCTTGCCCGTTGCCGTGCTGCCGTTGTGACACGTGGCGCAAGTGCCTGGTGCAACGCCAGCGTGCGAGAAAGTTGCCGGTGTCCACGCGGTGGTTCGGTGACAGGTGTCACACGGCGCACTCGTCACAATGTGATTGGTGCTCTTGCCCGTTGCCGTGTTGCCGTTATGGCAGGTGGCACAGGTGCCCGGGGCGACACCGGCGTGGGAGAAGGTTGCCGGTATCCAGCCCGTGGTCCGGTGACAGGTATCGCACGGCGCACTCGTCACAACGTGATTGGCGCTCTTGCCCGTTGCCGTGTTGCCGTTGTGACACGTGGCGCAAGTGCCCGGTGCAACGCCAGCGTGCGAGAACGTTGCCGGTGTCCACGCGGTGGTTCGGTGACAGGTGTCACACGGCGCACTCGTCACAATGTGATTGGTGCTCTTGCCCGTTGCCGTATTGCCGTTATGGCAGGTGGCACAGGTGCCCGGGGCGACACCGGCGTGCGAAAAAGTCGCCGGTGTCCAGCCCGTGGTGCGGTGACAGGTATCACACGCAGCGCTCGTCACGATGTGATTGGCGGTCTTGCCCGTTGCCGTGCTGCCGTTATGGCAGGTGGCACAGGTGCCCGGCGCGACGCCGGCGTGTGAGAACGTTGCCGGTGTCCACGCGGTGGTGCGGTGACAGGAGTCACACGACGCGCTCGTCACAACGTGATTAGCAGTCTTGCCGGTTGCCGTGCTGCCGTTATGACAAGTGGCACAGGTGCCCGGCGACACGTTAGCGTGCAGAAACCTTGCGGGCGTCCACGCACTGGTACGGTGGCACGAATCGCACGAAGAAGCCGTAGAAACATGCCTGGCTGGCTTGCCCGATGCCATCGCACCGTTATGACAAGTGCTACAGCTTCCCGGCGCAACACCCTGGTGACGAAAGAAGGCTGGTGTCCATGCGGATGTGCGGTGACAACTCAGGCACGGCGCCGTTGTCGGAATATGTTGCGCCGGTTTGAATGAACTGGAAAACGTACTGCCGGCGATGTGGCAGGTCGCGCACTCCCGGGGTGTGCCATGAAGGAGGCCGTTTACATGGCAGGTCTCGCAGCGTATCGAACGGTGCGCACCGCTGAGTTGAAATCCCGTGATCGAGTGATCGAAGTCGAGCTTGGGTGTTCCCGCACCGGCCGCGTGGACACTGATCACAAGGGCAAGCAGTACAAACGCAAGCGCCATCACCCGATACTCTGGCCGTGAAGACAATGCACTTCGAGGCTGCAGCGCGGCGCGCAGCCACGCTCGCGCCACATGAACAATGCTTTGGTGCCGCCGCAATGGACCTCCCCTCGCCCCTGGATGAAAACTACTACGGCAATGGACGTGCCACTGTTTACCGGTTACGGATAAAGCGCATAACTGACAAGCGTTTAGAGGTAGTTAGCTGCACCTTTCTGAGATTCTCTTGTCACGAAGCCACGGACAACCGTCGCCATCAACCGACAATGCCAGAGGCATCCAATGCGCGACTCAACGCGGACGTGTCACAACGCCGCTTCGAAGTTCCCGGAAATTCGAAGTGAAATGACAACGTGCGCACTGATCTCCAAAGCCGCCGTGGTGCACGTCGTCACGGTCATGACAATCTATACAGCGCCCCCCGGCCGTGTACACCTTCTCCCCTGGGCGGGTGTGGCACGATACGCAAGCGAGCTTTTGATGCGCACCGTCGATTACGAATCCCGTTTCCTTGTGATGGTCGAAGTCCCAGATCCGCCAGTCGCGTGTGTTGTGGCAAGTATTACAGGCACCCCCCAGGCGTCCTTTGTGCGCATCGTCCTTACGATGGCAGCTCACGCAGGCTTGCGGCGCGTCCTTGAAGCGCGAAGTCTGGTGACAGTCGCCGCACGCCACTTTTAAATGACTGCCGGTCAAGGAAAAGCGCGCCGCCGAATGATCGAAGCGTGCCGTTTTCCAGCTCATTTCCGTGTGGCAACTTTCGCAACGGTTCCCTTGCTGACCCTCGTGTACATCGTCCCTGACATGACAAGACACGCAATCCGTCTTTAGTTTCTCCTTGAACGTTTTGTCCTCGTGACAGCTCTTGCACAGCGCCTTTGCGTGCCCGCCGCGCAAGGGATAACCGGTCTGCCTGGCATGGTCAAATCGCGTCGTCAGCCACTTCGTCTCCATGTGGCAAGTCTCACAACGCGCGCCGAGCCCGCCGCGATGCACATCGTCCCCCGCGTGGCAGCCATTACAGGTAGTCGGTGGCTTCTTCCCAATAAGACCCTTTGTGTGACAGCCACTGCATTCCAGTTTCCTGTGGGCATCGCGCAGTTCGAATTTCGTGTCACGATCGTGATTGAAGATCACTCTTTTCCAATCCGATTCCGTATGACAGCCCTTGCACTCGGTGCCTAATCTCCCCTTGTGCACGTCGTCCTTGCGGTGGCACCCGATGCAACTGGTCGGAAGACTCCGGGTGTACAAGGGCGCCTTGTGGCATGCATTACATTCGATCGCCGAATGTGCCTCTCGCAGCGCAAAATGCGCGTCTCTCCCGTGGTCGAAGTGAACCCTGGTCCATTTCGACTCGGTGTGACAGCTTTCGCACTTTTTCCCGAATGCACCCTTGTGCACATCATCTTTTCGGTGGCAGCCTGCACAGACGCGCGACGGGCGATCATGAAATGTCGGACTGTTATGGCAATCACGACAACCTACGGCGCTATGACTGGAACGCAACGGAAAGCGCGTTTTCGAATGATCGAAGGTCCCCAGTTTCCAGCCTGATTCAGTATGACAGTCATCACACGTTGCACCCAGTTTGGCCTTGTGCACGTCGTCCCCCAGATGACAACCCACACAGGTCATCGGTGCTTCCCGATATTTCTTTCCCCCCGCGTGGCAAGCGCTGCATTTGGTCCTGGTATGCAACCCGAGCAAAACGTAGTCTGTCAGGGAATGGTCAAACGTCTCTACCTGCAGCCCGATGATGTCTGCGTTGCGGCCCTTGTGCTCGGCGTGGCAGTCGCTGCAAACCATGTCTGCCTTCAGACGTCCGTGGTAGCCGGTTTTTTTTGACACATCGCGTGCAACGTCTTCGTGGCAGCTCAAACAAAGCGCGGCTTGCTTGTGTTTCCTGAACGGGACATGGCATTTGCGACAGTCGGACTCGATGTCCGCGTGCCCTCTAATCACCTTTCCGGGCATGACAAGCGTTTCAAGCTCGCCTGGAGAGATCGGACCGGAGTGACACGCGAGAATCAACACCGGTATGGCACGAATCAGCCGCCTTCCGCACTGCACGGCGGCCTTCGCCAAAAGGAACCTCCACGCTCCAGTAATCTCTCCCACGTCAATACATATGGACGGCGATTACGTGAAAGATGACACTCACCACCAAGAGCGCGACGAGCGGAAGGTGCAACACATGCCAGAGTGCGAACATGCGTTCGTACACCGCGAATTGCGCCACCCGCTGGAGGCCGCGCAAGTACGGTCGCAACCCCGCCTCCACTTGCGCGCACCGACGTGCATCCGTCGACCGCTCCAATTCGCTCCGGACGAATCGCAAAACGCTGCGACGCTCGGACGCAACCCGCAGAAACCGGACGGTCTGCCGTAACACCGTGTCCGGCTGTTGCGCAACGCGTGCTTCGAAAGCGGCCAACATTTCCCGCACCCGTTGTGGAAGAGCACCTTCGCGTTCGATCCCGATCAGGAGTCTCCCAAGGTCGCGATTGAGCTCTGCGGCAGCGAGCTTTTGCCCGTTCAGTCGACTGTGAATTCGCCCATAGATGAAGCGCCCCATGATCCCGGACGACGCCACGATGACCATGCACCAAAGAGCCACCGCGGCGTTCATCGAACGACTACCAAAGCCGGAATGGAACAGGATCAGCATCGGACCACTAATCCCAAGAAGCATATGCAACTGAAGCCATTCCGCCAAACGCCCGAACTTCCGGAATAGTGGAACATGCTTACGCAGCGGATACATAAGCAGCACGAGCATCATCAGCGCACCATACAAACCCAGGCGATAACCGGTGGGCGACCCCGGGGCATACCCTTCCTGGTTTATCGCCAACAGTCCGTATACAAACACCAACGAGATCAGCACGGCACTGAGCGTACCGCGCAATGGCACAGGTCTTGATTGGCTGGTTCTGGAGGTTGTCGCGGTCATGGGTCTGATCAGGTGTTTCACACGTCAAGCGCAAGACACATGCCCAGCGTTAATAGTGCGGTCAAACCGCGACCGCTTCCGGGGAAACGGAACGTTTACCTGCGGGAACCGCGGCAACCGGCGGTGGGACATCAACGCGACCGATCGCATTCCATCAGTATCGGATCGGCTGTACAAATGTACTTTCTGTTTTTGTCTCCTCTTCACGACACCGGTCACCAGAAATGTTTTTTGGCATGAAAAACGGGTTGCGAGTAGTCGGAAATGGATTCGTCTCTTGTTCGCGACAGCCAGGACGCAAATTGTCTTTTTGAAGGAGTGGCTCTGAATGAAAACGAATGCGATTCTCATATACGGAATGCCACTGATCCTGGGATTTGTGTTCTACATCGTTCGACGTTGGCAGCGTACCGTTCAGGACACTGCGACGCTTCGCGAATCCCAGGCGTCCGGCCTGACGGAACCACCCTCCCTACATCCCGAATTTGACAACGCACGGTGTATTGGCTCCGGGGCATGCGTGGCTGCCTGTCCCGAGAAGGCGATCGGTCTGGTACACGGCAAGGCACATCTGGTTAACGCTTCCGCCTGCATCGGTCACGGCGCCTGTTTCGCGCAGTGCCCGATGGGTGCAATCGAACTGGTATTCGGTACTGAACGCCGTGGCATCGACATCCCGAATGTATCCCCGGATTTTGAAACCAACGTCCCGAGGTTGTTCATCGCGGGCGAACTTGGCGGCATGGGCCTGATACACAAGGCAGTGGAACAGGGACGAAGTGCCATAGCCACCATTGCTCAGCGACCCCGCGCAAAAGACAGGCTCGACGTAGTTATTGTCGGCGCCGGCCCCGCCGGTCTCGCCGCATCGCTCGCCGCCAGGGAAGGCGGGCTACGCTTTCTTACTATAGAACAGGAGGACTCTCTTGGCGGAACCGTATACCACTACCCTAGACACAAACTTGCGATGACATCACCGATGCGTCTTCCGATCGTCGGAAAGCTAAAATTCGGAGAAATCCGAAAGGAAGCCTTGTTGGATTTCTGGCTTGATGTCCTCAAAAGAACCGGCCTTCAGATCGATTTCTGCAATCGGTTGCTCGGAATCGATTTCGTCGATGAGGGATTTGTCGTAAAGACGCAAAAACGTGACATCGATACAGTGCACGTCATCCTGGCAATTGGCCGTCGGGGTACGCCGCGACGTCTCGACGTACCCGGCGAAGATCTTCCGAAGGTCAGTTACCGCCTGATTGACCCCCAGCAGTACGCGGGCCAGCGCGTGCTGGTAGTGGGTGGTGGCGACAGTGCAATCGAAGCGGCTCTGGCAATATCGGAAATCCCGGGATCGAATGTATCGCTTTCATACCGTGGCGAGGCATTCAACCGGATAAAGACCGGAAACCGCGAACGGCTCACACGCGCACAGAATCAGGACCGACTTCGGGTTCTACTCCAGTCAAGCGTTCGAAACATTGGCACCGCGACTGTTACACTCGCGCACGGTGGCAAAGAATTCCAGTTAAGCAATGATGCTGTTATCGTTTGCGCGGGCGGTGTTCTGCCAACAGAATTTCTGCGCTCACTCGGCGTAGAGATCGCCACGCACTTCGGGAAGAGTGCTCATTCCACCGCGGCACCGCATGGAGCCTAACCGTTCGCCAAAACCTGTTTCACAGATTGACAGCGCGATCGCCGGCATGCGGCCTTGAAGGACATTCCACCTGCGAAGAACCGCGACAATGAAGACTTTTTTGCAGCGGTGATGTTCTCACTCGCCCGATCGTTTCTTTTCTTCCAGGCGCTTCTGTAAGTCCGCGAAAGGATTATGCGTTGCTACCGGAGTCTGCTCACCAGGCCGTCGCTCCCTTGCAGCCTCGTCGGCAACCCTTGCGTGCTCATTCTCATGACAATAAATACACAGCAGCTCCCAGTTGCTGCCATCGAGCGGGTTATTGTCGTGATTGTGATCCTTGTGGTGCACCGTCAGTTCGCGCAAACGCACGCCGGAGAACTCACGGCCGCATCTTCCGCAAACGTGCGGATAGAGTTTCATGGCGCGTTCACGGTAAGTCGCCTCGCGCTCGCTGCTGTGCCGGCGCGCTTCGGCGACGATTCGATCGAGACGCGATTGATCCGGGTTGGAAGATTTCGCCATATCCAGTACCTGTATGATCGAGATGGTTTTCTGCTGCAATCCGGGTTATCGGACCTTACAGCCAGGCTTTCGCGTTTCACCTTTCCTATTGGCGCGACAAACCGGATGCAATACATTTCCCATTCTAGCCTCCACATGGCGTGCCCCGGGGCCGGGTGCGAAGAACAATGGGCCGTCCGGCAGATTGTCGTTTTATCTTCATATACAGTTGAGGACCATGCAACCAAATACGGAGCCCAACGCGTGCAAGCCCGTCTAGCGCCATGACGACGGCACCGCACAGGCGCATCTCCTGTCTTGTTCTGGCGCTGTTGCTGTTCGCATGCAGCTCGCAAATGCCGCACCAGCGGGAAGTCGTGCGAATTGTCGAAACTGATTCCACGTTACGCAACCTTGACGGCGAAGGACTCGGACCCGTTGCGCAGCAGGCCTATCTTCTCGACCGCAATCTTCACCTCGAAGCACGCATTCGCGACAAAACCGTCTACCAGGTCGTTCGTGCCGAACCGCCGGCCCCGAACGAGGATGAAACAGCATCGCTGCTGCCTTCCAGGACGCACGGCGCTCTCCCGATCCTGCTGGTCGAGGACCTCCCGGCGCAACAGTGGAGTCCCGATAAAGGCCACCGGATTTCCGTCTTCCCGCCCGAGCAATGGTCGCAGATTCTGCTCACGGCGCAGATGGCGGTGACGCCGACCGATAGGCGCTATGGCGCTGTGGTCAATGTGTTGAACGAACAGGACCTGTTTCATTATTACGATGAAGTCGGAACGCTGCGCACCGTTCCGATCGTCTACAAACCCGAATCGGTTCGGGTGCAACGGACGTACCGTCTGGACCAGATCATCGCCGAAACGATGCCGACGGCACGCGCGCTACTATCGGGCGAAGGCTCACCACTGGACTACGCGTTGGTTAACACCGGAGACGAGGCCGAAGGCGGCTTTCCATACGTCTTTCTCGACTTCAACCGGCAGCAGGCCTCTTTTCTGCGGAGCTTGCCGGAAGAACGGGCAGTCACAGGCCCGTCACCCGTAAGCACAACCCTCGAAACAGCCGCGCACCTTACTACCAGTCACCTTGTCGTCATTTTCGAACAGCCGGTGACGGCGCTGACACGGCTGTTCAGTCTGGCAACGCGTACCACGACCGGCATGCTTGATCCTCGTGGCCGGCTGCCAATTGCGCAGGAAGAGATTCCGCCCGTCAACGACGGGCCCGGTATGGATCTGGCCAAATGGGAATCCACGCTTGACAAAATGACCGGCGAGACCGCGCCCCAGGGGCGGATCAAACTCCTGGTAGACGGAAGAGAGTTCTTTCCGCGGCTGATCGACACCGTCACCCAGGCAAGAAAATCGCTGCAACTACGCATGTACATCTTCGACAACGACGATTACGCCACCGGTTTCGCCGACTTGCTGAAACGTCGTTCCGGCGATATCGATGTTTATGTCATGGTGGACGGGTTGGGAACAATCGCGGGCGCAGCGGCCCAGCCGGCATATCAACCGCCAACCGGTAGCGGTGGCGGCTCGGTGATCAATTACCTGAAACAGGACTCAAAGGTAAAAGTGAGGGTGCTGGAGAATCCGTGGCTGACTGGCGATCACACGAAGTCCATCATCGTCGATAAACGCATCGCCTTCGTCGGCGGCATGAATATCGGTCGCGAGTACCGCTACGAATGGCATGACCTCATGCTCGAACTTGACGGTCCGGTGGTCGACGCCGTTCGCAGGGATTTCGAGAAAACCTGGGTTCGCCACATGTTTCTGGGTGATCTGCTGGCCCCGTTGAAAGTGGTCAGGCCGGTCAACAAGGCCACCGCTGACATGTATCCGGTACGGGTGCTGACGACCGGCCCAAGCGACGCACAAATCCTCAAGGCACAAATTGCAGCCATACGGCAGAGCCAGCAGCGCATCTATATCCAGAACGCCTATTTCACCAGCGACGCCATCCTCTATGAATTGGTGATGGCGAGGCGGCGCGGAGTGGACGTACGGGTGATCCTGCCACTAAGCAGCGATTCCGGTTTGATCGATCGCGCCAACGCCATTGCGGCCAACAAGATGATTGCCAATGGCATCCGCGTTTACATTTACCCCGGCATGTCGCATGTGAAAGGCGCGATTTACGATGGATGGGCGTGCCTTGGGTCAGCCAACTTCGACGCACTGAGCCTGCAAGTTAACCGCGAGCTCAATGTCGCCACGTCTCACCCGCCTGCAGTCGAAGAACTGGTCCAGCGCGTCTTCCTCGCCGACATGGCGAAATCGGTGGAACTGACCGAACCTTTCCCGCGCGAATGGTGGGATTTCCTGACAGGTTTGATTGCGGACGTTTTGTAGCGCCGGGGAATCGTGAGACGTCGCCGCTAAACGCTGGCACGCCGGCCGGTTTCCGCTCGCGACAACGCACATGAATGGCAGATCCCGTTATATCCGGCTCACAGCAGTTCTTCTAGCCACGTACGCATTCGTTTCCAGTGCGAGCCTTCCCAGTAGATGCGCTTGCAACCGGGACAAGTGCAAAAACGCTCGTAGTACTTCGCGACGTTCTCCGGCAATCGGTCGATGACTTCGGCCTTGTCGATCTCCTGCAGCACCTCATTGCAATGCAGGCACAACGTAAACGGTCTGGCGTCGCGCTCGAGTTGGAGACGTGTCACGATCTCGATGCACTGCTGCATGGGGCGCAGGGCATGGACATAGCAACCGTGAGTAACGTCGCGGCATTTCAGCAACTCACGGTCCCGGGTGAGCACCAGGCGCGCCTCGCGCTCCGCAACCGCGCGCACGTCTTCGTCACGATAATGGTTATCGTAGACCGTATCGAAGCCGAGCATGCGCAACAGCCTCGCCAGCCCGCCAAGATGCGCGTCAGCGACGAAACGCAATCGCCGCTTCGGCTCGGGGCGCAGTCTCAGCAGCGGACGGATATCAAACGCTTCGAATACCGGGTATACGGCAATCCTGTCCCCCTCGCGCACCCGGTACGAGAAATCGACAGACTCACCGTTGACAATAATGAGTTCCACCTCGGTGTGTGGAACACCCGTGGCTTCTATGGCGTTCTTGACTGTCGCGGCCCGCGCGCAGTCATAGTCGAACTCGCGCTTGCGGCGAGCAGGCGCCAGAAAATCATTCAATTCCTCATAGAAGCGAAAAGTAACCCGCGCCATCGCAGCACGCGCTTTCTGGTGTCTGCCGGTAGTTTTCGCTCACCGGCCCATGCGACCCACATGCGGCGCAGGGCCAGCCCGGACTTGCCCGCCGGGCTGCAAGACGGTTGGCCCCGCGAACAGGCTCCGCCTGCATCGCCTGCGAGCCTGGTTCGGGGCCATGTTCCTGCAATGCCCGCCCGTTCGAGGCTATCTCTTCCGATCCCGTTCGGGACAGTCTTTTCCGATCCCGTTCGGGATCATGCTTCTTCGCTGCCTTCTGCAACCTTGCCAAACCACTCCTCAACGGTAAGCAATCCTCCAGCCGCCTCGGCCTTGCCCTGATCCCGGCCGGCCAGTGCATCCTGCGCGATGTCGATCCGTTTCCAACCGGCCAGCGGCGTTTCGACGTTCTTGCGCGGCACGTAGCGCGACGTCTTGACCTTTTCATAGCGATGAACATAGCGCGGGCAGTTCGGCCATACGCTTTCGACCGTTACTCGCACGATTCCCTGCGCCTCGACATATTCCATCATCAGTTTGTCGTTCATGTCGACTGTAGCCGTTCCCTGCACGCGCAATCGGTTAGGCGTCGTGAAGTCAATGAACAACATACCCACTTTGGCGTTCCCCGCAATATTTCCCCACGAGTAAAACATGCCGTTGCCATCGTAGAAGGGGAAAGCGATAGTCTTGCTGTCGACCACCCTCACAAATCCGGGGTCGCCACCCTTGTATGACACCGTCGGGTTGCCGTTCGAGTCAATCGTAGACAGGAAAAACATGTCACGTCCCTCGATAAAGGCTTTGGTGTTGTCATCGACCGTGTCGGCGACAAATCCGCCTTCGACAAGATCCGCGAGACGGCGGGTGTCGAACTCGTCCTGCAGTGCACGATGCTGCGCGCCATACATCTTGCTCATGTACTCCTCCGTATATTGTGTTGTGCGTCCGGTCGTTCCCGGAATCGCTTTTGTTGTTGCCCCGCCCGGCGCGCGCACCAGCTTGCGGCGATCGCTTGGACTGAACCCTGACGATGCTATCAGGAAAGCCGCGTCGAGTGCAGGTGCATGCCGGTCAGCCCGCCCCTGCCATCGGAAAACGGGCGCCGAGCCGAAATTCGCCGCCGGGCTGCTCTTCGATGAATACGCACAGATCAGTTACCCAAAGTGGCTCTCGCAGTGCGGGCCCGAACCACCGGAACAGAAATTCGGTAATGGCACCGGCACGCGTTTCGGGAACGACGCCCGTTAGCGTCATGTGAAACCGCCATTGGTCCATAACGTAAGGGTAACCCCATCGTTCAAGCAGATTTCGCTGCTGCGCATCGAGCCCACGGCACCGGCGCGCGAACTCTGCCCTCGTCGGTTGCCGCCTGAAGCCGTCGAAGTTCGACACACACGCCTCGGCAAGCTTGTCGAGTTCCCGGCATGGCTGCCGTGTTCGCAACGCGAGAAAACCACCCAGGTTTCCGATCTCAAGCGGCGGCAAAGGAAATGCTTCGTGCTCGCGCGCAAACTCCGACAGCGCCGCGAACAGTCTCTCCCGGGTTTCGCCCGCAATCAAACTGAACGGCGGTTTCAGGGTTGCATGAAACCCGTAGCGCCGCGGCCTCTCGGTGAGTACGGAAACCGTTCGCACGCTCAGCCCCGGGATACCCGGCTGCTCAAGCGAACGCAAATGCAGCGGATCGCGCCCAAGCCACTGGCAGCCCTTTTTCCAAAGGATGCTGTCGTCAGGCGGCGCAAAATAAATGGCGTATCGCATATGGCGGGCAATGCTCGACGCTTGATCGATACGGGCATGATAACTGCTGTTCGTCCGGGCAATGCCGCAAACACATCGACATATCGTTACCAACGCCAGACTGGTTCTGAAAGACCGCGTCATCAAAGGCACCCTGGTCATCGAAGCTGATCGCATCGCCTCGATAGACACCCGCCCTACCTCGGTCCCCGGAGCCGACGACTGGCAGGGGGATTACCTGCTACCGGGCCTCGTCGAATTGCACACCGACAATCTGGAAAAGCATCTGGAGCCGCGCCCGGGTGTCCGCTGGCCGGCCATGTCCGCCCTGATCGCCCATGACGGCCAGATATCTTCGGCCGGCATAACCACGGTTCTCGACGCGATGAGCGTGGGCGACTTCGACGAACAATCGGTCAGGGCGCGCGGATTGCGAGAGACCGCAAGCGCATTGCATCACGCCCGGGCAAACGGTCTGTTGAGAGCAGAGCATTTGCTACACATGCGTTGCGAACTCGCTTGCGACAACATGATTGCAACTGTCACACCCTGTCTCGATGATACGAGCGTGCGCCTCGTGTCGGTCATGGATCACACGCCGGGCCAGCGGCAATGGTCCAACATCGAGCACTTTCGCGTCCACAGTCAGCGCGACCAGGAATGGAGTGACGGGCATCTCGATCAGATGGTTGCCGACAGGATGGAGTTGCAGTCGCGAAACGCCATCAAAAACCGCAAGGCCCTGCTGGAACTGTGCGCGGCCTACCATTTGCCTCTTGCCAGTCACGATGACACCAGCGAGGCCCATGTCGACGAGGCCGCCGCGGACGGCATGCATATCAGCGAATTCCCGACCACGCTGGTCGCGGCGCGCGCAGCGCGCCGCCACGGAATGCACATCGTCATGGGTGCGCCCAACATGGTTCGCAGCGCCTCACACTGCGGCAACGTCCTGACACGGGATCTGGCCGCAGAAGATCTCGTTGACTGCCTGTCGTCGGACTATGTGCCGCACTCTCTCGTGTACGGCGCCTTTATGTTGCATGACGAAGTTGGCTGGTCCCTGCCTCGCGCTATTGCAGCGGTGACAAGTGAACCCGCAGGGCTGATCGGCCTGAGCGACCGGGGAGAACTGGCGATCGGCAAACGCGCCGACCTCGTTCGCGTGCGGCGTCCCGCCGGAAGTATTGCGGCACCCGTCTCAACCTGGCGTGGCGGGACACGCATCGCCTGAAAAGGAAGAAAGCTCGATACAACTTGCCGGCAGCCTGCTCCGAAGCCTACCGGAAGGCCGCAACGACAGGCTGCGGATCACGCAGCCAGATCAGCCAGGCTCAACCACCCAGCACCGCCTGACCTTTACCCTCGAGCGCCGCGTTGAGCGCAACCCAGGCAAGCGATGCACAATTTCGTCGCGAGGGAAATTCACGAACGATCCCCAGCACAGCCGCTCGCCCGTAATGTGCATCGTGTTCCGGATGCTACTTCGGAGAAGGATTCCAGCAGGTCAGCGGCAATGTGCCTGGCCTCGGCGACCGACTTTCCCGCAACCAGTTCCGTCATGATGGACGCGGACGCCATGGAAATACCACAGCATTCGCACTTGAAACCGGCATTGCGCAACTACATCGTCTTCGACTTTAACGTAGACCGTCAGATTGTCACCGCACAGCGCGTTCACCCCTTCGGCGCTTGCCGTAGCCCCGGGCAATTCGCCGTAGTTTCGTGCGTGTTTTATGTGATCCATGATCACATCGTCGTATAGCTTCTTGAGATCCGCCATTGTGCCCGCTTCGACCAGGTCCGGCTCAACCCAGCGGTCGGCCACCGTCTACCTGAATCACGCAACCGGTCGAGAATTTCATATGGGTTGCCGTGGCCAGCACGGTATGTGCAACGTTTTCCACCGTGGCGAAGCGCTTCATCGGCGTCAGCACCTTTTGCTGGGCAAGCCATTTCGGGTTCAATTTCCTTACGAAATCCGTCTCCACCATACCGGGGGACACCGCGACGACGCGAATGTCCGGGGCCAGTGCACGGCCGAGGGATTTGGTCATGGTATCCACCGCCGCCTTGGATGCACAGTAGGCGATGTTGCTGCCGACCCCGTGTATGCCCGCGACGGACGAAATATTAACCACCAACGCATCGCCGGTTTTCCTGAGAAGATCGTGAAAAACCCGAATCGCCGCGAACGAACCGCGCCAGTTCACGCGGAACATCTCGTCAATCAGATCATCGTCGAGCGCATCGAGATCATTGTGCGAAACGAACTTGGTGATGCCGGCACAGTTAACGAGCACATCGAGCCGGCCGTGCTTGTCTTTGACCAGGGCTGCGAAATCCTCTAGCGCGGCAGTGATATCCACCGGGACATAATGTGCCCAATGGTCTTCGCCTTTCAGCGACGCGACGACATCCCTCGCCGCCTGCTCATTATTGTTGTAGGCAACGATAACCGTCGCACCGGCACTCGCGAAGGCACGGCAAATTGCGGAACCGATGCCGCCCGAACCGCCGGTGACTGCAACAACTTTACCTTTCAACATGATGGGCACCTCCGCACAACGCAGCTTGCGACACTTAATGTGGAACGGCAAAGTTCATATGCCGTAACGCTGCAGGCAGCCCCGCAGAACTGCCTGATCATTCCTGTGTCAACGCTGCCGATGGATTCAGGCCGCGCGCCGGCGACCGTAACGGCGTACGCGCAAATCCGCCTGCTCCTTGTGGCCGGCAAAGCCCTCGACCGCGCACAAACGCGAGCAATACTCCCCGATCATCGCCGTGGCTTCCGGCTTGACACGTTGATACGTGCAGGTCTTGATGAATTTTCCAACCCACAGCCCGCCGGTGTAACGCGCCGCCTTGCGCGTCGGCAGCGTATGGTTTGTGCCGATCACCTTGTCGCCATAGGAAACATTTGTCTCCGGGCCGATGAACAGGGCACCGAAGTTGGTCATGTTCTTGAGGAAGTAATCGTTGTCTTTCGTCATCACCTGCACATGTTCCGAAGCAATCCGATCGGCCTCCTTCACCATTTCGGCGTTGTCCTTGCACAGAATCACCTGCCCGTAATCCTTCCACGCCTGCCCGGCAATCGGCGCGGTCGACAATACCGTTAGCTGCCGGTCGATCTCCTTCATCGTGTCCTCGGCAAGTCGGCGTGACGTGGTGAGCAGGATCGCCGGAGAATTGGGCCCGTGTTCTGCCTGACCCAGCAAGTCGGTAGCGCAAATCTCGCCATCGACGGTTTCATCGGCAATCACCAGCGTTTCGGTCGGGCCTGCGAACAGGTCGATGCCAACGCGGCCTGACAGTTGGCGCTTTGCTTCGGCAACGAAAGCATTGCCGGGCCCGGCAATCATGTCGGTCGCCTTGATGCTCGATGTGCCAATCGCCATCGCGCCAATCGCCTGAACACCGCCGAGGGCGTAGATCTCGTTGGCGCCAGCCAGATGCATTGCCGCAACGATCGCCGGATGCGGCGCGCCCTTGTAAGGCGGCGCGCACGCGATGATTCGCTTCACGCCCGCCACCTTGGCCGTCACGATACTCATGTGCGCCGATGCCACCATCGGGTACTTTCCCCCGGGCACATAGCAGCCGACGCTGTTAACAGGAATGTTCTTGTGACCGAGCACTACGCCCGGCAAGGTTTCGACTTCGACGTCGCGCAACGCGTCGCGCTGGATCTGCGCAAAATTACGGATCTGCTGCTGGGCGAACTTGATGTCTTCGATCACCTGCTTCGGCAGGCTCTTGACGCATTCGTCGATCTGGGCGCGAGTGAGACGGAATTCTTTCGGGTTCCAGTTATCGAACTTCTGTGACAACTCACGCACAGCCTCATCGCCGCGTGCTTCGATGTCGGCAAGGATCTGTTCGACAGTTTTTCGAACCTGGGCGACTTGCGCCGCGTCGTCTTCGGCGGAAATACCTTTCTTGAGCCAAATAGCCATGGCTTGGACCTTTCTAGGGGAAACGTTCCGGACGGAAGATGCCTGGAGCCCGGGCACCGCCTGCTTTGGACCAAACTGCTCCGGCCGTTATTTTCGGTGGTATACGACGCTGCGTCAATGCAAGCCATTCCCGTTAGCAGTTGTTGGCTAGGCCGCCGCAGGCGCCGGGCCAGCACCCGCGGTTCACGAGCAATATGCTGATATCACTGACAAATTTGCCTTGTGATCGCGCAAACCATAATGCACAAGGCGCTATTGGGCAGGGGTTTCATGTGGGCAAGGCCCTTGTAGCCCAAGCAGCCCCCCCCACCTTCGCCGGAAACCGGCAGCAGGGCCCGGCCCGCAGGTTTGCTGCACTAACAGCCGACTGGCGTTGACCGCCTCAGCCGCCCACCGGTAAGGTCAGCCGTAGAACGGCCCGCGTGCGACACCAACTGCCTTATCGGCCTGTGAGCAAATCCCGGATCCGGACCGACGTCTTGACGCGAAATTCAATGGTTTGATCGGTTGTTTCGACGTTGGCGCCGATGGAATCCTCGGAATTCTGCCTTGCATAGCGAATTTCGCCGATCCATGTCTTGTTGAAGACATAGCCGACGCCCACTGTGAAACGCGATTGCGTCGCCCGAATCTCCGGTATCTCGTCGCCGAGCGGGGCGTAGAATTCGGCTTTGAGCGGGACATAAAATGCGCCTGGTTCAACCGTGTAACGGTTGACGGGAACTGAAAGCGCAAGCTGATAGCGCAGCCTCAGCGAGAAATCCCACGCGCTCGTTTTCTTGTACCGCTCCTCCAGTCGTAAGCGGTTGCTAAAGACAAAGCGGCGCTTGACTCCGGGGCTGTCCGGCCAATCGAGAGTGACCGCTTGCCAGAGCCGAACCTCTTCGGAGTCCGGCAGATCCTCCTGGCGGTTGTAATACAGGCCCAAGCCGCCCTCCAGCCTGAGCCGCTCGCTCAAGTCGTAGCTCACTCCGCCTGTAGCCTCCGCCTCGGTCCAGCGTTTCCACACACCGTCGCCCTCGAGAGGCTTTTCGTATTTCAGTTCGCCGAACCCGCGCATACGATCCTTGATATGTTGATGGTACTCGTATCCTAGAGAGTAGTTTTCGCTCGTGTCCTGTTCGTTCCGGGCGTTCACCGGGAAAGGCGCCATGAGGAAAACCATGCCCAGCCAGATAGCATGCAGTCGCCTCACTATCCCTCTGGGCATCGCGTGCATTCCCGTTCGCCGGGCGGCAACATCCGCATGGCCACGATCGGATGTGATTTCGCCCGGATCCGCTCTCGTAGCGAAGTCATCGCCACGACGCGGTCCTTGTAATGGCGGGCCCGAACCTCTCCGAAAAAACAGATCGCGCCCGTAAGCAGAGCCAATATGCAACTCAACATCCGCAACGCTTCCTCGTCCTTGCGCCTGTGTCCGATTGCAACCGCGTCATCCGCAAGAGTCGACGACTGACCCCATCATTGCCGCTTGTGCGCCATGTGCCGCTGCCAACCGACCGTCTCGGCAAGCGGTCCCTTGCCCGGATGCGTTACAACTGACCTTCCGGGACAATTGCAGACATGAAACCGGTGCCGAAACGCTTCCAGAAACCGGTTTCCGGCTCGACGTCAAAAACGACTTCCTCACCGTTCTCAAGAGTTGTCCACTGTAGACGGCCGTTGTCGGTGAGCGTGACTCGATAGGCCGATTGCATCGCACGCTTATCAAATGCATCGGCGATCTGTTCGGCGTATCTGGGACTTTCAAAATACACACCCAGCTCGGTGTTAAGGGCGACCGAACGGCCGTCAAGGTTAAACGAACCTACGAAGACATACTCGTCGTCAAAAGCCATGAATTTTCCATGCAGGCTGGCACGAGAAGAACCGGACCACTTCGCCTTGGTCTTCTTCGTGTCCTCTGATACGCCTTTGATCGGCTTGAACTCGTAGAGCTCCACGCCTCCCCTGATCAAGTCCTTCCGGTAGCGCATGTAACCCGCGTGCACCATAGCCACGTCGTTCGAGGCGAGCGAGTTGGTCAGAATCCGGACACGCACTCCATTGCCGACCATGTTGACAAGATAGTCGGTAAACTTCCGTCCCGGCACGAAATACGGCGAAACGATCGTCAGCTCTTCGCGGGTGCGGTCGATCCCCTTCTTGAGCTTCGGCGCCAGAAGTATTTCGCGGTCGAGTTCCTCGGCCTCGACCTTTTCGGGCAGGTCGTAAATGAAAACCCAATCACCCCAGGAAAAATCGAGATCGCTTATGCGCTGCAACTTTGCGATATCCAGAGCACGCAGCGCGGCTGCGTACTCACTCGATTTCGCCGCTTCGAGAAAGGCATCGGAATCCTGGCGGAAGCTCTCGATTCGCGCGTCGTCGACAAGACCGTCCTCGGCGAAGGCGTCCAGGGGATAGGCCCACTGACTGTTCCAGTACAGATCGAACGCTCCGGAAACGTCTTGAACGACCGGGCCGATCGCCAATACGTCCATATCCCGGAAGCCAACTTCTTCCGCCGCGTCGAAGTACTCATCGCCGACATTGCGGCCACCGAATATCGTGGCTCGATTATCGGCAGTCAGCGACTTGTTGTGCATGCGGTGGTTGATGCGGCGTGTGTCGCCAATAAAATCAAGGATCCGGGCAGATCGATTGGCGAACGGGTTAAATAACCTGATCTCGATGTTGGGATGGGTGTCGATGATCTGCAGCATCTCGTCCTTGCCCGCAGTATCGAGATCATCGAGCAGTATTCTGACCCGCACGCCGCGGTCTGCTGCCTGCAACAATCGGTTATGAAAGACTCTTCCGGTAAGGTCGTCGTGCCAGATGTAGTACTGCACGTCGAGACTTTTCTGGGCGTCCCTGACCAGGCGCAGGCGCATAGCGAACGCATTTTCACCGTTCGACAGCGCGAAGAAGCCGGACACATCCGGATGGGCCGCCACCAAAGGGTCAACTTCACGACCGAGCTGGGTGTCAGAAGTGCTCTCGACGGCGTGCGTTACGGTGCGCCCGGAATTGTCCGGCAATGATGCGCACCCACCGGCAATCAGGACGGACAGAAGCAGAACACTCAGCAAACCCATCTTGCCATCGCGTTGCGAGCCAACGGATTGGCGCGGCCACATCGGTACAATATTGGTCACCGGCATTTCCCCAGGCAAGTGTGCAGAAGTCTCCAAGCTAACGTATTCGCCCAACTGTGGTAAAGCGGATTAAAGCAAAACCGGGCGCAGACAGACCAAACCGTCACTGCGCTCAAGGTGGTTGTCTCACCAATTGAACGAGTGCGCCCCGTCCAGGAAAGCAACCGGCAGGACTCGCGGCAAGCGAATTTCTTTTGAACCTGAAGCCTGAGGCTGCCGGCGTACTTGGCCCGCCCGCCAACAACCTTTTCAGAGATGCGCCCGGGCGCTCGCGGGACAAAAATTCCGTCCC
Source organism: uncultured beta proteobacterium (assembly GCA_963792855.1). GTDB lineage: Bacteria > Pseudomonadota > Gammaproteobacteria > Burkholderiales > Eutrophovitaceae > SG8-40. The sequence goes on along the minus strand of CAWBXZ010000018.1, from coordinate 166,525 downwards.
ACACGCTTGTGCACGGCAGCCGCATCGCACGAAATCCGGTTCCCTTAACAAAGGCCGCAATACAAATTTCGTCCTTTTACAAATCTCAGCGTGCTCGCCTATAAAACCGGTGCAGCCAGACGGGACACGTTGACCGCCAGGCGCCACCAGAACGGCTTGTTTTCCAGGGCGTCCGCATCGATGAGCACCGCATGGGCGAAATCCCGCTCGAACATTGTTTCCATTTCGCTGGCAAAGGCCTTGTCGGCGATGAGAGAGGTCACTTCGAAGTTTAGCCGGAACGAGCGGTTGTCGAAGTTGGGCGTGCCCACGGTCGAGAAGTCGTCATCGATCAGCATGACTTTCTCATGCAGGAAGCCCGGCTCATAGGAATAGAACTTGATACCGAGATCGAGTAAATGATCAATGTAGCGGAATGCCGCAAGGTAAACCGGCCAGCTATCGGGTTTGCCGGTGGTAATGATGCGCACATCCACGCCGCGTAATGCTGCCAGTTCCAGCGCCTTGAGTATTGCTTCGTCCGGCACAAAGTACGGTGCTGACAGCCAGATTCGGCTTTTCGCCGAATTCAATGCCGTCACAAAAAACAGCCCGGCGGTTTCCAGTTTTGAAGAAGGTGAAAACGGTACGATCATGGCTTTCACGTTCCCGCTTTGAGCGGCCTTGGGCTGCCAGTTCAACCTGGGCAACTCGCGTGTGGCCCAATACCAGTCGCTGACGATCACTGCCTGCATTTGAATCGCCACCGGCCCATCGAGACGCACGTGCGTATCGCGCCAAGGACTGAATTCCGGATCTCGGCCCATGTATTCGTCGCCGACATTGTGGCCACCAACCCATGCCGTCAAGCCGTCGATAACGACCATTTTCCGGTGGTTGCGAAAGTTAAGCTGGAAGCGATTGCGAGAACCCTGGGTGGGCTTGAACGAAGACACCCGGACGCCGGCGGCACGAAGTTCCTCGACATAGCTGTCTGGCAGTCCGCCGCTTCCGATCTCGTCATACAGCACGTAGACACGAACCCCGGCTTTGGCTCGCTCAATCAGTGCTGCCTGCACCTGCCGCCCCAGTTCGTCATCGTGAAACATGTAGAACTGAAACAGTATGTATTCCTTGGCGTTGGCAACGCCGTCCAGAATGCTGGTGAACGTCGCCTCGCCGTTGATCAGCAATCGTGCAGCATTGCTGTGGGTCATCTCCATGCTGGCGAGCCGGCGCACCGACTGGTACACGGACGGATCGTCTTCAAACGGCACCGTCCACGGCTTCATGTTCTGATGGAACTCGCTGATGAGCGCATCGATCTCGTCCTTACTCTGCTCGTAAGCGGCTGCCGTGCCCTCAAATTTGCTTCGCCCCAGAACGAGATAGGCTGGTAACGCGACGAACGGGAAGGAGACGAGAGAGACCGACCAGGCAACCGCGCCTTGAGCCGTTCGCACCGTCATGACAGCATGCATCGCCGCCGCAATTCCGCCTGCATAGAAAAGGGCAACGATAAAGGCGATCATTTTTGTTCTCCGATGCTTCATGGTCTGACTTTCTTGCGACTAAGGGATCTGATAATCCGTGGCAGAGAGCCGGCAACAAAGCCATCTACCCCGTCAGGCGCTTCTAGCCTTGAATGTCCGGAGTCACATTGACATATCGCAAACGATACCGAATGGGCCGGCGCTCCCGACAATACCTGTTGCCGGACCAGGCCCGTACAAACAACGCCGTCAATGGTGACCTGGGCGATACCCGCAACGGCATGAAAGCCATGCGGGTATCTAGATCCGTAGCGGCCGGTTCGGCAATTCGTCCGGATTTTCCTCCCCCGAAGGGAAGTGTCGCGTGAGCAGCGCGGATATGCTGGTGATCGCCTCGAGTGCGCCTTGTTCATACAACCCTGCGAAGAAAGCCGACTGCATGGTCTCGCAGATCGTATTCCAATCGGACTGCCCGACTTTCGCGCTGATACCGCGGTCAGCGACAATTTCGATGCAGTGATCGACCAGTTGCACGTAAATCAGCACGCCGCTGTTTTCCTCGGTGTCCCATACGCGCATCTGCCCGAACAGTTGTTCCGCTCTTTGCCGGGGCGTAACACCGCGCAGCAATGCGGCCAGATCAATGTCGCCTTCGACAACGAAGCACAGTTCGCCGCGATGCGATTTTTCCGACACATGCACCGCCTGGTCGATGCGAGCAAGCACACGTTTCGGGAACGCGCGATGCGCCCACCAGTCGGGAATCAGAAGATGTTTTGCTATTCGGGAGAAGTTCATGTTGTCTGTGCGTCCTACCAGCGACCGCTTGCACCGCCGCCGCCAGACAACCCTCCGCCGCCGCTGAAGCCGCCACCACCGCCGCCGAAACCGCCGGAGGACCAGCCACCACCCCAGCCACGTGACGTTCGGCCACCCGAACTGCCCGCGAGCAGACTGAACAGGAAAACGAATACGCCCACAACCAAAGCTGCAATCAACGATCCGGCGATCAGCCAGACGAGGAATCCCAGAATGCCTCCCGTCACGCTCGCGCCAAGAAACCGGCCCAATACAGCGGTAATCAACCGCCTGCCTACCATCAGCATCACAAAGACGGGGAACAACCAGTCGAGGTTCAAGCTCTTTCCCGCTGCCGTGCTGTTCCGCGGTGGTGGCAGCGGTTCGCCTTCAATGACCTGGATCATGCGTGAGACGCCGGCGTTGATGCCGGCATAAAAATCACCGCGACGAAACGCCGGGGTAATTTCCTCTTCGATGATGCGTTTGGCAATGGCATCCGGCAGGACGCCTTCCAGACCGTAGCCCACCTCGATGCGCACAGTGCGATCACCCTTGGCGACCACAAACAATACGCCGTCGTCGATGCCTTTGCGCCCGAGCTTCCAGTCTTCCTGTACCCGCACCGCAAACTCTTCTATGGTTTCCGGTTTGGTCGTCGCCAGCAATAGCACGGCGATCTGGGCACCTTTCCTCGCTTCGAATTGCGCCAGTTTTTGCTCGATCGCTGCCTGTTGCTCGCGATCGAGCGTACCGGTCAGGTCGGTGACACGGGCGCGCAGCGCCGGCACCGTCACTTCCGCTACCGCTGGGCCTGAAGTGGCACCCGTGCCGACGACGGCGGCCGATATGGCACCGATCAGGATGGCCGTCCCGAGCAGCCAACGGCCGAAGTGTTTACTCCTTGCCAAACTCAACTTTTGGGGGCTGCGCGATCTGCGCTTCGTTTTCGACGGTGAATTGTGCCTTGGTCTTGTAGCCGAACACCATTGCCGTCAGGTTCGTCGGAAACGATCGCACGGTGACGTTGTACTCCTGCACGGCCTTGATATAGCGCTGCCGTGCGACCGTGATCCGGTTCTCGGTACCTTCGAGTTGCGCCTGCAGGTCACGGAAGTTGGCGTCCGACTTGAGTTGCGGATAATTCTCCACAACCACCAGCAAGCGCGACAATGCCGAACTCAATTCACCTTGCGCCGCGCTGAATTTTTCGAGTGCAGCAGGGTCGTTCACCATTTCCGGCGTCGCCTGGATCGATCCAACCTTTGATCGCGCTTCGGTGACTCCGAGCAAGACGTCCTGTTCCTGTGCCGCGTACCCTTTGACGGTTTCGACCAGGTTCGGGATGAGGTCGGCACGGCGTTGGTATTGATTCACCACCTCCGCCCAGGTCGCGTTGATGTTCTCATCGGTGCTTTGCAGTGTGTTGTAGCCGCAGCCGGAAAGGCCTGCCACCGCCAGCAACATCAGTGCTGCCGCAAGTATTCGTCTCATCGTCCCTCTCCCGCGTTTGAATCCGGGCATTATCCGAGGTCAGCACCGGAAAACACAAGCGGCGCGGGTCGACAGCGGCATCGACCGGCCACGCAACATACTGGATCGCGAATGCTGGCAAAATCGCCGTACAAGGTGACTTTTGACCCATCCCGAATCACACATTCCGCCGCGCTGGATTGCGCACCTCGACATGGATGCGTTCTACGCATCGGTGGAGTTGCTGCGCTACCCGGAACTGCGCGGCAAGCCGGTCGTGGTCGGTGGCCGCCGCGCACATGCGCCCGAGCCACTGGCGGACGGTTCGCGCCGCTTCGCGTCGTTGCGCGACTACGCCGGGCGCGGTGTCATCACCACCGCCACCTATGAGGCACGCGGGCTTGGCGTACATTCGGGAATGGGTCTGATGAAGGCCGCCGCGCTCGCGCCCGACGCGGTATTGTTGCCCGCCGATTTCGACCAGTACCGCCATTACTCCCGGCAGTTCAAGGCGGCTGTCAGGGAAATCGCACCGCAGATCGAAGACCGCGGCATCGACGAAATCTACATCGACCTCAGTGACGTGGCGGGAGCGCATGATGTCACGGAAACCGATCCTTACGCCGGCATTCGCGATATCGCGCTGCGCATCAAGTCGCGCGTGCATAAAACCACGGGCCTTACCTGCTCCATCGGCGTCAGCCCCAACAAGCTGTTGTCAAAACTGTGCTCCGAGCTGGACAAACCAAATGGTCTGACCATCATCACGCTGGCCGATATTCCCGGGCGCATCTGGCCGCTGCCAGCGAACAGGATCAACGGCATCGGCCCGAAAGCCAGCGAAAAGCTCGCCGCGCTCGGAATCAACACCGTCGGCGAGCTGGCTGCTGCCGATGAGATCTGGCTGAAACAGCAGTTCGGACCCAACAATGGCGCCTGGCTGCACCGTGTCGCGCATGGCCGCGACGAGCGCGACGTGGTCACCTTCAGCCGGCCCAAATCGATCAGCCGCGAAACGACCTTCGAACGCGACCTCCACCCGCGGCATGACCGCGCCGAGCTGGGCAGACTGTTCACCCGGCTGTGCGAACAGCTCGCTAACGACTTGCAACGCAAGGGCTATGCGGCAAAAACCATCGGTGTGAAACTGCGGTTTGACGACTTCAGGATCGTGACGCGCGTGCTGACTGCCGACACCTGGATACGCGACGCAGCCGCCATCCGTCATTGGGCCGGACTGGCCCTGAAGAAAGCACCGCTACAACAGAAGCTGAGACTGCTGGGAGTCCGGGCGGAGAACCTGTACGCCCTCGACTCCCTCGCGCCAACCGGGCAGCCTCACGATGGCGAAGAGCGCAGTCAACTCACGCTCGGTCTGTTCGGAGTGCCCGCCGGCAAGCATGGACCGCCTTGAATACGGGCGATATTTTTCTGCCCCTCCTGTGCCGCAAGACTTCGATTTGACCCAGGACATGGTTTCAGCCGGCGGGCGGAGCGATAATTTAATATATGTGTTTAACAGAACAGGGAATGAATATGCCAGATTCAGTACTCAGCAGTGAACAACGGGCCGCTTTCGAGCGCGACGGCTATGTCATGGTCCGGGGGCTTTTCGACGAAGAAGAGATTGCCATCCTCCGAGCGGCCATCGAGGGCGACGAAGCACTGCGCAGCCGCATCTATGACCGCCACGACGCTTCCGGAAACAAAACGCGCATGGCCATCTGGAATCACCCGGGCGACAGCGTTTACGGTCTCGCGGCACGCAGCCACCGTGTCGTCGACACGATGGAAGACCTGCTCGGCGGCGAGGTGTATCACTACCACTCCAAGCTCACGGCCAAGGAACCGCGCGAAGGCGGTGCCTGGGAATGGCACCAGGACTACGGTTACTGGTACCACAACGGCATCGTCTTCCCTTACATGGCCAGCCTGATGGTCGCACTCGATCGCTCCACCCGCGAAAATGGCTGCCTGCAGGTGGTCAAGGGCTCGCATCACTGCGGACGCATCGAACACGGCGTGCTTTCAGGCGAGCAGGTCGGCGCCGACCCGGTGCGGGTCGAGGAGATGCTCAAGCGCATGGAAGTGGAATACGCCGAGATGGAACCCGGCGATGGTCTGTTCTTTCACTGCAACGTGCTGCACCGTTCGGACCAGAACCGCTCCGAACACCGTCGCTGGACGGTGATTCATTGCTACAACGCAGCACGCAACAACCCCTACGTCGAGCACCACCATCCGTTCTACACGCCGATCGAGAAAGTCGATGACGGCGCTATAAAGCGCGCCGGCGTGAAGTTCGCCGGATCAGTCGATGAATTCCGGGAGAAGTCCTCCAATCCGCCCGAACTGAAGAAGCGCATTGCCTGATGGCAGCGTCCAACCGTGGCCGGCACCATTGACACGATTGCGCCCCGGACGCCAAGCTCTGGCGCAAGGCTGCTCATCACCACAAATACGGAGACACCATCGTGATCGTTGAACAAATCTGGACCGGCAACGCGTACCGGAATTTCAATTACCTGATCGTTTGCCCGGAAACCGGTGAAGCGATGGCCGTCGATCCGCTGGACGCGAAAAAATGCCTGGCTGTGGCGAAGAAGAATGGCTGGACCATCACGCAGATTCTCAACACACACGAGCACGGCGATCATACCGGCGGCAACCGCGCCATGATCGCGGCAACGCGCGCGAAACTGCTGGCCCACAACAACGCGGGAGCGAGCATTCCGGGAGTGGACCGCGGCCTGGGCGCCGGCGACATCGTCAAAGTCGGCAAAACGGTGGAACTGGAGTCGCTCGATACGCCCGGGCACACCATGAGCCATGTCTGCCTGCTGTCTCACACGGATACCCCGGCACTGTTCTGCGGTGACACCCTGTTTAATGCCGGTGCCGGCAATTGCCACAACGGTGGCCACCCCAACGAGTTGTACCTGACCTTTGCCAACCAGTTGGCAAGGCTGCCTGACAACACGCAGGTCTACCCGGGCCACGACTACATCGAGAACAACCTTCGCTTCACGCTCGATCGCGAACCGGGCAACACGGAGGCCGAAGCACTGCTCAAGCGTATTGGCGGACAGGATCCGAACAGTGCGCTGGTTTCGACGCTGGCCATGGAGAAGAAGGTCAACAGCTTCTTCCGGCTACACAACCCGGTCATCATCGCCCGCCTGCGTGAATCATTTCCGGAACTGCCCGAGCAACCGGACCCGAAGACGGTATTCCTGAAACTCAGGGAGTTGCGTAACAGCTGGTGAGGCGACGGCTACGCCGCCGCGTTCGCTGCGGGATTGCAGTCATCGCCGGTCTTTTCGTCCCGCGCGAGCGTAGCCGAGTTGACAGCACCGGATTTATCCCCTATTCGTTAGCGTTGATAGGTTGCGCGAATCCCTCGATTACAGCATGGAGTGAGAATGCAATATCAAACCCTGCCCGGTACCGAAATGATGGTTTCCAAAGTGTGCCTGGGCACGATGACATGGGGCCAGCAGAACAGCGAGGCCGAAGCGCACGAGCAACTGGAATACGCTGTCGGCCAGGGCATCAACTTTATCGATACTGCGGAAATGTATCCGGTGCCGCCCAATGCGAAAACGCAGGGCCGCACCGAAAAACATCTCGGCACCTGGCTGGCCAGGCAGCAGCGAAACAAATTATTTATCGCAACCAAGGTGGCAGGGCCGGGAAGGCGCGACTGGATTCGCGGCGGGCGCACCGACCTGACGCGCGAGGTCATTGCGGAAGCCGTTGACACCAGCCTCGAGCGCCTGCAAACGGATTACATCGACCTGTACCAGATCCATTGGCCGCAACGCAACGTGCCAATGTTTGGCGGCGTCGAATTCGATCCCGGCAAGGAAAAGCAGGGACCGTCCATCCGCGAACAGGTCGAAGGAATGGCGGCAATGATCGACGCGGGCAAGATTCGCCACTATGGTCTGTCGAACGAAACCACCTGGGGGGTCTGCGAATTTCACCGCGCCGCGAAAGAACTCGGCGTACCGGGCCCGGTGACGATTCAAAACAGCTACAGCTTGATATCGCGCAACGTCGACAATGATCTGGCCGAAGCCTTGTACCGGCAGAATATGTCACTGCTGGCCTACAGCCCGCTGGCCGCAGGCTTGCTGTCCGGAAAGTATATTGGCGATGCGCGGCCGGAGGGTGCCCGCTTCACGCTATTCGACAACCTCGGCGCCCGGTTCAGGAAGCCCATCGTTCCAGAAGCCATCGATGCCTATGCTGCACTGGCAAAACAACGTGGCCTGACCCTGGTGCAACTCGCCCTCGGTTACGTTGCCAGCCGCTGGTTTGTCGGCTCGTCGATCATCGGCGCCACGACAATGAAACAACTCAAGGAAGACATTGCCGCTGCGCAACTGGTGCTGGACGAAGCGACGCTGAACGCGATCCGTGAACTGCAGGGGCGTTACCCCAATCCGGCGCCTTGAAGCCACACCAAGTCGGTAAATCACTCACCGCAAAGGTCGCAGAGGACGCAGAGAAAGTCGAGATTCACTTCAGTGACGGACCGACGCAACGGCTGCCTGTCGTGACAGCTCATGCATTCGTTTTCCCTCTGCGCCCTTCGCGCCCTCTGCGGTCAGGGCTTAAAGAATGTTCTTGATACTTGCCCTATGCACTGCCCGTAGTGGCGGTGTCGCGCAGGCCATGCTCGGCGAAGAAGTCGCAGATCAGCTCGCTGGCATTGGGGCCGCGCGGATCGCTGTATTGATAGTCCCCGGCACCGCCGCTCCAGGCATGCCCCAGTCCCGATACGAGTATTTTTCGAATCAGCACCTGACCTCCCCTGAAAACATCTGTGGTCTCGTAAGGATAAGTCGAGCTGTTGCGATTATTAGTGATTTTTTCGCGCGGCGCCCCGGATTGTGAACGGGAATGTTCGGCAAGGAGTTCATTCAACACCGCGAACTGTGCGGCAAGCTGCCGGGCGTTTACCGGATTGACCACCTCGTCCGCATCACCCTGAATCACCAGCGCCGGGATTGCTTCGGTCTTGCCGCGTGACTGGATAAACGCGCGCTTGCCGGTTTCGTGGGCTTCGTGGCGCGCACCGTCACGCATCGCCTTGATCGCCTCGTGCGATGAAGTCGCCGCAGCAAAGGCCACGCCCGAGTGCAGCGCGCAGGCCGCGAACAGGTCGGCATGGCAGACGGCGAGATTGTTCGCCATCGCCGCACCTGCCGACAATCCTGCGACATAGACACGTTCCGTATCGACCCCGTACTCGTCAGCTATGGAGCGGATCATGTCGGCGAGAATGGCCGCCTCCCCTGCGCCTGTCTGCGCCGACCGTGAAAACCAGTTCCAGCATCGCAGAGAATTCGCCAGCCGGCGCTGCTCCGGGTACAGAACCAGAAAGTTTTCGCGGTCGGCGATACCGTTCATCCGTGTCACATGAGCGAACGTGCCGGCATCCTGCCGGCAGCCGTGCAGCATCACGACCATCGGCAGGCGTTTCGCGGCGTTGTAGCTCTTCGGCAAGTACAGCAGGTAAGGCCGCCGCCCGGAGGTCAACTGCACCAGCGCGAAGCTGCGCCCGAATGCGGAATGACTGCCTTTGAACAACTTGCCTTCCGGCTCGCGCGCAGGACGGCGAAACCACGAAGACATTGTTCTGAACACGGTCTTGAACAGGCGGCGGATCATCTATGCACGGAAGAATTGTTTACAAAAACATGACCGGTTCGTTGGCGAAAACACTAAAGAAAGCGACACACCGCGCGACTGACACAGTCCTTCATCGATGTGCCGGCCGCTGCGGTGCATTCGAAATGGCACGGTCGCGGTCGTCTCCAAACCGGATTACGAAATCCGGACGGTTTCGCAACCGCCAGCGTGCTCGTCGCCGGTTACCCGTCAACGTTTCCCTGTCAAAAAAAGCAAGAACACGGCCACAGCCGGCAACCGCTTTGAAACGGCCTTTGCTACGCAGCGTTGCAAATCGTGCATCGATCAGTGGTCTCGGCATCGACGGCATATACAAACGCTGCTCATCGAGAAGGCCTGACGATACTGACAGAGGAAATCTCGGAATAGCCATCGAGGTCGCACTTTCCCGTGACGTAAACGCGGACATGGGTTCCTGTTTCGACCGCGGACAGCAGCGTCCGGAACATCAGGTCCGAACCGGCCACGGAGTAATCCTGGAAGAAATACCCTGCGTTTCGACAACCGCTCGGATTCTCGCTTACGTCGATTCTGACCACGTAGCGATATTGCGCAGTGGGCGTAAGCTCGACTACCGGCGCAAAGCCGGTCCAGCCCGATCCGGCCATCAGTGCCGTCGGTGCCAGCGCACCGATACCCGCAAGCGCTACCCGAACCGACTTGATATTCATCGACTCCTCCCCGGATGTGCGTACCGTCGCATTCAGCGTAGCACGCTCGAGCCTGAAAGACAGGCAACAAACGCCGCGCGATCAGGCTTGCTCGACCGCTCCGGTTTTGCCGCGTTCTGCGAGGTAGCGATTAATGATGTCCTGCTCGACACGGGTGCGTTGCTCGGCAAGGCATGGAAAGCGCAAAGTCAGATTGATTTTTCCGGCATCCGCAAGTTTGAGGGTAACTCTTGGCGCTGCCGAAGGCATGACGACAAACTGCTCACCTTCAAGCGCATGCAGTGCTTTTTGCGTCGGTGCGATGTAATCGGTACAAACCGCCAGCGCCGCCTGAAGCAGCAGATGTCTTTCTCGATCGATATCGTCGGCGGGGCCGAGCGGAACGACCGTCAACCCGAGCTGGTAGTTGCCAAGGCGGGAATGGTTCTTTAGCGGGTGGGTGACGTAAAAACTGTTCGGAAACTGCACTACTCTGCCCGTGAACAGGTGTTCTTCATTCATCTCCAGCAAGGTCGTGCTGAGCAGGGTCTGGTCAATGACTTCACCTTTGACGCCATTGATTTCGATGACGTTGCCGAATTCGAAACTGCGGCTCGTCGTCCGGTAGATATATCCCAGAATCGACGTCAACAATTCCTTGCCGGCAATGACCAGCGCGACCGACAAGGCAGCCAGTGAAAGTGCGGCGACCCGGATTTCCGCTCGCCACACGAAAATAAGCAAGATGAGCGCGACCAGAAGCAGGAAATTGCGCCAGAACACCGAGGCCCGAAGTTTGGTTTCGCGCGAGATACTGGCCCGGGTGCGCAAAATCGCGGTGATCGCCAAATTGAACAGCACTACCCCGATCAACAGGATGACCGTGCTGATGATTTCAGGCGCGATGGTGTATATGAATGAGTGATTGTTCATCTGACAAGCAATCTAGTGCGCGAGATTATCGCTACTCAAGGCAGTGAGTGGAAGGAGTCAACAGGTTCGCAACAAACCTATTCCGAGGCAGCGCTATTTCTGCTTCTCCGCGTTCGTGGATCCCGGCTGCCCAGGCTTCGCTTCCAACAGCACCTCTTCGAATACCTGCCCGTAAATTGTCCACGCGGTCAGGAACAATGCCGCAATAACCGGGCCGACCACCAGGCCCAGCACACCGAACAGGCCAAGTCCGCCGAGCGTGCTCACCAGAATCAACAGGTCCGGCATTTTCGTATCCCGACCAACCAGACGTGGTCGCAACACGTTGTCGACAGTACCGACTACCGCGGCACACCAGATCGCCAACCCGGCACCGGCAACCGTGTTACCGCTGATCAGCAAATAGATCACTGCCGGCACCCAGACGAGCGCCGTGCCGATGCCGGGAATGATCGACAGGACTACCATGACAGTTCCCCAGAAAGCGGCGCCGGGTATCCCGGCAACCGCCAGCCCGAGGCCACCGAGGGCACCCTGCACGATACCGATCACCAGTGTGCCCTTGATGGTGGCCTTGCTCACGGACAGTCCCACCTCAAGAATATTGTCCTTGTCGGCACTGGAAAGCGGCAGGTAGCCCATGATGGTGCGCACAATTGCGGGTCCGCCGATCAAAAAGAAAAACATCGCGTAGAGCATGACGAACAGGTTGAGCAGGAAAACCGCCGTCACCTGGGTGACTTTTGACAGGCTCCCCACCAGAAATCCGCCCATCTTGCTGGCGAGTCCGGCGATTCTTGCGGTAATCTCGGCGCGATACGGTTCGAGTTGGTCCGCAAAAGGCACCCAATGAGGTAGCGGGTGATCGCCATTGCCGGAGTTCTGCAACTGGCGCCCCACCCATGGCGCAACGATCTGCGTCACTTCGACTGCCTGAGCGGCGACGATGCCGAAGAATCCGATCAACGGAACGACGACGATGCCGAGCACCAGCAGCAAGGTCGTTACGGAAGCCAGGGTCGCGCGTTGCCGAAACCGGGCCAGCAACCACCGATACACCGGATAGATCATCCCGGTGAACACCGCCGCCAGGAACAGCGCCGCGAGAAAACCCTTGATCGTGGCAATGAAGGCGATCGATATCGCCAGCACCATCAGCAGCACGAAGCTCTGGCGAAAACGGTTACTCGCGTCGGGATGTGTCGGCATTGTTGAGCGCGTCCAGGTCGGTTACGGCAACTGACAGAGGCACTAACCCAACATGCGCTTTGCCATCAATGGGATATCGTCACCCCAGCGCCACGGGTTCGGTTTCGCCCGGGGCACAAGATACTCAAGCCGGTCCGCAATACCACCGGTTTGCGGGTGGAAGAATAGCAAACTGCAGAGTCCATCGCGTATTTCGTCGCGATGAAAAGATAGTCCAGTTGACCGGGAACAGATCACACCCATGCCAGCTGCCAACACCGTGCCGGTCCGCCGGCGCTCACCCGCTATGCGCTGGCGCATCGGCCATGCGCTTTCAATCTACCGGCAGCACACTCACGCCGGGCCGGCACGATAACTGCACACTCAGAGCCTGGGGGTGCCCTTGTGCGCGAACATCTTCTCGCGCTTTTCCTGGCACGGGAGACAACGCCTTGCCGTCGGATAGGCCAACAGCCGCTCGAAGCCGACATCGGCTTCGCAATCGACACAAAGCCCGAAGCTGCCGTCCGCGATGCGCTGCCTTGCCGCCTCGACATCGCGAAGACCATGCACGTGCCGGTCGATCAGTTCCACATTGAGATCGGCCAGCGCGTCGGCAACTGAGACATCGGCACTGTCGGCCGGCACCCGGCCAAGTAGCTCGGCTATTTTTGTGTTTCCGTTAGCGTCCTGCCCATTGCGTATGTCCTCCAGTAACGCCTCGTAGACACCCTCGAGTTCCTTCGTAATTCTGGCTAGTTGTTCCTGAGTCAGTGCCACGGCCCTTGTCTCCTGTTTGCGGTTGTTCTTTACAGTTTTTTATTTTCGCTGCAACGGAACGGCCAAGGCTTGATCTTGCGCAAACCAGCCATCACCGAAAGCCGGACCATTGCATCTGACGGGCAGGATGGTGTTCGCCCGCCTTCTTCAATTGCGTTGGGTTGCATATGAGCGATAACAAATCCGGGGGGCGGGTGTTGATTCCCGCCGGCGCGGTATCCCTTGAAGGTGCGCTGCATGTTCCTTCTGCGGCCGTCGGTATCGTGATCTTCTCTCACGGCAGCGGCTCGGGGCGCCTGTCGCCGCGCAACCAGTATGTTGCCTCGCAACTGCAGACAGCCGGGCTGGGAACGTTGCTGCTGGACCTGCTTACCGAGGATGAAGACCGCGATTACGAACTGCGCTTCGATATCGATTTGCTGACACAGCGCCTGGCGTACGCCGTGCGGTTCGTCCGTTGCGACGCTGCGACGAAAACAGCGCAGATCGGGCTGTTCGGTGCGAGCACCGGGGCTGCTTCTGCGTTGCGCGTTGCCGCCGCGATGCCAGACCACGTCGCTGCGGTGGTCTCGCGCGGCGGGCGCCCGGATCTCGCCGGTTCCGGTGCTCTGGTACGGGTGCGCGCGCCGACGCTGTTAATCGTCGGCGGACTGGATAGCGCGGTCATCGAACTCAACGAATCGGCACAGGCGGCGCTCGGGAATTGCGAATCTGAATTACGCATCGTTCCCGGCGCTTCGCATCTTTTCGAGGAACGAGGGGCGCTCGAGGAAGTCGCCCGCCTTTCGGGGGAATGGTTCGTACGACACCTTTCGCCGGGTGCCGGCGCCAACGACTGAGCACGCAATCCATGGCAAGCGGCGCACGCGATCTGTGCCAGCGGCACCGCATGACGACAGCGGCTGCGCAAACAAGGAACGGCGGCCGCCAGCCCGACGATCTTGGAATCGGGTTGCCGGACGTGTAACCTCGGACGCTTGTGCAGGGCCGGCCTGACTCTTGCCCGCATTGCGCCCCACCCGACACATCGCCTGAACTCATCGCCATCACCGATGCTGCAAACCGTTTTTTCTGTTTCGGCCCTGTTTCTCAGCCTGGTATTGCTGACCGGTGGCAGCACCATGCTCGGCACCCTCGTGGGCCTGCGCCTCGAACTCGAAGGCTATTCCGCCGCGCGTACCGGTTTGATCCTCTCTTTTCACGCCGTCGGCTTCGTGCTCGGCAGCATCTACGGCGTGCGCATTATCCGGCGCGTCGGGCAAATCCGTGCATTCGCGGTGTTCGGCGCGTTTGCCTGTGCTGCCATACTGACACATCCGTTTTACGTGCACACCGACCTGTGGATCGTGCTTCGGCTGGTAGTCGGCTTCTGCGTTGCCGGACTGTTACTGATCGTGGAAAGCTGGGTCAACGGCGTTGCCACCGCGCAGACGCGCGGCACGCTGCTGGGCATATACCTGGTGCTCTTTTACCTTGCTTCGTCGGGCGGCCAACTCATCATCGGCCTGGGCGACCCGGCCCAGTTCCACCTGTTCAGCGTCGCGGCGATTCTGGTGGCACTGTCGCTGGTGCCACTGTCGCTGACACGTTCGGTTGCACCACAGTTGCCGGAAGCCACGCAAGTGCCGGTTCGCACCGTCGCCAAGGCGGCGCCGCTGGCCGTGATGGGTGCTGTGCTCAGTGGCGTTACGCTGAGTGCTTTCAATTCGATCGGGCCAATCTATGCCATCCGGATCGGGCTGGACACCCAACAGCTATCGCTGTTCATGAGCATGGCGGTACTGAGTGCAATGGTGTTCCAGTTCCCGGTCGGCCGCCTGTCGGATTACGTGCCGCGCAATCGCGTCGTACTGGGCCTGGCCGCGGCCGGGATGGCCGCCGCAGCCGGCACCGCGCTGTGGGGAGAGTCATCGTTGTGGCTATTGTTTACGTTCGCTGCGTTATACGTCGGCTGTGCCGCGAGTGTGTATCCGGTGAGCCTGGCCCTGGCGCATGATCAGATGCAGCACGGAGAAATCGTCGGCACCAATGCAACACTCCTGATCGCGTTTGGGGTCGGCACGATCGCCGGACCAATTGGCGCTTCATTGTCGATCTGGCTGCTCGGACCATCCGGTCTGTTCGTTTTCGCCGCGTTCATCATGGGAGCACTTGGCTTGATTGCGGCGCACAACTGGTCGGCACAGAAACAGGTCCCGGTCGCGCAACAGGAGCAATTCGTCGCGGTTACGCCGGTATCGACTTCGGCACTGATGGAACTCGACCCTCGCGACGACACCTACGAGGCGCGCGAGGAAGCCGCGCAGGAACACCTGTCACAACGCGCCACCGATACACCGCCGCAAGCGGGCTCTTGAGTTGATTTCAGGACGACGATGTCGTCCCCGCTCCCCGGCGCGAAGGCCCTCCCCCAGAACCGGCTCTCAGATTCAGCCAGCTTCCGGCGAAAACGATCACTGCGCCGACAAATACCCAGAACTCCAGCGGCTCATCGTAGAAGATGTAGCCGATCACGGCGATGAAGGGCAGACGCAGAAAGTCGATCGGCATAACGACGGTGGCATCTTCGAGGATAAAGGCGCGCGTCAGGCAATAGTGCGCTGACAGCGCAGCGGCCCCTACACCGACCACCCATGGCCACGCGGCCAACGACGGCCAGACCCAGTCATGCAATGCCGGTAGCAGCGCCAGGGGCAGCTGGACGGCGGTGGTATAGAACAAGATCGCCATCGGCGAATCGGTTCCGGACAAACGCTTGGTGAGCGTGTGCGCGAATGCGTAGGCAAAGGCCGCGGCCAGCACCGCCAGTGCAGCCGGGCTGACGGCAGCAATTCCCGGTCGCAACATCACGAGCACGCCCGCAAAACCGATGGCGATCGCCAGCGCCCGCTGGCGGCCGATGCGCTCGCCGAGTATCAGCCCGGCAAGCATCGCAGTCCAGATCGGCATGGTGAATTCGATTGCGAACACCTCGGCAAGTGGAATAAGGGCGATGCCATAGAACCAGCCGTACTGCCCGCCATAGTGTGCAACGTTACGAATCAGGTGAATTCGGAAGTGGCGGGTTCTCAGTTGCCACCAGCCGGTGCGACTGAGCAATACCAGCATGAGGAAAAATCCGGCAAGACTGCGGAAGAACAGGATCTGGAATGTCGTGAGTTCCGCCGAGAGCTCGCGCCCGGCAATGGCCATGGTCGAGAACGAAACGATGGCGCCGAGCATCCACAAGGTGGCACGCACAATCGGCGTCCCGGCGGAAATCCGCGTCGTTTCCTCAGGACCGGACAAGCGCTGACGCAAAGGAACGTTGCCCGATCACAGGGGACGGCCAATTGTCAGGTAGGCATTGGCCTGCCCGAGACTGGAATACCCGTAGCCAATGAAAAGCGTGCCCAGAATCGTGTCCGCGCCCCAGAATATCGCGCCGCTGCTCGTCCAGTCCCAGGGGTCTTCCATCAACGGATCGTCAATACGCCCGGCCTCGATCGACAAACCGGCATAAGTGCCGCGGCCAAGCTGCGAGGGCATGTGGCCGAGGCTGCGGTAATACGTGATGGTGGCGAGGTTGTATTTTTCACCGGTGAGCTGATCCAGGAACAGGCCCGACAGTCGCCCCGGGCCGCCCAGCACAAACTGGTCGTATACCGGCATGTCGCCCGATAACTCTTCACCCCATTCGACACGCCCGGCGAAAGTATGTTTGCCGAAACTCTTTACGCCCCTCAGAACGAACGAGGCAAAGCTGAAATCATCGTCGGAACCCCAGGTCTCGTCCGCCCCACGGGCATCGAACGCTGCGAACCACCCGGAGCGGGGAAAGCTCACACTATCGAGGAAATCGGCAATGCCCGACAGTTTCAACCCGACTTCCGTGATGTCCTCTTCTGGCAACAGCGGCGTGGCAACACCGAAATCCGGCTGCGTATGCAGGTCTTTGAAGTATGGCCCGAGACGAAGCTCGCCTTCCGTGCCGGTGAGTCCGATATCCAGACCCACCGTAACCGAATTGACCCGCAGCTGTCCGAGCCGCAGATCCTCCTCGTAGATCTGGGTAAAGGTGCGACGCACGCCGGCGTAAGGCGCGACAAAGGCGCCATCACGCACCTGAAGCGGTTGCAGGAACTCGGTGAAGAGCAATGAGTTATAGCCGATCTGCCCGTCCACACGCCACTCGGCGCCGAGCGAATTGACCCAGGTGCGTCGATAGCTGGCAGCGAGATTGGCTTGCGTCGGACTGTCGAAATCGGTGCGCGTATCCAGACCGAACTTGAGATAACCGGGTCCCCATGGCTTGGCTTTCGCATCGATCAGCACCGTGTAGTCGCCGTCCTTCGCAACCACGGAATAACCGAGGTAGGAAAAATCACCACGCCCGTACAAGCGACCCAGGTCGTCATGCAGCTCGTCATAGGAAAATTCCGGCCCGGACTCCACTTCGAGATCGCGTTCAACCGCATCGGTGCTGAACCGTTCACTCTCGGCTATCTCGACGCGGGAAATCTCTGGCGCCGCAAGACGCCGGCTTGCCCGTTCCGCCAACCAGAGTGCGTAAGCGTCTTCGTCAAGCGCCAATCGGGACAGCGCCTGCGCCTTGTCCTGCGCGGCTTGCAAGCCGCGCTCGATAATCAGTTCGGCAGACTCGAATCCGCCCGACGAAAAACCCGCCAGATCCGGCTCGATGAGAATGTCGCCCTCGCCGAGTTCGGCGAGCGAGCGCGCTACATTCTGTTCGGTAAGCAGATTCATCGACTGCCCGGCAACGCCGATGACATTCCGGATCTCCTCGATCGATTTCAACGGCGTACCAAGATTGACCGCGATGATCACGTCTCCGCAAAATGCTCGCCCGATATCAACAGGAAGATTGCGCACCAGTCCCCCATCGACGTAATACCTGCCATCAATCTCGATGGGGGCCAGGATCGCCGGCAACGACATGCTCGCCCGCATGACTTTCGGCAAGTCTCCTTCTTCGAACACTTTCATCGCGCCGGATTCGAGGTCGGTTGCGACAGCGCGATACGGGATCGGCAGGTTATCGAAATCCAGATCCGAAACGGACGCGCCGGGACCGACGAGTTCCCGCAGGAACAGTTCGAACTTGTACCCTGCAGAAGCGCCTTGCGGAAGTTGCACCCTGCCGCCGTTGAAACCAAACGTGATTTCGAACAACGGCTTGTAGTCGTCGCGCTTGAGTCGCTGGGGAATCTGCGAGCGGGGTGGCGAATCATTGAACAGCGCGCCAATATCGGTGCCCTGCAATACTGCGCGCATGTCTCCCGGCCCCACGCCGGCAGCGTAGGTGCCACCGACCAGCGCACCCATACTGGTGCCAACCACGCAATCGACCGGCACCCGCAGGCGCTCGAGCACCTGCAGTACGCCGATGTGAGCAAGTCCGCGAGCGCCGCCTCCGGACAGAACAAGGCCTATCCGGGGTCGTTGCTCCAAACCACCTTCAGTGATCGTATCGGCTGCAGCGGCACCAGCCAGCCCCGGCAGGAGCAAGGCCGCAAGCAGGAAGCGCACAACTGCGTCAACGGACGCGTTGCGACGCATTCGACTCTTTCGTGTCATTGGCCGATACTTTAACCTGTGGCATTGTCGGGTGGCTGGACGTGCGAACAATAATGATCAACGATTCATCGCCATGATAGCGTGATCAAACAGAACGAAACCACGATTGCAGCATGTCGTGTCGTCCTGCAACGGGAGAGGTGCATGAACGAAAGCAGAGAAACACTGATAACAAGGCTGGAGAAAGAAGCGCGTCAGTTGCGGCGCAACACGTGGCGGGCATTGCGCGCCGGCGGCGGCGGCCACGCCGGCGGATCCTCGTCCGCGGCAGACATGCTGACCGCGCTCTATTTTCACCGCATGCGCCTTAGACCGGCAGAACCGGATTGGCCGGATCGCGACCGTTTCGTGCTATCGAAGGGTCACGCCAACGCTGCGCTGGGCGCGGTGCTTGCGCAAGCCGGCTTCATTGACGACGCGCTTCTCGATCGCTTCTACCACTTCGAGTCGCCGTTTGGCATGCACCCGGACATCAAGGTCGCGGGAGTGGAAATGTGCACCGGCGCGCTCGGGCACGGCCTTGCAATTGCTACCGGCATGGCGTACGGGGCACGCATACAGAAAAAGAACTTCCATACGTTTGTCATGCTGGGTGACGCCGAATTGCACGAAGGCTCGAACTGGGAAGCCGCAATGGCGGCCGCTCACTACCGGCTGGACAACCTGACGGCCATTGTCGATCACAACAAGATCGGGCAAAGCGGCCGCATCGACGAGTTGATCAGCCTCGACCCGCTGGCGGACAAGTGGCGCTCGTTCGGCTGGGAAGTGCGCGAGATTGACGGCCATGACATGGGGCAGATCGTCGACACATTCGACGCGCTGCCGCTGAAGAAGCATCGGCCGACAGCCATCATCGCCCATACCGTCAAGGGCAAGGGTGTCAGCTTTGCCGAGGATACCTACAAATGGCACAGCAACAGCGTGGATGACGAAGTGCACGCCCGGGCGCTGAAAGAACTGGGGGACGCATGAGCACCGCGACTGCCAACGCCACGCAGTGGCGCGAAGAATCGGCTAACCAGACCCGGCTGGCCTTTGGCCAGGCCTTGCTCCGCATCGGTGAGCGCGAGGCGCGATCGGTCGTATTGTCGGCCGACACCCAGGATTTGCTCGGCATCCGGCCATGGATTGCAAGGTATCCGGAACGTTTTATCGAGGTCGGCATTGCCGAACAAAACGCCATCGGCATCGCGTCGGGCCTGGCGACAACGGGACTACGGCCATACGTCTGTGCCTACGCCCCATTCATCGCCGCGCGCAGCATGGAGCAGATCCGTAACGACGTCGCCTACGCAAATCAGCGCGTGGTCATTGGCGCGGCGGCAAGTGGCATCTCTCTTGGCGTTGCCGGCGGCACTCACCATGCGCTGGAGGATCTGGCGCTGATGCGCAGCCTGCCGAACATGACGGTCATCGTCCCGGCCGATGTCAACGAGGCTTACCACGCGACACTCGCGACACTCGATATCGACGGCCCCGTTTACCTGCGCCTTGGCGGACGCACGCCGGAAGCGCCGGTAACAGAAGACGGTGCCGGCTTTACGCTCGGACGCGCGAGCCGTCTGCGGTCCGGAAACGACGTCACTGTCATTGCCTGCGGTGCCATGGTCGAGCTGGCGCTGCGTGCGTCGGACACACTGAAATCCGAAGGCATCGATGCACGCGTTCTCAACATGCACACCATCAAACCACTGGACCGCGAGGCGATACTGCAGGCGGCCGCCGAAACTTCGGGCATCGTGACCGCGGAGGAACACCGGTTTGCCGGCGGACTGGGCGGCGCTGTTGCGGAACTTCTGTCAGTAGAGCAACCGACGCCGATGCGCATGGTGGCGATGCCCGACGAATTTGCAGTGGTCGGACCGACGGTTCGTTTGCGCGAGAAATATGGCATGAGCGCCGAGGCGATCGTTGCTGCGTGCAAGTCGCTGATCAGCCGCAAGAGTTGAAGCGATTGCGGGCAACCCCGGCGGCAGCCGTTTCGAGCGCAATGAAGTTCACGCATGCCGTCGTCCGTTAGCTTGCGCAAGGTTTTCAAGGGGCTATCGACGCTCGCCGCCGCACCCTTCTCTGCCACGGCCCGGGCCAGACTGCGGCATCCGCGTTTGGTTCGGATGTTGGGACGGGCTGCGCCGCCTTCGTTTCATGAATACCATACGCGCATCGCAGCCAGCTATGTGCGCGAACCACTGGCAAGAGTGCTGGTCGTTGGCTGCAATACAGGTCACGAGTGCAGCGCATTTGTCGAACTGGGCGCGGCACAGGTTGACGGACTGGACGTCGTCGAGAACACCGGGCATGACTTCCCGCATGCACGCGTGTCGTATCTGCGTTCGTCAGCCGAGTGTATTGCAGTGCGTGACGACACCTACGATCTGGTCTACAGCTATGCGACGATGGAACATGTGCCCGATATCGCAGCGGCGTTTCGCGAATTCGTGCGGGTGACCCGGCCGGGTGGAATCATTTACAGCCTGGCGGCGCCACTCTGGAATTCGCGTTTCGGACATCACAAGCCGGGCATGTTCGCGTCCTTTCCATGGATTCATCTCAGGATGAATGAAGGCGAAATCATCGCGCTGTGCAAGCGTGAGCACATCGCTGACCCGTCCGGTGAGAACGATGTGGCGCGCCACGTGCGGTATATGCTGAATCCGGCCTATTTCAACAAGTCGCCCGCTGCCCGGTACGTTGAATCTTGCCGCGCACTCGCCCGGGTTCGAATTCTCGCCAATGAACTGAATCTCGAATCGGGCAACGTGCTCGACGACGATCTGTTTGCCGAGTTACGGGAAAAAGGATTTACGCGCCGGGAACTGCTCGCGCTGGGACACCTGTTCGTGGGCAGGAAGCTAGGGCCTGTTAACACATAAGTGATCGACGCGTTGCTCCCCAGGATGGGGCCAGGCAAGACGCGAGGAGCGCAGTTTGGTTATTCCAGATAAGCGACGAGCAACACGGCATGGCCCCATCGACACTGCCGAACCACCGGCAAGAAGCCCGGTTGCGTGACGCGGCATCTGCCAGCGATCGCGCTAGGTTCCGTACTCGCGCTCTACCCGGCACACGCGCACCCGGTACGAAGCGTACCATTCGTTCTTGCCGCGTTGCTGTGCCAGAAGGTGCTCCGCGTTTGCTTTCCACGCCTTGATCGCTTCCACTGTCGACCAATAGGAAACGCTGATGCCGATGTCCTGGTAGGCCGTCTCGAACCCGAGAAACCCCGGCTGCATTGACGCCATCTGCTCCATGCGCCGAGCGGTCTCGCTGTAACCGGCATCACCGTGACTGCGAACCGACGTGAAAATCACCGCATAGTAGGGCGGCTCGGGCGTGGAAGCCGGATGGTTCATTCTTGCATTCTCGCCTTCAGCGTCATCATTCGCTCATGCATTGCCATTATCCGATCAACGAGCATCGTCGCGCAGCGGGCAAAACTCGGTCAACCCATTAACACCATGCGACAAACGCGCGAGATCCGGCATGCTCCCGAATCTGAACAAATGCGATTCACAAGTGCAATCAGTGCAGCCGAAACCGGGAACCGGGCACGCACCCGGCAGGTCGCAAAAAGACTGCGCCCAGCGATGCTCGAGATCTCGTGTGCCGTAACCGCACCACACGGCGACTGGCACGGTAACATCGCGCAGATAATCGATGTGCCAGTGCTTCGCCTTCATCTGACGAACGTGCCGCGACACACGGGCCTTGACGCCGCCGGGTCCGAACGCGCTGCCGATATAGACGTAATAACCGGTCTGGACGCCCAGCACGCCTTGTCGCCCCACACGGATCTGTGTTTGCGTGTCGCAACGAAGAATCAGCGCATAGGTACCATGCCCCGATTTGACGCGGCACACGTCGAGAACCGGTCGCAACGCTTCTCCTGCCGACTGGTGTCCGCCTCGAATGGCCTCCGATCGGTCGGGGGCTTGCCGGCGGTCACGCTTGCCACCATGAACAGAGACGGCCCGTGCGGTTCTGACCGGCAACGGCGTCCCCTACTCGACCGGCCCCTGACCGGCAATGGTCGTGCGATGCATGATGCGTTTCTGTTTCGCCGGCACGACACTCGCTCGATGCAGTACGCAGCGGTTGTCCCACATGATCAGATCATGCTTTTGCCATCGGTGCGTGTAGACATACTCCGGACGGGTGCACCAACCGATCAACTCCTTCACAAACAAGCGACCTTCCTCGACCGGCATGCCGACAATGCTTTCGATGTGGCCGCTGACATACAGGGACTTCTTACCCGTCGGCGGGTGCGCGCGTACGATCGGGTGCTCGACAGGAGGCACCGAGTTCATCTCGTCCTGCGTCACGCCGCCGGCATCGAAGAGGCTCAGAGAGTACGCATAACTGTGAATTGCCCGCATGCCCTCAAGCGACTTGCGCCTGCCTTCGGGCATTGCCTCGTACGCTACGCGCATCGACGCAAAACAGGTATCGCCCTCGTTTGACGGCACTTCCTTGCCGGAAAGAATGGAGCCCAGCGCCGGATTGGAGCGGAACGAACTGTCGGTGTGCCAACGCCCGTTGACTTCGAGGAAAACGCGCTTGACGGCGTCCATTTCGAGCACGTTACCGTCATCGTCCACATTGGCCAACCGGTAGATGTAGCGGTTCGGCGCGGCAATGGAAAAAGTGGTTTCTTCCAGTTCGCCGAAACGCCGGCTGAAGGCGACGTGTTGCTCGTCGCTGAGTTCCTGGTTGCGAAACAGCAGCACCGAGTACGTATTGAACGCATCCAGAACCGCCTCGAACGTTGCGTCATCCAGCGGCTTGCGCAGGTCGAGGCCTTCGATCTGGGCACCGAACAGAGGATGCAGCGGTTTTAGCCTGAGTCTCACGCTAGCGGAAGCGCCATCGGACATGACAATGAAAACCGGAAAATTGAAAACGCACTAGCGTAGCCATAGCCAAAAACGGAGTCAACGTGGCGGCGTCCGATAAACGAAACGCGTCGCTGAGGTCCGTTGCCCACGACAACCACTGGGCCGGAACACCTGTCCGGAAACTGCGCCCGTTTCACCCGGCTCCGAGACGGGCCATCAGGCGTTGCGCGGATGCGACCAGATCGCGCATGAAATCATCAACCGGCTGATCGCGCATCAGCCCGACGCCTTGCCCGGCCCACATCGACATGAATCCGGAATCATTGCGCTCGGCAGCAGACTTTCGCAGCGCGCGTGACACGGAATATTGTGCCGGATATGGCAGAAAGGGCTCCTGCAACGCTTCCAGGTCCTCGATATAGCGGTTACGGATCGCCCTGGCCGGACGGCCGGAAACGGCCTTGGTCACCGTGGTGTCTTCGGCAGCGGCATTTCTCAATGAGGCGCGCCACGCATCGAGCACCGACATCTCCGGGCAGCCGAGAAAGGCGGTGCCCATTTGCACCGCAGATGCGCCAAGCGCGAAACAGGCGACAATGCCGCGCGCGTCCATGACGCCACCGGCCGCGATCACCGGCACATCAACCGCATCCACGACCTGCGGGACCAGTGCCATGGTGCCGGTCAATGCTCTCTGGTAATCGATGGAAAACGTGCCTCGGTGTCCACCGGCCTCCCCGCCCTGGGCAATGACAGCATCGACGCCAGCCTGCTCGAGTGTCTTTGCTTCGTCGACTGTCGTCGCGGAACAGAGCACTTTCGCGCCGGCGGCATGGGCTTTGTCGACCGCGGCGGCATCGGCGCCAAAATGAAAACTGATCACCGGGACCTGCTCCCGGATCAGAACCTCGAGTTGCTCGTCGAATGGCCCGAACATCGGTTCCGGCACGGGCACGTCGCCGAGCCCGAACTCGGCGTGATACGCCACCAGCTGTTTCTCCAGACGCGGGCCCGGTCTGGCGCCGCGGTCGAAGTTCTCCGTGTGCGCCGCAAACAGGTTGATGTTGAACGGCCGATCCGTGCGCTCACGGATCGCCTTGATTGTTTCGCGCAATTTCGAAGGCGGCGTGCCAGCGGCGCCGAAACTGCCCAGACCACCGGCATTGCTGACCGCCGCGACGATCAGCGGATTGGTGGCGCTCGCCATCGGCGCCTGGATAATCGGGTGCTCGATTCCCAGCAGATCGAGAAGTTTCCTGTCTGGCCACATACCGGTTTGTCCCCGCGTCGTTCGCAACGCCAATGTGCTTTGATTTCAGCGCAACGCCGCACACAAGCTTCTTATAGATACGCAGCGATGCGTGACTACGCTCCCGCGCAGTGTTGCGCTGTTATTTCCCCGCGCAGTGTTGCGCTGTTACTCCCCCGCGCAGTGTTGCGCTGTTATTTCCCCGCGCAGTGTTGCGCGATGATTCCGCTGCGCCACAGTGCGACAGAATCCTCGCGCTCAGCGCAGCAAACCCGCGACGCGAGCCATGTCTGCGCGAGCCGCGGGCCCTTCATTCAGCGTCTATTTTCCTGGCTGCTTGGTCAATCTCAGGTAGGGCTTGAGCGTCTTCCAGCCGCCGGGAAACATCTTCTTCGCC
The DNA here is from genome assembly GCA_963792855.1 of uncultured beta proteobacterium. Classification (GTDB taxonomy): domain Bacteria; phylum Pseudomonadota; class Gammaproteobacteria; order Burkholderiales; family Eutrophovitaceae; genus SG8-40. The sequence continues at coordinate 141,467 of CAWBXZ010000018.1, read as the reverse complement.
TCTTCGTCAGAAACGGCGGGGACGATGATCACGTCGTCACCGTTCTTCCAGTTCACCGGCGTCGCCACCTTGTGTTTTCCGGTGAGTTGCATGGAGTCGAGCACGCGCAGAATTTCGTCGAAATTACGCCCGGTCGTCATCGGGTAGGTCAGCATCAGCTTGATCTTCTTGTCCGGGCCAATAATGAACACGGACCGAACGGTCGCATTGGTCGCTGCAGTGCGGCCCTCGGACGTTCCCGTTTCCGCGGCCGGAAGCATGTTGTAGAGCTTGGCAACGTTGAGGTCACTGTCACCGATCATCGGATAGTTGACTTTTGCGCCCTGGGTTTCTTCGATGTCTTTGGCCCATTTTTCGTGATTGTCGACAGGGTCGACGCTCAGTCCGATGATCTTGCAGTTGCGCTTCCTGAATTCCGGCTCCAGCTTGGCCATGTAGCCGAGTTCAGTCGTGCACACGGGCGTGAAATCTTTCGGGTGAGAAAACAGGATGGCCCAGCCGTCACCAATCCATTTGTGAAAATCAATTTCACCCTGTGTCGTTTTGGCCTTGAAATTCGGCGCCTCATCATTGATACGTAATGACATATATCCTCCTTGGAACATTCTGGTTATCGAACGCCCAGCGGCTGAACGCTCTTCAGTGGAAACGCCGGAAAGAACAACGCGGCGCTCGGTTGTTGCCCGGGAATCCGCCACCATGCTCCATTGCGCGTTCGTAAAACGGCTAACGTGTCCGGAGCGGGGCAACAAGAATAGTCTTACCGGTCAGGATTCGCAACGCTAACCGGCGATCAATGCTGCCGGGATCCCCGGCCGTCGCCCGGGCTTGCGTCGCCGGTTCATGCCCGGGAGAGCACTCGCCGCCGGTGCGTGTGAAATTCAAAGCGAAGAACGCAACGGGGAGGTGTGAACACGCGCATGACGCCCGGCCGGACTTGTGCCGCCCGTTTCAAGCTTGGATAATGCCCACCTCACAAGACGTACACGTCAACGCGCGCAGTGGTCACGCGTTGATCCAATACCAACTACGGGATTCAGTTTACATGCTCACCAGATACCTGCTGCCAATCATGACCGCCGCGCTATTCGCGACCAATGCATTCGCCCAGACCAAGTCGGTCGAACAACTGATTGGTGGATCCTGCGCGCGCTGCCATGGCGAAGACGGAAACGCCTCCGGACAATATCCGAGTCTTGCCGGGCAACAGAAAGCGTACCTTGCCAAACAACTGATGGACTACAAGTCCGGCGCTCGCAAGAGCACCCAGATGGCGCCCATGGTTGGGGTATTGACCGAGGAGAACATACAGTTGATCGCGGAATACTTCGCGGATGGATTCATGAAACGCCCGCGCGGCGTTGACAAGGAACTCGCCGCCCAGGGCGAGAAACTCGCGGCCGAACTCAAGTGCGCGACCTGCCATCAGAAGAATTATCGCGGCGCTGAAACGATTCCGAGACTGGCGCGACAGAACCGCGTTTACCTGGTCGACCAGATGAAGTTTTTCCGCGACGGCGAACGCACAAACGACAACGGCCTCAAGAGCGGGTTCATGAGTTCCCTGACGGATGAACAGATCAAGGTGTTGTCACACTACTTCGCAGGCATGTAAATCCCGGACCCGGTGGCACGGCAAACCGCCGCGCGTAAGCGCCGGTTACAGAAACGGAAAATCGACGTCCGGCTGGCGCCCGCTGATCAGGTCCGCAATTGCAGCTCCCGAGGCGCAGGACAGCGTCCAGCCGAGTGTCCCGTGGCCGGTGTTCAGGTACAGGTTCGAATAACGCGTTCGGCCAATCAACGGAACATTGGATGGTGTCGCGGGGCGAAGCCCCGCCCACTTGCTGAGCTTGTCGAAATCCACGGCACCGGGAAACAGTTGCTTCACCCGGTTGGCAATCCCGGCGCAGCGCGACTCGCTGATCGAAGTATCGTAACCGGAAACCTCCGCGGTGCCTGCCATGCGCAACCGTTCGCCGAGACGGGACATTGCGATCTTGCCGCTTTCGTCGGTAATGCAAACGCTTGGAGCCGCAGCCGCGTCGGCAACTGGCGCGGTGACCGAATAGCCCTTTACCGGATAAACCGGCACGTTGATCCCGACCGGCGAAAGAAGAAACGGGCTGTAACTGGCCATCGAAACCAGGTATGCATCGGCCTTGAGAACCTCCCTGCGCCCGCCTGCACGCACGGCGACACCGTGAATGGCATCGCCCTCGACCAGCAAGCGATCGACTTCTATGTCGAATCCGAATGACACCCCGTTTCTCGCGGCAAGCCCGGCGAGGCGTTGACTGAACAAGCAAGCGTCACCCGATTCGTCGTCGGCGGCATAGGTTGCGCCTACGATTTTCACCTGCGACTGCCGCAGCGCCGGTTCGATCGCCAGCGCCTCCGTCGGCGTACGTGCCGAGACCGCCAGTCCGTGTGACAGCAATACGCCAAGACGCGCGCGCGCGGCCTCAAACTCCTTCTCCTCGGTATGAATCTGGAGAATGCCTTTCTCCAGATGATCATATTCAATACCGGTATCACGTCGCAGCGCCTGCAATCGGGCCCGGCTGTCAATTGCCAGGCGCAAAATACGCAACGTGTTTGCACGCGTACGCCATGGCAGGCATTCGAGCAGGAACCTCAACCCCCATGACCACTGCCGCCTGTCCGCACGCAATCGAAACATCAAGGGTGCGTCTTCGCGCCCCAGCCATTTGATGATCTTCGCCGGAGCGCCCGGATTGGCCCACGGCTCCGCCTGGCTGACCGATATCTGGCCGCCATTGGCATAGCTCGTTTCCATGCCCGCAGCCGACTCCCTGTCGACCACCGTGACTTCGTGACCTGCCCTGGCGAGGTACCACGCACTCGTCACCCCGACGACGCCAGCACCCAGAACGAGGACTTTCATTGATGACCTGTCACGTCGTGGAGCGCCTGTCAGGGTGCGGCTTACTGGGCAACCCAGCCGCCATCGGAAAGAATATCCGTTCCGGTGATAAACGAGGCGCCATCGGAACACAGGAACAACGCAATATCGCCAATTTCTTTCGGTTCGCCCCAGCGGTGCGCAGGCACGGCATCCATGATTCCCGCGTTCTTCTGCGCGTCGGCACGCAGTGGAGCGGTCAGATCGGTTGCATAGAACCCCGGACTGATTGCGACGACGTTGATACCTTCGCCAACGTGCTCCAGCGCCATCGACTTGGTGATTGCGAGCACGCCGGATTTGGTCGCGCAGTAGGCCGCCCGCCCGGCGCTGCCAACGCGCGCCATGATCGAGGTGATATTGATCACGCGCCCCCATTTGTTCGCCCGCATATGCGGAACGAACGCGCGCGAGGCGAGAAACACGCCCGTGAGATTGGTGTCGATAACCTGGCGCCACTCATCCATGCTGAAATCCACCAGGTTCTTGCGAACTGCGGTGCCGGCATTGTTAATGAGGATATGCACATTGCCGAAACGCTGTTTGACCTCCTGCTCGAGCTTCGACACCTGGAACTCCTCGCGCACGTCGCAGATATAGACTTCCGACTCAATCCCCTTGTCCTTTGCGAGGGATTGTGTTTCGGCGAGTTTCTCCTGGTTACGACCTACCAGAGCAAGCCTGGCACCGGCTCCGCCAAGTGCCAGCGCCATCGCGCGGCCAAGACCGCGGCTGCCACCGGTGACAACCGCCGTCTTGCCATCGAGAAATTTTCCGTTCATGTCCAGTTCCTCTTTCAGAGTGGTTCGATAACAAACAGCGAGTATACAAGCGCGGACCGGGCTAGAATTTGCAGACCGTAACCCAAAGAATGCCGGTGGGAGAAAAACATTACAAATTCTGGCCCGATGGTGTCCCGCACACGATCGACATACCCGATCGAAGCGTGCACGAAAGTCTGGACAGTTCGACGTCGGGCAGGACAACAACGCCCCGGAATTCCGATCTACAACGCCGAGTCCCGCTCGATCGCCCCGGATACTCTGGAAGCATTGCCATCGGGCGGAGTCGATGAAATCGCACCCCGCGGACCACGACCGTTTCCACATTTCCGGAGCCATCCCGGTGCCGCTGCGGCGGCCTGTATCGAACTCGACGGTGCGCGATTTTTCCAGACCGGGGATCTCGGTTATTCTGACAAGGCAGGCTGTTTTTTCAGACGGATTCACCCAAGCGCAAGATCGATGCGTCAGGCTTCAAGGTTTGGCAAGCGGCGGTCGAACCGATACTCTATTCTCACTCGCTCATCCGGCGTGCGGTGTCATATCGGGACCCATGGCATGGCGACACGGTCACGGCGATTGTCGTGCTCAACACGGGCACCGCATTCGAACCAAAGCCCCCGAAAACATTGCCCGGGCGCAAAATCATGTGGCTGCCCGTAAAGTGCCACGCATTGTGGAGTTTGCCCGAAGCGTGCCAAAGCCGGTGACCGGGACGATCGGCTGGCGTTTGTTGCAGGATCGTGAAAACAGGAAGGCAGAGAAAGCACAGACATGACGCAGGAAAGGCATCTGAACAATTGGCCAAAACATCTGTCGTGGCATCTTACGCCGCCGGCCACGACTCTGGGTTTCAATCTTGACGTTTCGGCAGCCCGCTACCCCCACAAGGCTGCGCTGATCTTTTATGACAACAAGGTGAGCTACGGGCGGCTCAGACTGGAAGTGGACGCGCTTGCCGGATACCTTCAGCAAAAATGCGGCGTTCGCAAGGGTGACCGGGTACTGCTTGACATGCAGAACTGCCCGCAGTTCGCGATCGCGTACTATGCCATCTTGCGCGCCGACGCGGTTGTCGTCCCCGTCAGCCCGATGAACGTGACCGACGAACTTGTGCATTACCTGTCGGACAGCGGCTCAAGAACTGCGCTGATCGGGCAGGAAGCGTACAAACACTTCCGGCAACTCCTCGGAACGGCGGTCGAGCATCTGGTCGTTGCAAGCTATGCCGACTATTTACCCGGCGACTCCGACGTCACGGTCCCCGTTTTTGTTACCGAGAAACGGATGAACGCGAACCAATCGGGCGTCGTTACATGGATGGATGCCCTTGCCGAGCAATGCTCGCCGCAGCCACCGGCCACGCAACCGGGCGATCTGGCCGCGATACTGTATACCTCCGGAACGACCGGCAAACCAAAAGGGTGTATGCACACGCACCACAGCATCATGACAACGGCTGTGGGAGCGGCGCTCTGGGAAGGCGTGACGGCGAACTCGGTTTCGTTGGCGACGGCGCCGATGTTTCACGTAACCGGAATGCAGCACAGCCTGAACGCGCCGATCTATGCCGGCGCAACGATTGCGATACTGCCGCGCTGGGACCCCGAGGTTGCCGGTTACATGATCGAACGCTACGGCTGCACCCACTGGGCAAATGTGCCGACCATGGTAGTGGACCTGCTGGCGCACCCGTCAACGCAAAATCGCGCACTGGGCTCGCTTCAGAACATTTTCGGCGGTGGCAGTTCGATGCCCGAAGCGGTTGCGCAAAAGTTATACGAGCGCTGTGGCATCCGATACATGGAAGGCTACGGAATGACGGAGACGATTTCGCAGACGCACATGAATCCGCACCACGATCTGCGCAAACAATGCCTGGGCATACCGACGTTCGACACGCTGTCGACCGTAATCGATCCGCAAACGCTGAAAGAACTTGGGCCGAATGAAACCGGCGAGATCATCTCCAGCGGACCACAACTCATGCAGGGCTATTGGCAACGCGACGAAGCCAACAGGGAATCGTTCCTCGAAATCGATGGCCGACGCTTCTTCCGCACCGGCGACCTGGGCCGATACGATGAGGACGGTTTCTTCTACATCGCGGACCGCCTCAAGCGGATGATCAATGCCGCCGGCTACAAGGTATGGCCGGCAGAACTGGAAGCAACCCTTTACAAGCATCCGAAGATCAAGGAAGTCGCCGTCATCTCGTCGCCTGACGAGCGTCGCGGAGAAACGGTCAAGGCGGTTGTGGTTCCGACCGATGACGCCAGAGGCAGCATCACCGCCGAAGAAATCATCGCCTGGTCGCGCGAGCACATGGCAGCCTACAAGATTCCGCGCATCGTCGAGTTCGCCAATGCACTGCCGCGCTCCGCTACAGGCAAAATCCAGTGGCGCACGCTTCAGGAAAAGGAGTGGCAGGATGCGGCCTCTGCCCGGCAACAGGCGCAATCCCGCGACGCAAAAGACAAGTCCTGACAGCGCGCGGTGCTGGCCGTCGCATAGCCGTCAGGCAGGCGCACGCGGTCATGCCGCAAGGCGGTGGCGCCGCGGCGCCACTTCCACGGTAATACCGCGAACGGCTGCGCGCGGAGACGCCGTCTCGTTGTGCGAGTAGAGGTCGACACGACCCTTATAACCCGTTCGGCCAACGCAGAGCCCCGACAACCCGCAATAGCAAAGGACACAACAATGACGAAACCATCAGTTGCGCAAGCGCTCGACGCATCAGTCGAAAAGGATATTCTCGCAGCCGTCGATGCAGGCAAGGACGACCTGGTTTCACTGACAGAGGCGCTGGTGGGTTTTCCCAGTCTGCTCGGCGACGAAGGCCCGGCACAGGACTTCATGGAAGGCCTGTTCCGCGGCATGGGCCTGCAGGTTGACCGTTTCGAAGTCGTCGATGAGGAGTTGAGCAAGTTGCCGGGGTACTCGCCCGCGGTGGGGCACTGGTACAACCACGACAACGTCGTCGCCACGCACAAGCCGAAGAACCCGACCGGGAGTTCACTGATTCTCAATGGCCATATCGATGTCGTGCCGGTCGGCGCAGAGGAGCTTTGGAGCACGCCGCCATTCAAACCGACGGTTCAGGGAGACCGGCTGTATGGTCGCGGCAGCGGCGACATGAAGGCGGGCATTGCCGCTTACGTCAGCGCCTTTCGCGCACTCACCAGCCTCGGTTTGCAGCCGGCCGCGCCCGTGTTTCTGCAATCGGTAGTCGAGGAAGAGTGTACCGGCAACGGCGCACTTGCCTGCCTGCACCGCGGTTACGCTGCCGATGCAGCGGTAATACCGGAACCCTTCCAGGAAACCATCATGTCGGCTCAGGTGGGCGTCATGTGGCTGCAGATCGAAGTAACGGGCAAACCCGCCCACGTGCTCAACGACGCGCTTGGCCTCAACGCAATCGAAGCCGCGTTTGCGCTGTGGAATGGGTTGAAGCCGCTGGCCAATGAATGGAACCGGCCGGAGAACCGCCACCCCGCGTTCGCCGGCCTCGATACCCCCATCAAGTTCAACCTGGGAAAGATACGTGGCGGCGAATGGGCCTCGTCGGTAGCGACGCGCTGCGTGATGGATATTCGCTGCGGCTTTTACCCGGACATCAGCACGGACGAAGTCCGAAATGACATCGAGCGCCATCTCGACCGCGTTGCGGCGGCCGAACCGCGGCTGGCCGGCATCGAATTCAAGGTCCGTTATTCGGGATTCCAGTCCGAGGGATGCGTCATTGACACCGACCACCCGCTTGTCACTGTGTTGTCCGAAAGCCACCAGACGGTTGCCGGAAGCCGCCCGGAATACTTCGTCAGTGCTGCAACGACCGACGTGAGAACCTTCCAGCTGTATGGCTCGATTCCCGCAACCTGCTACGGCCCCGAAGCGAGCAATATCCACGGCATCGATGAGTCCGTTTCTATAAAAAGTATGAACCGGGTGAGCGCAGTTCTTGCTCTTTTCATCGCCAGATGGTGTGGAGTGGAGAAAATTCGATGAAGGTGATTTCGCGGCTGACTTTGCTCATTGTTCTGGGTTTCCTCACCGCATGTTCCAGCACGCCTCATACGCGTGACTACGACACTGCGCCGGACGCCGCACTGCACGCGCGCGCCGATGGAGACGCCGCCGCGCGGGCAGCGGAGCATGCGCGCAACATGGTCGGAAAACCGTACGTGTACGGTGGCAACTCCCCGCGCGGGTTCGACTGCAGCGGGCTGGTGCAATACAGCTACGAACGCGCCGGCGTGTCTGTGCCGCGCACAACACGCTCGCAGCTGGAGGCAGGTCTTCCCGTCACCGCGCGCGCGCTGCGCACCGGTGACCTGGTGTTTTTCGACCAGGAAGGAAGAAAATTTTCCCACGTCGGCATCTACATCGGCGACGGCCGTTTCGTCCACGCCCCTTCCAGCGGAAAACGCGTACGCATCGACCGGCTTGAAGAGCGCTACTGGCAGCAACACTTCGTCGCGGCGCGGCGCATCTGACCGGCTCGGCCGGAACTTCACACTCCCAACGCTGTCGCGCGGCCGCGTCGATGGCAATTTGTACGTTTGCTGGAACCGCAGGCACAAACCCTGGTCACAGTCATCACTGATCAGAAAGCGCAGGCGCCAATTTGGCGTTTTCGATGAGCGGCGTACCAAGGTCGGTGGCACAGCCTGTCGAAGCGAACTGCAAACTTTCTGGTATCAGCGGCGTTTGGCCGCGAACATCACTGTTAAAGATGGAGATGACGCATGTTGCTCAGACAGAAATTTTCCAAGTGGATAATGGCGGCCGCCATACCGGCCATCGTGGGCATGTATTACGCGATTGCGCTGCCGGGTCCTTCACAGGCCCAACCGCAATCGGCCGACGCAACCATCCAGCAACCGTCCGCTGAGGCCCCGCTTGTTACGGGTCTTCCCGATTTCACGCCGCTGGTCGAGCGTTTCGGCCCATCGGTGGTTAACGTATCGGTCACGGGAAAGAACGAGGCGGTGGCCAACGCAGACCCGATGCCGGGCATTCCCGAGAACAGTCCTTTCTACGACTTCTTCCGCCGATTCGGGCCACAGGTGCCACCCCAGTCCGAAGCGCCAATTCAACGTGGCCAGGGATCGGGGTTCATCATCAGTGCCGATGGCCTGATACTGACAAATGCACACGTGGTCGGCAACGCCAGTGAAATTACCGTCAAGTTGATGGACCGCCGCGAATACACGGCAGAGGTTGTCGGAATCGACGAGCAGACTGACGTGGCGGTCCTGAAGATCGAAGCCGACGGCCTGCCAGCCGTGAAAATCGGCGATGCCAAACACCTGAAAGTCGGCGAATGGGTGATTGCCATCGGTTCCCCGTTCGGCTTCGAGAACACGGTCACCTCCGGCATCGTCAGCGGAAAATCGCGTTCGCTGCCCGACGGCACGTATGTGCCCTTTATCCAGACCGATGTCGCCGTCAACCCCGGCAATTCCGGCGGGCCGCTGTTCAACATGCGAGGCGAAGTCGTCGGAATCAATTCGCAGATTTTCAGCCGGACCGGCGGCTACATGGGACTATCGTTCGCCATTCCCATCGACGTTGCAATGAACGTCAAAGACCAACTGGTGGCGACCGGATCCGTCACGCGCGGACGCATCGGCGTGCAAATCCAGGAGATCGACCAGTCCCTGGCGCAGTCGTTCGGGCTGCCGAATGCATATGGCGCACTCGTGAGCAAGGTTGAACCCGGCGGGCCGGCCGATGCGGCGGGTATCCGTAACGGCGACGTGATCCTCAGCGTTGATGGAGAAAGAATCAAGCAGATGTCGGAGCTGCCCGCGGTGATCGCCGCGAAACAGCCGGGCAGCGAGGTGCGGATCGACATATGGCGCGGCGGCAAACAACAGCAGAAAGACGTCGTGGTCGGTCGATTCGAAAAAGAAAAGCTGGCCTCAGCGAAAGGCCCGGAACAGGTCAAGGCCGACAAACTGGGACTGGCTGTTCGCAAACTCACGCCCGACGAAGAGGCGCGCCTCAATGGCGAGCAAGGCCTGTTCGTAGAGCGCGCCGAAGGCGCAGCGGCTGCAGCAGGACTGCGCCGCGGTGACGTCATCCTTGCGGTCGGGTCGACTCCGGTTAACTCGGCAGATCAGCTGGTCGAACTCGCCGAGAAATCCGGCAGCACCGTCGCATTGCTGGTCCAGAGAAATAATCAGCGCACCTACGTGCCTGTCCAGACGGGCTAACCGCCCTGAAGCGCAGCCCCCCGCGTCAAGGCGCATCGCAAAGCGGTGCGCCTTTTTTGTTGGTGACACGCTACGCTGTATGCCCGCCCTGCCATGCGGCCCGTCTTCCGCAATACGACCGGTGAGCGCGCGCGCCGACCTACACGTTTTTCCCTCATTTCACGTTGCGCGAATGTCAGCCGGATGCAACCCCCCGCAGACCCTAGCGCAATGGCATACGGGAACCGGAAAGACATGATCGGCACGGTGCAGATTGTGTCCGGCAAGCTGCCTCGAGCCGGGTCGACCCATCGCCGCCAGCAAACAGGCCTCCAGGATGTGATTCTGATGAGGACGCATTTCTCACGTCTGACAGAAAAATAATCCTCAGAACACCTCCCTTCATTTACTACAAACACTTACGCCGCTTTGTTGACACGGCACAGGATAAATCGCCAGTAATCACACGTTCGTTCGACGGCGGAATGCATTTTTTATTGCACGAAAATGTTCGTTTCAATTTCCTTTTCTCGCCGCAAACAATAGAATCTCCCTGTCCATTTCGGCGTTAGTGGGGGGCCCAGCTGGTCACCTGAGAATTGTTTGTATCAACCGCTGGTTAGGGAGGCCGCGGTGAACCGATTGGAATTTACCAACAATAATCCGGACCTCAGTCCGGAGCTGCTCGCTGTTGTAAAGGCCGTACAAGAAGCGCTCAATGACAAGCGCGCCAGGCTACAACTGGAGGCAGTCGACAGCAATCCGTCTGCGCTTGAGGCGGCGTATGCGCGCGAGCGCGCAAAGCATCCCCCCGTTGAGGGCGGCCTCGCCTCTCACCCGAAACTGCTTGCGGCAGTAGTGGATGCCGCCGGTGCCGCCATCTTCAGCGAAACCACCGACGGCATCGTCCTGACATGGAACAAGGGTGCGGAGCGAATCTTCGGATTCCGCGCTGACGAAGTGGTCGGCGAAAGTCATGTCTGCATGTTTCCGGATTTCCTCAAGAGCGAGGAAGCGAAACTCTGGCGGCGTGTAACAGCCGGCGAAACCATCACCAGTTACGAGACGGTGCGGCAAGACCGCGATGGCCGGCTGGTCGATGTGTCAATGAGTATTTCGCCCATTGTCGAGGACAAGAAAGTCGCCCGTGTGGTGATCGTCGCGCACGACATCACCGAGCGCAAGAACATGGACCGCGCATTACTGGAGAGCGAGCGCACCCAGCGCGCGCGGGTCGCCGAGCTCAAGACGGTGCTCGACTCCGTGCCAACTCCAGTCTGGATTGCACACGACAGCGAGTGCAAGGTGATTACCGGCAACCGCGCCGCCTACAACCTTCTGAAACTTCCACAGGGCAGCAACCTGTCTCTCTCCTCGCCAGCGCAAAAAATGCCTTATGCGATTTATCGCAACGGGCGCTCACTGGCACCGCATGAGCTGCCGGTGCAAATGGCAGCCTCGCGCGGAATCGAGGTGCGTGATTTCGAGCAGGACATCGTGTTCGACGACGGCACCATCCGCCATATCGTAGGAAACGCGACGCCGCTGCGCGATTCCAAAGGCGAGGTCACGGGTGCGGTATCGGCAGCAATTGACATCACCATGCGCAAGAGCGCGGAAGAGCAGATTCGCAAGATGGCGCACTTTGACGCGCTGACCAATCTGCCCAACCGCGTTTTGCTGATGGACCGACTGGAACACGCGATCGCGATGTCCGCGCGTAACCAGACACATACAGGCGTGATTTTTCTCGATCTCGATCACTTCAAGAGCATTAACGACACGCTTGGCCATCATGTCGGTGATTTGTTGCTGCAACAGGTCGCCGACCGGCTGCGAGAGGATGTTCGCGAGGTCGATACCGTTTCACGTCTGGGGGGAGACGAGTTTCTCATCATCGTTCCCGAACTGCGCCAGGTCGATGACGCCCGTCATATTGCGCGCAAGTTATTGCAATCCCTGTCGGAACCCTATGTCGTCACGGGACAGAGACTCGAAGTCACACCCAGTATCGGAATCAGCGTGTTCCCTGACCATGGCACCGAGCCAAGCGCACTGATCCGTCTTGCCGATCAGGCAATGTATCAGGCAAAACAGCAAGGTCGCCGCACCATACGTTTCTACCGCGACCCGGAGCACTCCGAATCGGAATAACAGCTATCCGCGCGCGTGGCTTCTGACGGTCGTCAGCGCGCGGCAGGCGGTTTCCATGGACGAGTGTTTACGCTACGGACAGTTCCAGGCGGTCTTGCACCGGCACGCCGAATATCTGGATTGATCCGGCACGACCCCGCAGTGAAATCGGCTCCATCAGAACGGCGCCGCAGTTCTCTCCCCTGGCATCGAGCTTCCTCTTTACCGCTTGCGAAAACAGCATTTCGCCCGCTCGCGCCCGCTGACTGAGACGCGCGGCGACATTCACCACATCGCCGATAATCGTGTAGTTCATGTAGTCCGGCGAACCGACGTTGCCGGCAATGACTTCACCCCTGTTGATGCCGATACCAAGCCCCACCTCGATGCCGAACTTCTCTTTCCATTGCTCGACCAGGCCGTTGAAGCGCGTCAGCATTTGCCTTGCCGCATGGAATGCACGAACGGCTTCGTCCTGCTGCTCGAAAGGAACACCAAATCCGACCATCAGACAATCACCAGCCATGTTAAAGACGGTGCCCTGATACTGGGAAACGACCTCCGTGAGCAACCTGAAGTACTCGTTAAGCAACGGCACGACGTGATCGGGCGGCAGTTGCTCGGACATGCGGGTGAATCCGCGCATGTCCGCGAACAGCACTGTTGCGGTCACCCGCGCGCCGGTGTTCGCCGGGTTCTGATCACGGGTGCGCGAGTTGGCAAGAATCTCATCGACCAGGGTGGGCGCCACATAGCGGCGAAACGCATCGCCCAGCTCCTTGCATCGCCGTTCCTCAGCCCTGAGCTGCAAGGCGCTCGCGGCACGCCGCGCTGCGCTCACCCGCAAGATGCCTCGCAGGCGCAACAGGAATTCGTTTGCGGGCGTATCAGAAGACAGATAATCGTCAACGCCAATTTCGAAACTCTGGAGCCGATGCTGCGTTGAATTTCCGACAGCGATGACGGGAATCGATACGGTATGCGGACAGGCCTTCAGTTTCCGGCCCAGTGCCAGGCCGCGAACAGGACCGCCTGCGTCGTCCTGAACGGCAGCAATAATCACCAGGTCCGGACCGGGGCAATCGCCCCCGTCCAGCAATGCCTGGCCACAGCCAAGCATTTCAACGTTTACCCCGGAGCCGGCCAGCCGCTGTCTTACCGGGCCGACACTTTCGTCGTCTCCAATCACTACAACCCGGTAATTTTCATCAGCCGCACACAAAATCAGGCTCCTGTATTCACATCGTTGCGCTTCATATAAGCGCAGAATCCGTGCCCATCGGCAGTTGTGAAAAAGAAACCGTTAACTTGTGAACGAACCTCCGTAGGAACTGCTGGCGTACGATGCTTACCAGCCCTGCAGGAAAGCGAAGTCGCAACCCTCCGGTGCCTGCAGGACCTGTTCGCGATACAGCCGCGCATAGCCTCTGGATGGCGCCTCGGGTGCCTGCCATTGCGCTCGCCGCCTGTTCAATTCGTCGTCAGATAGCAACAGGTCGAGACGCTTTTCGCGCACTGACAAAGCTATCCGGTCGCCACTCCTGACCATCGCGAGGTTCCCGCCGGATGCGGCGTCCGGACTGACATGCAGGACGACGGTTCCAAACGCCGTTCCGCTCATCCGGGCATCGGAAATTCGAACCATGTCCTTCAAACCGGAACGCGCCAGCTTCCGTGGAATCGGCAGATAGCCGGCTTCCGGCATCCCCGAGGGGCTTTTCGGCCCGGCATTCTTCAACACCAGAAAGTCCTGGGGCGTAACATCCAGTTCATCCGAGTCGATGCGGGCCGAAAGATCTTCCAGTGATTCGAACACGACTGCCCGCCCCTCGCGCTCGAACAGCGCAGGGTCAGCCGCCGCGCGCTTGAGAATCGCACCCTCAGGCGCGAGACTGCCAAACAAGGCCACCAGACCGCCATGCGGCAGGATGGGTTCAGAAAGAGGGCGCACGACATTACGGTCAACATACGCCGGAGGGATCGCCAGGCGTTCGCGCAACGTCTGCCCGCTTACCGTCATGCAGTCCAGTTCCAGCAGGTCTCTCAGTTCGTGCAACACTGCATGCAGGCCGCCCGCTGCAAACAGATCCTGCATGTAATGCACGCCCGTCGGTTTCAGGTCGACCAGCACCGGCGTTTCGTCGGACAGCCTATTGAGCATGTCCAGCGGCACCTTGATGCCGCGGCGCCCGGCGATTGCGGTCAGGTGCACGATCGCATTGGTCGAGCCGCTGACTGCGAGAAGGACGCGGATGGCATTCCTTACCGAAGCCGGCGTAATGATTTCCGAGGGTAGCGGTCCGCCGGCGCGCACCATTGCCATGGCACGCTCGCCGCTGGCTTCGGCCATACGCAACCGGTCGGCATGAACCGCGGGAATCGCGGCACTGCCAGGCAAGCCCATACCAAGCGCTTCGGTAATACAAGCCATGGTGCTGGCAGTTCCCATCACTGCACAGGTACCCGCCGTCGTTGCGAGATTGCCTTCGATGTCGTCGATGCCTTCGTCGCTGACCTCTCCGGCACGGTAGCGTGCCCAGAAGCGGCGACAGTCGGTACAGGCGCCAAGCCGCTCTCCCTGGTAAGGCATCGCCAGCATCGGCCCGGTCACCAATTGCACCGAAGGAATGTTCGCTGACGCTATCCCCATCAGCTGTGCCGGGACAGTCTTGTCGCAGCCACCGATCACAACGCAGGCATCGATGGGTTGCGCGCGCAGCATTTCCTCTACATCGACCGACATCAGATTGCGAAACATCATGCTCGTCGGTGACAGAAACACCTCGCCAAGTGAAATCGTGGGAAACTCGACCGGCAGACCTCCGGCCTTCAAAACGCCGCGTTTGACCGCTTCCACGAGTTCCGGCATCGTGCGATGGCAGTTATTGAAGCCGCTCGCGGAACTGGCGATGCCCACGATCGGCCGATCGAGCATGTCCTTGGAGTACCCCATCGAACTGGCAAACGAGCGGCGCAAATAGGCTGCGAAACCCGGATCACCGTAGTTGGTCAGGTTCCGTCGGATTCCATGTGGTTTTTCTTTTCCGGACATATGCTCAGTACTCTTCACAGTGGCCATGTATCATAGTTGCCGATGGTGCGCTTCACAACAGGATGTCTGCAGTTCACCTGGGGTTTGTTCCGGCTTGACCATCAGATTTTCGTCATTACGGTTTCCATACAAGAGGTACCCTATGCGCTTTCTTCCGTTTGTTGCCGCGTTCACTCTGCTCACGTTTTTTGCCGGGACCGTGCTGGCGGACGATGATGACGACCGTGCCGTCACACGCGTGCAGTTCGAAGCGCATGCTGCACAGGAAGTAGACAACGACTCGATGCGCGCAACACTGTTTGTCGAGATCGAGGACAATTCGCCTGCCGGCGCATCATCACGCGCAACTCAGGCAACCAATGAAACGCTGCGACAGCTTCAGGAAGACGGCAGTTTGCGCGTACGCACGGGAAACTTCCGCACCTTTCCGGTTAGCGACAAGGGCACGATCACGGGCTGGCGCGCACGCGGTGAGATTCTCGTCGAGAGCAAGGACTTTGCAAAGGCATCGGCGGGGATCGCGTCCGCTTCCAGCAACATGCAGCTATCGCGCATCGAGTTCTTTGTGTCCTCCGAATTGCGCGAAACCGTAGAAGCCGTGTTGTCCGATGAAGCCATTGCGGCATTTCTGGCGAAGGCGCGCAAAACTGCAAAGAGTTTTGGTGCGATGGAATTCGAGGTGGCGGAGGCCAGCGTCATGAGCCAGGGTGGTGACTCGCCAGTGCGGCCGATGATGGCAGCGATGGCCTCAGACGCGAATGGGGTCAGGCCCGAGTTCAGCGGCGGAACAACGCGCATGAGCGTGACCGTATCCGGCGTGATCCTTCTCGCGCGCTAGGGCCTGTTAACGCATATTTGGTCGACGCGCCGGTGGCCCGTCGGGTTGCCCCCAGGATGGGGCCATGCCGTGTTGCTCGTCGCTTGTTTGGAATAACCAGACTGCGCTCCTCGCGCCTTGCCTGGTCCCACCTTGGGGAGCAACGCGTCGATCATCACATAGGTGTTAACAGGCCCTAGCTTTCCTGCCGGCCCTCGTCAGTAACAGCGCCATTCGTTCTGGCACGCGCGTCAGCGATCTTGATCCGGCGCCATACGCGCCCGCGCCAGACATGCAACAGCGTCAATACCGGAAACGCCAGGCCGATCGACCAATGCAACAGGGACATTACCTCGCGTGTTGCCTCGACACCGACGTAATAAAGCAGGTAGCCGGTCAGGGTCAGTGTCACCATGACGGCAAAGAAAACCGTTCCTGTAATGCGATTGCGCGCCGCGCCCCATGCACGCCGCACGTGCCCGGGCAGCACACTGCCGAAACCGACCAGGAACGCCGCGGCCGATACCCCGTGTACACGCAGCCACCAGGGCTCGAGCGGATGCAGGGTCGGCCCGAAATCGCCCTCGACACGAACGAAGTAATGGAACCACAGCCACAACGCCCCGGATAACACCAGCACCGCTCCCACCGAATACAGGTAGGCCTGGTGCCATGTGCCAAGGCGTAACGCGGGCGCGTTCATGTCAAGGACCCGGTTTGATCCAACACGACATGATCAGACCCGCCCTGCTTCGAACCAGCATGCATCGAACCTCCATGCGGCTGCCTGACATTTTTCCGGCCGCGAAGTGGCGCCGCAGAGGCCCCGGACTCCGCGACGGCAGAGCGGCCCATGCGTCCCGCGGATAACGCGTGGGCAGCGGACAATCGCGTGTCAATCACGAAAGCTGTTGCTCCTTCGATCACAAACCCGTCAGCCTCGTAATGACGCAACGCCGCCGCGCTGTTTGCGCCAAGCAGAAGCACGCATTTGGCAAGGGCATCAGCCACCGCACAGCTTTTCGCGCGCACCGATGCCGAACGTCCCCGAGCGGCGATGGAATTGTTGGCACGCGGATCGAGCACCACGCCCGACGCCCTGAATGCGCCATCGTCCGCGTAATTGGCACTCGTGGCCAGGGCCTGGTTACGCAAGTCGAGGTGCGCACGCGCAGTCCCCGGATCTTCGGGATCGCGTACCTGCACGGCCACCGAATCGTCGCCGAACGCGCGCAAGTCTCCGCCAGCGTTGACGCATCCTGCCGGTACACCCCGGTCGCGCAAAATCCGGACAGCGTGGTCCACGGCATAACCCTTGGCGATGCCGCCGACGTCCACTGCAAGCGCGCGCCGGAACCGGACTCGGGAACCGTCCAGCAGTTCGATGTCGCGGTAGGTTGCAAGAGGGTCTGTCTGCTTCTGCTGTACTCCGGGCACGCCGTCTCGCGCCATCATCGTAGCGCCAACGGTAACGTCGAATGCGCCGTCACTGAGACGCGAAACTTCCCCGGCCAACGCGAGCACGCTCCAGGTATGCCGACTGATACGGACCGCGGTTCCGACCGGCGTGTTGTTCAGGCAAGACAATTCGCTCTGCGCTGATTGCAGGCTCATCAGTTCGTGAAGTTGCGCGATCCCCGCGAAAGCCGCCCCCGCAGCATCGTGCAACTCGTCTTTGCTGCGACCTGCCAGGGAAATCTCGACCAGTGTCCCCAGCAGCGGCCGGGCCCGCCTAATTCGTTCGCACCACATGATCGTAGGTCGCAAGCAACCGCTTCACACCTTCCGAAATGTGACGGCACGACATCGTCGCGCCCGAGATGTTCTTGATGTCCTCTTCAAGCGTGACCGGATCGCCGTGCTGTTTGCCGATGAACTGTGCACGCCACGCGGGGTTGCGAATTTCGTAGCCGTAACTTTCCCGGTACACGAGGACTTCAAGCTGGCGCACGCGCCCTTCGGCGTCAAGCGCCACGGCATAGGTTATGTACTCGTGCTTGCCATACACCTCGTCAACAATGAAGTACCCGACCAGCGCATCGTTTTCCGTGACCTTCCAGACGGGTTGTTTGTTTCTCGTGACACGCACGCCGGATGCCTGTTGGATCGCGGCCGCAGTCTGCTCGTCCCATTGCAGGTCGCTGCGTTGAAACATTGCATCCTTGCCGAACATCAGTTTCTGGGCCTGTTCGACAGTGAGATACTGGGCAGCCTGAACTTGCCCGGCGACCGCTACTGCGGCAATCGGGATCGAAACAAAGCGCAACCAGTTGTCGTCGGCAGCCATCAGCGCCACCCCAGCGCAAAGCGTGCGGCCACGGCACGTACAAACGGACGGTTACACCGGATCGACAGCAAGCCCCTCGCTGCAGAAACACATAAACCTGATTTCATTGCCTCCCCCCAATGGTCCAGCGTACCAACTGCGCCCAAAGGCGCTCATACGAACCGGCCAACCGATTCCGTCCAGAGCACCAGAAAAGCGATATAAATCGATGACTTGCCTGTTCGCCGACAATCAAATTTTATTGCGAATGGTTGTTATTTGCAACAACGCGCCCGCCCAACCACAGTCCGGACGGGGCGCCCACCAACCCGCCTCGAACGCAATGCGTACCGGCCACTACCATCGCCACCAACCGCGATTCTGTCATGCATCGGCGCATCACTGCAGCCAGTCCGCGGTGACCCGGCAAAAATCCGCAAATCGACGCACGTGCCCGCCTCAGAGCCAGCCGATCTCGCGCGCGGTCTCCGGGCCGACCAAAACCGAGTCCAGCGTCTGCGGCGCTACCGAGTGCTTATCCGCAAGCGGGATGCGCCCGCCCATGATTTCAGCAAATTCCTGTGGATACAGCGGCGACAAATCCGGTTGCGCGTAGCCCGCCGGGTACAACGGCTGATTGTTCATCAGGTCGTACTTGTCGGTCGCGCCCAGAGTGTGCAGCAACTCGTGCGTAATGACGATGTTGTTCTCCGCCGTCATGTGCGGCACGGCAAAAAGATTGGCTACCCCGATCAGGCCTTTTTGCAGACCGACTGAGTGATCAAGATGCTGCGTTGTCGAGGGGTGATGCAGCAGCGCGTAGATGCGCACGTCCGGCCGCAGAATCGGATGCTCGCCATGCCGCCACGCCCAGAAACGCATTTGCAGACTCCACAGCATCACCGATGGTACCGACCCGCCAACCGGCGGCGCTGGCGGAATCGCCGCCACCTCCGGTCCGATATACACCGCCACTGGATTGAGCAGATCGATGCCGTACTCCTGCGCCTCATCACGCATGAATGTCCTGATCGGGTCAAAAGCCTCGTCGCCGAGCGTGCCGATGTATGCCGCAGTCTCGGGCGTACCGTCCGCGTTGACCGGAAACACCACGACATCCAGCGCACGGTTCCACGAAGTCGTCCGCACGCGCGCCTGCCAGGAGCCAACGGCTACCGTCAAAAGGATAAACAGCAATACGGCAATTCGAATTTTCTTCGCCATCAGTTGTTACAGATTCGACCGCCGATGAAAAACTTCGTCTTTGAATCCGGTGACCGCACGCGTGTACACAAGCCGTGTCAGATGCGCTCGATCACCGTTGCCGTCGCCTGCCCGTGCCCGATGCACATGACCTGCAACCCCAGTGTTCCGTCGGTTGCTTCCAGCCCGCTCAGCATCTTCGACATCAAACCGCCGCCGGTCGCCCCCAGCGGATGGCCGTGCGCGATGGCACCGCCCCAGGGATTGACTTTGTCCATGTCCGGATTCAATTCCTTCGCCCAGGACAAAACCACCGAAGCGAATGCTTCGTTGATCTCGATCCAGTCGAGATCGCGGATCGAAAGACCCGCGCGCTGCAGCGCGCGCTGCGTCGCCGGGATAACGCCAGTGAGTTGCAGCATCGGATCGGATCCCAGCGCCACGCGCGCGCGAAACCGCGCTTTGGGCTTGAATCCGTCGGCCAGCGCGACGTCGCGGTTGGCAACGAGTACGGCGCAAGCACCGTCGGATATCTGGCTCGCATTCGCCGCCGTGACAACGCCCTTTCCCTCCGGCCGGAAAGCCGGCTTCAGGGATGCCATTTTCGCTTCGTCCAGCTGCGCGCGCACACCTTCGTCGCGGTCAACGGTTACCGGCTGCGCCTCCGGCGATACACCCTGCACCGGGACAATCTCACGGTTCGCCTTGCTTGCCTGGGCACGGGCGGCACGGCGATGGCTCTCCTTGGCGAACTCGTCAACGTCGCGGCGTGTCAGCGACCATTTCTCGGAAATGCGCTCCGCGCTCTCTCCCTGATGGATGAGCTCGTTGCGCTTGAACAATTCGGGGTTCAGTGTTTCGAATCCGCTGACATCCTTGCCCAGCCCGATATCGAGAAACATCGGCACGCGCGTCATGCTTTCTACACCACAACCGATCACGTAGTTCATGTCGCCACTGGCGACAGCCTGGGCCGCAAAATGCACCGCCTGCTGCGACGAGCCGCACATGCGGTTAAGCGACACGCCGGACACGGTGACGGGCAGCTTTGACAACAACACCGCCAGGCGCGCCGGGTTTGCGCCCTGCTCGCCTGCGAGCGTGACCGTACCGTCGATGACATCCTCGATCTTTTCCGGCGCGATACCTGTTCGCTCGATCAGACCGTCGATCACATGCGCCAGCAGACTGTCCGGGCGCTGTTCCCGTAACACGCCACCGCGCCGTCCGAACGGAGAACGTACCGCTTCGAGAATTACCGCTTCACTCATTTTCCGAATCCTCCTCGAGAATGTGCGCAATGCAACTTCGCCAACGCCTGTCAGGATCGCGACAGTTCGCGAGCAATGATATTGCGCTGAATTTCGCTGGTGCCTTCGTAGATCTGAAAAACCTTGGCATCGCGAAACAGTTTTTCCACCGGATAATCGGTGCTGTAACCCATGCCGCCAAAAATCTGGACCGCCTCGGTCGTGACCGCCATTGCACTGTCGGCGGCAAACGTCTTCGCGTAGGCTGCCTGCTGTGTATTGCGATGGCCGTTATCCAGCAGCCATGCCGCCTGCAGCACCAGCAACCGCGCCGCCTCGGTGCGAATCGCCATGTCCGCGAGTTTGTGGCCGATCGCCTGATGCTCGATGATGGGCTTGCCCATGGTGCGCCTCGTTCGCGCGTATTCGACGGCCTCGTCCATGGCGCGCTGCATGACACCCAGCGCGCCGGCAGCAACCATTGGCCGCGACCGGTCAAATACTTTCATCGCCACCAGAAAACCCTCCCCTTCGTCGCCGATGCGCGCGCTTTCTGGCACGGCGACATCCTGCAAGAACACTTCCGCGGCGGGCGCCGCGCGCTGGCCCAGTTTGCCCAGTGGCGCGCCAACGATCAAACCGGGGGTGTCGCGCTCAACCAGAAATACGCTGATCCCCCGGTGACCGCCAGCGGGGTCGGTTCTCGCGAACACAACGAAAAAGCCAGCCAGAGGCGCATTCGATATCCATACCTTGCTGCCATTGAGCACATACGTGTCGCCGTTGCGAACGGCACGCGTTGTAATCCCGGACACGTCTGAACCGGCAGCCGGCTCGGTGAGTGCATAGCCGCCAAATTCCCCACCGGCGAGACGCCGGAACACCCGTTCTTTTTGCTGAGCCGTCCCGGCGACGTGAAACACGTCCGCAATCACGCTGTTCAGACCGAGTGTGCCGTTGATACCCGCGCAAGCCCAGGCGAGTTCCTGCGTCACCAGCGCCAGTTCGAATACACCGAGCCCGCCACCGCCAAACGCTTCCGGAACGGTCACGTTCACGAGACCCACTTCGCGCGCCTTTTCCATGATCGCCTCGGGGAACCGGGCATCGCGGTCGCACTGCGCGGCAATCGGCTGGATCTCTGCCCTCGCAAACTCGCGCGCTGCGCCGCGAATCAGCTTCTGTTCTTCGGTAAGTTCAAAATTCATAAGCTACCCGTCTTCGAAACATCAGCCCGTGATTGGCCGGGACCGGCGCATTCAGTCATTCCATTTCCAGTCCCGGAATTGTTCACGCAGTGCTGTTTTAAGGAACTTGCCGGTCGAGGTTCGCGGAATGGACTCCACGAAGGCATAGGCATCCGGCACCATCCATTTCACGAACCGCTTGCCCAGGTATTCCCTGATCTCGGCCTCTCCGGCTTTCTGCCCCGGCTTCAACACGATTGCCGCCAGAGGCCGCTCCGACCATCGCGGATGCGGCACGGCAATCACCGCTGCTTCCTGTACCGCCGGATGGCCCATGATGGCGTTTTCCAGATCAACCGAACTGATCCATTCACCACCGGACTTGATCAGGTCCTTGGTACGGTCGCTGATTTTCATGAACCCGAGTTCGTCTATCGAAGCAACGTCGCCGGTACGCAACCAGCCGTCGGCGCTGAAGTTTTCGTCCGACACCGGGACACCGTGGTAGTTGCCCGTAATCCAGGGCCCATGTACCTGGATTTCACCGACCGAACTGCCATCCCACGGCACCTCGCCTTCATCGCCGATGGCGCGCACGTCAACCAGCGGCAAGGGATACCCCTGCATCGCCTGCACCCTGAAGCGCGCATCGGCGTCCAGATGATCCTGCTGCGCCGTGATTTTCGAAAGGGTCGCCAGCGGCGACGTCTCGGTCATGCCCCAGCCCTGCAATACCTCGATACCGAGTTGCGCATAGGCGCGTATCATCGATTCCGGGACAGCGGCCCCGCCCACCGTCAGGCGCAAACCCTTTTGCAGTTTCCATTTGCCGGGGTTGCCGGCGATCATCTGCACCATCGGCAGCCAGATGGTCGGCACCCCGCAGGAAATCGTCACCTTCTCGCTTTCCAGCAGCGGCAACAAGGTCGTCAGGATGCAGGTGCGGTCCCGGGAAAACCATTTTCACCCCGAGCATGGCAGCGGTATAGGGCACGCCCCAGGCGTTGGCGTGGAACATCGGCACCACCGGCAGCAACACGTCATGCCCTGAAATGCCGATGGCATCCGGCATCGCCTGCACCAGAGAGTGCAACACCTGCGACCGGTGCGAATAGACAACGCCTTTCGGGCGCCCGGTCGTACCCGAGGTGTAACACATCGCACACGGATCGTTCTCATCCATTTCCGGGTAGTCGAAGTCGCCGGTCGCGGTTCCGAGGAACGCCTCGTAGTCATCCATGCCGCCGGCAACCGGTTCGCCGTTCAACGGCACAACGATCACGCGCTCGAAATCGACCTTGTCACGAAACTGCGCCAGCAGGGGAAGCAACACATCGTCAACGATCAGGAACCGGTCCCGGGCGTGATTGGCGATATAGGCGATGTCCTCCGCAGAGAGGCGCAGATTGAGCGTGTGCAGGACGCCGCCCGCAGCGATCACGCCGAAATAGGTTTCAAAGTGGGCGTAATGGTTCCACATCAGGGTCGCCACGCGATCACCCGGCTGGAGACCGGCGCGCGTCAGCGCTTCGGCCAGAAGGCGCGCGCGCCGGTAAAAATCGGCATAGGTGTAACGATGCAGTGACTTGTCCGGCATGCGCGAAACGATTTCCTGTCCGCCAAACAGCTTTCCTGCCCGCTCGAGAAAATGAGACAGGTTCAGCGGCGTGCGCATCATCGTGGATTTCATTTCATACCTCACATGCCCTTCGCGTTGCACGTTCCCGACAGTGGCGGCAATTCCGGTTCTGGAGCACCGGCCGGCTCAACCGGCCGTCAGAACCACTTTACCGCTGACACGCTTGTACATGACATCGTTCAGCGCCTGGGCGGCCTGTTCCAGAGGATAGGTCGCATGAATGTGCGGTTTGACTTTGCCTTCGGCGAAGAAGCGCATCAGTTCTTCGTTGTTGCGCCGATTGGCCTCCGGCTCATTGCGGGTAAACGCGCCCCAGAACACGCCAACGATGGAGCAGCCTTTCAACAGCGCGAGATTGAGCGGCACTTTCGGTATCTCCCCTGCAGCGAAGCCGACCACCAGAAAGCGCCCGTTCCAGGCCATATCACGCAGAGCCGGCTCGGAATAGGGTCCACCGACCGGGTCGTACACCACGTCCACGCCCTTGCCGCCGGTGAGTTCCTTTACGCGTTTGCGCAAATCCTGTTGTCCGTAATTGATCAACTCGTCGGCGCCGTTGTCCTTGCATACCTTCAGCTTCTGCTCTGTCGATGCGGCCGCAATCACCCGGGCGCCCATCATCTTGCCAAGCTGAATCGCGGCAATCCCGACGCCACCCGATGCACCCAGCACCAGCAAGGTCTCGCCGGCCTTGAGTTGCGCACGGTCTTTCAACGCGTGATAACTGGTTCCATAAGTCAGAACAAACCCCGACGCCGGCACGAAGTCCATCGAATCCGGCATCGCGATGGTGCGATCGGCTTCAACCACCAGCTCTTCGGCAAACCCACCCCACGTGCTGAACGCGATGACACGATCGCCAGGCTTGAGCGACGTCACGCCTGCACCGACCTCCTTGACGATACCGGCAACTTCGCCGCCCGGCGAAAACGGCAATTCGGGTTTGAACTGGTACTTGCCCTGAATAATCAGCGTATCCGGAAAATTCACGCCGCAGGCTTTCACCGACAAGACAACCTGGCCGTCACCTGCGACGGGAGAAGGCACATCCTCCAACACCAGTTTTTCCGGCAATCCCAGTTCCTTGCACAACACCGCTTTCATCCAAGACTCCTCAAGAATTTCTCATTGAAAAACAACCGCCGGCGGCAGGGTAAGCCGCCCGCAAACACGAAGCAAATAACAGCGTTGCAACGACACGCAGCGCAACAACGTCGCACCGACCAGCAGTTCCGTGCCTACAAGGATGATGACCTCAACCGCTGCAGTTTCTTCAGGCCGATCCCTTCAGAATCCTCTCGACCTGGCGCCAGCCTGCTTCGGCCATTGGCCTGGCGCGCTTTCCCTGTTCTGCTGCATGTGCGCTGGCCGCGGTCCCGTCTTTGACACGCCCCATGATCCCCTGAAGAATTCCCGCCAGGCGGAACATGTTGTAGGCAAGATAGAAATCCCAGTTCGGAATGTCGCTGCGGCCGGTTCGCCGACAGTACATCGCGACATACTCCTCCTCGGCAGGTATTCCGGTCGACGTCAGATCAACCCCGCCGATGCCGCGGAACTCTCCCGGCTGGAGGCGCCACGTCATGCAGTGGTACGCGAAGTCGGCGAGAGGATGTCCCAGCGTCGACAACTCCCAGTCAAGCACTGCGAGCACCCGGGGTTCGGTGGGGTGAAAAATAACATTGTCCAGGCGGTAGTCGCCATGCACGATTGTCGTCTCTTCACCCGGCGGTATGTTGTCCGGCAGCCACTTGATGAGGTTTTCCATTGCCTCGATGTGCTCGGTCTCGGAGGCACGATACTGCTTGATCCAGCGATTGATCTGCCGTTCGATGTAATTACCCGGCTTGCCGAACCCGTCGAGGCCGACCGCGACATAGTCAACCTTGTGCAGCGCCGCCATGACGCGGTTGAGCTCATCGTAAATGCCCCGCCGCTGATCCGGGGTCATGTCCGGCAGGAGCCCGTCCCAGAGCACCCGGCCTTCCACGTAATCCATGATGTAGAACGCCGTCCCGATGATCGAATCGTCCTCGCAGAGACAGAACGTTTTCGCAACCGGGACATCCGTCTGGTGCAACGCACTGATGACCCGATACTCCCGGTCGACCGCGTGTGCTGAAGGCAGGAGCTTGCCGGGCGGCTTTCTGCGCAGGACGTAGCGCGCGCGACTCGCCTTGAGCAGGAACGTCGGGTTGGACTGACCACCGCTGAACTGCTCGATGGTGAGCGGCCCCGAAAACCCTTCGACGTGTTCGCGCAAATAACTTTCGAGACGGCCGGAATCGAATCGGTGTCGTTCATCCACCGGCTTCGTGCCAACGAATTGTTCGTGCATGCTCTCCTCCTGAATGGAATCGATTATCGCATGCCACAGCGATCCGGACGGTTGATTGCGATCGCGAAACAACACCCGGTCGAGCCATCGCACCAGCAACAAAAAAGCACGCGCAACACCGGCGCGGCAGAGCACCATGAACCGGACGCGCCGGCATGCTGCTGTGCTCGCGACCGCATGCTAGACTCGGCAGCGAACAACCGGATGAAAAAATGAAAGATTTCAGGGATCGTGTTGCAGTCGTTACCGGTGGCGCCAGCGGCCTCGGTCGCGCCATGGCGTTGCGCTTCGCTCGTGAAGGCATGAAAATCGTGCTGGCGGATATCGAGCAGACCACGCTCGATGCCACGCTGGCGGAGTTTCATCAGTCAGGCCATGAAGCCGTGGCCGTGCGTTGCGACGTTTCCCGCGCGGAGGACGTCGAAGCACTGGCGGAAAAGACATTGGCGGCATTCGGGGCTGTGCACATCGTTTGCAACAATGCAGGCGTGGCACCCGGCGGCGTAATCTGGGAGCACACGGTCAAGGACTGGGAATGGGCGATGGGACCCAATGTCTGGGGCGTGATACATGGCGTTCGCGTGTTCACGCCCATTCTGTTGAAACAGAACACCGACGCTCACATCATCAATACCGCGTCGGTGGCAGGTCTGCTGACCCTTCCCGGCATGGGTTTGTATTGCGTCACCAAACACGCCGTGGTTTCTCTCACGGAATGCCTGCACCATGACCTGGTCGCGCGCACCGACAAGGTTCGATGCTCGGTTCTTTGTCCTGCCTACGTGCCCACCCGCATAGCGGAATCGGAGCGCAACCGTCCCGCGCACCTGCGCGAAGAGCGGCCAAAATCAGAAGAGGACCTGCGCCGGGAAGCGGGGATGCGTCACGCCGTCGAGTCGGGAAAAATATCTCCAGAACAGGTTGCCGACGCAGTATTCGATGCCGTTTGCGAACAGCGCTTCTACATCCTTACCCATCAGCGAATCAAACCGGCGATCGAAACCCGCATGCAGGACATCCTGCAGGAGCGGCTGCCGACCAACACGCTGACGCGCTGAAAATCGACGAACCGGGCATCCACTGCCTCGGCATCGAGCGCACCGTCGCCGCGCTACCCGCGATCGGCCTCCCCGGCTTCCGGCAGCCGCGTCACCAGCACCTTGTCGACTCTGGTGCCGTCCATATCAACCACTTCGAAGCGATAGCCGCCCCAATCAAACGACTCGGCCGGTTGCGGCACCCTCCCCATGTTGATCATCAGCATACCGCCCAGCGTGTGGTAGCCGTTCCCTTCCTCGCCCGGCAGATCGCGCAGGCCGAGCAACTCCTTGAGATCGATGACGTCGAGCATGCCATCGATGAGCCATGAGCCTGGCGCGCGCTCGACAACCATTTTCTCCCCCTCCTCGCGCGAAGAAGGCAGGTCGCCGACAATGGCCTCGAGAATGTCATTGATCGTTACCAGGCCCTGAAAATCGCCATACTCGTCCACCACCAGCGCGATCTGCAATGTCGATGTCTTGAACGTTTCCAGCATGCGGATGCAGGTCAGCGTCTCCGGAACGAACAATGGGTCCTCCATGCACGCAGCGAAATCCAGTTCATCGCCTGCGACTTTACGGGCAAGAATGTCTTTGGCATGGACAACACCGACGATGTCGTCCGGTCCGCCACGGCAAACCGGAAACCGCGAGTGACGGCTGGCGGAAATTTTGCGGAGGCTCTCGTCCGGAGTGTCATTGAGGTCGACGAACACCACGTCGGGGCGCGGCGTCATTTCAGCGGCAATCGTCCGCTCGTCGAGCAGCAAAACGTTGTGCACGAGCCGCTGTTCGGCCTCATCGAACACACCAGCCCTCGTACCCTGCTCCATCAGCAACCGGATTTCGTCTTCATTCACCGGAGACTGCCGGGACGCTTCCGCACCGAGAAAACGCAACACCAGGTTGGTGGAACCGCTCAGAAACGACACGATGGGACTGGCAAGTTTCGACAACATGCGCATCGGCGCGGCTGTGAGCGCGGCGATGCGTTCGGGATTCTGCAATGCCAGCCGCTTCGGGACGAGTTCGCCGATAATCAGTGAAAAGTAGGCAATCGTCAGCACCACGATGCCCAGTGCCAGGGCGTCGCTATGGCCCGCCAGCATCGGAAATCCGGAAAGCGCTCCAGCCAGACCGCTGGCCAGCGCCGCCTGGCCGTAGGCCCCGCTGAGAATACCGACGAGGGTTATTCCGACCTGGATCGTCGACAGGAATCGCGACGGATCCCGCGCCAGAGCCAATGCGCTCGCAGCGCGGTAATTGCCTTCGTTTGCGAGTTGCTGCAACCGCACTTTACGCGCCGAAACCACCGCGATCTCCGACATCGAGAACACGCCGTTGAGGACAAATAACAACAGCAGAATAAGGATTTCCATGATTGTTCCGAAATGGCCGTTCCGTGGCTGACAGTTTGATCCCGAACTGTAGCGCGCCCGGCCCTCCAACAAAACCGGGCCAGTGTCACTCGCGGAACCGATGCCCTTTCCGGAGGTCAGAATCATCCCGTTGGAACCGGGACTGCGCGGTACACCCCTGCCGTGCTGTTTGGCGAGCGCTACAACAGTCGGTAGAATTCGCCCCCTTCGGCGGTTTTGCCGGATAACGCTACCCTGCGCCACACACCATTTAGACGAAACACCATTGGAACGCCTGACAACACCTGCCACACCCGAAGTCGCAAGGCGCCGGACATTTGCGATCATCTCGCACCCGGACGCAGGCAAGACGACCCTCACCGAGAAGTTGCTGCTGTTCGGCGGGGCGATTCAGGCCGCCGGCACGGTGAAGGCCCGCAAGTCCGGCAAGTACGCGACCTCGGACTGGATGGCGATCGAGAAGGAACGCGGCATTTCCGTTGCCAGCTCGGTCATGCAGTTCGAGTACCGTGACTGCATCATCAACCTGCTCGACACTCCCGGCCACCGTGATTTTTCCGAGGACACCTATCGGGTGCTGACCGCCGTGGATGCGGCGTTGATGGTGATTGACTGCACCAAGGGCGTCGAAGCGCAAACCATCAAGCTGCTCGAGGTCTGCCGTCAGCGCAACACCCCGATCATCACCTTCATCAACAAGCTCGACCGGGAAGGCCGCCACCCCCTGGAGTTGATCGACGAAATCGAGAACGTACTGAACATTCATTGCGCCCCTGTCACCTGGCCGATCGGAATGGGCAAGCGTTTTGCCGGCATTTACGACTTGCGGGGTGATCGCACGCTGTTGTACCCCACCACCGGCTCATCGCAGGATCATGACGTCGAGATCGTTCCCGGAATGGGACACCCGCCCCTGCTCGCGCGCTTCGGCGCGGAGATCGCCGAGGCGAAGGAAGAGGTGTCGTTGATTCACTCGGACGCACGGGCGTTCGACCGCGAACATTTTCTCGAAGGTGAGCTGACGCCGGTTTTCTTCGGCTCGGCGATGAACAATTTCGGCGTCGACCAGGCGCTCGACGCACTGATCGACGAGGCCCCTGCGCCCGGCCCACGTGCCACCCTCGAACGCAACG
The DNA here is from genome assembly GCA_963792855.1 of uncultured beta proteobacterium. Lineage (GTDB taxonomy): Bacteria > Pseudomonadota > Gammaproteobacteria > Burkholderiales > Eutrophovitaceae > SG8-40. The sequence continues at coordinate 112,122 of CAWBXZ010000018.1, read as the reverse complement.
TGTCTCCCGACGAACCCAAGTTCTCCGCCTTCGTTTTCAAGATACAGGCCAACATGGATCCGCAGCACCGGGACCGCATTGCGTTCCTGAGGATTTGTTCGGGGCGTTTCGAGCGCGGCATGCGGCTTTATCACGTGCGCAGCGGCAAGGAAATTCGTGCCAGCCAGGTAGTGAGCTTCCTGTCGCAGCGCCGCGAGACGGTAGAAGACGCATGGCCCGGCGACATCATCGGTTTGCTCAATCACGGCAGCATCGACATTGGCGATACGTTTACCGAAGGCGAAAAACTCAATTTCGTCGGCATTCCCTATTTCGCACCCGAGTTGTTCCAGGGCGTCACACTGCGTGACCCGCTCAAAAGCAAACAATTGCAGAAAGGTTTGCAGCAACTGGGCGAGGAAGGCGCAATCCAGGTGTTCCGTCCGCTGGTCGGCAACGAGGTGATACTGGGTGCGGTGGGCCTGCTGCAATTCGAAGTCGTGGCGCACCGCCTCAAGGCTGAATACGGCGTTGATGCGACGACGCGTTCGATGAATTTCTACGGCGCGCGCTGGGTCACCAGCGCGAATCCGCGCAAACTCGCCGAGTTCCAGAAACAGCTCGCCGGCAACCTGGCGCTCGATGCATCAGGCAGTCTCGCCTATCTCGCCACCTCGAAACCCAATCTCGACCTCACCATGGAACGCTGGCCGGACATCCGCTTTCACAGCATCCGCGAGCACGCACAGCGCCTGGCGGCCTGAGCAGGCGTTTGGGCGCCTGGAAGCGCCACCACCAGGACTCAAAGACGCGAAGAAACACCAGGAACATCGATCTTCATTTGCGATACTTCGGGTCTTTGCGGCTTTGCGACGCGGTTTGTGCCGTCCTCCCCACAGCGCACGCCGCACGACCTTGACTTCAGCAAATTCTCGTCCTCGCACAACGCACGGCAATACCGCCGCTAGCCGGACGAGGCACGAAACAATTCGATCCGCTTTGTGACGCTTCGCGTCTTCGCGACGTTGTGGCGAGGCGTAATTGCCGCTTTCCCCACAACAACGCTACATCACCCGCTTCGATAAATCCTCGTCGCCGCAGCTAACTCAGGCAGACTTTCTGATTTTCGAGTTCTTCTCGATGAATTGCGCCATGCGCGAGACGCCATCGCGGATCGCCTCATTGGAAGCCGCGTAACTGAAACGGATGTGCTGCCCCTCATCGGGAACGCGGGCACCGAAGTGAATATCGGCGAGTACCGCCACGCCGGCTTCGTTCAGCAGCCGCTTGCGGAATTCTTCGGAATCCTTCGCGCCTGTCATTTCACACGCTTCGGTAACGTTGGGCCACGCGTAGAACGCGCCACCCGGAACCTGACAGCGCACTCCCGGCACATCGTTCAGCAGATCGACGATCAGGTTCCGGCGCTCCAGAAAGCGCTCGCGCATGCGGTTCGCATCATCCTGCTGACCGTTCAACGCCTCGACTGCTGCCCATTGGGAAATATGCGAAGCGCAAGACTCGGTATTGGTTATCCAGCGGGTAAACACGGGCGCCAATTCCCGATTGGCAGCAAAGCCGAGCCGCCAGCCCGTCATCGCCCATGTTTTCGAAGCGCCGTCACACACGATGCTGCGTTCGAGCATGTCGGGGAAGCTGGTGATCGAGACAAACTCGCCGTCGTAACAAAGCTGCGAGTAGATTTCATCGGCGAATACCCAAACCTGCGGATGCCGGCGCAGAATATCGGCAATGGCTTCCATATCTTCCCGCGGAACGATGCCGCCGGTCGGATTCTGCGGCGAATTCAGGATCAACAAGCGCGTTTTGTCGGTGATCCGGGATTCGAGCTCGTTCGGATCAAAGCTGAAACCGCGCGATTCGCGCAGATGCAGGGGCACCGGTACCGCGCCATTGGCACGGATCTGCGATTCGTAGATCGGAAAACCGGGGTTCGGGTAGATGACTTCTTCGCCGGCGCCGTAGTCGGTCGTCGCCAGCACCGAATACATGATGAACGGCTTGGCGCCTGCGGCTACCACAATGTCGCCGGCGGAATAATCGAGATGGCGCGTACGATTCAGGTAATCCGCCGCGGCCTCACGCAGTTCAACGATACCGGCTGACGGCGTATAGCCGTGCTTGCCTTCGTTGATCGCCCGAATTGCAGCCTCGCGAATGTTCCCGGGCGTCGGAAAGTCCGGCTGCCCGATACAAAACGACACGATATCCTTGCCCTGGCGCTGCAGTTCACTGACTTCCGCCAGCACAACGAACGCGTTTTCCGTCCCCAGTTGACTGGAACGGCGCGAAATCGAAGGCATCGACTCCCCCTTAGCTTTTGTAAGTGTCCCGGGCCGGCGACGCCCAAATACAAGCCTTTGCAAGGAGGCAAGTCTACATTAACCGGCATCCGCCGCCGCGCGATCGAACGCTGGACGTGCGGGTATCCGTTCCGGCTGCGCGCCAATCCCGCCTTGATCTGATCCGCGTCGTCCCTCATCATTTCGCCCTCGCCCGAAATTGCCGACGGCCCTGCGTCGCGACACCACGTTTAACCAAGGAGGAAAAATGACTGATAAATCAACGAGTGCGAACGATAAAGCGCCAGGCGAAGCACCGGCAGACACAAGCCGCCGTCAACTACTCAAGGCCGGCACCCTGGCCGGCGGAGCGCTGTTGCTGGGGGCACCCCACATTCGCAACGCCGAGGCGGCCAAGGCACAGACCTGGAAAGTACAGTCGAGCTGGGATGCCGGCACCACCGGGTTCAAGCTGTTCGAGGCATGGGCCAACGCATTCGAGGAGAAATCCGGCGGCGAACTGGCGATCAAGCCTTTTCCGGCAAAGGCCGTTGCCGCCGACAATAACGCCTTGTTCGATGCCGTGCGTACCGGCGTACTGCAGGCAATGAATCCGTTCACGCTGTACTGGTCGGGCAAGATCCCGGCCTCGGTCTTCCTGTCCTCATACCCGGCAGGCCCCGACCAGACGAGCCACTGGGATACCATGTTTTACGGTCTCGGGATGCTGGAAATGACGCGCGAGATTTTCGGCAAGTTCGGCCTGTTCTATGTTGGGCCGATCCAGCATGACGCGAACATCATTCACTCCAAGAAACCCGTCACCAGCCTCGATCAACTGAAGGGAATGAAGATCCGCCTGCCCGGGGGCATGGTGTCACAGGTATTCGAGCAATTCGGTGTGAGCACGACCAGCATGCCCGGTTCCGACATCTACCCGGCTCTGGAGAAAGGCACGATCGACGCCGCCGACTATGTCGGTCCGGCAATCAACCTCGACCTCGGGTTTGCCGAGGTAACCAAGTACATCATCTGCATGGGCCCTCCGGGACAGACCTCGCTTTATCAGCCGGTTGACCTGATGGATCTGACTGTCAACATGCGGGCATGGAAGCGTCTGTCAAAGAAGATGCAGGTATTCGTAGAGGAACAGGTTCAAACCTACTCGGTGCACCATTTCGTCACCATTCAGGAAGCCAACCTGAAGGCGATGGAAACCTTCCTGAAGAAAGGCACCAAGGTCTCGCGTCTGTCGGCCGATGATGTCACCCGCTTCCGCAAAGCGGCGATTCCGGTCTGGTACGAGTGGGCGAAGAAGAACAAGGACGCCACGCGCGTGTTCGAGCTGCAGCGCGACTTCATGCTGAATCCCTATATGGGCTATCTGGATCAGGACGACGTCAAGGGCCTCAAACTCTAACGCGACAAACAGGCCGGCAAACACGGCGGATGGCCTTGCCATCCGCCGTTCGCTTTATACCGGCAACCGGGAGGACTTATGTCTGAGACAACCAATTTCGTATTGCCGCACTGGATCTACTGGGGCTGGCTGGCGATCATGCCGCTGGTATTCATGTGGTTCACACGCGGCGCCAAACCGAGCGGCACGCCCGACGAAGAGACTGCGATCAAGGTTCTGGCGGAGGAGGATCCCGCGCTGCACGCGCCGGGCAACGCCTTCACCCGGGCGCTCGACTGGATTACCGACAAGACTGGCCTTTTCGTATCACTGTGGACCGTCAATGCCGTCTGCGTGTATTTCTACGAAGTCGTGTCGCGCTACATTTTTGACGCCCCCACCATCTGGGCGCACCAGGCCTCATATCTGATGTTCGGCATGCAGTATTTGCTGGCCGGCGGCTTTGCACTGTTGCATGGCGATCACGTTCGCGTTGACGTGGTCTACATCAAACTGCCGCGGCGCGCACAGATCGGCATGGATATTTTTACATCGACGTTCTTCTTCATCTTTGCCATCGCACTGGCCGGCAGTTGCTGGCGATTCTTTTTCGATTCGGTCGACATGCGCGAAGTCACCGAAGAGACCTGGCAGGTTCAGTTCTATCCGGTCAAAGGCATGATGGTGCTAGGCGGCATACTGCTCACCCTCGCCGGTCTGTCGAAACTGATCAAGGACATCCTGCTATTTGCCCGCACGGCCGGAGGTAAAACCGCATGAATGCCACGACCACCACACCCGGCATGAAACCGGGCAACGCTGGAAGTATCTGGACCTGGATCATGATCGCGGCCACCACGGCCGTGGTGCTGATTTGCCTCATCGAGGGCGTCAATATTCTGTTCTTCGACCCTTACGAAGAAGAACGCTTTCTCTTCTCCTTCGGCGAAGCATTGATCGATACCGATATCGAGACGCTGACCTTTCTGATGTTCGGATCGCTGGCGCTGCTGTTGATGGCAGGACTGCCGATGGCCTTCGTCGTTGGCGGACTGGGTGTCGTGTTCATCTACCTGGTCGGCGGCCAGACCATGGTGAACATCATTCCGACGCGGATTTTCCCGTTGATGGCCAATCCGGACCTGGCAGCCATTCCACTGTTCATCTTCATGGCGTCGATGCTCGAACGCGCCGGCCTGATCGAGGAAATGTTCGACGTGGTCTACAAATGGATGGGCGGCCTGAACGGCGGTCTTGCCGCGGCAACCATTCTCGCCTCGACCATTCTCGCGGCAATGGTGGGCGTCATCGGCGCGGCGGTCGTCACCATGGGCATCATCGCCCTGCCTGCCATGCTCAAGCGAAACTACGACCACAAGATCGCGCTTGGATCGATCATGGCGGGCGGAACGCTCGGCATTCTGATTCCGCCGTCCATTCTGGCGATTCTCTATGCCGTGGTTGCACAGCAATCCGTCGGGCAGCTCTATCTCGGCTCAATTGTTCCCGGACTGATGCTCTCGGGTATGTATGTCGCCTATGTACTGGTGCGATCCTGGCTCAATCCAAAGCTCGGACCTGCATTGCCGAAGCAAGAGCGTGTCGACCTTGTCGGCAAACTGAAACTGCTGGGCCGTCTGATCGCACCGGTCATTCTGGTCTTTCTGGTTTTGGGCCTGTTGTTCGGCGGCATTGCAACGCCGGTCGAAGCGGCGGGTATCGGATCGTTCGGCGCAATCATCGTCTCGATGCTCCACAAGCGCTTCTCGCTGCAATCGCTGCGTGAGGCTTCCGTTACCACGGCCCGCGCATCGGCGATGGTGCTGTGGATTATCTTTGGCGCATCGATATTCGTCGGCTTTTTCATCCTCCAGGGCGGCCAGGCTTTCATTACCGAAAGCATCCTTGGTACCGGACTCAATCCCTACGGGATATTGATCGTAATGATGGTGATGCTGGTGTTTCTCGGCATGTTCCTGGACTGGGTCGGCATTCTTCTGCTCACGGTGCCCATCTTCGTTCCGATCATCGAGTCGCTTACCTTCGACGGGCTTTTCGGCCTGCCGGGCGTCGATAGCAGCGTGGTGGTTCTCTGGTTTGGCGTGCTGTATCTGGTCAACATGCAGATGTCCTTCCTCAGCCCGCCGTTCGGTTACGCGCTGTTTTACCTGCGGGGCGTTTGCCCGCCGGAAATCAGCATGGCGACGATCTTCAAGTCGGCACTGGTGTTTCTCCTGATCCAGGTAATCGGCCTGTTCCTTTGCATCATCGTGCCGGGTATCGTGACCTGGTTGCCGACGATGGCTTACAACTGACCGTGGAGGCGGCGCCGGCGTTGCGCCGGCGTCAACATCCAGGCAACTCGCAACATAAAAAAGCCCGCGCTTCGGCGGGCTTTTCTTATGTCCCGGCCGGTCGTGAACCCGGCATCGGGCAGAGGCACAGTCCGTCTCGCACTGCGCCGCGCCCGGCCTGCCGGTCTGCATCAGGGATCGAGCTTGAAAATAATCAACTGGTCCGCCTCATAGGTCGTGCCATCGCGCTTGAACAGATATTGTTTCACCGCCCTGAGCACCTCCTCATCGAACACGCCCGGCGGCTCGGAGAGCAGAATTTCCACGTTGCTGACGCTGCCGTCGAGTTCGACACTCAGGCGAACTTTCACACGGCCCTCGATCTTCTTGTCTTCGGCCTCCCGCGGATACTTGGGCTTGACCTTGCGCACCGGCTTCACGTCCTGAAACACCGAGGGCAGAGCCGGCAACTCCGGCGGTTCTTCTTCCTCTTCAGGTTCCGGCTCGGGCTCCGGTTTCGGCTTCGGCTCCGGTTTCGGCAGCGGAATATTCGACGGCACCTCGTCGGGCAACGGCTTCGGCGGCTCAATCGGAGTGACGTTCTTCACCTCCTTGGGCGGCTTCGGTTCGGGCTTTTTCTCCTCCCTGGGCTCCTCTGGGGGTGGCGGCGGTTCCTGCAGAGCGGGCGGCGGCTCATCGAGAATGACCGACATCATTTCAATCGGCGGCGATTCATCGGGAGACGGCAAGAACGACCAGTCGACCCCGTAAATAAGGAAGGGAACGATAATCTCGATGCCAAACGCAATGATCAGCGCGCGCCAGAAAGGCAGCGACTGCTTATCGCCGATCTGATCGGTCGCCCACAGCGGGCCCCGGCCCGAGAACCCCGGCCGGCTCATGGCGGGCTCTGCCTGCGAGCAACAGGTTTTTCAGTGCGATGCGACACTACTTGGCGGCGGCGGCTGGACTCTCGGCGGTCGCAGCGATGCCCACCGAGTTGATTCCCGCCCCGCGCACGCTGTCCATGACACGGATCAGCGTCTGCAACGGAACATCCTTGTCGCCGGCGATAATCACTGCAATCTGCTGGCCCTGCTTCAGTTCGACCAGTTTCTCCGTCAGCGCTTCCTGTGTCACGGTCGTTCCATCAACCACGATGTTGCCGTCTCTGGTCACGCCAACCGTGATCGTCGAGGTCTTGATTTCCCTGGTCGTCTTCGATCCGGGCAATTCCATCTCGACTCCCGTACCGGCAATCATCTTCAGTGAAATCACGACAAAGAACACCAGCAGGAACATCATGATGTCGATCATCGGTATGACTTCGACACGTGGTTTCTCCGCGGTGTAGTAACCGGTGCGGGCCCGGCGTTTCATTCGGCGCTCCCCTTGCTCGCCGGCTTCAGCTTGCCGCTATGCGCCTCGCTTGCCGACACGCCATGATGCGCGGATCCACCGCCATGCAATCGATTGAGCACCATCACCCGCAGTAAATCCATCTGGTGCAGCGCCAGTCGCACCCGTTTGTTGAAATGGTTGAGAAACAGTACCGCGATGATCGCGATCAGCAGACCGGCACCGGTGGCGACCAGCGCTTCGGCGATCCCGCCGGTAACCATTTGCGTCGCGGCCTGGCCTGTTCCCGACGTGCCCAGTACATCGAACGCGTGCACCATGCCGATAATCGTGCCGAGCAGCCCCATCAGCGGCGCCAGAGTGACAGACGTATCGAGAACCCAGATGTTCTTGTCGATCTTGGGCATCTGCCACATGATCGCTTCATCGATATGTCGGTCCATGGTATCGGCGTCTTCTCCGCGCGATGCAAGCGCGGACGAAATAATCGATCTTTGCAGCGAGCCTTCGTAATGGGCTTCGAGTTGCTCGAGCTTTTGTACGTTCTGGTACTCGATGAGATGCAGATCGTGCTCCATGGCAAGGCCGGATTTCAGCGCCCGGTGAAAGAAATAGGCGCGTTCCACGATCACCGCCAGCGTGATCAGCAGCAAGACGCCCATCAACGGCAACAGGCCGCCGGACATGACGCTCAAATGGATGACTTGTTCAAACATGATCTCCCTTTCCTGATGACTACGGTGCGCACGCCGGCAAGCACCCTGTATACGATTCTCTGTTTCGAATTCTCAAGAACGACAGCCCGAAACGCCGCCCCTATTGCGTAACCGGCGGATAAAACGGCATGCCGTAACGCTCGACAATGCGCTTGATCTCACCCGTCCTGAGCATTTCCTCAATTGATTCATCGATAAACTTCTTGAAATCCTTCTCGCGGCTCTTGATTACCCATGCGCTGTCCCAACGCATCTCGGGGATGGGCACATAACCCTCGACTATTTCGAACTCCGCTTCGGGCCGGCTCAGCCTGGCCTGGGAAATCGCACCCGACCAGATCATGCCGGCGTCAATCTGCCGGCGTACCAGCGCGTCGATCACCTGGTAGTTCTGAAAGAACGTCTCATGCGGAATCCCGTGCTCTTCCGCGTATTCGCTCATGGGTGAAAACGCCGGCAGCCCGACTTTCAGACCCAGGCGCTTGATGTCGTCGAGCGATTTCACCTTCTTCGCCGAATGCTGGGTAACCAGCACGAAACCGGTGCTCATGAACGGCCTGGTGAACTCAAGCGCATTCGCATCGTTGTGATGATCGTCACCAGTGATCGTCAGTCCCATGACCAGGTCGCAAGAGCCCTTGTTGATCGACTGGTCGTAAGCACCGCCGGGCGCTCCCGGTCCGAACCGGGTGGCCATGTTGACCCACATCATTGCCACTTTCCAGTCCCGCTTCTCGGCGATCGCATTGAGAATCTCGATTTCGAGGCCAGGCGGCTCGTTGTTCCTCGCTGTCCGGGAAAAGGGCCAGAACCAGCCGTCGGCGCATGCAATGATCGCCCCCATGGTTTCGACCCGCGTCATCGCATCGGCCTTCTTGAGTTCCACGGGCACCCCGATCGGCGAATAATTCTTGTAGCCGGATCGGTACAGTTTGTCGGAAAGAGGGTCAAACACCTCGGGCTTCGTGTAACCCATCTTCGGGCCGCGATCACGCCCGTACACGTACTCGGGATAGAGTTCGAATACCTCGGGGTCAGAGCCCTCCTGGGCAACGGCAGTCGATGGCGGCAGGCCCGCCAATGCCGGCAACAATACCGCTAGTACCAGACGAATATTCATCCGCATTGTCATTAGCCCAGGGAAAATGTTCGCTCTACGGCAGAAACCGTAGCGACCGCCCTCGCAATACCCCGTCAAGCAACCAAAAACGCGCCACGGGACCGTTACGGACGGCAAACCCTGCCCACGCTGGATGGTCACACCTGTAAAATCGACCCGCAATGCTATCGCAAATCCGCCGGCAACGGTCAGCCGCGCTGACATGTGACGGCGGCGCGCATTGAAGTTGCCGCTCCCGCGCCCGGCAAAGATGTGCAAATATTCGGCAAGCACAGCAAGCAGCCCGGATTATGATCCGGCCGCTGCATTCAACACATGCACTTTCGACACCGCAGAGGTTGCCTTCAAGACATGGTGATACACGAAAAAACAGTCAATAGCGCACCACGCCCGTTCACACCGTTTGCCGCCACGGCTCTGTTCATCACGTTGGTTCTGGCCGGTTGCGCCAACATGAATCTGCCGGGCAAGGGCATGACAGAGCGTCTCGAACAGAATGGCTATTCGTTCATGCCGCCGCCGGAAGCGGAATGGTTTATTGCCGATCGCACGCCCGATCGCATTGCCCTGGCAAGGCTAGGCTGGGTCGAAGGCCAGACCTTTCTGGCCGAGGGTTCCTTGCTGACACTGGACGAGTTGCGTGACCCGGCAACACTGGCGCGGTACGTCCGGGACATGCACGAACGCGATCTGCCGCGCCCGCGCTTCCGCGTACAGGAGCATGACGTCACGGACGTGCGCATCGCCGGCGCGCAGTGCGCACTCTCGCACATGGTTGCCGAAGACCGCGATCCGGAAACCGGCAGCAACGTCGTTACGGCTATGCTCGTAGAAACGGTGGGAACGGTTTGCATACACCCGGCGGATGCCAGTATCGGCGTTTCTCTCAGCTACTCGCACCGTTCCTTTCCCGAAGACAGGGACAGGGGGTTCGAGGCGTATGCAACGCCGCTGCTGCAGACCCAGCAGTTCGGCGACCTGAACAAACAAACCGATGGCTGATCTGCGAGATGGCGACCGGAAACGGCATCCGCCGCAACAGCTCCATGACTAGCAGATCAACAGATGGCGAATCAGCAAGAGCCGGTTCGGTCGCGGCTGCAGATCGCAGCCGCGCCGCCGCAAGATTGCTGCTGGACCAGCATGCAAACCATTTACCGTTTTCGCGGCTTCCCGAGGCGTGCGCCCCGCGCAACAATGCCGAAGCGTACGCAACGCAGGAAGCGCTGCGCCGCATGCGCGAGCCCGAACTCGGCGCGACGGCCGGTTACAAGGTCGCGCTGACATCGACGGTAATGCAGGAAATGCTGCAGTATTTCTCGCCCTTCGCGGGCCCGTTGCATGCGAAGATGATTTACGCGGACGGCGTAGAACTCGATCATTCCCTGTATGGCCGGCTGTGCATTGAATGCGAACTGGCGGCCGTGCTGGGCAAGACACTGCTGGCAAGGCATGCGCCCTACTCGCGCGAGCAGATTGCCGATGCCGTCGCAACCATTGCGCCCGCGCTCGAACTCGTCGATGACCGCAACGCCGACTACAGTGATATTTCCACTCTGGTACTGACGCTGATTGCGGACAACGCCTGGAATGCAGGCGTCGTGCTTGGACCCGCGCTGCGCGACTGGCAACATCTGGATCTGGCAAACCTGCACGGCAGGGTCAGCATCAACGGCCAGGCGGTGGACGAGGGATACGGGCGTGACGTACTGGGCCACCCGCTCGAAGCACTCAGATGGCTGGTGAACACGGTGGCCGGACAGGGCAAGGATGTGCACGAGGGCATGGTCGTCATGACGGGCACCATGATCGCCACCCAATTCGTGAAACCCGGCGATCAACTGAGCTTCTCCGTCGACGGCCTGGGCACGGTTGGTGTCAGCATCCGTTAGCTGATGATGGAGACTTTTTTGATGGACGCTAGCAACGCGCGCTGTTTACTGTCGAATACTGCGGCCGCTTTACGGCAACGCGGATGGCAATCAACCCGTGGGTTGACCCACGCATGTTGAAGAAATACCAGCAACCGCATACCGGCGGCTTTATTGGCGCAGTCTGGCGTTGGTTCGACCGCAGCATCCTCGCGCTGGGCCGGGAGTTCCGGCTGAGTTTCATGCCGCCGCTGATGGTCTATGCGGCCGCCGGCATTTCCGGACTGACGGCCATCGTCGGCACCTTTTACGTCAAGGAGCGCCTTGGCCTGTCGGCAGAATTTCTCGCCGCACTGGGCTTCTGGGCGATGTTGCCGTGGGCGCTGAAAATGCCTCTTGGCCACATGGTCGACCTGATCTGGCGCTTCAAGAGCATCTTCGTCTACATCGGCGCGAGCATGATTGCCGCCAGCCTGCTGATCATGATCGGTCTGCTGGGCCATACCGAGGCGATGGTCGCAATTGCACCGGCCGGCGCCTGGTACGTACTGGCAACGCTCCTGGCCCCCATCGGCTACGTCGTGCAGGACGTGGTTGCCGATGCCATGACCGTCGAAGCAGTGCCGCGCGTGGATCGCGACGGCAATCCGTTTGAAGAAGCACAGCGCAAGTCCATGCATACCACCATGCAGTTGCTGGGCCGTGTCGCCATCATCAGCGGCGGCATACTGGTGGCACTGGCCAATGTCGTCTTGCTGGAAGGCGTCAGCGATCTGCCCGAAAAAGAAAAAGGCGCGGCCTATCTGTTCATCTACCAACTGGCGCTGATCATTCCGCTGGTTTCGGTCTTCGGGGTTGTGCTCGCAAGCTGGCTGCGTCATCGCAGCATTGTGCATCACGTCAGACAAGGCAGTACCCGCGAGCAGGCGATCGAACTCATCGACGTGCACACGGAATCGCCAGCGGTGAACTGGTGGATCCTTGGCGGCGGGCTCGGCTTTGCCGCGCTGTCGATTGGCGTTGGCCTGAGCAACCTGCCTGCTTCGCAGGAGATCGTGTTTGCGATCTCGATGACGATCGTGATTTTCCTGATCTCACGCCTGACGCGCGAACTCGATGCGCAGGCGCGCAATCTCCTGGTCGGCACGGCGATCATCATCTTCGCGTTCCGCGCCATTCCGACGACCGGTGCCGGCACTTCCTGGTGGATGATCGACGATCTGGGTTTCGACCAGCAGTTCCTCGCCGTGCTTTCGCTGATCGCATCCGGGCTCACCTTGTTCGGCATGATTTTCTTCCGCCGCTTCATGGCCGAACGCTCGATCGCATATATCGTCGGCGCGCTGACAATTGCCGGAACCTTGCTGATGCTGCCCGACATCGGCATGTACTACGGACTGCATCACTGGACCGCCGAAATGACCAATGGTGTCGTCGATGCGCGTTTCATCGCACTCATCGACACCGCACTCGAATCGCCGCTCGGGCAGATTGCCATGATCCCGATGCTCGCGTGGATCGCCAATTCCGCGCCCGCCCGGCTCAAGGCGACATTCTTCGCTGTCATGGCGTCGTTCACCAACCTGGCGCTGTCAGCATCGCAACTCGGAACCAAGTATCTCAACCGTATCTTTACTGTGACCCGCGAGGTTCGCGACCCGGTCAGCCAGGAAATCGTCGTGCCCGCCGACTACAGCGAACTTGGCATACTGCTGATTACGGCGACGGTGATCGCCTTTGCATTGCCGATGCTGACCATTGTGCTGGTGCGGATGAGTCCGCTTCGCAACGCCTGATCGGGCCAAACGTGATCAAACGCTATCGCTTCACTTTTGCCATGACCGCTGACAAGGCACTCGCCAGCCTCGACGAAGCGATTGCCGCCAACCCGGGTTTCGGATTGGCGATCGACCCCAGCGGACGCATCAAGGTGTTTCGCAGTCAGGGTGTGGCCTTGCTGAACGGTTTCTTCCCGATATTCGTCGGCCGTTTCAATGCAAGCGCTGACGGAGCGGAATTGTGCGGCGGCTTTCGCTTTCATTTGCTCGCGCTCGGCCTCTTCGCCGGCTTCATCGCCACCTCGGCGTTCAGCCTGATAAACCTGCTTCTCTCGCCCGACCTCGCCGCCGATCTTCCGGCGGGCTGGAAATCGCAGCGCATTCGATTCGAACTTCAGTTCATCGCCTTCGCCTGCCTGTCGGCGATGTTCGCATGGCTCGCCGGCAAGCCGATGCGCGAACGTATCGCGTCGATCATCGCTGGCGCCGCCGGGCCCGCCAACAAAACAGATCCGGCTTGAGCAAGCATTTCCCGACAGACGGAGGAGACCACTGATGGAATTCGAACCGGAACTGCGCTCAACCATCACCTGCCCGGAATGCGGTCACAAGGCGACGGAGACAATGCCCACAGATGCTTGCCAGTGGTTCTACGAATGCAAGGGCTGCGGCGCAGTGATCAAACCGGTTCTCGGCGACTGCTGTGTGTTTTGCTCATATGGCACAGTTCCCTGCCCGCCGGTGCAGGCGGAGCGACAATCACACCGCAATTGAGATTTTGACATTTCGCGGCCGAACTTGATGCCAGACAAACCGTGACACGCTCTCAGTCGTAATGGAATCGACCTCGCGGGTACTACTGACCCTCGGTGCAATCTTGCTGCTTGGCCTGATAACGTCCGCTATCGGAAGGCGAACGTTCTTGCCGCGGGTGACGCTGCTGCTGCTCTTTGGTGCCGTCATCGGCAGCGACGCGCTGGATCTCATACCAGGAGAGATCTCGGCGCGTTTCGAACTCATCGCCAACGTCGCGCTGCTGATGGTCGGATTTCTGTTGGGCGAAAAGCTGTCAGTCAAGAGCATTCGCCAGTTTGGCGGCCCCATTCTCTGGATTTCCGTCAGCGCCGCCGTGCTGACTGCCGCTCTGGTGAGTGCCGGACTGATATGGGCCGGCCTGCCTGCAAACATCTCGGTTGTACTCGGTTGTATCGCGTCGGCGACGGCTCCCGCTGCCGTACTGGACGTGGTCATGGAATCCGGTGCCAAAGGCCCGTTTCGTGATCTGTTGCTGGCCATCGTTGCCATCGACGATGCCTGGGCGCTGTTGTTATTCGGTCTCGGCGTCGCAATCGCGACTTCACTGAGCGATGCGGCCCCGCAAGCAAGCGTTTTGCTCATGGCAATCCGGGAAATTGGCGGCGGGATCGCGCTCGGAGTCGCGCTCGGTCTGCCAGCGGCCTACCTCACCGGCAGATTGAAGCAGGGACAGCCCATCCTGAGCGAGGCGCTCGGCATTGTGCTTCTGTGCGGGGGCATGGCACTGTGGCTGGAAGTGTCGTTCCTGATTGCCGCGATGACAATGGGGGCGATCATCGCCAACCTCGCCAGGCATCACGAATACCCATTCCACGCCATTGAAAACATCGAATGGCCGTTCATGGTCATTTTCTTTGTTCTGGCCGGCGCAACTCTGGAACTGGACTCGCTCCGCGAGGTGGGATTCATCGGCGGTGCCTATATCGTCTGCCGTGCGGCCGGGAAGTTCATCGGCGCTCGTATCGGTGCCGAACTCGCACGCGCGGATCGCAACACCAGAAACTGGATGGGGCTGGCCTTGTTGCCGCAGGCGGGCGTGGCCATCGGCATGGCACTGGTTGCGTCGAATCACTTGCCCGAATACCGGCAATTGCTCCTGTCGGTGGTCATCGGCTCGACGGTATTCTTCGAAATCATCGGCCCCGTGTTCACGCGCCTGGCCCTCAAGCGGGCGCAGCCGGCTTCTACCGAAGCGGCCAGCTGAATCCAGCCTTTCGGACTTCAACGAGGCATTAACGGATTGCAATTCTTGATCGTGACCCGCCCCTGCAACAGGTTGCCTCGCGAATACTCGTTGAACGAGCAGGTATTGGTTGCGGGGTCGTAGTTCTCAATCCACAGGTTGTCGTCCTTCCAGGTGGCGCTGATGTGGTGCTGCCCGGCGGGCACCGTTACCGTCATCACGCCCCCATAGCGCTTGACGAACACCTGCTGAAAATGAAAATAGTAAGCACCCCAGCCGGCAACGAGAATGACAGCGGTTGTGATCAACGCTGCTTTCAGGTTGTCCAGCTTGATCCCGACGAGGACCAGCGTCGCAATGACGAGGCCGATTACCAGCCCCCAATACAGATATGTGATCATGTGTGCCTTTCGGATTGCGCTGTTTCTGATAGAACCGTTTTCGACAGAACCATCTTGAAAAGAACCCTGCCTCTGCCGTCTCGGGTATCGGGACTGCGTGATTTGTTACATACTAATTCAAAACGGTACAGTAACCCGGGCGACACGCGCACGTTCGCGTTCACCGTAACGCAGGAATCCTTTCACTGAATTGCACGGGTCACACGAACGCATGAACTTCGAGCCAACTCCCGACCAGCAGCGCATAGGCGAAGCCGTAACGCGCGCGTGTGCGCGTTTCGATGACGAATACTGGCTCGCTTGCGACCGCGAGCATCGCTTCCCTGTGGAGTTCCACCAGGCAATGGCCTCAGGAGGCTGGCTTGGAATTGCCATGCCGCAAGCCTATGGCGGTTCTGGATTGGGCATTACCGAGGCGGCGATCATGATGCAGGCCATTGCCCGGTCCGGCGCAGGCTTCAGTGGCGCTTCGGCAGTGCACATGAATATTTTCGGGCTCAATCCGGTGGTCGTATTTGGCAGCGAAGAGCAGAAGAAACGCATGCTCCCGCCACTGATCGACGGAAGCGAGCGCGCATGCTTTGCCGTCACCGAACCCGATACCGGACTGAACACCACCCGGCTCAAGACAAAAGCAGAAAAGCGAGGCAAGCAATACATCGTTTCCGGGCAGAAGGTCTGGATATCGACCGCGCAGGTTGCTGAAAAAATGCTGCTGCTTGCACGCACTACGCCAATCGAACAATGCACCCGCGGTGAACACGGCCTGTCGCTGTTCTATACCAGTCTTGACCGGCGCTATGTGGAGGTTCGCGAAATCGAGAAAATGGGACGGCACGCCGTCGATTCGAACCAGGTGTTCTTCGACGCCTTGCCAATACCGGAGCAGGATCGCATCGGCGAAGAGGGGCGCGGTTTCGAGTACATCCTGCACGGACTCAACCCGGAGCGCATTCTGATTGCCGCCGAGCTGGTTGGGCTGGGCCACTGTGCGATTGCGCGGGCGGCAGATTATGCGAAGCAACGCATCGTGTTTGACCGGCCAATCGGCAAGAACCAGGCAATACAGCATCCGCTGGCGGCCAACTGGATGGCTCTGGAAGCAGCCGGTCTGATGGTTCGCAATGCCGCCTGGCTTTACGACAACGGCAGACCGTGCGGCGCCGAAGCGAACAGCGCCAAGTATCTCGCGGGCGAAGCCTGCTTCGATTCCTGTCAGCAGGCCGTCATGACGCTAGGCGGTTATGGTTACGCGCAGGAGTATCACGTGGAGAGATATCTGCGCGAGGCGCTGATCGGGCGCATCGCGCCGGTGAGTCCGCACCTGATTCTGTGCTACATCGCCGAGCGGGTGCTCGGCCTGCCGCGCTCTTATTGAATTTCCGCGCGGCGTCGCGCTACTGAATTGCCGCACGGCGTCGCGCGGCGGCAGCGGCTCTGGCGCGCCAGCGTTCGCGCGCGCCGCTGATCCTGTTGACAACGCTCTGCCCGAAGGTGGATTCACGAATCTCGCTCACCACCTCGACTTTCTGGGTTCGGGCGAGCGCGGGCGCGCTCTTGAACGAAAGGTAACGCTTCAGCGCGGCCTGAATATGGGTGCGCATCAATGCGACATTGACCGGCTTGTTGAGAAAACGGAAAACCTGGGCTTCGTTGATCAACTCGATAACCAGCTCCGAATCCGAAGCAGACGTCACCACGATCGTGAGTATTTGCGGGTTCTCCTGCTTGAGCAGCTTGAGCATGGTTGTCAGCTGGTCTTGCGCAAAATCCACGTCGGTAATGACCAGTGCGACTTCCTGGTGCTGCATGACGTCGATAGCCGATTCGACCGAATTTGCATAGGTCACCGGGCACATGTTGCCAACCAGCTCCTTGACGACCCGGAACATGTCTTCGTTCTGATCGATCACCACCACGCCCGCTTCCATGCGATCCGGCACGACGACTTCTTCGGTTTTCGCACTGGCGAGTTCCAGGCCGATCGTGACCGCCTCTCCCATGATGTTTCTGAGTTCGGTGTTGTCCCATGGCTTGCTGATAAACCGGTACACCTCGCCGTCATTCATTGACCCGACGATTGCCGCAAGATCGGAGTACCCGGTGAGCAGAATGCGCACGGAGTTCGGCGATATCTCCCGTGAGCGACGCAGAAACTCGACACCGAGCATCTCCGGCATGCGTTGATCGCTGACGATGACGTGCATGTCGTACTTGCTGACGAAATCCAGTGCTTTCTGGCAGTCCGTCGTTGTGAAAACGTGATAACGATCCCGGAACAGCGACTTGAGCGCGCTGAGGATGCGCTCCTCGTCGTCGATAAACAGCACGCGCGCCTTGCGCACACTCTTGTCGAGACTGATCGAACTGCCGGCGCCTGGCGCGAACGGCGACGCCGACGAACGCGCAGCGTCGCCGGGGCTGGCCGGTGAAAGCGGCGGCAAGGCCCCGGGGTCGAGCAGGCGCATCGCGTCGAGGACGCCAGTACCCGGATTACTCTGACTGGGTGTGTTGCCGGCGGATGTGGATCGTCCCGGATCCCGTTGTGCGCCGTCGACAGCAGGACCGGCTGACGATTGCGCCGCCGAACTTGCCGGGCTCTTGCCCATTCCGAGCCCCATGGTAGCCACACCGTCAATTGCGTAGCGCAGCTGCAACGCGAATTCCTCGGCCGTCTGAAACCGGTCCTGCGGTTTCTTGGCAAGCGCCCGCTGCAACACCCTGTCCACGGCCGGCGACAGTTTCAGGTTGAGCATCGACGGGTTTTCGGGGAGTTCGTTGAGCACCTTCTGCATCACCTGGGCACTGTTACCGCCGAAAGGCCTCTGCCCGGTAAACAACTCGTAGGCAATGACGCCGATCGCGTAGATGTCAGTTACTGCGGTGACGTCGCTACCCAGAAGCTGCTCGGGTGACATGTAGTACAGCGTTCCAAGTACATCGCCTACCTGCGTCAGGCTCGAAGATTCGGTGCGCGCAATGCCGAAATCGGCAATCTTTACAGCGCCTTCTTCGTTGATCAGGATATTCGATGGTTTGATGTCCCGATGCACGACGCCCTGCGAATGTGCATGGCCCATTCCATGGAGAATCTGGCGGAGAATCTCTCCGCTTTCGTTGAGCTTGTAGGTAACGCCCGCCTTGAAATGCTCCAGCAGGGTGCGGCCCTTGACCAGTTCCATGACGATATAGGCGAGCTGGTCGTCTTCCGCGTAATCGTAAATCTGGACGATGTTCGGGTGCATCAGTCGGCCAACCGCCTTGGCCTCGTGCCGAAAACGCTGGATTGCATGTTTCAGGTCATCCGAATCCATGTCGGATTTGGTAATGGCCTTGACGGCGATGCGACGGTCGATCGCCTCGTCATAGCACTTGTAGACGACACCCATGCCGCCTCGGCCGAGTATTCCCTCGACTGCGTATTTTCCGATTTTTTCCGGGATCTTCATCGGTCGTCAGACACCCTGCGTAACGACTCCGGTGGTCGCCGGAGCCTTGACTGGCAGGTACACGGTAAAGCAGGTGCCCTTGCCAACGGTCGTCTTAACATCAATGCGACCGCCGTGCTGCTCGATAATCTTGTAGGAAATCGACAGACCAAGCCCGGTTCCCTTGCCAATTTCCTTGGTACTGAAGAAAGGGTCAAAAATCTTCGGCAGCACTTCGGCCGGGATGCCGGTTCCGTCGTCCTCTATGTCGATAGCGACGCCACCATCGCGCTTGCGCGAGCGAATCTTGATAATACCCCTGCCGCGCTTGAGTGCCTGGGCGGCGTTGGTAATCAGGTTCAGGAACACCTGGTTGATTTGCGATGGTGAACAATGAACAAACGGAATGTCGCCGAGGTCTTTTTCGACCGTCACCGACTTGAGTTGATGTTTTGCCAACGCGAGCGTGCTGAGAATACCCTCGTTGAGATTGAACTCGGTTGCCTTGCTGCGATCGAGCCGGCTGAAATCTTTCAGATTGCCGACGATCTCCGACATCTGTGCGGTGCCGTGCACGCCATCTTCGACCAGCCCCTGGAGTTCATCGATTATTTTCTGCTGCCTGAGGCGGGACACCTGCTGCGTAACCGCACTGAATTGCTGGTTGAGCGCTGCCGGATCGGCGCTGGCGCCGGATTGCAACAGTCCAAGCAGCCGCTCGGTTTCCTCGATGACGCTGCCAATTTCGGGCAGCTTCTCGGACACGCTGCCAAGGCTGTTCTTTACGTAGGCCAGCGGTGTATTGATTTCGTGGGCGACGCCCGCAACCATTTGCCCCAATGAAGACAACTTCTCCGACTGAATCAGTTGCGCTTCGGATTCTTTCAATTGCTTCAGTGCCGCCGACAACTCGCCGGTGCGTTCCCGCACCCGGTGTTCCAGTCTGACGTTCGCGGCCCTGATCTTGATACCGAGCCAGACCACCAGTGACAACAGCGCCGCGGCATACGTAATCAGAAAGACCCGGTAGATTTCCTTCTCATTAATCGTCGCTTCGAGTTCCTGACTGAACATGTTCGCCATGTCATCGAGCCGCGGCCCGGAAGTCAGCCCACCGATCTGAGCAACGATGCGCGTCTGCGCGACCTTGTGATCGAGCAGCTTGCGTCCCGCGTCGACAGCAAGCCGCGCTTGCGCAAACAACACCTGCGGATAGCGGCTGGCCGCAGTCTCGAGATTCAACAGTGCAGTGTACAGGGCGTTGTAAGCTTCTTCCTTGCCAAGCAGGAAGTACACGGGAACCAGCACCCTGATCTGATCAACAGAGGATTCCAGGCGGGACGCATCGACATTGAGTTGCCCGGCTTGCGCGAGAAGGTCGGAAGTATGCTCCTGCAACGCCGCCATCGACTGTTTTGCCGCGGTGTGTTCGTCCTTGAATCGTTCAACAAGCCGGCCCTTGTTGCGTATTTCGGCTGCCAGTTCTGCCAGACCGGTGTTGAGCGCGACACTGCCCGTGCTCCAGGCCGCCTCGGTCAACGCCGCCAGCGTAGCCTCTGCGCCTTCCCTGCGATCGGGCGGCGGAGGCGCGTTCACATCCGACTCCATACTGGCGCGTAACACGTCGACGTCCCAGCGTCCGTCAAACTCCTTGAGCTCGCGCAACAGGCTCGCGATCTCGTTCGGTTCGCGCAGATCGATCGACTCGGTCTTGGCATACAGAACGGCCAGGCCACCGACCAGCGCAAATGCCAAAAGCACCCATCCGAGACTCCGGGAATTGACTGGTGTCGATAGCTTCATTCTCGTACTTGTCGGCAATTCGCGGCGTGGCCCTGCACCGATACCAGCCCCGAGAAGTCACTTATCGTCCCGGGGAGTCGCAGCAAACGCTTTTGCCCCCATTTATATTATTTAAAATCAATTAGTTGTGCCGACCGCCTCCTGGCTCCATCACAACGATTCATAGCTAAGCAATCAACGGTCCTCCCCCCTTGAGGGCGGATGTGGGCGCTTTTTTGGCACCGGGTAGCCGGTCACTGACGGGGGCCCACGCGTTGCAGACCGGCCAGACAGCCGTGCATCGACTGGCGCAGGCGCTTAATATCTGATTCCTGGTGGGACGAATTCCCAATTGGGACAGTACATTGACGCATGTGGACGTAAACCCGCTGGCCAACGCGCCGGATGGGAAAAACAGAAGTGGCGAGTCCGGGGCTACGGAATCCGTTGACGCACCGGTTATCGGCGCTGAAATAACAGGCGTCGATATCTCGTCACCTCTGTCCGAAGAAACCGTTGCCCGGCTCCGCCAGGCGCTTCTCGAACACCTGGTGATCTTCTTTCGCGACCAACAACTCGACCCGCAGCAACTCCTTGCGTTCGCCCGCCAGTTCGGCGAACCGATGGCCTATCCGCAACTGACCGGTTTGTCCGGCTGTCCACTGGTCACGCCGGTCATCAAGCACGAGCATGAAACGATGAATTTCGGTGGTGTCTGGCATTCGGATACCGCTTATCTCGAATGCCCGCCGATGGCGAGCATTCTGTATGCGCTGGAAACGCCTCCCGCAGGAGGAGACACGCTGTTTGCCAACCAGTACCTCGCTTACGAAACCCTGCCCGCCGACATCAGGAAAAAAGTGGATTGCATGGTTGGCGTCAACAGTTCCGCCAAAGCCGAAGCATCCAGAACGCGTGAAGTACGTCAGCGTGATGCCGGCGACCAACTGAAGGTACTGGTTGCCAGGCACCCTGTCGTGCGCACCCACCCGGAGACGGGACGCAAGTCGCTGTACGTCAACTTCGGGCACACGACGCACTTCGAGGGATGGACCGAAACAGAAAGCGCAGACCTGCTGGCGATGTTGTTCGATCACCAGACCAGGCCCGAATTCACCTGCCGTTTCCGCTGGCAACCGGGCTCGCTGGCGTTCTGGGATAACCGTTGCACCCTCCACTACCCGCTGAACGACTACCATGGCTACCGCCGGGTGATGCACCGGGTTACGCTGGCGGGCGACAGGCCTGTCTGACACCGGTTTGCCGGCATTACGGAGCCGGGTTCACCACGCAACTGACAACGCCCTGCATTGCGCGAGCACGGCCGCGACAAAAATGTCGATCTGTTCGACCCCAGTGACTCAGAGCCGCTCCCACCACCGGCGCAGCGCAGCGGTCACTTCGTCCGGCCGTTCCAGCGTGGAAATATGGCCGCAGTCTTCGATGACAACGAGTTCGGCGCCCGGGATCAGGGCCGCCATTTCTTCGTGCTGCGCCAGGTTTGTCAGTGCGTCCTGCCTGCCACACAGGACGAGCGCCGGAACGCGCACGCGTCGCAACGCGTCGCGACTGTCAGGGCGCGAAATGATCGCCTGCTGCTGACGCACATAGGTGTCAATCCCAACGCGCTCGGCCATGTCTGTCACGATTTGCACGAGGGCCGCATCGTCCTGACGCGAAGGGTGCATCAGCAGCGGCAACATTAACCTGGTCACCGGCTGGAAGTTTCGCGCCTTGCCTGCAAGGTGTACGAGATCACGGCGACGTCGTGTCTCTTCGGGAGCATCTGCAGCCGCGCGCGTGTCGAGCAAGGCAAGGCCGTTCACACGCTCCGGCGCCTGGCGCATGATCTCCATGCAAACGTATCCACCCATCGACAATCCAGCCAGCGCAAAACGATCGAACGGAACGTCACGCAGCACGGCGTGTGCCATCGCCGCCATCGTGTTCTCCGATGGCGGCGGCGAAACCCAGCACTCGGCAACATCCGACATGGCATGCACCTGCGGCATCCACAGGGCACGGTCACACAGCAGTCCCGGTATCAGCACCAGTGCCTGTTTCATTGTCAGCGCCGTTTCATTTAAGGGATCCATCGAGGCGCGGCGTCAGCATGCCGCACGCGAAGCTGCGTGACCTGACTGGGTTACGCGGATTTGACCCACTCGCGAATATCCCAGGGCTCATAAAGCGTCCAGATGTAATCGCCGCAGGAGTTCTCCCGCAAATGATGAATGTCCTGCTTGTCGGCTTCATCGACAAACGCCTGAAAAACCGCTTCGCTGGGAAATTCGACGACGATCATGTAACGCCGTTCCACATCTCCGTGCAGATTGCGAATCGGGTTGCATCCCGAGCTGACGACACGTCCGCCCATGCCGTAAATTATCTTTCCCGCCTTGACCGAGTAATCACGATAATCGTTTTCGAGTCCGGGCAAGAGGTTGAACACATTCAGTGCGTAGACCATTGTGGCTGTCTCCTGTCAGTTCCGATTTCATTCCCTCCGAGCGAAGACTTATAACATGCGGGTGCCGGGCCAGAGACCCGGCGTCCGCCCCCCCAAGCCGCGAACCGGGCTGCTGACATTCCTCCCATAGCTGCGATTCCTTTCGCTATTTTTCCTGGCACCTTCGCACGCCGGTCATATTGCCTCTACAATCCCACACAAGGAAGAAAACAACACGAGGAGTAACGATACATGGCCAACCGAAACGTGCAGGTACTGCTCGCGAACCGCCCCGAGGGCTGGGTGAAGGAATCGGATTTCAAGATCGTCGAAAACGACATTCCCAAACCGAAGCCCGGCGAGATTCTGATCGAGAACCACTGGTTGTCGCTCGACCCCTACATGCGCGGGCGCATGAGCGCCGGAAAGTCCTACGCCGCTGCCACTGAAATTGGCGATGTGATGACGGGCGGCACGGTCGGCAAGGTAATCGAATCACAAAACCCGAAATTCAAGACGGGGGACATCGTCGTTGGATCGACCGGATGGCAACTGTATGCGGCCTCCGCGACGGATGGGATCGCCAAGGTCGATCCTGCCGCAGTCCCGCTCTCGGCTTATTTGGGCGTTTGCGGCATGCCCGGTGCGACCGCCTGGATCGGATTGCTCGAACACTGCGCCCCGAAAACCGGGGAAACCGTGCTGGTATCGGCCGCAACCGGAGCGGTCGGCAGCGTCGTTGGCCAACTCGCGAAAATGCAAGGCTGCCGTGCTGTCGGCATTGCCGGCGGCCCGAAGAAGTGCGAATACGCAGTAAAACAACTCGGCTTCGATGCCTGCGTCGACTACAAGGCAGGCAATCTCTATGAAGACCTGAAGGCCGCATGCCCCGACGGTGTCGACTGCCTGTTCGAGAATGTCGGCGGCGAGGTCATGGACACCTCGCTGGCAGTGCTGAATCCTTTTTCCCGGGTCGCGCTGTGCGGCCTTATATCCGGTTACAACGCGACCGAGCCGTACGGGGTGAAGATGATACGGTCGATTCTGGTCAACCGCGTCAACGTCCGCGGTTTCATTGTGTTCGACCGCATCGATCTGTATCAGAAGGCCGTTGGTCAGCTTGTGCGATGGGTCGCGAATGGAAAGATCAAGTATCACGAGACCGTCGCCGAGGGAATCAGAACTGCGCCGAAGGCATTCATCGGCATGCTCAAGGGCGAAAATCTTGGCAAGCAGGTCGTCAAGCTGACCTGACAGTTTGACCTTGGGCGGGCGCAATTCGTGATCTGGAGCAAGCCGCGTGCATTCCCGCCCGAAATCCGGCAACGTTCTTGTTCCGGCAGCACCCGTCCAATCGGCAAGATGCGGCTTACAATGAACATGAAAACGCACTGAAAGGGGAAACGACGCAAATGACACTGATCACACCGCGCCATGTCTTTCTTATGATCCTGGCCCTGGTTGCCGCGGGTTGCGCATCGACCACCTTGACCAATAGCTGGCGGGCGCCCGATTACAACGGTTCGATGACCAGCCTCGTCGTCGTCGGCGTGAGCAAACAGGCGTCGGTACGCCGCGTGTTCGAGGACGAATTCGCGACGCAACTGCGCATGCAGGGAGTACGCGCGGTTCCGAGCTACACGCTGGTGCCCGATGATGGCCCCATAGACAAGGACACCCTGCGCTCAGCGGTCGACTCAACCGACGCCGACGCGGTGATCATCACCCGGCTGGTCAAGATCGAAAACGAGGTAACCGTGACACAACCCGGCCCGCCACTGGCGACCCGGTACGATCCGTACTATTACGGTTTTTACTCGCGCGCCTGGGTAGGCTACTACGAACCGCCGGTCGTGCATCAGTACGATGTGGTGACGGCGGAAACAACCGTGTTTGTGCGCGATCGCGCCGAGCCGGTCTGGTCGGGGACTACGGAAACATTTGCGCCTGCCGACCTGAAGAAGGAAACCGCCGGATTCGCCAAGGTTGTAATCGACGCGCTGGCAAAGAAAAACTGATCTGACCATGTTCAGAACGGCAGCGTGGTGAAAATGCTGAAACCGCTGACGTCTTCGTTGGTGCGAAAGGCAATGCCGATACGGTCGACGTCGATTCCCAGTACGGTGTACGGCTCTTTGGCGAGAATACTTATCATCAGTTCGGTTTGCTCGCGGATTGTGTTGTCCTTGTCGTTGACTTCGGAGAAATCGAGTTTCTTGAAGTAGTAGTAATAGGCAGGCAGGATACTCACCCTGATCGAGCGGTTGAAGAATGTGCGGCGAATCGGAATTTCGACATCAAATCCGATTGCGAACAGGCTCAACGGCTCGTAAGGCCCGCCGTTCGGATAATACCCGGCGAGGCTCAGACGATTGACCAGGGACAGTGCGCTGCGCTTGCGCTCGCCGATGAGATAGCGGCTGCGTAGCCCGGCGTCGTAGATCCATGCGGATTCCTCTCCGCCAAGCTCCCACCCTGCGCCAGCGGATAGATAAGGCTTCAGCAGCCAGCGCGGGGTGACCGCCTTTTCGAACTCGATCCCGGGAACAACGCTCAAGGTATTGAGGCGAGTCGGCAGCCCGTTGTCGATGACCTCTTCGAGGTCGAAGTCGTAGAAACCCAAAGAAACAGGTAGCGTGATTCGCAGACCCCACTGCTCCTCGCCGCTTTCACGCAGGTGAAAAGACAGCGGCAGTTGCAAAACCCCAACGGTCCTGTCGCCGGCCGAGTAAATGCCGGTCCCGTACGTGGCGGCGTAGTACCAGTTGATCAGATCCTGGTCGTCTTCTACCGCGCGCGTCTGGGCACTGGCAACCGGCAATATTGCAAGCCAGAAAAATACCGCGGCCGGGAATCGTCGCCACACCATCCTGGGAGTTCTACCGGCGTGCTCTACGTCTACGCAACGCCGGCAGTTGCACGTCAGGGCCGGTCAATCGGTTCAATACGGTTCTGGCGCACGCGAACACGATCCCCCACCTGGAATCCGGAGACATCGCTGACCTCAAACAGGGTAAAGCGGTCATCGTCAAAACGCACGACGACTTCGTAAAACGTTTCCTGGAGCTCCTTGCGCATCTCCTTGCTACCGACCACTCCAACCTGTGGTTTTGCGTTCGGATCACGGCCTAGAGGGAAACTGATGAACGGGCCCATCGGCGGCGCCCTCTCCTCCATCGTTCTGGCAACCTCCCGCTCGGTCGTGACTGTCCGGATCTCGAAGACCACGCCGCATTCCTTGCACGGTTGATCGGCCTTCGGGTCGGGCACATAGTCGAGGTCCTGTGCCGCCACGGATGTCGCAAACACGGCGGCCGGAACCATGGCAACGATCAGGCGCAACAAGTGTGATGGGTGCATTGGGTGAGTAAGCATCGTCGGGAATCGGAGGCCAGCATAACCGACGCAACCGGCGCCATCAACATCCGGCCGCAACCGCTTTCGCTACGCGCAGGCCACCAATCCAGAACGAGAACAACGCGGGAATTGCCGGGGGTCAACCGCGATAAGGCATGAACTTCCCGGGCGCGTTCCATCACCGCCGTGCGCACGGCAAGCGTTGCCCACCGTGCCACCATGCGTAAACAGGAATGACGAGCCTGGCATTCGCATCGCCACGCCCGCTTGCCTTGACCGGGCTCGGAAATCGATCCGTTTCAGGGTTTCGGGTTCTCCAGTCCACCGACGTACATGCGATTCCATGTCGGGCTGATGATGAGTTGGTTGATGCAGGCACGCGGGGGCAATTCCGCGACAAACCGGATGGTGGCGCCCAGATCTTCCGGCTGCAGCATTCTGGACCTGTCTTCTGCACTCGGCGGCACCGGGCGCCGGTCCATGATCGGCGTTGCCACTTCCGCCGGACAGATTGCACAGGCGCGAATGCCGTTGGTCGCTTCTTCCATATTGATCGTCTCGGTCATCGCCACCACGGCATGCTTGCTGGCGTTGTATGCCGCGCCGGTAAGCTTGGTGTGATAGGCCCCTGCCCAGGACGAAATATTGATGACCACGCCATCCTTGCGTTTGCGCATGCCGGGCAATACGGCGTGCGTGGTATAGAAAGACCCGTCCAGGTTGGTTCGGATCACGTCATCCCATCCTTGCGGTGTCTGGTTTTTCCAGTACCGGTGCGGTACGTTCATGCCCGCGCTGTTGACGAGGATATCGATCCGCCCATGGCGGGAGATAATATTCTTCACCGCCGTTTTCACGCCTGCCTTGTCCGCTACATCAAGCGGCTCGACGTCAGCATCGAATCCGAGAATCCGCAGCTTCTCCGCCTCCGGCTCCAGCACTTCCTTGCGCCGCCCGCTCATGATCACCACCGCACCGGCTTCGGCGAGTGCCTTGGCACCAGCCAGACCAATGCCGCTGCCGGCCCCGGTGACCCATGCAATCTTCCCGCTGAGGTTTGACATTGTTTGACCTTTCAAATTAATCGTTGACGAATGGCGGGCACTGCCAGCTCATTCACCGGCGGGTGCGAACGCCTCGCGCAGCATCGCGGCACTTTCCGATATGGCGCGTCGCGATGCGTCGACCATGCCGCCCATCAGGTAAAAACCGTGCACCATGCCCTCATAGTTCGACAGTCGAACACGATTGCCGGCGTGAATCAGCGCCTCCGCGTACTCCACGCCCTCGTCACGCAACGGATCGTAGCCCGCGACGATGATCAGCGCCGGCGGCAGCGATGAAAGATCATCGGCCTCGAGCGGCGCATAGCGAAAATCCTTCGTATCCTTTGAGCTGCGAATGTAATGCGTAAAGAACCAGGTAATGGTCTTTCGTGTCAGCAGATAACCCTCGGCGAATGCATGGTGTGATTTCGTCTCGGGTTCGGGTGCCGTCACCGGATAGATCAGCAACTGGAAGACAATATTCGGAGAACCGGCGTTGCGCGCGAGAATCGAAACGACGGTCGCCAGGTTTCCTCCGGCACTGTCGCCGCCCACCGCGATCCGCGCGCCATCGGCGTTGATTTCCGACGCATGCTTCGCCACCCATTTCAGCGCCGCCGCACAGTCGTCGACTGCGGCAGGGAACTTGTTCTCCGGGGCGAGCCGGTAATCCACGGCAACGACAATGCAATCGGCTTCATTGGCCAGCGCGCGGCACACCGAGTCGTGCGTGTCCAGATCGCCGATGACATATCCACCGCCGTGATACCAGACGAGCACCGGCAGTTTTTCGTCCGGTTTCGGTTCACGCGGCGTATAGATGCGGATGGGAATTTGCCCCCCGGGCCCATCGATCTCGCGATCTTCAAACCGGTGAATATCCTCATCAATCTTGAGCCGGTTGGTCCGGCGCAGATATTCTGCGCGCGCATCGTGCGGCGTGAGTTGCCACAGTTCGGCGATATTGGCTTTTTTCGCAGCGTCCAGCACTGCCTGTACTTGCGGGTCCAGAGGCATCGTTAGTCGCTTTCTTTTCTCGGATATCGAAGTTTGAACGTACCTGTTGCCCTGGCGAGCAGTTCCTGCGAATGATTGCGCAACTCGCCATCGACATAAACCAGTGTGCGTCCGGCCCGTTGCGCGAGTCCGCGCGCGAAAATATGGCCGGTAGCAGGCATGAGGAAATTCGTTTTCATTTCAATCGTCGTCGCGCCGGTCGACGCCTCGTCGAGCGACTTTGCGCTCAGGCCCATGACGATGTCGAGCACACTCATCACCACGCCACCGTGTGCCACGTGCCAGGAGTTGAGGTGTTCCTCCTGCAAATCGAGCTCAAGCCCGACGTCACCGGCGCGCTTGTGCCCCACGCGCACCCCGAGCTTCTCGGCAAACGGTACATACACGTCGAGGCCGGACGCAATCTCCGGCATGGCCTGGGCAATCTTCCCGGACATCAGTCAGCCATCGCCCTAGACAGAACAATACCCGCCGTCTACGGCGATGATCTGGCCGGTCATGTAGGCAGACGCGTCGGAGGCCAGCAGCAGCGTAACGCCCTTCAGGTCCTCGTCGCCGCCCAGGCGTTTCATCGGTGTCTGATCCATGATGTATTGCTCGGCACGATCGATCATGCCCTTGGACATCTTCGAAGGAAAGACACCGGGTGCGATGGCGTTCACGGTAATGTTGTGCCTTGCCCACTCCGCGCCGAGCGAGCGGGTGAAGTTGACGACCCCGCCTTTGCTGGAGTTGTAGGCGATCGTCGGCATGAAGCCGGGCTCGGTTCCGACCAGTCCGGCAATTGACGCAATGTTGATGATCTTGCCGTACTTGCGGGGAATCATGCTGAGCTTGCCGACGGCCTGGCTGACCAGGAACGGTGCCGTGAGGTTCAGGTTGATCACCTTGTGCCATGCATCCAGCGGGTGATCCTCCGCCGGCGATCCCCATGCCGCGCCGGCATTGTTGATCAGGATATCGATCTGGCCGAACGCCTTGAGCACTTCCTCCACCATCGGTTTGACCGTGTCGGTCAACTGCAGATCGTTCACCACCGTCAACGACTCGATTCCCAACGTTGACAGATGCGCACTCGCCTCTTCGAGTTCGGCGGCCTTGCGTGCAGTGATCGCGACCTTTGCGCCCATCTCACCGAGGGCTTCGGCCATTTGCAATCCCAATCCGCGAGAACCGCCCGTAATCAAGGCCGTCTTTCCCGACAAATCCAACAACTTCCTGATACTCATCCCGTCGCTCCCCGTTGCTTTTCGTTATGGCCACTCAAGTGGAAGCCGAAGCCCAAGCGGCCGCTCCCGCACCGGCGCTGCGCGATACCGCGTCGCGGCCGCCTTCGGCCATCTGCAATCCCGATCCGCGAGAACCGCCCGTAATCAAGGCCGTCTTTCCCGACAGATCCAACAACTTCCTGATACTCATCCCGTCACTCCCCGTTGCTTTTCGTTATGGCCACTCAAGTGGAAGCCGAAGCCCAAGCGGCCGCTCCCGCACCGGCGCTGCGCGATACCGCGTCGCGGCCGCCCTCGGCCATCTGCAATCCCAATCCGCGAGAACCGCCCGTAATCAAAGCCGTCTTGCCCGACAAATCCAACAACTTCCTGATACTCATCCCGTCACTCCCTGTTTCTTTTCGTTATGGTTACTTCGGTGGAAGCCAAAGCCTCAAGCTTTAGCGACCGCACCTGCCCGTCGCTCTCCGGAACTGCCCACTGCCGCATGATACCCGGCACAATCGACTCGTGCGATTCACCTTGCGGCGATTCACATCATAATGGCGTAACGCGACTGCCAGCACAAATGCGCATCGCGACATCCATGACATGGCAAACGACATGACGTTCGAATTCGAGGAACTCGACTATCAGACGACTCCACTCGGAGACATCAGCCTGCGCCGGCGCAGCGAGCCGCGACTGGAAGGCGCGATCGTCCATGAAGTGAAGCTGGGTGACGAGTTCTTGATGTCGAGCCTGTTCACTGAAGCCGAGGTGCAACTTGCAAGGCTCGCGCTGGCCACGTTAGCGGATCGTCGCGAGCACTCGCTGGACGTGATCGTGGGCGGCCTCGGCCTGGGCTACACCGCGGCTGCGGTGCTCGAAGAGCCTTCCGTCCGATCGCTTGCGGTCATCGAGGTGATGCAGCCGGTCATCGACTGGCACCGCCGCGGCCTCGTGCCGCTTGGAAAGCAATTGTGTGCAGATTTGCGCTGTGCCCTGTTGCGCGGCGACTTCTTTGCGCTGGCAATGTCAGATGACGGATTCTTTGCTGGTGAACCGTCACGAAAGGTCGATGCGGTGCTGCTGGATATCGACCATTCGCCGAGCCACTGGCTCAACCCCGGAAACAGCGCCTTCTATTCGGCGCCAGGACTCCAGCGCCTCGCAGGCAGGCTCAAGCCCGGCGGCGTCTTCGGGCTATGGTCGGATGACCCGCCGGACACCGACTTCACGCGTCTGCTCGAAAGTGCGTTCGGGTGTTGCGCAGCGCACATCGTGACATTCCCTAATCCGTATACCGGCGGCGAATCGTCCAATACGGTTTACCTCGCCCGCAACGCAACCGGCTCAGGCGGATGAGAGCCGACGGGCCGAGATCGGTTCATCCGGGCGCGTTTCGACATTCAGGCGGCGCGCCAGATAGTCGCGAAAATGCCCGGCCACGTCTTCGCCATCGAGGTCTTCGGCAAGCGTCACCCTGCTGCCATTTCGGTCATGGGCCAGCAGCTTGAAGTGCTCGACCTTGTCGGCCCCCTGACCGGTGGAGCCGGTACGCTTGATGGTCAGGTAAGACAGTTCGGTTGCGGATAACCGGCGCCAGAAAACCGGAATGAACAACAGGCGGCGCAGGACCGAAACCTGACTGCCGCGTATCCGCACGTGCAGGTTGTTCAAAGGCAGGTAAATCGTCGCCATCGCAGCCAGTAGTGCAACCAGCACGAAAGGCACGCTGAACAATCCCGTGAACAGTCCAAAGGCGCCGCCCTTGAACGCCATGCCGAGCATCGAATAGCTGGCGAAACCGAAGCCGCCTGCGAATATGGCCGCGATCACCGTCAGCACCTTGTTGCGAAACATCGGGAAACTCATGCGTATCTCGCCGGCCTCGTCACTGAACCGCATCGCGCGCGACAGGCCCGACAGGGAGAAATCACCCTGTGCGATGGCATTTCGCGCTTCGTCGGAAGCCTGTATTTTCTCTTTCAACACATGCGCGCTGATGTCGTGATTCACCGAACGGGACGTCTCGCCGGTACGGAAAACCGGGATGTTGTATTGGCGATTCAGATCGATGCCATCGACTTCCGCCGCCACACTCAGGCGCCACCAGTGGTAGGCACCGGTTTGCTCGACATCCGCCTCCGGCAGGCCTTCCGGCACGTCAAAGCGAAAAGCCAGGTTCACGCCCTGCCCGGCACTTTCCACCTGTGGCCGCCCCTGTTCCGCCCACTTGATACTCTCCCGGCGCGAACGATTGTCGCCGCTTCCCGAAACGTACGAGTACACGCATTCCAGACGCACCGACAATTGCGCCGACGGAGCCACCGCCGTGCCGTACGCAAGTTGCGGCACGACGATCCGTCCGCCGACATGCCCGCCGATCGCGCCCGGATACGGATCCATTTGAACAAGCACCCTGCCGAAGCGGCGATACTCCCCCGTCATCGAAACAGCCTTGTAAATCAGAAACAGACCAACCAGAGGAAACAGCAGGCCGATCAGGCCCGGATAGTTGCCTTTGGCGACTTCCTCCGGCACAACCCACAACAGCGGCGCACTGACCGCACTCCACACGATGGCAAAACCCCACATCGCGATAAATCCTGCCTTCGCATTGGAGCGGATGCTTGACGTCTCCCAGCCCTTGCGCAACGGCCAGTCGGTATTCTTCGAACCGGTCTTCGCTTCTTGCGCCAGTTCCTCGCTGCGTTGCCTGCAGTAATCCATGAACCCGAGGTTGAACCCCGGCGTCTGGCGCTTTTGATCCCACTCCTTGCGCAACTGCGTCAGCGACGGCCGCCGTGAATTCCCCACTTTGTTGCTCGAGGTAATGCCGGCATACGCGACGGTCAGTCCGATCAGGATGAAAATCGAACAGAACGCGGACATCAGCGCGAACAGCCCCCACCGCATGTCACGGTCGATGACGGCTTGTGCCGGATTCGCCGGATTCACCCAGACCGTGACCGGCTCTCCCGCGCGTTGCCGCGCCCTCAGCCAGGCGGAGAAGTCTTCATGATAGGAACCGATGTTGTCGTTGAAAATCGTCACGGTTGCACGATCGCCCTCGAAGGCGGTGCCGTTGAATTCGTACTGGTAGCGCGCCCTGGTGTAGCGTTCACCGCCATCGACTGAGACGAGGTGTGCCTGGGCTGGCTGCCATTGCTGCATGGCACGCCAGTCCTGCCATACCGGAAACGCGGTCTCCGACAGAAAGAACACGCCCCCGCCGGCAAACATCAGCCCGAAAAGGAGTGCTGGAAGCGCTCTAAGAATTCGCATGTCATGACTCCCCTGATAATCCGGTGCGCGAAATTCCGCCCCGGAAAAACGCGCTTCGCGCGGCGAAGCGAAGGGTGTGGTTGGCATCAATGCCGGGAGGTTTGCTCACAACAGCTCTCCCTGCGCATTGTCGAATATGACACGCGTGAAAAATGCCGCGCCATACCTTCCTGTCAGCAGAAAACATTCCATGCCGGCGGGCCTCACCCGGCAACAGGGAATCCCTGCTTTTGCTGCGTATCGTCGCGCCGCCAGTGCCATTGGGATTCCCGCTGACCGGGGCGCAATGTTTTGCGCGGCTTACAGTCTGACGAAGTACGGAACGAATATGAGCACGGTGCCGATGATGGCCAGCACAATCGTGTTGGCAACGAAATACGGGAAGATCATGAGCGTCACGCCGCACACCAGCGGCACGACGGCCTTGTGCTTCCTGCCGTACATGAAGTACGCGAATCCGAAAGCGCCGAATATCAAGCCCCAGAGAAGCCACCACTCGTTCAATTCAACCTCACGATTTCGGGCGGAGACAGTTTGACGGTGTCAACCTGCCGTATGGCGCGCGCCCGGCACGCACAGAGACAGATTGAGATTCGTTGAAAGCAAGAAACGCTCTTGAAAATTATTGCGTAACCGGCAATCAGGCCCGAGGATGGGCCTGTTTTTTTTCGTCCATTGGCCGCCAGCCACTTGCGGCGCGCCGCTCACCCTGCCACTCTAGTCGTACCCATGCCGCCACAAACTGCCGCATCGCCCGCCGCCCAACCCCCTGCCGCCACCATCCTGCGCGATGTGTTCGGCCACGCGCAGTTTCGCGATGCACAGGCGCAGATCGTCGACGCGGTTACCGGCGGACACGATGTACTGGTGCTGATGCCCACCGGCGGCGGAAAATCGCTGTGCTATCAGGTGCCGTCCCTGCTGCGCGAGGGCACCGGCATCGTCGTCTCGCCGTTGATCGCCCTGATGCAGGACCAGGTCGCGGCAATGACCCAGCTCGGCGTGCGCGCAGCGTTTCTCAATTCGACACTGGACGCGGCTGCCGCCCGCAAGGTCGAGCAGGCGCTGACCGACGGATCGCTCGATCTGCTCTACGTCGCGCCCGAGCGCCTGACCACGCAACGTTGCCTCGATCTGCTGGCGCGCTCGCGCATTGCGCTGTTCGCCATCGACGAGGCGCACTGCGTATCGCAATGGGGCCACGACTTCCGGCCGGAATACCTGCAGCTCTCGGTGCTGCACGAGCGCTTTCCCGGCGTGCCGCGAATCGCACTCACCGCCACCGCCGATCCGCAGACCCGCAACGAGATCATCCTGCGCCTCGCGCTGCAGGACGCACAGGTGTTCGTGTCCAGTTTCGACCGGCCGAATATCCGCTACACCATCGTCGACAAGAACAATCCGCGCGAACAGCTATTGCGTTTCTTGCGCGAAGAACACCCCGGAGACGCCGGTATCGTCTATTGCCTGTCGCGGCGCAAGGTCGACGAAACCGCGGCGTGGCTCAACGAACAGGGCGTTTCGGCATTACCGTATCACGCCGGGATGGACGCCCGGACAAGAACCGAACATCAGGCGCGTTTCCAGCGCGAAGACGGCATCGTGATCGTCGCGACGATTGCGTTTGGGATGGGCATCGACAAGCCGGACGTGCGCTTTGTCGCGCACCTCGATCTGCCCCGCAGCATCGAAAGTTACTATCAGGAATCCGGCCGAGCCGGGCGCGACGGACTGCCGGCCGATGCGTGGATGACCTACGGGCTCGCCGATGTCGTGCAGCAGCGGCGTTTGATCACCCTGTCGGATGCCAGCGACGCATTCAAGCGCGTTGCCGGCGCCAAGCTCGATGCCTTGCTGGGCTTGTGCGAAACCGCGACCTGCCGGCGCGTGCGCCTGCTTTCCTATTTCGGCGAACACAGCGAGCCCTGCGGCAACTGCGATACCTGTATCCAGCCGCCGCAGACCTGGGATGCCACCGATGCCTCGCGCAAGGCCTTGTCGGCGGTGTACCGCACCGGCCAGCGCTTCGGCGCCGTGCACCTGATCGAAGTGCTGCGCGGCAAAGGCCGCCGAGCGCATCACCCGCTGGGGTCACGACAAGCTCAACGTCTTCGGCATCGGCGCGGAGCTGGACGAGCCCGCCTGGCGTAACGTGTTCCGGCAACTGATTGCGCTGGGTTTCATCGAGGTCGATTACAACGCCCACGGCGCACTCAAGCTGACCGATGCCAGCCGCGCCGTGCTCAAGGGCGAACAGCAGGTGCTGATGCGCCATCTGGCCACGGGCAGGAAGTCCGGCAAGAAAGCCGCGCCGCGCACGCCCGGCAGCATCGATCTTTCCGCAGCCGACAGCGCGTTACTCGACCGCCTGAAGGAGTGGCGCCGCAACGAAGCGCAAACGCAAGGCGTTCCCGCCTACGTCATCCTCCACGACAGCAGTCTCGCCGAAATCGCGGGCACGCGCCCGGCCTCGTCCGACGCGCTCGCGCAGATCGGTGGCATTGGCGCAAAAAAACTGGAGCGTTACGGTGCTGCCCTGATCGAACTGGTCACCGCCGATCACGATCAACGCAGCGCTCAGGCGTAAAAGCCTGGTGCGCGTCGCGCATTTCCCCGGTCATGATGTCCAGTGCTGAATCAGCGCCCATAGTTTTTCATCCAGCGTCATCAGCACGGGAATGATGGGCGATGTGATCAGCCAACCCAGCGCGGCACAGTTCAGCACCGCGGTGACCCAGAATGCGATGCGAAAGGACGTCTTCCTCGATTTATGGCGAAGCAGGCCCTGCGCGACCAATGCGCCAGGCCAGCCTCCCAGAAGCCCGAGCAGGTGCAGCGTATTCTCCGGCGTTCGCCAGCGGTCGTTGTTTGCTGCGGATTTGTCGAGCGCATACCTGACGAACGTAACGGCACTCAAACCAATATAAGAACCCGCAACGACAAAAGGCAGGTAGCCAAGCCATGCGGCGGCGCCCAGAACAGCAACAAACAAGAGCGCAAATGCGATGGCCCCTGCACCCGGTCCGGGGCGGGGCGTGCGACGGGGGTTATTGACGAAACTGACCTTCGCCGCCTGTGGCCGGCCCCGCGAGTCCGCGCGAGATTCGTAGGTAACAGCGTCGCCGCTCACCGGCCGGCGCCGACGATCGGCAAAGGACTTGATGTGGACAAACAGACGCCCGCCGCCCGAGCGGGGGGTGATGAAACCAAATCCCCTGTCGTCATTCCATTCGGAAATTTCTCCCGTTTGGCGCATACCTCTTGCCAGCGGCTAGGGCCGCGCCGCGCAACTCACGCGATGGATAGTGAACCAGCGCAACAGGTCTTCGCAGCCGCACCGAAGACTGCGTTTGCGTGGTTTCTGCAAACCTGCCACTTCAACCCAGCACGCCCGGATTCATTTGCCACGTTGAATACGTCAGCGCGCAGGCGAGGCTGACCCACGCGATGTAGGGAACGAGCAATAGCGCGGCAATCCGGTTGAGCCGGTGGAACGCAACGATCGTTGCCAGAATCAGCACCCACAGCAGGATGATCTCGGCAAAGGCCAGTGCGCCCTGGCGCCATGTGAAGAACAGCCAGGTCCAGACGGCGTTGACCACGAGCTGCATCACGAACAGGCCAAGCGCGAGCGGTGCGCCGCGAAAACCGTGGGACCGCCACACCAGCCACGCAGAAATCGCCATCAGCGTGTACAACACCGTCCACACGGGTCCGAACAGCCACGCCGGCGGCGCCCATTGCGGACGCACCAGGAGCTGGTAGAACTCGCCGGCATTTGCCGACGCAAACCCGCCTGCCGCCGCTGCCGCGGCACAGAGCAACAGCCAGCCGGCGAGTCCGGCAGCCTGCTTGGGTAATGAAAGACGCGTCCGGAAGTCAGGCATGAGTGGTTGTCCCGCAGTTGGTGAATGACCGAATCACAGCCTCGCATGATGCCACCGACAGCCGTTCAATGTTGGACGGAAATGCCTCTGTGTGAACGCCGCGCGGTGTCATGCTGTTCACGCTGTCAATTCGACACGGTTGCCATCGGGGTCGAGTATCACGCTCTCGTAGTAGCCGTCCCCGGTGCGGCGCGGCCCGTCGAGGACGGTAAATCCATCCTCTCTCAAGCGCTGTGTCAGTTCGTCGACAAGCTGCTCGGACCCGGCCGAGATCGCCAGATGGGTCAAGCCCATGCGCTCGGCGCCCGGCTCGATCACGACGACATCGAGCGTCGTGGTTTTCATGACTTCGATGCGCGCTCCGCCATCGAATTCGAGGAAACACGACTCGAATCCTTTTTTCGAATTGACATATCCGCGCCCTGCCCTCGCACCGAAGTAAGTCACGTAGAACGCCTTGCAGCGTTCAATGTCACTGGTCCAGAGGGCGATGTGTTCGATACGCATCAGCGAATCTGCTCAAGGGCACCTGCTTGCAGTAGGCGGCTATGGGTTCGGTTCATCGGCCGGTGTAGCGCGGCGGCCTTCGTTCGAGAAACGACTTCACGCCTTCGGCATAATCCTCCGACCCCTGGGCCAGGGCGAACTGATCCATTTCCGCGTGCGATGCGCTGGGACCGAGTGCGTTCGCGTAGGCATTGATTGCCGACTTGCACATGCGCACGGCGTTGGGCGGCAACGAGGCGGCGCGGTCGCGCCATGTTCAGCGCGGCCTCCATCGTTGCACCATCGGCCGCCACCTCATCCACCAGCCCCCAGTCGAGGGCGCGGGCCGCATCGAGCTGCTCGGCCAGCACGATGATGCGTTTGGCCCTGGCCGGGCCGACCAGATTGGTGAATCTCGGCACCGAGCCCCAGCTCATGTTCATGCCGCGCTCCACCTCCGGGACGTAGACATGCCCGCCTGTACCGATCACGCGCAGGTCGCACGACACGGCCAGTGCTGCGCCGCCGCCGGCGCACCAGCCTTCGATGGCAACAATCGTCAGCGCTTCCAGTTCTTCCCACGCCCGGCACAGGCGCGGTCCGGTCCTGAGCATCGCGCGGCGCTCCGCCAGTCCTGCCGTGGCACTCCGGGCGACCTCTTCGTCCTTGAGATCCATACCGAGGCAAAAATTGTCGGCGCGACCGGTCAGCACGACTGCGCACAAATCCGGATCATCCGCCAGATCGTGCGCAACGGCGGTCAGTTCGCGCATCAGTGCAAACGACAAGGCATTGGCCGTGTTGCCGCGGTCGAAGCGGACAATGGCAACGCGGTCGTCTTTTTCAACGGAAACCAGATCGGTCGTCATGCAGCACGCATCCTCGTTCGCCAAACAGATTCCGAGCGACTTTACCGGAAACCGGACCGCGTCGTGCCGTGGCATGCCGAAGGATTCGACGGGGCCGGACGGTCAGTCCGTATAGCCTCCCCTGCCCTCCGGGTAATGCTGCTCCCATTCCTTGCCGTTGATCTCGGTGACGATCATTTCCTCAACGGTGCCCGGATCGAGGCAGCGGGCATTGACGCTGAACCCGTCGGGGTGCGAGCGCGGCACGTAGAAGGACTTCACGCCGCAGACGGAACAGAACAGGTGTTTCGCCGTGCCGGTATTGAAACTGTAAGTGGTCAACACGTCGCTGCCGGAAAGCAGTTTGAAACGGTCCGCCGGAACGAGCAGGTGCAGATAACCCGACTTGCTGCAAATCGAGCAGTTGCACTCGGAGACCGGCAGCTTCGCCGGTGCGCGCACTTCGAAAGCGGACGCGGCCGCAGTGGCAACCACCGGTGTGGGTGATCATTTGGTCAGGCATTTCGATTTCACACAATATAGAAATTGTAAAAAGGCGAAAACCCCTTTTCCTGTCGAGATAGCCAGCAGGGAAACAATCTTCGCCAGTTTTTCCAGACTGTCTAACATTTGCATCTCTTCCCGGATCAGGATTTAACGCCGAATCAGGCGTCGTCTCTCACTTCGCCCCATCGCTGAAGTTTAACCTCGAGCGGAATCGACGCATTTGCCGGGCTGGTGGATGGCAAGCGAACAAGCCGAATCCGGGAAAGATGTTCAGGTAAGGTCGGCTGGACATAGCGCTTGTAGGTCGCCTCTGCCTTCGCTCCGTTGAAAAAGATCGTGGCGATGGCAGGATGCTCGGACAGGAATGTGTCGAAACGATTGGCGACGATAGAGGACTCGACAATATCGGAGTCGAGGCTGCCGGTTCTTGTGCACGTCTTGAGGACATCCCATAAAGCGACGCGCTGCCGGATCAAAGCCTGGCAGCGCATCTCATATGGCGTATCGGACGGCACACCCAGGACCGCACGCATTATCTGCCAGAAGTAGTTACGCGGGTGCGCGTAGTATTGGTTCGCCGCCAGGGATGCCTTGCCGGGCATCGATCCCAGTATCAGTCGACTGGCAGCAGCACTTGAGACCGGTGGGAAGCTATGGACGCGCACCACGACGCCTGACCGCCTTTATTCCGGAGCCGAGGTCAAACCCTGAAGGCGACTGGAATAGCTTGTCAGGCATTCGGCAAATTATGCGTTACGGCCATGACGGTGTTGTTGGCCTCGACCCCGCCCTTGCCCCTGCCCTCCTCCTCTTTCAACACATCGTTGAAAAGCCGGAAGATGATTCTCAATCGATGCTTTTTGTAATCGCAGAAGCACTTGTTGAATGTCCGGATACTCTTCCGACAATCCGAGCAGTCTGCCGTACATCTCTCCATTCTCGATTTCAGCTTGCACTCCTGCCTGACAAGCTTCCAGAACAGATTGAGGTGCTTCGATACGTGATGCCCAATCGTCTTCTGGCACAGCAATGCCATATTTTTCAAACAGCGGCAATAAGGCGTGAATGTGTCGGCTCTCCGCGTCTACGATATTAATAAACGGTCGAACCGCTCCGAATTTGTCAATGACGTGGCGATACATTGCGCGCGCCTTGTACTCGTCATTAATCGCTTCTACAAGAACTTCTCTTATAGTTTCAAACACCATATTTACTGTTCCGAGAAACTTGTCCGCCTAACGTTCGCGTTGCACCACGCGAAGAAGCTACACCTCGCAGCCTCCGAAATCGAACGCGTTGCTATGCCGCAATGTCGATGTATTCGACCCGGCTCGCAGGGGGCGGAATCGGAGTGCCATCTTCGCGCATGCCCTCCAGGTGAAACTCTATCGCCTCACGGATCTGAGATTCGACTTCCTCAATAGTGGCACCAGTGGCGACGCACCCCGGCAAGTCCGGAACATAGGCAGAAAAGTTTCCCTCGGCTTTTTCAATTACGATCGCGTAACGCATGGGTCCCTCACTTCTTCAAACCCGACTGCTTCAGAATACTGTTTAGCGTGCCGGGTGCCAAGTCATCTGACGGTTTACCAGGGACCGTGACTCGCCCCGGTTTTGTCGGATGCTTGAACTGGCGGTGGCTACCACGTGTCGCCACAAGTACCCACCCGTCGTCATTGAGCATTCGCAATATTTCACTGACTTTCATCTGAAAAGGCTAGCAAATTACCAGCCACTTCGGAAGCTAATACATCTTGGCGGCATAACATTTGAAGTAAGAGGCGACGCGCGTTAGCGCGGCGTCCCGCTTGACTGAAGGGTTAGACGGCACGACTAGGTTAACCATGGCGATACTTTTTCCAGCCAATGACGGTCAGCAGTACTCCACCGACAAGAAAGGCACTCGTCATAACAACTGCCTCCATTCCGAAGAACGCAAGGTCACCTTTGTAATAGATGAATACCGCCTCACCTTGGAGCAAATACGCTAGCAAGTCAGTAGCACAAGCAATGACGGAAACGGTGCCGATTAGAAGCAAGGCGCCGCCCGACCACTTTCCAGTCCTTTGGTCCTCTTCACTCATGCCGTTTAACGTGACTTATACGACAAAAACGACGGATAAAATCCCGCCCTGCCGGATAACATGCTGCGGATAACCCGAATCAACCATCTTTTTTCAGTGGTTTGCAACGAGAAACTGGTTATTTATACAGGTATAACTGCATCCCGAAACACGTCACCCGCCCGCAACCGCCACTCGCATCGGCGCAACGCCAATCAACAAAAGGTGCAGCCACATCGCGAACACCGCCCAGGCAATCAGTCCTACGACGACTGCGATGATGTCGCGGGAAATGGGCCCGACGGAATAAATGGTTCCGGCCTTGCGATCGCGGCGCCGGGCGCTGGCGTAGTCCGCAATTGCCCAGACCAGGAAAGTACCGAACAGCAGGATATCGGCGAGCATGCCGTTGGCAATCAGGTGGGCGAATGCCCATACCTTGACACCCAGCACCATCGGGTGACCCAGCTTTTTCCGTATGCGCGTACCCGGAACGTACGCGGAAGCAATCAGAATGAACGCTGGTATCGTCAGCAGTGCCGCCAGGTGTGCGGTCCACACCGGCGGAACCCACACGACTTGCGGCGCGCCCCGCGCGACACCGTAGCCCGCTACGATCAACACGAGGCCGACGAGTGAGACCGCAGAGTACATGCCGCGCCACACGTTGACGCCGACGTGTTCGATCCGGCGTGTCCGAAAGTCATCGGCAACAATCCGCACCGAGTGCATTCCGATAAAGATTACCAATCCCAGCACCAGCGCCGTCATATCCGTACTCCTTTCCTTCAATGACCCGAACGGGCGATAAACTTTATCCGGTTTTCACTTCGGCCGGCTTTCGTTCTCTATGGCTTCGAAAAGCTTTTGAAACGCGTTCTCGACGCTGGGCCCGAACACCGGGTCGGGTGTCGTCCCGACATGCGAAGGCACTTCGCGCAGATCCAGTTCGGATTTCAGCGTATCAATCAGGGGAAACAGTTTTTCATCCTCCCAGCGCATGTGATCGCGCTGCCGCGTAAGGTAGCGGCGCGCGTCTTCGACGACATCGATACGGCGCATGACCGTGCCGGATTCGATTGCCTGGATATCGCTGAGCAATTTGTTGCCGAGATTGGAAATCTCGGCGTGGTCGTGTTCGATGCGGGCGAGATCACGCTTCATTGCCGGGCGCACCGCCGCCATGCAAGCGTAAACCCAGTCCTCTTTCTTGTGGTGCACCGCGTCGGGGTAACCCGTCATGTACTGCATGATGTCATGCAGCAATTCGTAATCCGGATCTTCCCGGGACTTGAGGCGCGCAACCTCGCGGTCGAGCATGCCGAGCAACACCGTGATATTACGGTGATCGGCTTTCAGTTCGTCGAGAACCTGGGAAACGTGTTTGGTCATTGCGGTTGTTCGCGATCCTGTAATTCAAACGATTATCCGCACACTTGCCGATTGCGCAAGTCGCACTTTTTTTGGCTCTTGTTAACAGTGAGTTGCGCAATTTGCGCGGTGTAGCGCCCGCATTATTCGATGGGCCGGTGTTGCGTCCACGGCCGCGCCACTTCGAATGCGCGCGACGCCTGCAACACGCGCAGGTCCCGGTTACGCCCCGCAACGATTTGCAAGCCTACCGGCAGTTTGCTTTCAGTGAATCCGCACGGACAGGTCGCCGCCGGCAGCCAGGTCAGATTGAACGGATAGCTGAAGCCGGCCCAACTCAGCCAGTCCCACTCGTGCGGCTCCCAGTGCTCGGGAATGAGACGCTCGGCCGGAAACGCAGCGACCGACAGCGACGGCGTAACCAGCAAGTCATACCGCTCGAAGAAGGCGCGCACCTTGTCGTAATACAGCAGCCTTTCGCCCGCGGCGCGGCTGTACGCATCCGCACTGAACTGCCGGCCATAATGAATCATCGCAACCAGCCCCGGGTCCATGCGATCGCCCCACTGCTTTTCGAAGTCGCCATACATCATGGCGAGCGTCACGGAAAACAGGCAATGCTCCATCTGCGTCGGGTCGCCCCAGCCCGGATCGACTTCCTCGACGATGCACCCCGCCTGCTCGAATGCCTTGACCGATTCGCGCACCGGGACCGCGACCTCATCGTCAACCTTCAGGTAACCGAGGTCGGGGCTGTACGCAACCTTGAGTCCGGCAATGCCTTCATCGAGCCGGGCAAGGTAATCTTCCGGCGGCGCAGCGATGCTGGTCATGTCGCGATCGTCCGGGCCGGCAAT
This sequence comes from uncultured beta proteobacterium, assembly GCA_963792855.1. Taxonomy (GTDB): domain Bacteria; phylum Pseudomonadota; class Gammaproteobacteria; order Burkholderiales; family Eutrophovitaceae; genus SG8-40. Next base: position 69,306 of record CAWBXZ010000018.1, on the reverse strand, counting down.
AGCCTGCAGCATCAGCGCCGAGTCAGCGACCGTGCGGCTGATCGGGCCGACGTGTGAAATCAGTCCGTTTTGCGGCATCGGGTAATACGGTACGCGGCCATGCGAAGGCTTGATTCCGTACACGCCGCAAAATGCCGCGGGCATGCGAATCGAGCCGGCGCCGTCCGAGCCCTGGTGCACGGGACCGATTCCGGCAGCCGCGCACACCGCCGCGCCGGCGCTGGATGCCCCGGCGTTCATGCCGTGTTTCCACGGATTGTGCGTAATCCCTGTGAGCGGACTGTTGCTGACACCGGACCAGCCGAATTCGGATACCGTGGTCTTTCCGATCGAAATCATCCCGGCGCTGCGCATGCGCTCGACGTGCGCATGGTCGACTTCGGGAACACGGTGGGCAAACACATGCGAGCCCGCCATCGTGCGCACACCGCGCGTGAGCGCCAGATCCTTGATGGTGGTGGGTATGCCGTGCAGTGGCGGCAGGCTGTCGCCGCGCATGACCATCGCTTCGGCTGCCCGTGCCCGATCGAGCGCCGCACCGAAGGTTTCGGTGCAGATCGCGTTGAGTTGCGGATTCAGCGCTTCGGCCCGGGCGATGGTTGCCCGCATCAATTCGACCGGCGAGAGGGATTTGTCGCGAATGCGCGCGACCAGTTCGGTGGCCGGGAGATAGTGCAAATTGCTGTCAGTCATGTTTTACGATCCTCACGCGCACCCGGAAAGTTCGCAATGCGCCCGGCGGCGAACCCGCGCCGGGCATTGACGGCAGTAACTGTTTGATCGGGCAACTGCGGGAATCACGGAAGCGCCCAAACCGCGCCGTCACACAACGCCGGCCCGTTCTGCGCTGCCATCGAAAACGCGGCGCGCGCCGGGATTGCGCTCAGCCCAGTTTCCCTGATCCGTAGAGTTCCGCCACCGACTCGGTGATGACCTGGTCCTCGGCCGGCTTCAACCCGCTGACGCCAACTGCGCCAACCACCACGCCGGATTTGTCCTTGAGAAGGTTGCCGCCCGGCAATGCCGTCATCAAAGGGTCGCAGAAGTAACCGATCTCGATGTTGTCGGACCGCAAGCGCTCCAGAAAGGCGTCGGTGGACATGCCCATGCGCGTGGCCGTATGCGCCTTTTGCTGGGAAATCGCAATGCTTCTGATCGGCGCGCCATCCATTCGCGCAAACGCGATCTGGAAACCGTTGGCATCGCAAACCGCAACGCAAACGGGGCGCTTGAACTCGGCTTGTGCCTTGTTGACCGCGTGCTGCAAACACTTGTTAGCCGATTCGAGACTGATGCCCGACATGTTCTCTCCTCCCTTGAAAAACCGTTGGAACAGGCTGCGCTACTGACGATCCGCCGCCGCGGACTGCGAGGTCAGCATTGCGGATTTCTGCCGGCTGATTTCCCGGCGCTTCATTTCGAGATACTCCTCCCGCCCCATTTCACGCAACTGGAGCGGGTAGCGCTCGGAGGCGTCAAACCAGTCCATCAAGCGCCGGTCGGCCTGTTGCCGGGACGGAACGGACAAGGCGCCGAGGTAGGCTTCGATCGCCAGATAGTAGCGCATGGCATTGCGTTCGATGGCACCGCGCATGCCGCGAACAGGGCGCGGCTTTCCATTCGCCCCGTCACCCTCGACCGAAAACCCGACTTTGTTACGCCCCAGCGTCGCGAGGTACGCTTTCATTGCCAGTTCGCTGGCAGCCCCGAAATCGTAGGCGTAAGACAGGTGAATGAAGGTGCGGCTGTCGGTAACCGGCACCGCCTGCAAAACGATACGGTAATTGCTCGTGTTCAACGGCCCTTCTTCGGAACCAAGACGCACGTGCATGAACTCCGGTGTGCGGCTGATCTCGCGGTAAGCAAAGTTGACCTGATACGCTTTGTCGAGCGGCTGATCGAACTTGCGGCCAATGCGCACATCCAGCACCGGTGACTCGCCGTCCATGCCCACCTGACAGTATTTGACGTTGAAGTGCAATATCAGCACGTCGCACCAGTTCGGCGCCATTGCCAGCGCAGCCGTGGCCACGGCGAACGGATAATCGACAATGGCATACACGTCACCGCTCGCACTGCCGTCCGCCACGCTGGAATCGAGGTGTATCGGCCGCCGGAACTCGGTATCCAGCAAAACGTTGCGCAGCGAGTCGTATTTGGCGTGCAGCGCGGTCGCCGATTCGACGGCGAGTGCCGGCGCATGCCAGAAGCTTGCGGTTGCCGACACGGCAATCAGTGCCGCCGCCGTGCACGCGCGTTCGAACATCCCGGCGCGCCGGTTCATACAACACCTCGCGGCTGTTGCATGCAATGGCAGCAGCCACTCATCGCACTGCGTTGTTTTGCGAACCGGTACATGTGCACATTGTAGTACGTCAACGTATCGTTATTCCGCTATGGTTATTCGGGTGTGGTTGTTCCGGCGCCGCCGGCGTGTTGTCCCGCAGAATCGCTCGCGCAGGCACTCACGGTTCCTGATCGTCGGTCAAGCCGTCGCTGCCGTAGCGGCTGGCTGGCCCCGGCCCTTCCGGGCCTAGCCGCCCGCCCGCGCCAAGATGCCCCTTTCCGGGGACGAAATTGACCTCGACGCGAATGCCGTCCGGATCTTCGAAGAGGATCGAATAGTATCCGGGCGCGAACCGGTCGCCCGCTTCCGGCGGGTGGATGACCCTGGCGTGCAGGTCTTTCTCGACGAACCCGAATATGGTATCGACGTCTTCACGGCTGCGCGCCCGGAAACAGAAGTGATGCAGTCCGCAACGGTCCTGGTCGAAGGCCTGATCGCGCTTGTCCGGCGGTGCCAGCCTGACGAGGATGCCGGTGCGGCTGCCGACGCAATAGCGCACGTCTTCTCCCCGGATCAGGGTTTTCATTTCCAGGAAATTACAGAGCCGCTCCCAGAAAACAAGGGATGCGGGGCTGTTCACCGTCATCTGGATATGGGCAATGCCGTTGACTGCGACACTCATGACGCCTGCCTCCGCAGGAAGCGTCGTCGCACCTCGAAATCCTGCAACAGGGAAACGTTACTCATGGCGGCGCCCTTTCCAAAACGGTTTGTCTTCATGATGGGTCATTGTCGCAGGACACGCCACGCGCTGCACATGCCGCCGGGAGCATGCGACGCGCCGAACCGCCCGCACCGCTTCCCAGACACGTTGTGAGTCGCTTCGAGTTCGGGATATGCTGCGCCTGAGAGGCGCATGCAGGGAGAGAACCTGGTCTGCGCGAACCAGGCCGACAGGAATTCTTCCCCTGATGCAGACAACGACCAACAAACATGGATCAGTGATGATATTCAAGAGCCCGCACCCCGACGTAAGCATTCCCGACGTAAGCGTTCCCGAGTTCGTGCTGCGCCACGCAACACGGCTCGCCGACAAACCCGCCATCATCGAGGCGACAAGCGGACGAACACTGACCTACGCGCAACTCGCGGAAAACGTTCGCAAGCTGGCAACCGGGCTGGCGGCGCGCGGTTTCGGCAAGAACGACGTATTGGCCATCTACAGCCCGAACGTCCCCGACTACGCGGTTGTGCTGCTCGCGGTTAACTCCCTGGGCGGCATTTGCACGACAGCCAACCCGCTGTACACGGCAGGCGAACTGGCCAAGCAACTCGAGGACTCCGGCGCGCGCTTGCTGGTGACGGTGCCGGCGTTTCTGGACAAGGCAAAAGAAGCCGCCGGCAAGTCCGGCGTCGAAGAGATATTCGTGATCGGCGAGGCTGACGGCATGCGTTCGCTTTCGTCGCTGATGCAAACCGCCGGTGAGCCGCCCAGGGTAAAAATCAATACTGCCGAAGACATCGCGGTGCTTCCGTATTCCAGCGGCACCACCGGATTGCCGAAAGGGGTGATGCTGACCCATCGGAACCTCGTCACGAACATGCGTCAGTGCGAGGGAATGGAAAGCTTCGAGAGCTTCATGGAGTCGGACGTCGTTCTGGGTGTTCTTCCCTTCTTTCACATCTACGGCATGGTGGTCGTGCTGCAACTGACACTGGCGAAAGGCGGCACGCTCATCACCATGCCGCGTTTCGACATGGAGGAGTTTCTGGGGGCGGTTGCGAAGTACAGGATTTCGGTGGCACCCCTGGTACCGCCCATTGTGCTGGGCCTGGCGAAGCACCCGGTCGTGGATAACTACGACCTGTCGAGCCTGCGCATCATCATGTCGGGTGCAGCACCGCTGGGCGAAGCGCTCGCACGCGAAGCCGGCGAGCGCATCGGCTGCAAGCTGGCGCAAGGCTATGGAATGACCGAAGCAAGCCCGGTGACACATCTCACGCCGACGGCGAATCCGGGCTACAAACTCGGCTCGCTTGGCATGCCGGTGCCGAATACCGAGGTGATGATCTCCGATCCGGAAACCGGCAAACCGCTCGGGCGCGGCGAACACGGCGAGATCTGGATCCGCGGACCGCAGATCATGAAAGGTTATCTCGGGCGCCCGGAAGCCACTGCCGAAAGCATCGATGCGGATGGCTGGTACCACTCCGGAGACATCGGCTACGTCGATAACGACGGATACTTCTTCGCGGTCGACCGTATGAAGGAACTGATCAAGTACAAGGGCATGCAGGTCGCGCCTGCAGAACTCGAGGCCCTGCTGGTCACCCACCCGGCGATTGTCGATGCGGCGGTCATTCCGGTACCCGACGAGGAAGCCGGCGAATTGCCCAAGGCCTACGTGGTGCGACGCGCCGGACAGACCCTTGATGCGGACGATCTGATGGACTTCGTGTCAGGCCAGGTGGCGCCGCATAAAAGGATACGGCTGGTCGAGTTCGTGGAGCAGATTCCGAAATCGGCTTCCGGAAAGATTCTGCGCCGCGTGCTGATCGATCAGGAGCGCGCCAGGGTCAAAGTGTGAAAGGCTGAAACGGTGAGGCGGCGCGCTTCGCTTGCGCGCCTGCCATTTGACGCCCCTCGCCTTCGGCGGCTGGCCAGAAACGCGCTCAGCCGACCCGCTTCGGCTCCGGAAAAAACCCGACCGGGGTCATCAGCTTGTTGCGCTGATCGATCAGCGCACCGAGCTTGGCGCTTTCCTGGGTATAGGCGATCCAGTCAGGGTCCGCCCACATCGCGGCGCGGCGCTTTTCCCGGTCACCCGCGTTCTCGTACATCCAGATGTGCACATACTCGTTGGGGTTTCCGGTTTCGCAAGACAGATAGGCAACCGGCTGGCCCAGATGTTTGGTCTGCGGCCCCTTCCCCATCTTCTCGTACAAGGCGAGATGTTTCTTGATGGTGCCGGGGCGGCAAGTGTAGGTTCGAATATCGATCAGCATCTGCGTTCTCCTTTCTCAGCTTTCTGTATCACCCACGCGAGGCGCGGGCGACACAAAATCCGCCCGGCACCCGGGCGGCCTGTATTTTCGTTTGAACTGCCGGCAAGGCCGGCGCAGGGCTTCAGCCCCGCAAATCAGCCGACGATTTCCAGAAGCTCGACCTCGAACAGCAATGTCGCGCCGGGCTTGATGTTGGGCGGCGCACCGCGGTCGCCGTAAGCCACGTCAGCCGGGCACACCAGCCGGGATTTCCCGCCAACCTTGATCTCCTGCAAGCCTTCCGTCCAGCACTTGATCACATTACCCAGCGGAAACGTCGCCGGCACGCCGCGATCGACCGAGCTGTCGAATACCGTGCCATCGGCCAGCGTCCCGTGATAGTGCACCTTGACGGTATCGGAGGCCTTGGGCTTCGGACCGCTGCCTTCCGTCATTGCAATGACAATGGCGCCCGATTGGGTTTTCACTGCACCGGGTTCGGCGGCTGCCTTTTCAATGATTTCTTTGGAAGCTTCGGCTTGACGCTTGGAGACCACCGCTACGCGAGCATCAGCCATTTCCTTGATTTTCGGGCCGAAAACCTGCATTTCGACCTTGGAAGGGCGCTGCATCACGCCGTCGGCAATACCTGCATTGATGAACGCGAGTTCTTCTTCGGTGAGCGCAAACACCTGCAATTGCTGGCTGAGGGCGATTCCGATCGCGTACAGCGTTTTCTGGTCGTCGGTTTGAGGTTCGGCCGCTTCGGTCACCTTCGATTGTGAACACGCCGCGCTCATTAATGCCAACAGTCCTATCAGGACGTATTTCATGGAAATTCCTTCGGTCGGGGGAAAAGGGCGAATGGTATCGCAGTTGCCGCCTTTGCCGGTGAAACCTGCCAGAACCCTGGCCATCGGCGCGGGCGGAACAGTCGCGCTCGTCGAAGGCCGTGGCGCAGCCGTTGTCAGGGCTGGCGAGTCACGCCCAGTGCGTTGGCCACACTCAGAACTTGCTTGCGCTCGTCGTTACTGAGCCGGATAACCGGCGGAATGGATCGGCCGCAATCCATGCCAAGCCGCTCCGACAGGACGGTCTTGCAAACGTCCGCATGCGCGTTGAACATCCAGACCAGGTCGACGTACTTGCGCGTTTCGTCCTGCAACTTGCGGGCGCGCGCGGCATCGCCCGACTCCCACGCCCGATGCAGCGCGACGTAATGCCAGGGCGCAATCGCCAGCGGCGCGTCGATCGTGCCGACCGCACCCATGTCGAGGGAAGGCAACGGAAATGCGCCATTTCCGGAAAAACAGGTCAGGCCCATGTCGGCAAAAATCCGAATGTGCGAGAAGTTATACGCGGAATGTTTCAAGCCCTTGATGGTCGGAATTTCACGCACGAGCTTTTCCATCAACGCAGGGACCGTTTCCACCCGGGTCAGTTGCGGCAGGTTGTAAACGAAGAACGGCATGTCCCCCGCCGCGTCCGCCACTGCCTTGTAGTAATCGATGATGGATCGCTCGTTACTCATGAAAAACAACGGCGGCAGACAGCATACGGCGGCACAACCCGCCTTGCGCGCAGTTGCTGCCGCCCGGGTTGCGCTTGCCGTGCTCATCGACCCGACGTGCATGATCACCAGTGCCTTGTCCTTGCAGGCATCGGCAGAAATTTGCGCAACCGCGTCGCGCTGTTTCTCCGTGAGGATAGGCCCTTCACCGGTGCTCCCGGCCATCCAGAAACCGCCGCAGCCGTGTTTCATGTTGTCTTCGAGAAGCGCGCGCAAGGCCTTCTCGTTGATTTGTCCATCGTCGGTTACCGGGGTTGGCGGCGCCGGGAAGACACCTTTGTATTCGAGAGGCATGGTCGTCTGAGTCCTGGAAACGGAGAAATCGCGAAGCACTACGGGCGCCGACCCTTCGGGCCTGCTTCACGCAAAGCGCTACAGAATAGCTCAAACGCGAAAACCCGCCAAAATCGGGGCCTTGATCGCGTTTGACTTGCATCAACCCTGTCGCCTGCGCGCCGGAGCAGGATGCTCCGGCAGAGATGGCGATTCCTGTCATAGACACCCGCAGTCGCGGATGAAGAGACGGGCAGACATACGGCTTTCGCCGCGGAAGAACCGCACTGAATGCTCCTATCGGAGCACTAAAGTGCATGTTGAGTCATCAACAGAACTATTGGCGCATCTCGCCAGCCAGACGGAGGTAATCAGTCATGAAACATTTTATTTTCCTGATATCGATGGCACTTCTTTGCTCGACCTCATTGGCACTCGCCCACATGCCGGACGAAGAAGAATGGGCCCGCCAGGTCGAACAGTGGCAGGAACGCATGAAAACCATGCACGAGCAAATGGATGCAATCGCCAGTACGCAAGATCCGCAGGAACGCCAGAAACGCCTGGCAGAGCATTGGCAGACCATGAGTGAGCAGATGGACCAGATGAACATGATGGGCGGCCCGATGATGGGCCGTGGAATGGGAATGATGGGTGACGGAATGATGGGTGGCCCGATGATGGGCCGCGGAATGGGGATGATGGACAACGGCATGATGAGCGGCCAGATGATGGGCCACGGCATGATGGGTGGTCAGATGATGGGCCACGGAATGGGGATGATGGGCAACGGCATGATGGGTGGATGCATGATGGGGCCGGGCATGATGGGTGGCCCGAATGTCTCGCCGATGTACGGCATGATGCACGAGATGATGCGCCACCACATCATGATGATGCATGGCGGCGGGTCCCGGGATGCCGAGGGCATGGGCATGCGTAAAGGGATGCACAAGGACATGCAGCCGCAGCAGTAGAAGGCGGAGTGCAGTTAACGAAAACCGCGCCAAAGGGCGCGGTTTTCGTTTCAGTCACGGCCGGCCGTCAAACAGGCAAACGCCGGGCCGGCATCGAATCAGGCTGCCGCCTTGTCGTCCTGCATCGACAACTGCTTTGAATCGATACCCATGGCACAGCGCAATGCGTCTTCGACGTTTTCCAGCAACACGAACTCGAGCTTTTCGCGCGCTTCCTCGGGAACGTCTTCCAGATCCTTTTCGTTACGCTTCGGCAACATCACGGTCTTGATGCCGGCACGCAGCGCAGCCAGCACTTTCTCCTTGACCCCGCCGATCGGCAACACGAGGCCGCGCAGTGAAATCTCTCCGGTCATCGCCACATCCGCGCGCACCGGCTTGCCCGCCAGCAGTGAAACCAGGGCAAGGAACATTGCCACACCGGCACTGGGACCGTCTTTCGGAGTTGCGCCGGCCGGCACGTGGACGTGCAGATCCACTTTGGCCAACGACTCGCCGAAGTAACCCTTGGCCAGCGTCAATGCTGCCTGAGCCGATTCCTTCATGACATCGCCGAGTTGTCCGGTGAGAATCAGTTTTCCCGAACCCGGTGTCTTCGAAACCTCGACAAACAGGATGTCGCCGCCGACCGGCGTCCACGCCAGACCGGTCGCAACACCCGGCACCGAGGTGCGTTGCGCGAGCTCGTTCTCGAACTTGCGTGCCCCGAGAATGGCATGCAAGTCCGCGACATCCACCGTCACGGACCGCGCCTGCTCTTCTGCAATGCGCATTGCCACCGAGCGGAAAACCGAACCGATTTCACGCTCCAGATTCCGCACACCCGCCTCGCGCGTATAACCGGTGATGACCGCGCGGATCGCCTCGTCTGTGAGCGATGCCTGCTCCGCTTCGAGCCCGTTGGCATCGAGCTGGCGCTTGATCAGATAGCGCCTGGCAATTTCGAGCTTTTCTTCCTCCGTGTAGCCCTGCAACTGAATCACTTCCATGCGATCGCGCAGCGGGCCGGGGATGGTATCCAGCACGTTGGCCGTCGCGATGAACATGACCTTCGACAGGTCGTAATCGACGCCGAGGTAGTTGTCGCGGAATTTCGAATTCTGCTCGGGGTCCAGCACTTCCAGCAGCGCGCTGGACGGATCACCGTGAAAACCGCCGGCGCCAAGCTTGTCGATCTCGTCCAGCATCAACACGCCGTTACGCGACCCGGCCCGGCGAATCGCCTGGATGATGTTGCCCGGCATCGCGCCAATATAAGTGCGCCTGTGGCCGCGTATTTCCGCCTCGTCATGCGTGCCGCCGAGTGCAACGCGCTGGAAGGCACGACCGGTCGCGCGCGCGATCGACTGCCCCAGTGAAGTCTTTCCGACTCCGGGCGGGCCGACAAAACACAAAATCGGGCTCTTGCCTTCCGGCTTGAGTTTTCTCACCGCGAGGTACTCGAGAATACGGCGCTTGATCTTTTCAAGCCCGTAGTGATCCTCATCGAGGATGCGGCGCGCTTCGGCCATATCGATGGCTTGCTGCGGTTGCTCCTTCCACGGCAACTCGGTCAACCATTCGAGATAGGTACGCAGCATCGAGTATTCGCCGCTGGCATCGCTCATGCGCTCCAGCCGTTTCAACTCCTTGCGCGCGTGCTTGAGCGTCTCTTCAGGCATGCCCGCTTCGTCGATCACCTTTTTCAACTCTTCCACTTCGGCGGCGGTACCTTCGTCATCGCCCAGCTCTTTCTGGATCTGGCGCATCTGTTCACGCAGCACGTGCTCGCGCTGACGCTCGTCGAACTCCTTGCGTGTCTTGTCGCCGATTTCCCGTGACAGACGCAGCACTTCGACGCGCTTTCCGAGCAACTCGAGAACCATATCGAGCCGTTGCCTGACGTCGAAACTCTCGAGCACGGACTGCTTCTCTTGCACCGTGACGTCCATGAGGTTGGCGACCATGTCGGCAAGCAGCACCGGTGAGGTGATCTGTTGCACCACGCCAACCAGTTCTTCGTTGACGTTGGGCAACAACTGAACGGCCTCGGCCGCACGCTGCCTTAACTGGATGAAGCGCGCCTCGATCTCGGGCGTCATGGTTTCCGGCGATTCGATCGTCTCCACCCGGCCGACCAGAAACGGCCAGCCGTCGAGGAATTCCAGCACCCGGACGCGCGACTGCCCCTGAATGATCAGGTGATGGGCGCCATCGGGGGCGGTAACGTAACGCACCACCTGCCCCGATGTGCCAACCCAGTGCACGTCGTCCGGTTCGATCTCGGCTTTCTCGGCATCGTGCTGCAGCAGGAAGCAGATCGGCTTTTCCGTGCGCGCGGCTTCCTGCGCCGCGGCCACCGAAGCCTCGCGGCCGATGGACAATGGCGACATTACGCCCGGAAACAGCACCGTGTTCCGCAACGGAATGATGATCATCGCGTCTTCGGGCAATGGCTTGTGTGCGGGGCGTTCGCTCCCGCCAGCCGACACGGGACCGCCGCCGTCTTCACCCGTCAATGCTTGTTTCAAGCCGGTCCAGAGTTTCATATTGATTCCTTCCTGCTGAAAATTAAGGTCAGGCAGCCGTCATGCAGGCGTTGCTCCGCCAGCGAGAACGCGCGTGCCGGTACCGGGATGCGGCGTTCGAACCGGCCGTGCGGGATTTCCAGTGCGTGGATGCGCGCGCCGCGCTCGCTGCCGGCCGCAGCGACCGGAAATGCCCGGTGCGCGGAAACGGTTATTGCCTCATCGTCCCGGGAAAGCGAAATCGTTTCCGGCGAGACACCCGGTAATGCCAGGGTTACGTACAGACGATTGCCCGCCTCGACCACGTCCACCGGCGGCTCCCAGGTTGGCACCCGCGTTGCAGCGGGGCGAAAAAACTGGCGGTGCAAGCGGTCCGCCCGGTCGAGCAGCGATAACGCCTCGCTCCACATGAATCGCGACAAATCTTTTGAATGCATACGAGCTTTTCTCCAATGTGCCCACTAGATGGCGGCAAAAAAGCATTTATCAAGTGATCCGCCGGTAGTGCGCCCACTGCATTGAATCAATGCCGGAATTGCGCGGAACATCGACGCAACGAAACTGCGACTGCACCCGGAGTCAACAGGCGCTAGACTGATGGTTTCAAGCTGAAGCCAGCTTTCAGGGACCGGCGCGCGCAGCCCGGACCGGCGCGACGCTGCTTCAGCAACGAAATAACTTCGGGAGAACAAGGAATATGTTGAAGATCTATCACGCCCCGGGTACTCGCGGCTTCAGGGTCATCTGGCTTTGCGAGGAGCTTGGCACGCCTTACCAGGTTGTCCCGGTGGACATGTCGCCGGCTTACCGTGCAAGTCCCGAGTGGCGCAAGCTCAATCCGGTGGGCAAGGTGCCGGTCATGTCCGATGGCGCGCTCACCATGTTCGAATCCGGCGCGATGGTGCAGTACGTGCTGGACAAATATGGCAAGGGACGGCTTCAACCGGCGCGCGATTCGGTTGACTATGGCATCTACCTGCAGTGGTGCTGGTTTGCCGAAGCGACCTTCGGCCGGGCACTGGGCGAGATCGTCAATCACAGACGCGAATTCAAGGACAATCCAATGCAGGATGTGATTGACGAAATGAAATCGCGGTCGCGACTGGCCGCCGACGCGGTCAGTCAGGCGTTGACGGACAAGACCTGGATTCTCGGCAAGGAATTCTCGGCGGCCGATGTCATGCTCGGCCTGACTTTGCGCAGCTACCTGAAGCACATGGGCGAGGAATTGCCGGGAAACCTGGCGCCATACTGGTCTCGCCTGACAGCGCGCAGCGCATACAGGAACGCAGAAGCGGCGGAATCCGGCAAGGGGAAATAAGCACCGGAGAAACGTCGCAGGGCTGCGTTCCCTTGCACATGGCCGAATTATCCGTTTTCCGGCACGAGCGGGCCCTCGACCGCATCGATGACTGATGAGCGCCCTGCGCTACAGTTTCATGTCGCTGAGCCTTCTGTTGGCTGTAGCGATTGCTGCGCCAGCGCGCGCCGCCACCGACATCAGTGACGAGCCGCTGCTCGGACTGCGCGTTCCGGAGTCCTTTGTCCAGACGCCGGAACAATCGGCACCGTTCAGCGCTGGTTACCTGACCGCGAATTTGGCGCAATCGGATGCGAGCACGACACGCGAACCCTTCCCGTGGCGAGCCACTCCGCCCGACACGCCGGATTACAAGGGTGCCGCCCGGGATACCGGCTACTTCATGCTCTACCAGACCGTGATCATCGGGGTCATTTATGTGCTCCCTGAATCGATCTCGGGCTGGTCGAAAGAGGACAAGGAAAACTACAGCAAGGACAAATGGGCAGACAATGTCCGCAACCCGCACTGGGACGATGACGACTTTGTGATCAACTACGTCCTTCACCCTTATTGGGGTGCGACCTATTATGTGCGTGGCCGCGAGCGCGGTTTCAGCCGTAAGCAGTCCTTCCTTTTCTCGGCGGGTTTGTCTTTCCTTTATGAGTTCGGTTTTGAAGCGCTGTTCGAGCAACCGTCCTATCAGGATCTGATTGTCACGCCCGTCCTCGGCTCGCTGGTCGGTGAATACTGGTTCTGGGGCATGCGCAACCGGATAAAGGAAAAACCCGGCAGCTTGACCTGGAAGGACAAGACCATCCTCGTCCTGACCGACCCATTGGGTACTGCCAGCACCCTCACCGACAGGCTAATCGGTATCGGTGGTACGCAAGTATCGTTTCAGGTTGAAAACCTTGCTGCCGCCAACCAGACCACGGGGAGAAAATTTGCCATTGGCGCCGCGCCCTTGTACGAACAGCGCACGCATCGCGACCCGGCCTGGGGATTGCGACTGAACGTCGCCTGGTAATTCCGCGCGTTCACGCAATGTATACAAGGAAGTGAACGCGACGACGTAACCGTCGCAAGCAGTCTGCCGGATGCCGTGGCAAAGAACGCGCGCACGGCGCGGGCAGCGCAACCCACAGGGGTTCAGATGCGGCCGAACTCCTTGAGCAGGTCTTCAACGGTCTTTCCCTTGGCGACCCATTTGCGCGTTTCTTCTTCGCGATCCGCCTGTTCCTGCGCCAGCGCGACGACCTCCCCGGCTCTTTCGAGCGGAATCACCGTGACCCCCATCAGGTCTGCAACGATGAAATCGCCCGGATTGACCACTACGCCACCGCATTGGATGGAGACGTTGATCGAGAGTTCTTCCTTGCGGCCCGAGAACATCGTGTGCGTACCGCGCGGTGTGATTGCACGGGTCCAGATTGGCCAGTTGATGTCCTCCAGTTCGTCGGTATCGCGCCCGGCGCCGTCAACGATCATGCCGCGAATACCCCGGTTCTTTGCCAGGCCGCCCATCAATCCCCCGCACACCGAGGTGTTTCTGTCGCCGCCCGCGTCAACCACAATGACGTCGCCGGCCTGACCCATTTCGAGAGCCTTCAGCGGATCGACGAGATCCCCTTTCGAGAGCTGAACGGTGATGGCCTGCCCGGTCACCTTGGCGCGAAATGCCGGTTTGATTTCGCTGTCCATGACACCCAGCCGGTACTGGACATCGGCGAACACGGCTGCCGCCGAATAGCACTTGAGGACCTTATCGAATTTCGCCAGCAAATCCGGTCGCCGCTCGAAGTCGTTGTAGGTGCCAAGTTTTACGGTCATTTCGTTTTCCTTTCTCTGGATGTCTCGATTAGCCGGACAGTCGCCGGCGGGATGACGCCCGGTTCGCACCGACAAAACGCATGTCGAGCGAGTGCCTGCGAACGTGATGCACGGCGCGCCTGGTTTTGCCGTGACTCAAGCGCGGATGAATGAACAATCGTCGAAACGGACGCGGATGCCCGAAGCCGCGCGCTCCTGCATGAAAGCGGGCAACGGCATCGTGCGGCCGCAAGTCATCGAATGAAATTCTTCACATAGTCGGCGCCGAGGCCGACTTTCTCGAAATGGGCCCGGCACATGTCGATCTTGGTGAAAACGTCCTCGTAGCCGAGGTGCTTGCCGTGCGGATCGACGTAATACATGACGCCATTCACCTGGAAGTAGGTAATCATCTCGTCCACGTCATCGGGCACGACCAGCGTGTGTGTCTCGCCCGGCGGTTCGTAGACATAGCCCCCCTCTTCGGCGACCCAGTCGTGTTCGAGGTAATGCCAGTGGCCTTTCAGAACGAAACCGTGCACTGCGTTCGGGTGACGGTGGCGCGAGAGAACACCGGATTTCGTCACCTTCAGGAGATTCATCCAGTAACCCTGCGACACGTTCAGGCAAAGCGGACGAAAGTAGACATGTTCTGTCTGTCGCACCCACATGCGGTCATCGTTTGCAGATACGGCATCGGGAACGACGATCTCCGGCATCGCATCCGGCGGCATTGGTAACTGGTATGGAACACGGGGCGTTTCGTCTTTTTCTACAACGGGCATTCGACTCTCCTCAAAACGTGAACTCATTGACTCGATAATTCATCCGACCTCATCCAGGCCGGCAACCGGCTACATTGCCGCGTAACCGCCATCTACATTCAGCACCGCACCGGTGACGAACCCCGCACCCGTGCTCGCCAGAAACAGGGCCGGGCCGACGAGGTCCTCTGGCCTACCCCATCGCGCCATGGGTGTGCGCCCGACGATGGCTTCCGACCGGACGGGGTCTTCCTGCAACCGTCCGGTCAGCGGTGTCGAAATCCATCCGGGTGCCAGGGCGTTCACGCGAATGCCTTCCGGCGCGTACGCGATCGCCAGTGATTTCGTCAGCTGCACGACACCGCCCTTGGAGGCTGAATAGGCCGGCACCAGACCGCCACCGAAAAAACTGAGCATCGACGCGATGTTGATGATCGCACCCTTGTTCGCCGCAAGCGCGCCGCGGGCGGCTGAACACACGCGCATCGTGCCGTTCAGATTGACATCGATGACCTGCCGGAAAACCTCCGGATCATGTTCGGCTTGCCTGCGTATCACTCCGGCCGCATTCACCACGGTACGCAACTCTTTCAGCGGCGATACCATGGCAACGACAGCAGGACCATCCACCACGTCGAGCGATGCATAGACGATGTTTTCTTCCGCCTCCGGGATTGCGCCCACGCCGACGGCGAGCACTTTCTCTCCGGATTTGGCAAACCCGCGCGCAATTGCCTGGCCGATACCGCTGGTTGCGCCGGTAACGAGAACGGTGGGAATGGGTAATGAACTCACTGGTTGACCGTTGCTGGAGTGTTATTGTCTGGTTGCGAATGTCCACTATATGGACTACGATCCATATAATGAGAATGTCACAATCGCCCCGACACTGTCAACCAGCGCGTTCAAGGAGGAAACCAACCGATGGCGAATGCGGTTCAAGGCGCACAAAGTTTTGCGCGAAGCATTGGCGTCCTTCAACTGATTGCGGACGCGGGAGATGCGTTGAGCCGCACCGATCTGATGAAGCAATGCGGGCTGACGCGGCCGACGCTCTACCGCATCATCGCCTCGCTCGAAGCCGAGGGGCTGATCGAAGCGACACGGGACAACCGGTACCGGCTGGGAGGACGTTTGGTCAATCTGGCGCGCACCGCCCTGGATCACAACGATGTGCGCAAAATCGCAGCACCGGTTCTCGGGCAGTTGCGGGACGCGACCGGTGAGACCGTTCACCTGGCAATACCCGCCGGCGACGAACTGGTCTACATCGACAAGATCGAAAGCCGTCAGGCCGTGCGCATGGCCTCGTCGATCGGCACGCGTGTGCCGATGCACTCCACCGGCGTCGGCAAGGCCTACCTGAGCGCATTGCCCGTTGCCGAAGCCAACGCGCTGATCGACAGGCTCGCGTTGCCGGCAATCACCCGGCACACGACGACCGATCCCGGGAAACTGAAGAAATCCGTCGCCAAAGCGCGCAAGCAAGGCTACGTTCGCGACGATCAGGAAAACGAAACAGGGATCGTCTGCTTCGGCGCCGCCATTCTGGAAGACAGTGATCGGCCTGTCGCCAGCCTCAGCGTCTCGATACCATTGTTTCGCGTCGGCGAAGCGTCCCGCTACAGCAAACCGTTGATGGAAGCAGTCGCATCCATCTCCCGGCAACTGGGATACATCGAGGCAAGTGGCTCGCAGCCCGGCAAGGCGGCACAAAAACCGTCATCGAAGCGTGCTGCTCGCTAGGGCCAGTTAGCAGATATTTGGTCGACGTGCTCCGTTTACCGCCAGACCGGGAAACGAATGCACCGGCATGCCGTTCCTGATGGTGCCGACCCCGGGACACAGAACGGGCGCCAAGCCGTTACAACCTGTTCACACATCCCTGGCGGTGAATTCCCTGCTGTTCAAATCCCTGGCGACACGCACGAGGTGTGGATCGTCCGAGTCTCGCTCGACCGAGAATCCGAGAGACTTGCAGAAATCAATCATCTCCTTGTTGTCGCGCAGGACGAAACCCTCCATCGACTCAAGCCCCCTGTCGCGCGCGCATTCGAGCAACTTTCCCATCAGGCGGCCGGCAATCCCCCGGCGACGCCATTCGTCGCCCACTACGATGGCAAACTCACAACTCACGCCGTCGGCATTGATGATGTAACGGGCAACACCGATTTCGGTTTCGCGCCCGCCCTTGTCGATCACCGCGATGAGTGCCATTTCACGGTCGTAATCGATCTGGGTAAACCGCGCGAGCATTTCCGGAGACAACTCGGAGAGGTTGTACATGAAGCGCAGGTACTTCGACTGCGGCGACAGATAACGCACGAAGTCCCGTTCGATCTCCGCGTCCTCCGGCCGGATCGGACGGATGACCAGGCTGATGCCGTCGGGCAACTGTTGCTTGCTGACCAGATGGCTCGGGTAAGGCGGGATCGCCATGTGCGCGTAAGGGGCGCGCCCCGCCGGTTGATGTGCCACCACGACACGCGCGTCGACCGCCACCACGCCATTTTCATTGGCAATCAGCGGATTGATGTCGAGTTCCCTGATCTCGGGTAATTCGCACGCCATTTCCGAGACCCGCAACAACGTCTGCACGATGTCTTCCACAGACGCGGCCGGCATGTTCCGGAAAGGCCCCAGCATTTTCGCAACTCTCGTTCTGGCAATCATGTCCTCGGCCAGGAGCCGGTTGATCGGCGGCAGCGCCACGGCGCAATCGCGCAATACCTCGACTGCCGTACCGCCGGCTCCGAAGGACACGGACGGGCCGAAGACCGGATCGAAATTCAGTCCCACCAGCAGTTCGCGTCCGTTGACGTCGTTGTACATCGACTCGACCACCACCCCGGTGATGTTCGCTTCCGGCTTCTGTTGTTTGACCGTTTCGATGATTTCCCGGTACGCGCTCTGCACACCAGCCGAGTTGGTGATGCCCAGGCGCACGCCGCCGACATCGGACTTGTGCGAGATGTCGAGAGAATAGACCTTCATCGCCACCGGGAATCCAATCGATTGCGCCAGCAAAAGCGCTTCCGTGGCCGAGCGTGCCAATCCGGCGCGCACCGCAGGAATGCCAAAGGCCGCCAGCAGGGCCGACGACTCCAGTTCGGTGAGCACGGTGCGCTGCTCGGCCAGGACGCTCTCTATGATCAGCCGGGCGCCCTCGACATCCGGTTGGTGATTGCGCCGGATCGGCCCCGGCGTCTGCAACAATAATTGCTGGTTGCGGTAAAAATTCGCCAGATACGAAAAACCTTCCACTGCCGATTCCGGCGTGCGAAAGACCGGCACATCAGCATGCGCCATTAGCTCGCGTGCGGCTTCGACCTGGCCTCCTCCCATCCAGCAGGTCAGCAATGGCTTGCGCGAGTCTTTCACCAGACCCACCACCCCTTGCGCCACCCGCAGCGGGTCGGTCATCGCCTGCGGCGAAAGGATGACCAACACGCCGTCGGTATTGGGGTCGCGCTGGCAGATGCGGATCGCTTTTTCGTAACGTTCGGCGCTGGCGTCGCCGATGATATCGACCGGATTGGCGCGCGACCAGGTTGGCGGCAAAACTGCGTCGAGTTGCGAGATCGTCTCCGGTGCCAATTGGGCCAGCGGGATGCCAAGATCGCTGGCATGATCGCTTGCGATCGCGGCGGGACCGCCGCCGTTGGTCACGATGGCCAGCCGGTCACCCCGAGTACGCTGGCCCGATTCGAGGACGGTAGCGACGTTGAACAGATCATTGATCCGGCGCCCGCGCACCACGCCGGCCCGCTGCATGGCCGCGTCGAACACTTCGTCGGCGCCCACCAGCGCGCCGGTATGCGACATGACCGCCTGTGCCCCGCTTTCGTGGCGCCCTACCTTCACCACCATGACCGGCTTGACACGCGCCGCAGCACGCAAGCCGCTCATGAACGCGCGCGCGTTTCCGATGCCCTCGATATAGAGCAGGATGCTCTCTGTGCGATGGTCGTAAACCAGATAATCGAGCACCTCGCCAAAGCCTATGTCGGCCGAAATACCCATCGAGATGACGGAGGAAAAACCGATTTCCTGCCCGTAGGCCCAGTCCAGAATCGCCGTGCACAGCGCACCCGACTGGGACACCAGAGCAAGTTTTCCCGCGTGCGCACCGCCTTTGTTGAAAGTCGCGTTGAAACCGATCTCCGGGCGCATGATTCCGAGGCAGTTCGGCCCGACAAAACGCAAGCCATAGCGACGCGCGCTGGACAGTACCTGCGCTTCGAGCTTGCGCCCTTGCGTGCCGACCTCCCGGAAGCCAGCCGAGAGAATCACGGCATTGCGAATACCCGCCTGACCGCATTGCTCGATAATCTCCGGCACAACACGCGCGGGCGCAGCGACAACGGCCAGATCGACCTTGTCATCGACGTCATCGAGACTTCGATAACATCTTTGGCCCTGCACTTGGTCGTGCGCGGGATTGACCGGAAAAATCCGGCCTTTGAACTTGTCGGCCAGCAGATTGTGCAGCACCACCGTGCCGACCGAGCCTTCCCGTTCGCTCGCACCGAACAAGGCAATCGATGCAGGTTCAAACAGCGTCTTGAGATAATGTTTCATTCTGGATCGGATACCTGGACACAATGACGAGATACTGCGGCTACCGGATGCGACAATCCCAATCTGTTCCACCAGCTGTTTTCAGCAAGCATCGATCGACGGAAATCCTCGTCGGCACCAAGGACGGACGAAGCGAACAACGCCATGACTACCACCTCCCAACCTCCGGAGCTTGCGCCAGCACCCCGCCCGGTCGCGCAGCCTCCCCGGCAGTTGCGCTTTGACTGGACCCGTTGATGCATCAAACCGCTTATTTAACACACCCCTCATGTCTGCTGCATGACATGGGTCAATACCATCCGGAGAGCCCTGCGCGCATTCGCGCCATCGAGGACCAGTTGATCGCGCAACGGCTGTCGGATTTCCTCCACAAGGTTGACGCTCCGGCCGCGACCAGGCAACAACTGGTGCGCGCGCACCAACAACAATACGTTGACGAAATTTTTGCACTTGCTCCGCAACGGGGCAACGTGCATCTGGACCCGGACACGTCGATGAACCCGCACAGTCTCGACGCCGCGCTGCACGCCGCAGGCGCCGTGATTGCAGCGGTCGACCTCGTCCTGACCGGCCGGGTGCGCAATGCTTTTTGCGCCGTACGCCCGCCCGGACACCATGCCGAACGCGCTCGTGCAACGGGATTCTGCTTTTTCAACAATGTCGCCGTAGGCGCCGCTCACGCACTGGCTGAACACGGACTCGAACGCATCGCCATTCTCGATTTCGACGTCCACCATGGCAACGGCACCGAGGATATCTTCGCGCACAATTCTTCGGTGCTTTACTGTTCCGCCTATCAGCATCCGTTTTACCCTTTTCCCGAACCGGCACTGGCAGCACCGAATGTTATCCATTGTCCGCTGCAAGCCGGCAGCGATGGCGATGCCTTGCGGCAGGCCGTTAACGATGCGTGGTTTCCTGCATTGAACGATTTCCAGCCGCAGTTGCTGCTGTTGTCTGCCGGCTTTGACGGCCACCGCCTCGACCCGCTCGCCGACCTCAGGTGGACCGAAAACGATTACCAATGGATCACCGCGCAACTGATCGGTTATGCGGACGAGCACTGTGCGGGGCGGATTGTCTCGGCACTGGAAGGCGGTTACGACCTCGACGCACTGGCGCGCAGCGCCTGCATACATATCAAGACACTGATGGGTCTGTCGCAATAGCCGATCGTCACGACTTTCCGCTCGCCGGGTACGGTACGCCTGGTTTGCGTTCGTCGCGCTACCCGGTGCAACGAGGGCTCGCGCGATGCGGACCAGCACATCGCGTTTGCGGCCTCCTGCAACGCGCAGAAACCGCGCGCTGCACATCGGAAAGGCAGCCAGTGTTACCACGGCAACCGCTCCGCGAATGGCACAGAGGTTGCTGAACATTACCGCACACCACCCGCAATCACACCATGCGCATACTCATCACACTGGTAATCCCGGCGTTGCAGACCTGCCGCCCTCTGCTTGTCTGCGCATTGGCCGGTTTACTGATTGCCGGTTGCGCTGCCCCTTCGAAAGAATCCGAAGCTTCGATACAGGGGCCTCTTGCCAGGACCGTATTCTCCGACGACGGTGTATCGGAGTTGTCGATACCCGCCACGTGGACGGTCCGGCCCGATTTCGGGCGCGAGGCTGCAATCCGTGTTGCCGAAGGCAACAGCAAAACCTTTTTGCTGGTCAACTCCTACCTTCCCGGCGAGATTGCCGCAGCCACGGTTGCGGAGTTTTCACGCAGCTATGCACAGGGTCTGGTCGACAGTTTGCCGAACTCGACGATCGTTGCCGAACAAACACTTGAAATCAATGGCGCGCCTGCGCACTGCCATGTCGTCAGCGGCGATGTCGGCGATATGCGCCTGACCTATGTAAGCACCGTCATCAGAGGCGACACCGCCCTGCATCATGTGATCGGCTGGACCGCCGCAAGTGATTACCCGCAAGAAGGCAAAGTACTCGACCGGGTAATCGCCAGCTTCCGCGAGTCACTGGACTCAAGACCGCCGAGGCGACGAATTTCCCTCACTTTCGCCTGGCCGGAGTCGCTCCAGTCCGCGGTCGACTTCCGCCAGAAGTCCGTATCGCGGGGGCGGGCGAGCGAACTCAAGGCAATCTATCTGACCACAGTACGGCCGGGAAACGAAAATGAACTGGTCGTCAGCACGCGGATAATGAGTCAGAACACCGGCGCGGAACAGCCGCTGGCGGGCAACGACACCCGCGCGTTGAGAAAACAGCTCGGCGCCGAGATTCCCGACTATGTTGTCAGCCGGGACGGGGAATTTATTCGCGTGGCCAACCTTCCCGCATACCAGCGCCGCGTCGAGAACGCACTGGTTTCCAGCCTGCCACCCGAGGCAATGGATCAGAAAGACAAGCTCCTCGCACTGCTGAAACCCGGTCTTACCGAGGAATTCATCGCGGCTTCTGCAACCAATGAATGGAACAGAACCATTGGCGGCTGGGTCGGGAGCTCGTACGTGCCCGGTCAAACCTACCAATTCAACGAGACATACTACGCGCCACCGCTTGGCGATACGCCGTTCGTGATGCGCGTGTCGCGCCGGATTTCCGGCTTTGCGCCCTGCTCCGACTCCAGGCAGGGCTGCGTTACGCTGTTGCAAACTGCCACGGTTGCCGGTGACGACTACCGCCTGGCGATGAAGCGTTTTCTGGAAAAATCCCTGGGCCACAAGGTCCGGCTCAAACAGATCACCATCGTCAAGAGTATGGAAATTATTGCCGAGCCGGACACGCTGATTCCGCACCGCCTGCGCTCCAGCGAGGAAACCACCGTCGTCATCGAGGACGCCGACGGAAAATTACACCAGTCCCTCGATACCGAGGACACGCGTGCCACCTACAATTACGAAAGCTACACGGCTTCACGGTAGATCGAGGCGCGCCGACGGCACGACGCCAGCCACAAGCCTGGCTTGCTTGATACCGGCCACCGGATCTCAGGCCGGCAGGTATTTCGTGCGGACATAGCCAAGAAAATGCGCCGGATTCGCGTCCTCTCCGGTAGCCCGCACCAGTAACTGCTCTGTGGTCAGTTTCGCTGCCTGACCATATATAGTCCGATCAAGCCAATCAAACAGCGGGCCAAATTCGCCCGACTCGATCTGACGCATCACATCGGGATTGTCACGCTGCAAAGCCGAAAACAATTGCGCTGCGATGACGATGCCCATCAAATAGGTGGAAAAGTAACCAAAGTAACCAAGCGGCCAGTGCGAATCCTGCAGGCATCCCTTCGAGTCGCTTCCGGGCGCCACGCCGAGGTAGAGCCGCATCTTGTCGTTCCATGCCTGCGCCAAATGCCGAACCTCCAGCGCGCCGCTGAACAACTCCTCCTCCAGTTCGCAACGCAGTATGACGTGCAACGGATAGGTCACCTCATCCGCATCCATGCGGACAAGACTGCGCTTTACCCGGGTTGCAAGACAGTACAAGTTATCCGGTGACCATTGTGCGCTTTCCATGCGGAAAGTCCTGGCGATCATCGGGGCACAAAACTTCATGAACGAACGGCTGCGGCCAATCATCATTTCCAGAAACAGCGCCTGGCTTTCATGGATAGCCATGCCGCGGTCACGCCCCACCGGCTGCGTCGCCCAACCCGCAGGCAAGCTGTAGTCGTACATGGCATGGCCGGTTTCGTGCAACACGCCCATGAATCCGGTGAGAAAGTCGTTCCTGTCAAAACGCGAGGTGATTCGAATGTCTTCGGCAGTGCCTTCGGTAAACGGATGAAGGCTCTCGTCGAGGCGGCCCTTGTTAAACGGAAAGCCGAGCGCCTTCATGACCTTCCGCCCGAGGTCCTTCTGCCGCGCTACCGGAACCGGCGTCGAAAGTTCGACCGGCGGCATGTCCGATTGGCGCTCGAGTATGGCAGTGATCAAAGGCGGCAATTCAGCACTCAGTGTCTGAAAGGCGCTGTTGATGTCGGCTGTGGTGCGCCCGGGGTCATGCTCGTCCAGCAAGGCATCGTAGGCCGAACAGCCCAGCGCAGCACCCACATATCGGCCCTTTTCGCGCACCACCGCAATCACTTTTTCGAGATGCGGCACAAGCACGTTGAAGTCGTCCTGCTCTACCGCACGACGCCATTGCATGTCCGCGCCCGTGGTTGCGCGGTGAAACGCATTGACCAATCGATTGGGAATCGCATTCGCATGCACCCATAACCGGCGCATCTCACGAAGGTTGGCTTGCTGCCAGTCATCCAGGGAGGTGCCGTGTTTCTCGGCGCGGTCGAGCAACACGCCGGTCTGCCTGGAACGCAGAATGGAATTGCTTTCGGTCTCCAGAAGCGAAAGTTGCTCGGCGCGAATCCCGCTGCTACCCGACGGCATCATGACTTCGCCGTCCCAGCGCAGCAGATGGCCGATGCTCCTGAGCAGGTGAATGCGCCGGAAACGCTTTTCGAGCTGCTGGTAGGCGTTATTCTGGCTCATCGCACGAGGCCTCATCGGCAGACAAGCCTCCCGGAACGTTTCCTATAGACCGACCCGCTCTTTCGCCGCGTTCAGAATCATCTCGAGCATCTGCGCGTACTCGATGCCGGCAAAGCCGGCCATCAGATTGAGCTTGCCGTCCCAGCACCAACCCGGATTGGGGTTGACCTCGAGCAGTTTGATCGTGCCCTCGCTGTCGGCACGGAAATCGAACCGCGCGTAATCCCGGCATTCGAGCCTCTCGAACAGGCGGCTGGAGAAGTGCGTGAGCTTGCGATAGGCCTCTTCGTCCAGTTTCGCCTCCTTGTACTTGATCGCCGTCCAGTACGGAGAATGGGGATCCCATTTCGACTCGTAGGAAAGGATTTTCGGTAGATCGGTCGGCAGCTGGCTGTAATCCACTTCCAGCGCGGGCAAAACCTCGAACTTGTCGGGGTTTCCGATCAGCCCGATGCTGTACTCCGCACCTTGCAGGTATTCCTGGATGAGCAGCGGCACACCGGGCATGATCTCGCGCAGGTGATCGATGTATGCCATCAGTTCCACGGCGTTGTTGACCACCGCCTTTTGCGTGATACCGATCGAACTGTCGCCACAATTGGGCTTGATGAGCGCCGGGAAATAGGAAGGCAGGTTGGCCGCCTGGTCGTCGGGCTCGAAGAAGGTTTCCATTGGCACATCGACGTCGAGTGATTCGGCAATCGAGCGCACGTTGGCCTTGTTGTAGCACAGCGACAAACAACCGGGACCGGCGCCGGTATACGGGATATTGAGCAAATCGAGCAAAGCGGGGATGTGCAGTTCCATCGTTGCCTTGTTGCGATACCCCTCATCGCACAGGTTCATCACCATCTTTGGCGGATTGGTCAGCAATCGCTTGATAATCGACTGGTGATCGTCCATGTAGTCGCATTCGTACTGCGGCAGCGTGGCAAGGTTCTTCTTGAGGATGTTGATGGTTTCCAGATCCTCCGGATTGAAGTGCCCGCCCATTTTCACCACGTCCGGCATGTCCGGATCCCCCATCAACACCGTCACACGCGTGACGTCCTTCTTCGCTGGGGCCTTGACTTCGCGCTTTTCCGGTCCGGTGCCGGTGATGAGCATCCGGTGCGCCATCATTCCCAGGTCCTGATTGCGCGTCGAGTCGGATATCAGCGTGCCGTGCAGGCAAACGTCCGTGAATCCGAGGCGCTCCAACTGCTGGCGCATTTCCTCATAAGTGTAGAGGCGCTCGGCGTAGAACTGGTCGGCCAGTACGCCGATGTCGGAGTTGGTAATCACCTCGCGCGAGACGATGCGCTTGCCGTCGGACGACAGCGAACGCTCGCGGTTGACGAAATGGGACTCGTCAATCCACTCCCAGGAGCGCGGCTCGAAATGCTTGGCCATCCACTCTCCGTCGACCAGATCGAGCACCAGCTTGCCGCGGGATTTGAGCACCTTCTTGATCGCTTCGAGCACCATGATGTCGTCGTCTTCACGCTCGAAGTAGCCAAACGAGTTGCCCATGACCATGACGCAATCCTTGGTGCTTTCACCGACGCGAAAGCGGCGCGCGTCGCCTTCGGAGAAGGTCACCGTCAGACCTCGGCTGCGGGCGCGCTTGCGCGCCAGGCGAATCAGGTAACGCGAGCGATCCACGCCCGTCACGTTACGGAAACCGCGTGACGCCAGCTCCAGTGAGTGCCGGCCCTGTCCGCAGCACAGGTCGAGAATATGATCAGTCGTCTGAATGCCCGTTGTTTTCACGACCAGATCGATATCCCGCACGGTGTTCTGGTCGTTCTCGACGACATCCCCGTCCGTCTTCAGGTAGAGGGAGTTGAAAAGATCCTTCCACCATTCCTGCGGCAAGTGCCGTTCGAGATCCGAAACCGGACCCAGCGTGCGGGACAGCGGTGTCTTGCCCTTCCTGTTGGAAGCAGGCCTGGTGCTGGTGCTCTTGAGCTGGGGTTTGCCAGAGACGGTGTCCATATCGGTTTCCCTGTAAAGAGGCGGTCACAATCGAAACGGTGCGTATTAAATGCGAAACAACAAAAAATATCACCAACTATTTTTCATCGGCACCAGACTTTTTCCCGACGCCCCCGCAACGCGGCGACACCAGCCTGGTGCCAGCGAAGGCAGCGCCCGGCTGAAGCAGAGATATGGGAGTGCAGGACAGGTGTCCGGAGGAGGCAGAGCCGGGGGCGACCGACGCAACCGTTGCCGCACCGACGCCAGCTTCACGGTTTGCCGGTCCGGCACCGGCAGTCAGTCGGCGGCTTCCATGGCGCGGTTGTACTGACCGTCGCGCGCCAGTCCGTTGAGGCGGCTGCGCTTGAGCAGCGCCGCCTGCGCCGCGACGAAATTCGTCTCCTTCCCCTTCCAGGTCTCCAGCACCGGCGCTTGCAGCGCGCGCCCGTAGGAGAAACTGACCTCCCAGGGATGCGTGCCCATCGCATTCATGGCATTGAGATGGTCGGTGGCGTCCTCCGCGCTCTGCCCGCCGGAGAGGAAAACGATCCCCGGCACGGCCGCCGGGACGTAGCGCGCCAGGCAACGAATCGTCGCCTCGGCCACCTCGGTGACACTCGCCTGTCGGGGACATTTCTTGCCCGGAATAACCATGTTCGGTTTGAGCAGCATGGCGTCGAACACGACCCGGTGCGCATCGAGCTGCGTAAACACCTCTTCGAGCACGCTGGACGTCACGACCTCGCAGCGGGCAATGTCGTGTGCCCCGTCCATCAACACCTCGGGCTCGACGATGGGAACGATGTCGGCTTCCTGGCATAGGGCGGCGTAGCGTGCGAGCGCATGCGCATTTGCGTGGACACCGAACGGCGACGGTATGTCATGCTCGTCGATATCGATGACCGCACGCCACTTGGCGAACCTGGCGCCAAGTTTGCGGTACTCGGCAAGCCGGTCGCGCAATCCGTCCAGACCTTCGGTCACACGCTCACCCGGATATCCGGCCAGCGGTTTTGCGCCCTTGTCGACCTTGATTCCCGGAGTGATGCCGCGGCCGGACAACACGTCCGCGAACGGCACCCCTTCCGCGGTTGCCTGGCGCAGCGTCTCGTCAAAAAGGATCACCCCGCCAATGTACTGCTCGATCCCTGGCGCGGTGAACAGCAGCTCACGGTAACGGCGCCGGTGTTCTTCGGTGGATTCGAGCTTGATCGAATCGAATCGTTTCTTTATCGTCGGACTGCTTTCATCCGCCGCGAGCACGCCTTTCTGTTTCGCGACGATCGCCGCGGCCACCGACTTGAGTTCCTTGATATTCATGGCTTGCCTCCTTGGTAATCAAGCTACGCGACACGGAGTATGCGACAACGGCAAACCTGCCGGTGTTCCGCGGATTCCGCGCGGGACGCGCGGCCACCGGCAAAACACTGCACATCGCCGTCTGAAGATCCCTCGTCAGCGGTTGCGTTGGCGAACCTGCCCGTCGCCAGTGTGCAAACGGCCGGACAAGGCCGCTAACGGCTGGTGCTTCACACTACAGCAAGTGTACGCCTGCGAAACCCGATACCGTTGGCGCCGCGCGCCCGGATGCAGCACATGCCGCCGGGAATCATGCCGCACGGGCCGCGGACGATGCCAGCACCCGTCGCGTCTCCGTCACCTTGCGCCGCGCCCAGCCGCCGGAGCGGGTCGGCTCGATACCCTGGGCAGACAGCGCCTCGCGCAGATCTTCGAGCACTTCCGCCTTGCGCCGCAGAAAACTGGTCGCAAAGCAACGCCAGAATACCCAACCGGTGCGTTCGAGCGCGCGCTGCCGGCGGATCGCCTGCATCCACTGCTCCGCTCCCTCGTATCGGTCGCCGTCGCATTCAACCGCCAGGCGCGTGTCGTTCTCGCCTTCGACCACCATGTCCACCTTGTACGCGCCCACCCTCACCTGCGGCATGACCCGGTAGCCCTGGGCAGTCAGCCAGTCGTACACATGGCGCTCCAGTTCGGACTCGCACAGTTCCCGCGTCGCCTTCACCTGAACCGGCTGTTCGCCAAACGGCTGCGCAAAATGCCGGATCAGCCCCCGGCGCAACCGGTCCGACTCCGACAGGTGCTCGATATCCACGGACCGCACCAGTACCATCTGGTCGCGGGCGCGTGAAGCTGCCACGTTAAAACGCTGCGCAAACGTATCGCGGCCCAGCGGCGCACCGACGTCGTTGGGCGCCGCGACCATCGTCAGATACATGATGTCGCGTTCCCGCCCCTGGAACATGCGCGCATCGCCGCAGGTAATGTCATGGCGGCGAATCAGTTCCGGCCCGAGTTCGTCGAGCAAACGCTCCCAGATGCGCAGCGCCTGCTCTTCGCCCAGCAGCGACACCACCCCGATACTGCGATGTTGCAGTTTCGGCTCCTGGGTACGACGCACGATGTCACGCACGATGAAATCCGCTTCCTGCTCGTTGACGCTGCCGTCGCGATGGCCATTGGTAATCAGCACGTCCTGTAACGGCGGATCGATGCGCTCGGAGGCACGCGGCAGGCGCAACGGATAGATTTCATTGTTGTAGAACTCCCGCCGTGCGTATTCGATGATTGGCGCCACGCAGCGGAAATGCTCGCGCAACATCACGCTGCTACTGGCGAAGACGACACGGGCGAGGTCGTAAAGTGACCGGTCCGGCGAGAGCTGGGCCCGATACAAGGGAACCTGCTCGGCAAGGTGACGCTGCATCAACGCCCGGAGGCGATCTTCCGGCATGCCGATTGCCTGCGGCGAAACTTGCCGGTCATCACCGACGACCAGAATCTTTTTCGCCCGCAACAGAATCGGCAGCACGGACAGGTCCGACTGCGACGATTCGTCAATGACAACCAGGTCAAAACTTCCCAGCTGCGCCGGCAGCGCTTCCGAGACGCGATGGTGCGGCATGATCCAGCACGGGATCGCACCGTAGGCTGCGCTGGCGGCATAGCGCGCATCCTGCCGGTAGCGCACGGCGCGCTTGCCCGTTCCCTTTCCGATACGCTGAATGGCATTCAGGTAACCTTGCAGCGCCGCGCGCACGCTCGGCGTCACGCGCTCGGCCAGCGTGAACCAGGTGCGGCGCACCACCAGTTCCTCGTACAGATGCGCCAGATCGCTCTCTGCAGCGGTACGCATCTCGTTGAGTTTTTTCGATTCCGCCTGTGAATCAATCGCCGCGATATGCGTTGCCAGGCGGCGCAAACGCCAGTCACGCATGAATGTATGCGGCAGCAAATCATTGCCCTTGGGTTGGTCGGGGGCTGCGAGCAGCGTTGCCAGCTTGACACCTCCCGACCGGAATATTCGCCGCGTGACGTCCTTGACCGTTTGCAGCGGCGCGGCAAGCTGGTGGAGCCGCTCGAGCTCCTCCATCAGTTCACCCCAGCCGCTGATGAGCGCTGTTTCGTCAAAAACCGGCTTTCCAAGGCGATGCGTCACGAAGGCACGCATGGCGTCCACCAACCGGCCGCTGCAGTCCTCGAGCTTATTGCGCACGCCATCGACGAAAACCGAAACCTCGCTGAGACTGCTGCGCGTGAGATGGTATTCAAGCGCATTGGCAAGCGCGTCCAGAGCGTCCGGATCCTCGGCAATCGCCGCTGCCCGCGACCAGCCGGGAAATACTTTTGCCGCCTCGGCCGCGACCGTCTGCCGTTGGTGGAACAAGCGGCGAATTTCTTCATACAAGGCAAACTGGGAGCGAACCGACAGCCCGCCTTGCGCCTCCACCGACAGCACCGGACGGAACCCGGCTTGCGGCGCAAGAACATTCCAGCGCGCCGTGAGTTCGCGCCGCTGGCGCTGCATCGCGACGAAATCGGCAACGTGCTGCCAGTCTTCCTGACTCACCGGGCGCAACCCGTTGACCTGCACCGCCTGAATCAGCTTGCGCGCGGTTGCCTTGCCGAAAGCGGTCAGCGCGAAAGCGCGCCGCCCATGAACCAGGTTGTCCAGCGCGCGCAGAAAGTCACTGTCAGTCAGTGCTGCCTCGGGCAGCTGCACCGGGCGCGCGAGGAACTGCGATTGCTGCTGTGCGGCAGCGTCGATATCACCGGCAAGCATGTCGATCGCGTCAAATACCTCTTTGGGGTCGCGCCGCCGGATGCGCGCGATGGCTTCCTGGCTCCACGGCAATTTCGCCGAAAAAATCTCGTGATGCCGGGTTCTGACTGCCTGTACCGCGTTCGCCAGATCCCGTGCCATCAGCAATGTCTCGGCATCCGCATCGGCAGGCCAGGGCAAGTCACTGGCACGTGACTGTTCGTTGAGGCGGGCGAACCGCAACAGCTGATCGTGGACCTTGACCAGTTCGAACGCATCGGGCAGGTCGGCCAGTGCGGGCAGATCACAGCCGACGTATTCGATGTCGGGACCAAGCTGCGCACGCGCCTCGCGCAGCCGCTCGATGTCGGACTCGTCAAACTGCGGCGCATACTGCGGGCCCACACCGAGCGCATCCGGAATCCATTCGAAGCGGCCGACGTTGTGCATGACTTCGTGGGCGGCATCCTGCGGATCAATGCTCTGGCCCTGAAGGTCAATGCGCGAAAGATTGAGCTTCGCCCATCGTGTCAGGTCGCGGTCAAGGCGCGCAAGCTTGCCTTGCATGGCATCGATGGTCGTTTCCAGCCGCTCGATTTCCTGCGCCAGCACGTCCCGGTTCAGGTCCTGCACTTCATTCGCGATTTTTTCGATCGAACGCTCGAACTGCTTCACCCCTTCCTGCTCGGAGGCGAGCAGCGAGATCACGAGCGGACGTATCATTTCCGGCAGCTGGTCGCGCAGCACCGCCAGGGCCGGGTCGCGCATCGACGTAACCAGCACACGCCGGCCGTTCGCGAGCCAGTGGCAGATAATGTTGGCGATCGTGTGACTCTTGCCGGTGCCGGGCGGGCCTTGCACGACGACGCCGTCGGACACTTCCAGTTGCTGTGCGACGCGCGCTTGTTCATCATTGAACGGCTTGGGGAAGAACAAATCCTCCGCGGCCACGCTTTCCAGGTTCTCCCGATAGGTGGTGCTGTAGCCACGAAACGCGGGCAGATCGGCCTTTGCCGCGTCGTCATCCGGGTCGGTAACAAGGGCCGCTACCGCGCCGGGCAGGGGCGCGTCACCGAGTTCCGCGACGACATGGCGCATCCGCTCGAGATCGTGACCCGCCACACTGGCGCCGCGCGGCCGGGCAAACAATACCCATCCTTCAGCGATCTCCAGCGGCCTCTCCCCGTGCTCGCCAATCGCCTTGCGGGCAATGTCGAGAAGCGGCGCGTAGCTTTCCGGATCAAACGGCACGACCGGAACTTCGGACTCGGCAACAATTGCCTCAGCCGCTTTCTCGGCCTGCAAGAAAACCGGTTCGTCTGGTGAAACAAAGACGCCGAGTTCGAGACGGGGGTCAACGTTTCGCGGGCGGATCAATGCAGAATTGGTGTGCGCGTCAAAACTGATGTCGACCGGACGGGTCACCAACGGATAGGTCTTGACGAGGTCAGATGTGCGGTCCTCGCTGCGGTGACGCTGTGTGGCGATTCCCATGCCCCACACGAGTTCGAGTTGATTCTCGGTCAGTGCGCCAGCCAGTTGTTGCTGCAGCGTAAATAATCCTACGTACAGGTGCGACAGCCGGCGACGACGTTGCTCTCGCTCGGACCACGGTTTCCATAACGATTGCAGATACGCCGAATACTGTTTTTCCACCTCGGCACGAAAACGATAATCGGCAAGGCGCACGCGCGCGTTCCGCTCAATCACCGGGTCAGCGGCAGTGGCAAGGTCGGCGGCCGGCCTGGACGAATCGCGGTGGGTACCCGCGGCAATGAGTGCTGCGCCGTCGATTTCGTCCGCCAACCCCGGCGTCGCCTCCACCGCGGCACCGACGCTCAACCAGGGCATCAGCCAGATGTTGTCGGGTTCGGGCGGCACCTCCGGACTATGCGGATGCTCCACCGACAGCCAGACCTCGTCATCACCCTGGAGGCCGTCTGTCCCTGGCCGCGCCCCGTCGAAACCCGCAATCTGGTGATCGAACAGCAAAAAGCTGCCGTGCTCGCGCACGTCCGGCACAACGCTCGAGCGCGTGCGCATCGTTTCCTGCGCATAATCAAGCAGCGCAAGCAGGCGCCGGGTCTGGAGATTCACGACAAGAACAACTTGGTAACGGAAGCCGGGTTCAGGTTCTAGTTATGCGCGTATCCTAACGCATCATGCGCTGCTGCAACCACCACAATCGTGCGAATGCAATGCAAACAATTCGCGCACGCAATCAGCAGCCTTGTTTCGCAATGGTTTATGCGGTCCTTGGTTATTGTTCGGATACATTGGGTATTGAATGCATTGTTTTTTTGCCTTGCCAGGGCATTCAATAAACGCAGGAGCGCCCAGTCGGGGCGCAAATCAAAAGTGTACGCGTGGATCCGGCGGGGAATTTACGCCAAACATCGCACGCCATGCACGCTTGGCTGACCAACGGCCGCACCGACAGGATTCCGCCGCCTGCCGGGGTAAGAGGCCGACTGGCAGTGCTGCTGCGACGAACGGGATCATCTCAGGCATTGCCCGCGTTATTGCTTCGCAAAACGCGTTCGGCGAGGAACAGGCGCTGGCTAGAGTCCGAAGTTTGCCGAATAAATGCGCTCGAGTTGATCCAGGGCGGATTGTGGCAACGGCCCGTCCTGCTCCGCTGCGACCGCCTCCTGCAAATGCGACAGTTCCGCCAACCCGAAGACGGCACAGGAGATATCGGGATTGGAGAGCACGTAACGCAGCGCGGTCCGCGCGCGGCTGCCATACTGCTCGCCCAGTGCAGCAAACACTGCGGCTGCGCGCCGTTGTTCGACTTCCAGACCGGCGTCGCGCGCAATGACCACTTCACGCCCGTGGCGCTCATCGCTGGCAAGCACACCGGCGGCAAACACGCGGATCGCCATGGTTGCCATGTTCTGTTGCTTGCACGCTCCGATGAGATTGTCGAAATCCTGCCCAGCCCATTGGTCCGGCATCCGCCGGGCAGCGCTGGGGTTGAGCAGGTTGTAGTAAATCTGCGCGCTGTCGAAGCGCCCACTATCAATCACACGCCGGCTGCTTGTGGCATCCCCAAGCGCAGTGAAGCCGATGAACCTCGTCAGGCCCTGCTCCCGAACACGGTCCAGCGCATCCGCCACGCCGTCGCGCGCCAGAACGTGGTCTGACGTAATGGCATTTCCGCTTGCGCTCGGGTCAACTGCCTGCGCCCCCAGCGGGTTGTGCAACTGAAGCAAATCGACCGAATCGAGTTTCAGGCGGTCCAGGCTTTCATGCACGCTGCGCTCCACCTGCCCGGCGATATCGCCGAGCCTTGCCGTGTCGAGCATCACTTTGGTCGAGATGTAAGGTTTCCGGTCAAGTTCGGGAAGGAGCCGGCCCAGTGCCTCCTCGGATTTTCCGTCACCGTATTTTGTCGCCGTATCGACCCAGTTGATTCCGGCATCGACGGCGTCGCGCAAAACCCTGAGCTTGGTCTCGTCGTCCTGATGGATCAGCACGCCGCCCACCCAGCCGCCGCCAAAAACGAGCTCGGATACTTTCAGACCGGTTCGGCCAAACGATCGATAGCGCATTTGCATTCCCTTTCAGCGGTCGAACGGACAAGCGCTCGTCAAACGCTAGAGCCCGCCGTCTTCAACAGGATGGCCGGCAGCGCGCCAGCGCAACATGCCTCCGGCCAGATTGGCAACTTTGGAAAATCCTGCTTTCTGCAACAGCACCACCGCCTGAGCCGAGCGGGCCCCGGAACGGCAGACCGCCACAACCGGCCGGTCGCGATCGATTTCATCGCTGCGTTTGCTCAGTTCGCCGAGCGGGATAAGACGGGCGCCATGCAAGTGACCAAGCGGTCCGGAGAATTCGTCCGGCTCGCGCACGTCGATCAACTGCACCTTGTTTGCGACTTCC
The DNA here is from genome assembly GCA_963792855.1 of uncultured beta proteobacterium. Classification (GTDB taxonomy): domain Bacteria; phylum Pseudomonadota; class Gammaproteobacteria; order Burkholderiales; family Eutrophovitaceae; genus SG8-40. The sequence goes on along the minus strand of CAWBXZ010000018.1, from coordinate 35,887 downwards.
TCGTAGGCCGGCGGCTCGATTTCCCAGATGCCGGCAAAGGTGTAAATCAACGGTGCCCAGGTCTGGGCATCCAGGGCATCGACTTCGCCGCTCGGTTCGCCGCAGCGCATGTTCGCCGGGACCGCCCTGTCGATCTGCTTCGGATGCGGCAGGTTCAGATTCTCCATGTAACCGGCAAAGTCCGCCTCGCCAATCTGCCCGCCCAGCCGCGGATTGAAATTGCGCTCCTCGGCAACACTCGTTACCGTCAGGCCGCGATAATCATGCCCCGGATACAACAGGCACTGGTCGGGGAGCGTAAAGATCTGCGTATGCACCGAACGATACATTCGGCGCGCATCGCCTTGCTGGAAATCGGTCCGGCCACTGCCCCGGATCAACAGGCAGTCACCGGTAAACGCCCGGCTTTCATCATCCAGCACGTAGGTAATGCAACCATCGGTGTGGCCCGGTGTGGCGCGCGCCTGCACGTAACGGGCCCCGAAGCGAACCTTGTCGCCATGGTCGATGTAGCGATCGGCGCCTTTGGCGCCGCTGGACTTCGCAACAACGATATCGCTGCCGAACTGGCGCTTGAGCATCCAGCTTCCGGTGACATGATCCGCATGGACATGCGTTTCCAGCGTCGCGACCAGCTTGAGGCCAAGTTCATTGAGCAGCGCGGCATCGCGTCTGGCCTGTTCGAACACGGTATCGATCAGCACTGCTTCGCGCGACTTCTCGTCGCCCAACAGGTAGGTATAAGTCGACGATTGCGGGTCGATCAGTTGTCGGAATATGAGCATGGCGACCTTTCCTCAACAAGAACCGATACGTCAGTTCGAAACAAAGTATACGTCCATCGACACCGGTCAGAAGAACGCGCGAAGAGCGCACTGGCTGCGGCGCGAACGCGGCCGAACGGCGGCCGCCGCGTTTGTATGGGGCGCAGAATCCCGGAACACATTCAGCGCTCCCTGCGGAAAGCTTCCTTCAGCAGCGCCGGTTCCGGGCAGTACCGTCAGCCCCATCCGCAGTTCGGCTCAGGCACATATTGCGTCCCGGCCGGCGAACGACGCCGGTTCTCCCAGCCGTTGGGTCCAACGCGCAGGGGTTGCGCCGCCCAGCCGGTCTTCCAGCGGCCCTCACTGCAGCCGAGCAGCAGGTGCGTGCCGCCATTTTCATGGACGTACAAGGCACAGTCATCGACAGAGGTTTGCGCCGGCACCAGTCGCGTGACATTGCGCGGATCCGGATTGTCGCCGCTGAAAACGAAATGGCAGACCTTGCCAGGCATCTCGAAGCCGCCGTCTTCTTCGCGCCAGCGTTCGATTCCGCGCGTCATGCGTTCGAGGCGGAACCATTGATAGATGCGCCGCTGGCGCTCGAATACCGCCTTGGAAAGTTCTCCGTTGGCGTATTCCCCGCACGACAGATAGAAAGCAGCTTCGAGTTCCTCGTTCGACGGCAGATCGGAAACCCCTGCAACGACGTCTTCCGCCGGAGCCGATGACAGGAACAGGGCTCGCAGCTGCTTCGTCCCGGACGATGCGACAAGTTCGGCAAATCCCGTCGGCGCCCGGCACAGGCTGCCGTCACTGATACGGTAAGCGGGCAGGCCCTCGCCGCTGTCAATGATACGGGAGCTGCACCCGGCCACGGAGACGCAGAGCAGCAGTAAGAAAATCAACCGGTTTGGTTTCATGATCGACAATCGGAGGTGCGGGGTGCAACAACGGACTGCACGCCTGACAGGGCTAGGGAACGCATGCGATTCTACTCAGTGGCTGGCGCCGCGACAAACCATGATGACGTGAACTGATGTGATACACACCTCCCGATGATGGCAGCGGCAAGCGACAACGGCGATCATGTCTTTCCGGCATTTCGCGATTCGAGCGCTTCCCATCGCTCCAGCAGGACCGTCAGTTCGCCATCGATCGCAGCCAGCCGTGAGGCCAGCTGACGGGCTTCGGCCCCGCTATCGGCATAAAGCGCCGGGTCCTCGACGCGTGCGGTCAGTTCAGCCTGCTCCGCCTCCAGCTCGGCAATACGCCCGGGAAGTGCCTGCAATTCACGTTGTTCCCGGAATCCGAGTTTTTCCGGACGTGCACGGCCGGCGGCGCGCTTCTCCGTGCCCGGCGCGCCAGCACCGCTGTTCGCGCTGTCCGCCCCTCGCGCCTTTTCCGCTGACTGCATCCTGTCCGATGCAGGCCGGGAGAGCGCTTCCGCCCTGCGCTGATAATCAGACCAGTCTGCGTAGCCCCCGGCGTTCTCCAGCCAGTGACCATCGCCGGTCGACGCAATCACCTGAGTCACTACGTTATCGAGAAACACCCGGTCGTGACTGACCAGAAACAGCGTTCCGCTATAGCCTTGCAGAAGCTCCTCGAGCAGCTCCAGAGTGTCGACGTCGAGATCGTTGGTCGGCTCATCGAGAACCAGCACGTTTGCCGGTTGCGCAAACAGGCGCGCGAGCAACAAGCGATTACGCTCGCCGCCGGAAAGGCTCTTGACCGGTGAACGGGCGCGTTGCGGCGGAAACAGGAACTCGCCGAGATAACCGATGACGTGTTTTCGCTCGCGGCCAACTTCGACATACTCCGAACCGGGCGAAATCACGTCGACCAGTGCCGCCTCCGGATCGAGCGCCTCGCGAAACTGGTCAAAGTACGCTGCGCGCACCTTGGTGCCTCGGCGCACCGTGCCGGAATCCGGTTCGAGTTCGCCAAGGATCAATTTCAGCAACGTGGTTTTTCCGGCACCGTTGGGGCCGATGATCCCGACCTTGTCGCCACGAAGAATCCGGCACGACAGATCGCGTACGATGGCTCGCCCGCCGAATGACTTGCTCACCCCCTGCAATTCGGCGACCAGTTGGCCGCTCGTGTCGCCGGCGGCGAGTTGCAGTTTTACCTGGCCCATGCGCTCGCGCCGCTGGACACGCGCCGCGCGCAACGCCTCGAGCCTGTTGATGCGCGAAGCCGAACGCGTGCGACGCGCCTCGATGCCCTTGCGGATCCACACCTCTTCCTCGCGCAGCAGCTTGTCGGACTTGCGATTCGCGATCGCTTCCTCTTCCAGCATGCGCTCCTTGCGACTGCGGTACTGCGCGTAACTGCACGGAAAGTCAGACAACCGTCCGCGGTCGAGTTCAATGACACGGGTAGCGAGGCGGTCGAGCAACCGGCGGTCGTGGGTAATAAACAGCAAGGTCACTGGCGATGCCAGCAACAGCTCTTCAAGCCAGGCGATCGAGTCGATATCGAGGTGGTTGGTCGGTTCATCGAGCAGCAAGACGTCCGGTGTCAGCGCGAGGGCGCGGGCCAGAGCCAGACGCTTTTTCTGTCCGCCGGACAGCGAGCCCACGAGCGCTTCCGCATCGAGCCCGAACCGGTGGATCGCCCTTTCGGCCTGCGACACATAAGTCCACGCATCGAGCGATTCGAGCGATGTCTGCAATTCATGCAGCCGTGCCAGCAAGCGCTCGGTACCGGCACCGGACTCACCCAACTGGTGCGACACCGCGTGGTATTCGGTGACAAGCTGCGACACCTCGCCCATCCCCCCGACGACGCTTTGAAACACCGTCGCCGCATCATCGAGTTGCGGCTCCTGCGCAACGTAGCCCACGCGCAAACCGGGAGCACGCCATATTTCGCCGTCATCGAGCTGGCGCACGCCCGCAAGCGCCGCAAGCAGGGATGACTTGCCGCTGCCGTTGCGGCCGATGAGGGCAACACGTTCCCTTGCCTGCAGTTGCAGGTCGACGTTGTCGAGCAGCGCCACGTCACCGAAGGCGAGGCATCCCCCGCTCACGGTGATCAGGGACATCGGGTGAACCGGAAGAAAACGGCGCGTGGCAACGCGACTCTCGCCAGCGCCGGCATCGGCGCCGACAGCGTCCTGCGCAAAGTCCGCCACATGGCAAGCACACGACTATTCAATTGAATCATTGGAATTCGCGCAAGGCCTTGCCCGGCAGGCTGCGAACAACCGGAATCAGTGCGCGCCAGGCCTGCGGCGATCCGCCAGGTAAAGTTGATAAAAAACTGTCCCCGAACCCGGATTACTTGACCAGTAACACCGGTACTTGCGCAAGGTGCACCACCTTGTTGGCGACCGAGCCGACAGCAAGGCTGCGAATCGCCCCCATACCACGCGTGCCCATGACGATCATCTCGGCGTGATACTTCTGCGCAAAACCGGCAATCGCCTGCGCAGCAGGCCCGATCTCTACGTGTGTGTCGTGCGACACGCCCGCTTGCGCCAGCTTCTGCGCCGCCGACTCGACCAGTTTGCGGCCCGCCGCCGTGTGCTCGCCTTCCAGTTGGCGCATATCCGCCAGCGTGTCCTTGAAAAACACCTCGTTGACGTGAATGGGTTCGCACACGTTCAGCAAATGAACATGCATTGAATCCGTCGCAAACAGCTTCAGTACTTCCTCAAGTGCGCGTCCGGATTGTTCCGATCCATCCAGCGCTACAAGTATTTTTCTCACAGTGGTTCCAACCTCGCAAAATCACGAAAATACGGCCTCGCCCCGAACACGGTCATGGTTTGGCCGGGATTGACCGGACCCGGGACCGTCGCGATGCTTATCGAACTGCATTTCGTATCGCGAGTACCAGCGCCCCTGTCCCCAAAAACAAGAGTAGCAGAATCAGCGGCACACCAACGAAAACCACGCGGGACAGTAGCATCAACGCGATCAGCGTGACAGCCAGACCCAGTATTCGCAGCGCCCGGCCGGCCGGGCGCCGTCGCGAGATCAGCGCTGCCAGCGCGTCGCCACAGAAAACGGCGCCCGCGAGGTAACCCAGCGTAACGATCACCGGCCAGATAAAAAACAAAACCAGGCCGAGGGGAATGCCGATCACGCTGAGCGTCGCGAGTATGGCAGCGACGGGTACGCAAACTATCAGTGCAAATCCAAGCAGAAACGATGCGAGCGGCTGGGAACGCAGTTCACGCACGACCGCCATCAACGCATTCGGCGCCAGCAACAGGATGAGCACGCCTACCAGGAACAACCCGGAAGTGAGCATCGCCACGCCCACCCAGAACACCGTCCTGGCGACCGGCTCCAGTTCCTTGCCGGGAAACTTGAAACCCGACCGCTGTATTCCACCGCCAATGATGGCCTGCTCACTGATCTGCGGCTCGTTCGCCGTACGGTAAGTCAAACGGCCGTGGATATGGGCATTCGGGCCGACTTCAAGCTTGCGGGCCACCACCGCAACCGCATCCATGATCTCGCCATCGATTACGACGGAGTCGCCGTAAACGGCAAGCGCACCGCCGGTGCTGCCATCCACACGGATACGCGAGCCCGCAATGGTGACCCTGCCCGCGACGTCGGCATGCCGCGTGAGATGCACGCGCCCGCCGGCAAGGCGGGCGTTGTGCCCGACCCTGGCATTGACGAGAATGTCGCCGCCAGCGGCGTACAAATCGGAACCGATCCGCTCACCGACGTGGATACTGCCGCCAGAAAGCACGGCGTCACCTGCGACCGGCCGATTCAGTATCACCTCGCCGCCGGCAATGAAGGCATCCCCTTCGACGGACGCCCCCGGCCCGAGGCTGGCCCCGGCACCGAAATAATCGCTGCCGAAAAGCACGTCGACCCGCTCTTCTGCACTGTCCCCGCCGCCGTCACTTTCGCCACCGGCCTGGGCCTGCGCCGTCGAGCACGCCGCAAAAAAAAGCACGCTTGCGCAAAAGACTCTTTTAATCCCTGCATGTCTGTCTCCCCCGTGATTCGCGGCCACGCGATGGACTGGCCGCATGCATTCCCGTTTCCCGGTCAGAATTGCTTATAGTGTGTCCGATAGCGTGCCGGAGCCGGAGAGGACGGACTTGACCAGGGTCAAGAAGATGCCGCGCGCGGAAGGCAAACTGTGTCAAGTCATCCGGGAGAGACCCTGTGGGCAAGGAGATCGAGCAATCCACTTTCAGCGCCGAGCAAACTGCGCAATTTGTCGAGCGCGTCACGAAAGAAACCGGCATTCTGGATTCCTTGTGGGCAGCCGGCGAACTTTCCGATACCGGCTACGTTGGCGGCTTCGAACTCGAGGCATGGTTGCTGGATCACAACTTCTTTCCGCTGCCACGCAACGAGGATCTGCTGCAACGGCTCGCCTCTCCTCTGGTGGTGCCGGAACTGTCCCGGTTCAATGTCGAGCTCAACGGCACGCCCCAGCCGATGTGCGCCGGCGCATTGCGGCGGCTGGAGACGGAACTCGACCAAACGTGGCGGCATTGCCTGTCAGTCGCCAACGAACTCGAAGCCACCATGATGATGGTCGGCATTCTGCCGACGGTACGCGAGCAGGACTTGTCACTGGACCACATGTCCGACCGCAACCGCTACCACGCCTTGAATCGCGAGGTTCTGAAGATTCGCGGCGGGGAGCCGCTCGAGCTGAATATCAACGGGCGCGAGTCGTTGTCATTGACACACAACGACGTCATGCTGGAAGCGGCAACGACATCCTTCCAGATCCATCTTCAGACACCTGCGGCGGAAATCGCGCGCCACATGAACGCATCGATGATCCTGTCTGCGCCGCTGGTTGCACTGTCCGCCAATTCTCCGTTCCTGTTCGGCAAGTCGCTGTGGGCGGAAACGCGCATCCCGCTTTTCGAACAGTCGGTGGAAACCGGCAGCCCCGAGCACCCGGAACGATCCCGCGTGACATTCGGAAGCGGATACTTGCCGGACAATCCGGTAGCGCTTTTCCGCGAGAACATGCAGCGCTATGTGCCACTGCTGCCCACCCTTTTCGACAGTCATGACGAGCTGCTGCATCTGCGATTGCATAACGGCACGATCTGGCGCTGGAACCGGCTGCTGGTGGGCATCGGTGCAGGCGGAAAACCACATATGCGAATCGAGCATCGCGCCATTCCCGCCGGACCCACTGTTGTCGACATGATGGCCAACGCTGCGGTGTACCTTGGCGCGGTTCATTTTCTTGCGCGGCTGCGCGTGCCGCCCGAATCCGATTTGTCTTTTGCGCAGGCGAAGGAAAACTTTTACCGTGCCGCACGCGACGGATTCGATGCCACCGTCGTCTGGCTGGATGGCCGCGAAACCGGGGTCAGATCCTTGCTGTCTGACGAGATACTGCACATGGCACGGGAAGGTCTGGTGCTGCTGGGCATCGATGAAGAAGAAATCGAGCGCTACATCGGCATTGCCCGGGCACGCACGGCAAGCGGGCAGAACGGTGCAGCGTGGCAGCGGGCGCATGCCGAGAACTGCGGACGCGACTTCTTTCGCCTCACTGCCGACTATCTTGCCGCGCAACGCAGCGGCGCCCCGGTGCATGAATGGCCACTGTGAAGTCAGACTGTGAAGTCTGCGTCAATTCCCGGACGATGAGACACCTTGCCTCGCGCACCGCGGGCGGGCGTCTGCTAAAGTCGCCGCTCCCGATCGACCAATACCCGCGCATTGCATGATGCTTAATGAACTCGACCACATCCCTGACGGCTTCCTCGATGCATCGGCGGGAGGGCTGCACCAGATACTCTCCGGACCGACCCTGATTCATCTGCCCGGACGAAAGGCCGAGCCGCTGTTCGTCTCGGTTCTGCTTCACGGCAACGAGTACACCGGTCTGAAGGCGATACAGGACATCATCGGCAAATACAGTTCGACCGAACTGCCCCGCGGGCTTTCGGTTTTCATCGGAAACGTGGAGGCGGCCGCGCTTGGCCAACGGCGGCTCGACGGACAACCGGACTTCAATCGCGTCTGGCCCGGCGCCGATGCGTCGGCCGCGAAAGCCGCGCCCGCCGAGCACGAAATGATGGCGCGAGTTGTCGACATCATGCGCCAACGCCGCGTGTTCGCCAGCATCGATGTGCACAACAACACCGGCCTGAATCCGCACTATGGTTGCGTCAACAGCCTGCAACCGGAGTTCCTGCAACTGGCAACGCTGTTCTCGCAGACCATCGTGTATTTTCTGCGCCCGCTCGGGGTGCAATCGGCCGCGTTTGCAAAAATCTGTCCGGCGGTCACCGTCGAGTGCGGCAAGCCGGATGACGCCACTGCCAAAGCGCACGCGGCAAGTTTCATCGACGCGGTACTGCATCTCGATCACTTCCCGGAAAAACCGCCGGCGGCGAACGATTTCCACCTGTTCCACACCGTCGCCGCAGTGAAGATTGCGGACGGCGTACCGTTTGGCTTCGGATGTGACGCGACAGGCCTGCAACTGGACCCTCGTATCGATCACATGAATTTCCGTGAACTGAAGTCCGGCACGCGTCTGGGCCGATTTACGAACGGCTTCGACATGCCCGTGCTCGCGGTTGCGGAGGACGGGAGCGAAGTCACGCGCGATTACTTCAGCGTGCAGGACGGGGAACTGATTCTTTGCCGCGACGCCATGCCGTCCATGCTGACTCTCGATGAACGCGTCATCCGTCAGGACTGTTTGTGTTACCTGATGGAGCGATACGCCTTGCCTTAGGGCCTGTTGCCGCAACCATCACGAAGAAACATCCGAGGCAACCGCTGCCCGGACGCTTGACGCACGCGAAACGAACACGAGCGCTGTCGCCCTCGCAGGTGTGTGTCGGAATCGTTGAACCTGTCCCACGGCGGGACTGCCCGGCGCGCGCGGCACCCGGCGTTCTCTCAGTCCTGACCGGGGACGGCGTCGACAAACCGGTTGGTGTAGGTCTGCTCCAGCCTGATCTTGCGCGTCGAGATCAGCTCGTGAAAACCGGAAAGTGCGTCCAGCATCGCCTGCGCCGCTTCGGGCGGAATGCGGCCGTCCTTCGAGTAACCCGGTCGTTGCCGTTTCAGCGCTGCCAGATACAGCGACCGGTCTCCCAGGAGGTAATGCCGCGGCACCGTCGCCGCTACCTGCTCGTCGGACGCATTGGCGAGCCACTTCAACGCCCGCACCATGGCATTGGTGAGGGCTTGCACCGTGTTTGGATTCTCGAGAAGGAAATCACGTTTCGTATACAGACTGCCCGAAGGCAGCGCAGCGCCATACAGGTTGCGCGAACCCTCCACGCTAAGCGTCTCGATTGTTTCGACGACCTTGCCGCCACGGACCAGCATGCTGATCGCCGGCTCGACGTTCGCCAGTGCGTCCAGATGACCTGCCTGCATCGCCGCGACTGCGCTCTGTCCGGTACCGACCCCGATAATGGAAACATCGTCGTGGGTTAATCCGCCACGCGCCAGCAGGGCGTTGACAAACATATTGGTGCTCGACCCCGGCGCGGTGACGCCGATTTTCATGCCTTTCAGGTCCTGCGGGCCGCGCCACGCGGCCGCCTTGTCCTTCGCCACGACCAGCGAGATTGCCGGAGTCGCACCCTGCAGAACGAACGCGGCAAGTTCCTGTCCGCGCGCCTGCATCACGATGGTGTGATCGTAGCCGCCGGAGACCACGTCTGCACTGCCGCCCATCATTGCCTGCAGCGCTTTGGCGCCTCCCGGGAAGTCCAGAATCTCCACGTCGAGGCCGGCATCACGGAAGTAACCAAGCTGCTCGGCGAGGGACAACGGCAAATAGTACAAGGCGGCCTTGCCGCCGACGGCAATGGTGACCTTCGATTTCTCCGGTTTCGCGGCAACAGCGCTTTCACCGAAAAACGCCATGCCGCAAATGACCAGCCACAAAACAAACCAGACACGCATGCTCTCTACCCGTCTTCGCAGTAACACGATCGTAACTCAGGGAGTGTAGACCAAACCCGTATGCTGAAGAGCGCGGGAATCCTTGCGGACAATCGCCCTGTCCTCGACCTTCACGACAAATAACCGCACAGGAAACCCGGTCAATACACTCATTGTGCAACACAACATCGGAACCGCGCGCTGCCGGGCAGTTCGATCGCAACCTCCACTCCGCAATTTCATCAAATTGAAATCATGACGCCAATGCAGGCACGTAGCGGCAAACATATTCCGCATCGCATCATACAGACTGCAAGATCACCCCTTCCTTAAGTGCCGATACTCATATATAAACATCACTTGCGTTGTATGCTTTAGCGAGTGGCAGTGTGTCTTGCACATGCAACGAAACAAAGAGGCTCAAGAGCCCGACCAATAAAACCAGAACCGCGAGGAGGAAAGACTATGAAAATCCGGACGTTTGCCGTCGTTGCGGCAATACTGTGCATGCCGGGACTGTCACTGGCCGAACATCACGGCGACAAGGATCAGGCGACCCGTGTCGGCAACTGCAACGATGCCAAACAACAAATGGCGTACTTCTGCGACGAGAGCAATGCAGGCGAGGACAGCATGGTCCAGATTGGTACTGCATGCAACAACGCCAAGAACAACGTAAAAGAAGCATGTGAAGGCATTGTTCAACCGGATGCCGAGTACAAGTTCGACGACTAGATTTCCGGGTATCAAAGAGCAGTATTTCGTAAGGTTATAAAAGAGTCGTGGAGCAGTTTTACGACGTATGTAAACGCAAGACCTAACGTTAGGGGGAGTAGATGACAATCCAGAGAAATATTGGCGTGCACATGAGCGACGAGGAGTACAAGCAGGTCGATCCTGCTGACCAGGTCGCTTTCCGTTCGCCTGTGCCGACACAGATCGTGTCGAATGGGGAATACAACCCGTTGCCGCAGACTGAGGATCAGGCGAAAGTCGAAAGCCTGATCAAGGAGATGGGCGACTATCAGGCCAAGCGCCACGGCATGGATCGCCGCAGCTTCCTGGCCACCAGCGCCGGTATGGCGACTGCGTTCCTGGCCATGAACAAGGTCTTCGGACCGGTGTTCGATGTCTCGGAAGCGGAAGCGGGTGACATGGAAATGTCGGCCTATCGCGCCGCGCAGCTGTCCAATCAGTTCATTTTTGACGACCAGACGCACTTCATTCGCGACGACTTCCAGCAGGAAGGCCTGCTCGGTCTGACGAAATGGGCCGTTGGCGCCAAAGTGAACCCGCGCATCAACGAAGCACCGATGACGCTGGCCCGTTACAAGATGGACAACTACCTGAAAGAGATCTTCCTCGATTCCGATACCAAGATCTCGCTGCTCTCAGGGGCTCCGTTCGACGATCCGTCCTGGTGGCTGCTGTCCAACGACGCCATCCAGAACGCCTGCCGTGCCGTCAACAAGATGGCTGGCAGCACCCGCATGCTTGGCCACACGGTCATCACGCCGAAGTACCCGAACTGGATGGACGAAGTCGATCGCGGTATCGAGGAACTGCATCCGGTATCGTGGAAGTCCTACACCATCGGCGACCCGTTCGGCCCGTCCAAGTATGCATGGCGCCTGGATGACGAAAAACTGATGTACCCGTTCTACGAGAAGGCGATCAAGTCCGGTATCAATACCATCTGTATTCACAAGGGTCTGATGCCGCGTGACTACGAGAAGGCCTTCGCCGGCACGTGGGAACACGCAACCGTGAACGACCTTGGGCAGGCTGCCAAGGACTGGCCCGGCATGAACTTCGTCATTTACCACTCCGCACTGCGGCCGTGGCTTGCCGATGAGCCGAAGAAGGAAATGGACCAGTTCATGAAGAGCGGCTACATCGAATGGTCGACGGATCTGGCCCGCATTCCGGAAAAGTACGGCGTGAACAACGTCTACGGCGAGATCGGCACGACCTTCGCAAGTACCGCCGTCACCAACCCGCGCTTCTGCGCTGCCTTCATCGGCCAGATGGTCAACATGATGGGGCCGGAGCGTGTCGTATGGGGTACGGATTCAGTGTGGTACGGCAGCCCGCAGTGGCAGATCGAAGCCATGCGTCGCCTGGAGATTCCGGAAGACATCATGAAGAAGATGGGCTGGAAGATCCCGCTCGGCGGACCGAACAGCGAAGTCAAGCAGAAGATCTTCGGTCTCAATTCGGCACATCTGTACAATCTGGACATCAAGATCACGAACGAAAAACCGTTCACGCACGACCAGATTGCGCAAATCAAGGCCGACTACCTTGCCATGGGCGGCGAGCGCAGCAACGCGGCCTACGGTTACGTTGCGAAGAAGGAAAAGACCGCGTAAGTTTTTTCAACGCGACTCGAAAGCCGGCGCAGTGCGCCGGCTTTTTTTATTTGGTTTCTCTGAACTATCCTGAATGTCCCCGATAGAGAAAGGACGAAACCGGAAAACCTCACCACCAAGCCACCAAGGCCACTAAGAAACACAAAGCAAATAAAACCAGAGTTCCCCTTACTGATCAAAGCAGGGTCTGTGTTTTCTCGGACACAAGCACATTCCCTTTTCCGGGTGCCCGTTGTGCTCCTGATGGTTCCCTGGTTTTCCGGACCGACTAGATCGATTCGACGAACTTCACCAGCGCATCGCGATCCGGCTTCGGCATGTTGCGAAACTTCTCGCGCGATGCTTCTGCCTCGCCGCCATGCCATAGAATCGCCTCGACCACATTACGCGCGCGGCCATCGTGCAATAAGGCCGTGCTGCCATTGACGGTTTCCGACAGACCCAGGCCCCATAACGGCGTGGTACGCCAGTCGCGGCCGCTGGCCTGATAGTCCGGCCGGCCATCAGCGAGGCCTTCACCCATGTCATGCAGAAGCAGGTCGGTGTAAGCAGCGAACGTGCGGTTGGCGAGTTTCGGGTATGGAGGAAATTCCGCTGCGGTTGTTAACTGCGGCACGTGACAGATGTCGCAACCGGCCTGCCCGAACACCTTCTTTCCCCGTTGCACAAGCGGGTTGTCCGTGTCGCGCGGCGCAGGCACCGCCAGCGTGCGCAGCCACATCTCGAAATCATCCATGTCCGCATCGATGATTTCCGGGTCGTTGGCCCGATCCTGGTTCAGGCACGCGATCTGAACTGGTGGACAATTGTTTTCGCGAAACACCCACGAAGTGACACCCAAATCGCCAAGAAACGCACCCGCGGTTTGCTGCATCAAACTCGGCGCATTCGCTTTCCAGCCGAAACGACCGAGCGCCTGCTTTTTGTCGATAGCATCCCAAACGTAATTGGGCCGGCCATTCACACCGTGCTGCTTTTGCGACTCGGCGACTTCAAGCACGGTCTCTTCTGAAACCGCCTCGAACAGGCCAAGGCCAAAAACGGGCGGTGTATTGCGCAGCGAGAACATCGCGCCTTCGCCAAGCGGACCGAAAGCAAGATCCTCAATCCGCAGTTTCGGCTTGCGCAGCGATACCTGCTCGCCATCTGCGAAAGAAACACTATGTTCTTCCCAGTCGAGATACAACGCAGCCTCTGCCGGAACGAACATGCGCGCGTAGCGCAAATCGACTTCCTGCGCTTGCAGCGCATTGTTCTGGAACTGGTCGCCGTAGTTCGGGTCCGGCCGTGGTCCGCCATGATCGTCGGTGCCCGGCAGACTCAAACGCACCAGCATGGTCGAGAGCTGCTCGTCGGCACTGGCAGGCGGCGCTCCGCGCCCGTTGTTGATATGGCATTCGCTGCAACGCGTCTGGATGAAGGTCGGGCCGAGCCCCCATTCACCATTGAATGTGATCGGCGCGATCCAGCGACGTTTGAAATGACTGCGGCCAGCCATGAACAGCTTGCTTTCCTGATAGGAAAGCACCGCTGCGGGTTGCATGTAGGCTTCCTTGTCGGCGCGCGCAACAATGAACTCCGCATCCAGCGCGCTTTCCCCTCCCTGTGCCAGCTGGGCCAGGGCCGCCGCCGCAAGCACCGCTCCGAGCAGCATAGTGCGCCTGAATAATCCTCCCGCACATGTCGCCTTCATGATCGTAGCTGATATCTCTGGCATCTTTCGAACCCTGTAGTCGGTCAGAACAATTGCAGCAGCTGCGCAAACCCGAAACACCCAACCTGCCTGACATTACCCGCTATTGTGCCCCGAAAACGCCGGCACTTGCCAACGAAGCCGCCATTGGGACCGGGGCGCATGCGCCGCTCGACAGCAAGCGAAATGCAACCGGAAACATCCCGTGCGATTTGCCCTCGCGCATTACTGCGCTTCCGCTTCAGTGTCCGCAGGCGTCCAGCCGCCGCCCAGCGCCTTGTACAAATCGACAACGGCCACCAGTTGCGCCCGGCGTATCGAAGAGGACGAAAGTTCCGTGCGAAACAACGAGCGTTCCGATTCCAGCACTTCGAGATAACTGGTGACACCGCCGTCATACCGTGACCGCATCACGCCTGCGCGCATTGCCGAGTTACTGATCCTGCGTGCCGACATGCCACGCTCGCTGCACCGTTGCGCCGAGGGCCTGTCGCAACATCTGCAAGCCGTTGCCAACGATCAGTCGGCAGAAACCTTGCGGCAGGTCGGCGAGCTGCACGCGTCGCTGCATTACACGCGAATCGACCTGATACTCGAACAAGGCCTTCACACGTTCCTGGATGATTTCCTCGAGAGAATCAACGGCCTGGGCCGGCGTATCGCCCAGGATTTTCTTGTGTCCGTGACCTCCTGACCGCCGCCACTTTCCCGGACAATGCTGCTTTTCATACAACACGAAACACACTACAGCTACACGCGTCGGCTCGATCGCTCGGTGCAGATCGCAAGGCTGACACCGCGCATGGACGCCGGCCAGCGCACGCTGCGCTGGCATCTCAAATCACCGGGGCGTCAACTCGAGCAAGTCGATGCGTTCGGCAACATCACCCACCTGATCACGGTCGACGAACCGCTCGAGGAAATCCATGTGCTTGCCGACGGCGTCATCGAAACCCGCGCCTACGATGGCTGGATCGCGACCGAAGAGACGGGGCTGTCACCACTGGCGTTCCTGGCCCCCACCGACCTCAGCAAACCCGACGAAGCGATACGCGCGCTGGCGTCGCGCTGGACCGCGCAAAGCATCGCCAGTCCCGGCGCCTTGCTCGACCTGGGTAGCGCCATCCGCGAAGCCGTCGTGTGGGAAGAAGGTTCAACGACAGTCGAACACGATGCAGCGCGGGCGCTCGCGCAGGGCCGCGGCGTGTGTCAGGATCATGCCCATCTGTTCACGTCGGTTTGCCGCCTCCTCGGGTTGCCGGCGCGCTATGTCAGCGGCTACTTTCACACGGGCGAAGCCACTCCGGCCAGCCACGCGTGGGGCGAGGCATGGCTTGGCGCCGAACGCGGCTGGTTCAGCGTAGACATTACCCACGGCACCGCGGCCGGAGAGCGGCACTGCCGTCTTGCCGTCGGTCGCGACTACCTCGATGCCGGGCCCATCCGCGGTGTGCGTCACGGCGGCGGCGACGAAGCGCTTCGCGTGGCAGTGAATGTTTCCCGCTCGCGGGGGCCGCGGCACAAGCGCAAGAAACGCGACTGGCAGCAGTAAGATAAACCATGCAGGCAGACGCAACAGCGCATGCGGGCGTGGTAGTCTGCGCCTCCCGAAACACCGAGAAGAATCCATGACCTACTGTGTCGGTATGCTGGTCGATGCGGGCATTGTGATGCTCTCCGATACACGCACCAATGCGGGTGTCGACAACATCAGCACTTTCCACAAGTTGACCATTTTCGAAAAGCCGGGCGAGCGCGTTCTGGCGCTGATGACGGCGGGTAACCTGTCGATTTCGCAATCGATCATCGGGCAACTCAAGGAGGACCTGGAGGAATCCGACCAACGCAACCTGTATAACGTCGAGAACATGCTGGAGGCGGCGCGTTGCGTCGGGGACACCATCCGCGAATTGCACGCGCGCGATGGCAAGGCACTGGAGGAATTCAACATCGAATTCAACGCATCGTTCATTCTCGGCGGGCAGATCAAAGGCAAGGCGCCACGTCTGTTCAACATCTACTCTGCGGGAAATTTCATCGAAGCCAGCGACGACACCTGCTATTTCCAGATCGGCGAATTCAAGTATGGCAAGCCCATCATCGATCGCGTCATCAACCGAAAAACGCGGCTCGAGCGCGCCGCCAAGTGCGCACTCGTATCGATGGACTCGACCATCCGCTCCAACCTCACCGTCAGTCCGCCGCTCGACATGCTGGTGATACGCACCGACGAATTGCGCATCGCCAGCCATCAGGTGATCGATGCCGAGAATGCATATTTCCGCCAGATCCGCACGGGCTGGAGCGAGGCTCTCGGCCAGGCCTTTCTCGATCTCCCCGATCCGGACTGGATCAGCAAAACGGACTGAGTCTCACACGGTCGGACCCGGGTCGCCGCCGGTCTTGCGCGACAGAACGCCGTAACGCATTGGGAAAAACCAGAGCGGGCGGCACTACCCCATGTTCGCACCGCGGAATGCTGCAATGCGGTAGATTGTCGCCTGCCGGAGACATTCCATATCAACAACCATCTAATTATTTGAAAATAATTAGAGAAAAACAAAAATAAAACAGATTGTTTCACTGCAACAACGTATAGTCCTCCCGTCGTACCGTTGCTGCAGAGATGCAGCCATAAACGTTCTTTGCTGGACCAGCCAGCAAAGCAACGGAAGCTGCCCCTGCTAATGGGCAAAAAGTTCGCGCTGGTAATGCGCAAGCGTGTGGGAGCCAACCTGCGAGCACGCTTCTCGCAAACCCAACACTCCCCATACGAATACAGATGATCCGCGGCATCGGCCGACGGATGTGGCGCGCGCGTTTCAACACAGCGCGTGCCGCCAGGAAACCAATCCACACACAGGAATGACCGCAGCAAATTGCATTTCACATGTTTTTTTCAACCCAAGGAGATACCCGCATGACAATTACCAAAAATACCATCGCAGCAACCTTCGCCGCAGTGTTGATCGGCAGCCTGACGATCAATTCCGCTTCCGCCGCCGTCCCGACGTATGGCTGGAGCGAGATATCGTTCGTGACACACGAAGGCAGCGCCGCAAGCAGCAGCACCCAGATCGGTCATATCAGCGGCGAGTTCAACCGCAACGATCTTTCGGCGATTACGCACAAGTCCGTCCCTGAGGGCGTGAAACCCCTGACAAAGGTGTCATTCAATGGGTACAGCCGCAACGACATCACGGCCATTACGCACAATTGATCGTGATCGCCGGTTGATCTGATCAACTTGATCTGATCATCCTTGCGAGGCAGCTACCGGGCAGTCAGTCTGCCTGGCGTCTGCCTCGTTTTTTTTGAGGCAACACCTTTCGCGAACGTCAGGGCGCTGAAGCCGGCTTTCGCGTCGGCGCGACAGGAGTGCGCAAGGCGCGCAGGGGGCAATGATGCGATGTCCGAATACGAAGAAGCTGACGGGGTCACAACTCCACGCCAAATCGCGCCAGCACGTTCACCATCAGCCAATAGCAAGCGCCGGTGACTGCGATACCCGCGAGCATACTGACGTAAAAATTGACTCCGGCCCTGAGCATCAGCGGAAGGACAACGAACAACGCCAGCGAGGGCAGAACCAGCCAGAAGATGCTCCCCGACAATGACGAAATTCTTGCCGTGTCTTTGGTATCGACGTACAGCCATATCATCGCCAGAACCGAGATCAGCGGCACGGACGCGAGTAGTGCGCCGTAGAACGAACTGCGTTTGGACAACTCCGACACCAGAACCACCAGCAGTGCCGTTATCAGAATCTTGAAAGTGTAATAGCCCAAGGCAATATCCCTTCAGGTCCGGTTTCGATAACGC
The DNA here is from genome assembly GCA_963792855.1 of uncultured beta proteobacterium. Lineage (GTDB taxonomy): Bacteria > Pseudomonadota > Gammaproteobacteria > Burkholderiales > Eutrophovitaceae > SG8-40. The sequence continues at coordinate 18,366 of CAWBXZ010000018.1, read as the reverse complement.
CTGCGATCTCAGTCCGGTCCGCCGTCGCGGCCCGCTGCTTCAATTTCATCCAGTACCGGCAACAGGTGTTCGATGAACGCCGGTGGATTCTCGCTCATCGGAAAGTGGCCAAGCCCGGGCATGATCCGCACTTTCGCGCCGGCAATCCGGGCCGCTGTGTCCAGCGTGTCCTGCGGGCTACAGGAGTAATCATATTCTCCGGTGAGCATATAAAGCGGCGTCACTGCCGTGTCGATATGCGCCACCCGGTCACGGAAATCACCTTCGACCTGGTAAAAATACAGATCACCGGCAAACACACCCGGCCCGCCCTGCATGTAGTGCCACAATGTTTCCCAGCGTTCCGCCTCGGGGCTCTCGGGACACATCAACCCCATGACCGTGGCCGCACCCGCCACCGGTCCGTTCACTTCGGGATGCGCCAGCCAGGCCGGGTCGTAATAGCGCGGTGTGCTGGCCGCCGATTGCAGCCCGACGATGGCACGAAACCGCGTGGCGTGATCCAGCGCAAGATTCAGACAAACGCGCCCGCCGATCGAACAGCCCATGACGACGGGCTTGTCGAGCGCAAGCGCGTGCATAAAACCGAGAATGATGTCGCAGTAAAGGGTGCTGGTCAGACGCCATGACTCGCCCTGCCAGCCTGACGGCGGCGAACTCTTGCCGTGCCACGGCAAGTCGAAGGCAATGACGCGGAATCGTTCCGTAATGCGGGGCTCGTTGAACAGTCCGCGAAACTGCCGTGTATCAGCCCCTGCGGTATGCAGGCACAGCAGCGGTAACCCCTGCCCTGCTTCCTCGAAATAGATGCGGTAGTCGCGCCCACCAAGATCGAAGCGCACATATCCCCCGCGCACGGGTTCGAGCATCGCGTTCATGGCATTTCGCGCAAGTGCAGCAGCATCAGTTTCAGGCACATCAGGTGCGCATAGAATTTTCGCGTGTCTCCGCTCAGAACAATCTCGCCGCTGCGAAAGAAAGCAAAGATATCCTGCTCGCGCGGCGCCGGCCGTGCCGCCGCAAAACGGTCCCACGCGCGGGCGCTGCCAGTCAGCGCAAAATCACACTGCGGCATGACGAATGGCCCCGTTTCCACCGCATGGACGGCACCGTCGCGTATCGTGACAAGGTGCTGGTTTTCTCCCCAGCCTATCAGCACCCGGAAGTTCGAACCCGCACTACGGCGGGCGAACACCGAATCGCTGTTGACCTGCTGCCTGAAACGCTCCCAGTTCATCTCGGTCATCCAACCCCGCAGTCCCACTCAGCTCATCCCTGTCCGAAGCGACCGGCAGATCGACCGGAACCCGATACGCCACAGCAGTTGCAAGCACCAATGTCGGTACCGGCACCTTGCCGCCCCGGGTTCATAATAACCCCATGGCGGATAGGCGGACGCCGGGTTCCTTTCCGGCGATTATTGACGGCGCACCGGTTTATTGTCACCGTCGCGCAAGGGCACGGCAACACAATGAGATCAACGTAACCGGGAACTGGTACAGATGGCGACGAACAACGCAGGCACAAACAACAAAACCGCTCCCCTGCGCGATGTGCGCGTGGTTAACGTCGGCTCAGGTTGGGCAAGCCGTGTTGCCGCGATGCTACTCGCAGAACAGGGCGCGGACGTGATCGAAATTGTCCGCCCCGGGCGTGCTGCTCACCCGTGTGATCCCTTGCTCGACCGCGGCAAACGCCTGCTGGAGGCCGACCTTCGTGATACCGCAACGAAAGCGCGGGTGCGCGACCTGCTGGCCGGCAGCGATGTTGTGTTCGAGAACATGCGCCCGGGGGCAGCCGAACGGCTCGGGGTCGACTACGTCAGCATCGGCCGGCCTGGCAAGCTCGTTTACGTCTCGTTGCCGGGATTCGCCGCCGGCGACGAACATCAGCAACTCCCCGCCTGGGAGGGGTGCATCAACGCGGCTGCCGGCGTGTACACGGATATTCCACCGCTCGTGCCGCTCATTGGCGGAGACCCGGTGTATTCGGCGATACCGATGGCCTCCGCCTACGGCGGCATACTCGGCGCAGTGACAGCGTCAATGGGACTGTTTCACCGACAGCGCAGCGGACACGGGCAACGATTCGAGGTGCCATTGGCCGATGCCGTGATGTCGGCAATGGCGCTGCTGATTATCCGGATCGAAGGGCAACCGCCCCGATACAATTTTCCGCCGCTCGATGACACCATGATGCACACGGTGTTTCCGATGCTGCGCGACCTGCGCGAACACCTCAGCGATGAACACATTGCGGCCATCAGCGGTTATCTGAAGAGCAGGGCCATGCCGGGGCTTAATTTCTACGAGTGCGCCGACGGCCGCATTCTGTTCATCTGCGCGATGGATCACGTCTACCAGACCCGTGCATTCCTCCAGACGGTCGGAGTCTATGACCGGGTCATTGCCGAAGGCATGATCGCCGATAACCCCTACAGCGAAAGCGGCGCGGGAAACAATATCTACAACGGCGGCGAGCTCTCGCCGCAATGGCGCAATCGCGTGCTTGAACTCGTTTCCGCCAGCATCAGAACGCGGCCCGGCAAGGAGTGGGAGTCTCTGTTACGCGACGCCAACGTCCCGGCCACGGTGGTACAGACCGACGCGGAGTGGCTTGCCGAATCACGACTCACTGAAGCCGGGGTAACTACCGATCTCGAAGACCCGGTCGTCGGTCCGGTGCGCATGCCCGGCCGGTTCGTTTCGCTCGAAGGCGATGCACTCCGCTCGCCGCGGCTTCGCCCACGCCGGCAAACGGAAAGCTTCGAATGGCCGGGCGCTGCGCGCACGCAGGATCCGCCCGCCCGATCCACGGCCGCGAGCATGTTGCAAGGCATCCGTGTGCTGGACCTGTCGAATGTCGTCGCGGGTCCGGCCGCCGGGCGAACGCTTGCTGAACACGGCGCCGATGTCATTCGCATTGATCCTCCGGCACCGCAAGCCGGCCCGCGCAACACCATGTGGTTCGGCGTCGAGGTCAATCAGGGCAAGCGCGCCATCATTCTCGACCTGAAAACCGAATCAGGGCGCGAGGCATTGGCACGGCTGGTGCGAAAAACCGACGTGGTTTTGCACAATTTTCTCGACCGCTCAGCGCGCTCACTCGGCATTGCGCACGAGCAGCTCGCCGCCATCAACCCGGACATCATTTCCTGCCAGGTCAGTGCCTGGGGCGGCAGCGAGGGTGGTGCGTACAAGGACGACCCTGCATTCGATCCGGTGCTGCAAGCCGCCTCCGGCATCATGGCCCGCTACGGCCAGCCGGACAAACCGGCCCTGCATGGCATTGCGTCTTGCGTAGACTACATGACGGGTTTTTGCGCCACCCTTGGAATCGCCCAGGCACTGTTTGCCCGCGAACGCGGCGACGGCGGCTGCCATGTGCGTACGTCGCTCGCGATGGGTGCGCAACTGGTGCAGTTCCCGTTCATGACGCGTCATGCAAAGTCGGAGCAGAATATTCCCTCCGGACAGCAGGCGCGTGGCGACGGCTGCGAACAAAGCCTGTACAAGCTCCGCGACGGGTGGGCATTCGTCGGTTGCCGGCCCGGCGACGGTTACAAGCTGGCGGAAACAATCGGGGCGGCATCGGTTTCGCAACAGGCGATCGCCGAGCGGTTGCAGGCGCTTACGATGGCAGAATTGCACGAGCGGCTCGCGCCGCTGCCGGGCGCGGGGGCGATCGCCGTGCAGACGCTGGCGCAATTGCGCGACAAACATACCGTTGACGAAACGTCCGCCGGCAGCGACACGATGCCGAACGGGTCATTTCGTTTGCGCCGCGGCGCGCATCCATCCGGCTATCCGACCACGCTGCCGCTGGCGACCTGGATACGACCGGCGCTATCGGCGGTGAGGGCTCTGCAGCCTGCACCCGCTCCGGGCGCGCATACCCTCGAAGTGTTGCGGGCAGCAGGCTGCACCGAAGCGCAGATCGATGATCTCGTCAGGAGCGGTGCCGCCCAGACCGGCTGGAAGCTGCTGCGCCATTATCTGCCACACTGATGCGCGTTACCCCGGTTGCAAGCCACGGTGACCGGCAGGATTTCAACTTCGCCCTGATGTGCGCCGGCTCCGGATCGGCTGCGCGTAACGGACGATTCCGGCTTTCCGGCCGGGAATCCCGCCTCCGGAAAAGCGTCAGGCGCCGGGTCGAAAACGCGAAAAATCCGGCTTGCGTTTTTCCAGAAATGCGCTGAACGCTTCCTTCGCCTCCTCCGAAGACAAGCGCTCGGCGAACACTGCCGTTTCTTTTTCGATCTGCGCCAGTATTGCGGAAGGGTCGCCGCGCAGCAGTCTGCGCGCCGCCGCCAATGCGCCGGGCGGCTTTGCTGCCAGTCGCGCTGCCGCCTGCAAGGCCACCGCTTCGAGTTCGTCCGCAGGCACTATCCGGTTGACCAGGCCGGCCTCTCGCGCGCGCTCGGCGCCAAACGGCTCGCCCAGACACAGCAGTTCGAACGCGCGCTGCGGCCCCATGCGCAACGGCGCGAGCAAGCTCGACCCCGCTTCCGGCACGATGCCCAGATCCAGAAACGGCGTGCGCAGGCTGACGCTTGGGGTGGCATATACCAGGTCGCAATGAAACAGCATGGTGGTGCCGATGCCGACGGCGAGGCCGTCTACCGCGGCAATCATCGGTTTTCTGACAACCGGTAACAGACGAATCAACCCGGGCGCGCCGCGGTCCGGATCGCGCGCTTTGCCGTCGTGGCGCGCAAAGTCGCCGATATCGTTGCCCGCGGTAAACACGCCGTGCCCGCCCAGAAAAACGTGCGCACTCACCTGCTCCGATGCATCGCCGGCGACCAGTGCATCGATGATGCAATCGTACATGACGCGGGTAAGCGCGTTTTTCTTGTCGGGCCGGTTAAAGCGTATGGTCTGTATGCCATCGCGCGTTTCGACAATCACTTCTTCGGACATGGTTCAGTCCTCCCGGATGCGTGCTGACCCGTCGCCTGCGACCGGTTGCACGCGGTTAGAAACTCTCCGACCAGGGCCGCAGGTCCTGCTCCAGCGTCCAGGCGCTGCGATGCTGCAGATGCAGTTGCCAGTACGTCTCGGCAATGGCGTCAATGGACAGGAGGCCATCGGGGCCCCGCTGTTTCTCGAGTTCGGGCACGCGCGATTTCAGCCGGTAACCGGATATGCCGCCGTCGATGATGACGTGCGCGACGTGGATACCCCTGGGGCCGAATTCGCGTGCCATGCTTTGCGACACTGCGCGCAGACCCGCCTTGGCAGCCGCGAAGGCGGCGAAATACGCTTTGCCGCGCAGCGAACCCGATGCCCCGGTGAACAATATCGTGCCGCGCCCACGCGGCACCATGCGCCGTGCTGATTCGCGACCGGTGAGAAAGCCCGCCAGGCAGTGCTCGCGCCAGATCGCTTCGAAGTCCGCGGCCGCGAGATCGAGAAACGAGTCCTGACGATTGCTGCCGGAGTTTTGCAGCACCAGTGCCAGCGGTCCCTTGCGTTCCGCGGTTTCGACGAAGCGGATGGCATCGCTTTCAATGGCGGCATCTCCGGTCACTGCTTCAGCTGAACCGCCGCTCGACCGGATCTCTTCCGCAACGCGTTCGACCTTTTCTGCGGTACGGCCGGCGACGACGACGTGAAGACCTTCTCGCGCAAACCGCCGTGCCGCTGCAGCGCCAAGCCCTTCGCTGGCGCCTGCGCCAACGATCAATGCGGTGTCCTGTTCCGGCATGGAATCCCTTTGCGTGAATTCAGGCAGTGAAAAACAACTCAGACCCGGTAGGAAATGCCTCTGCGGTCAAGCATGCGCATCATCGCTTTCCAGCACAGGTCGATTTCGGCACCGCCTTCATCCTGGAACTGCTGATATCCCTTGTTCGCCGCCTGCTCGCCTATCAACTGTAATTCGGCCTTGCCGCCGGCGATGGCATCGACCTGAATCTGGCAAGCCGTGTCCAGGTAATACATGATCTCGAAGGCTTCGCTGACGGTCTGGCCCACCGATAGCAAGCCATGGTTGCGCAAAATCATCGCCTTGGAGGTCGGTCCCAGATCGCCGGCCAGCCGGTCGCGTTCATCCATGTCGAGCGCGATGCCTTCGTAGTCGTGGTAGGTCAGCATGCCGTATGTTCGCAACGAATGCTGGCTGATCGGCAGCAATCCGCTTTTCTGCGCCGACACGGCCACGCCGGCCCGGGTGTGCGTATGAATGACGCAGTTGACTTCAGGTCGCGCCGAATGCACGCAACCGTGGATCACGAAGCCGGCGCGATTGACGCCGAGGCCGGTGACATCCTCGATGACGTTACAGTCCTTGTCGATCTTTACCAGACTCGAGGCGGTGATCTCGTCGAACATCAATCCGTAAGGATTGATCAGCATGTACTCGCTGCCGGGTACGCGGGCGGTGAAATGCGTAAATATCAGGTCAGTCCAGCGAAACTGCGCCGCGAGTTGATAAGCCGCGGCGAGATCGCAGCGAACCTGCCACTCGTCATCGCTGATGCGGGCGCGCAAACTGGTCGAATCAACTGCCGAAAGACTGGATTTGGCGGTCATTGCATTCCCCTGTATTTGTACGTGCTGTGTTCGTTGATTGTCGTGGCGCCGCGGCTGCCCCGGGGTCACTGAGCGCAACCCGGCGCCGCGACGACACAATACCCGCAGTTTACCCCGTGCCGGCCCGAACCCATTCCAGCCCGGCGCCATTCCTGCTCGGCTCCGGATTCCTGCTCTATCCTAAATCCAGCCGATCGCGCCAATCACCGCGCCCGCCGCAATCATCAGCAGCAGATGCAGGCGCGTCTTCCAGACCAGCAATGCGGCCATGGCCGTCAGCACGAGGTGACGCCAGCCTTCGATCGATGTGGCGAGAATCCATCCCGTCGCCAGCAACAGCCCCACCACCAGCGGCGCCATCCCTGCCTTGAATGCGCGAACGCTCAGCCAGTGGCGCCGCGCCTGGCCCCAACGGGCGGCAACCAGCGCCAATGTGGTCGACGGCAGCATGATCGCGGTCAGGATCGCAACCGCGCCGGCGATGCCGGCGGCCTGATACCCCAATACCGCCACGAACAGCACGTTCGGCCCCGGGGAGGCCTGGGCAATGGCAATCGACGCGCTGAATTGCGCATCGGTAATCAACGCCATCTCGTCGACCATGACCCGATGCATGTCGGACGCGACCGTGATGGCACCGCCTATCGACAGCAGCGACAGCAACAGGAAGTGACCCAGCAGGATCAGCCAGTCGGATGTTGGCATGGGTTCAGTCTTCGGAAACGCCAGCGGCGCGCAACCGGGTCCAGGCGAAGACACAGGCAAGCGAACCCAGCGCGAGCAGCACCCAGACCAGCGGCAACCGGAGCAGCGCGACCGAAACAAACATACCCGCGCCGGCAATCCAGCACACCCGCACGCCCATCGGATTCGAGCCCAATGCACTGGCCAGTTTCAGCGCCGTGCCGAGTATCAGGCCGGCGGCCACCGCGCCCATGCCACGGAATGCACCAGCCACGACCGCATCAGTTGCATGCTGTGCGTACGCTGCGGCCACAGCAAGCACGATCACCAACGGCAAGGCCATCATTCCGGCAAGTGCAGCAAAAGCGCCGCGCCAGCCAAAAAATCTGTCTCCGGTCATCAGCGCGACATTGCATACATTGGGACCGGGCAGCACCTGGGCGAGAGAAAGAATCTCAATGAACTGGTCCCGCGTGAGCCATTGCCGCTGTTCGACCAGCACGCGCTGCGCGACGGCAATCACGCCGCCGAATCCCTGCAGTGCGAGCAGTGTGAAAACCAGAAAGATCTGCAACGGCGATTCAGGCACGGGCTGTTTCGCACCGCCCCCGTCGTCACTGACCGATATCTTCTTGCCGTGCACTTATTTTTCCAGTTCGGGATAGTGGCGAAACACGCCGTCTTCGTTGAACGCGATGCGCCGTTGCGACGCAAGATAAGACGCAATACCTGCATGCGCCTCGACCTTGTCGTGCAAGGCGGCCAGCCGGCGGACATCGCGTTTTCGGCGCGCCATCGACTTCGGAAACGCGTAGCGCAATCCAGCCATGAGCTGGAACATCGACAGGTCCACGTAGGACAGCTTGCGTCCGACGATGTGGCCGCCGCCGGCATTTTTTTCGATTGCCCGCTCGAAGTAGCCAAGATATTTGGGCAGGCGTTCTGTCAGGAAATATCCCGTGCGATCGCGCGCCTCGCGGCGCTGCTGATCGTAATACAGCGAGGACGCGATCGGGTGATGCGTATCGTGTATCTCGCTGACGAAATCGGTGACGGTCAACTGCAACTGGTGCGCCCAAAGGCGCCCGGCTTCGGATTTGGGCGCAAGCCCAAGGCGCGGCCCGAGGTAATGGAGGATGTTCGCTGTCTGGGCAACGACAAGCTTGCCAGCGCGAAGAAACGGCGGGGCAAACGGTTCGCGATCGCTCTCGTCCATCAATTTCAGCATCGCATCCACCCCTTTGCCACGCCCCGAAAGACGGGCCACGTCGAGGTAGTCCGCGCCGGCAGCCTCGAGTGCGAGCCTTACGAACTCGCCGCGGCCCTGGATGCCGGGCCAGTAAAACAGTTCATAGCGCATCATTCTTCCCCTTCTTGCCATTGCTGCAGCGACAACCCCGCGCATTCCACGAACAAGAACTTCCCTCACCCGCAGGCCCTTGCCAGGCCGCCCCCGGGTCAACCCGGCCGACCGTATGCGGCCAGACCGGACAATCGCTATAGCGTCAACCCGAAACAACACTACAATCGCACTTTACCCATTTCACGTATGTCACGATTAACCGTGTGGCAAGGCGCACGCTGCCGGAACGCAAGGGACCTCCTGACATGGCACCGATCTGACATGGCACTGATCCGCGAGTCTGTGCGTACTATACCGGGCCGGGTCACGGGCAAGAGTGGCGCATGCCCGGGCCGGCGGCTTGAATTACACGGTGGGCGGCGTATCGTGACGGCTGCCGGACATCCTTCCGATTCCGGCCAACAATGGCTTGGGCATTTGCAATGAATAAACCGGATTACAACGCATCGACCCCCTGCCGCGACAGCGGCGACTGCACGATCGAATCAACGCAGCGCCGGGATTTCCTGACGCGCGGCGGCGGCCTGGCAGCAGCGGCGGCAACGGGCAGCCTGTGGTCCGGCGCCGCAAGCGCGCAGGAAACAGGGCCGCTGTTCGCATACGTGGGCTGCTACACGACGGAAAAACGCGGCGGAAACGGCAAGGGCATCAGCGTATTTCGTGTCGATACCGCGACCGCAAAGTGGACGCCCGTGCAACTGGTCGACGACGTCGTCAATCCGTCGTTCCTGTGCTTCGACCAGGAGCAGAAGTTCTTGTACGCCGTGCACGGCGATATGGACTATGTTTCCGCATATGCCGTCAATTTGGCCAACGGCAAGCTGAGTGCGCTCAACCGCGAACCATGCGGCGGCACCAATCCGGTACACCTTGCCGTCGACAAGTCCAACCAGTTTCTGGTGGTGTCTAACTACACTTCGGGCAGCGTCGCCGTCATGCCGATAAAGCCGGACGGTGCGCTCGGCCAACTCACCGACCTGGTCGTCCTCGAAGGCACACCCGGCCCGCATCGCACACAGCAAGCCAGCGCGCACCCGCACCACAACCCGTTCGACGCCGACGGCCGTTTCATCCTGGTTCCGGACAAGGGGCTGGACCGCGTTTTCGTGTTTCGTCTCGACACGGCTTCCGGCAAGCTGATCGCGGAAGAGAAATCATCCGTCGACACCCGTGACGGTGCCGGTCCACGCCATGTCGATTTTCACCCCAGGCTGCCGTACGTCTACGCCATCAACGAACTCGATTCGACCATGACCACCTATCGGTTCGACCGGGCACGCGGGGAGTTGACGCCATTGCAGATCCTTACGACCTTGCCGAGCGACTTTACCGGAAACAACACGACGGCCGAAGTCTGGGTACATCCTTCCGGCCGTTTCGTTTACGGGTCCAACCGCGGACACAACAGCATCGTCACCTATTTCGTCGACCGCAGCAGCGGATTGCTCGCTACCGTCGGCTGGCAATCGACAATGGGCAGCACGCCCCGATACTTCGGACTCGACCCGTCCGGAATACTGCTGTGCGCCGGCAACCAGAACAGCAACACCATCATCAATTTCCGCATCGATCAGTCAACCGGCAGGCTGACGCCGGTCGGCGAGCCGGTCCCGACCGGAAGCCCGGTGACGATCGCGTTCAGAGACAAGCCCCTCGTTGCCGGTTAAGCCCGACAACGGTGCACCCGTTACACGCCGGTCATGGACATGACGCGCCTGCGCCGTTACTGTGCTGTGTACCATCCCAACTGACATATTGAACCGATGCCATCCAGAAGGCTAAGCGCACTTTCACCCAAGATGCTGGGCGGCCTTTGCCGCGGTATCGAAAAAGAAAGCCTGCGCGTCGGAACGGACGGTCGGCTCGCCGAGACCGCCCATCCGTCCGGACTCGGCTCGCCGCTCACGCACCCTCACATCACCACCGACTTCAGCGAGTCACAACTCGAACTGATTACCGATACGCATGATTCGATCAGTGCCTGCCTGTCGGAACTGACTGACATCCATCAAGTGGTTTATCGCAACATCGGCGATGAATTGCTGTGGTGCGGAAGCATGCCTTGCAGCCTGCCTGAAGACGAACGCATCCCTATCGGGCAGTACGGCACTTCCAATATCGGCCGCGCGAAAACCGTTTACCGAAACGGGCTGGCAAACCGCTACGGCAAACGCATGCAAACCATTTCCGGCCTTCATTACAATTTCTCGTTACCCGATGCGGCGTGGCCGGCGTTGCAGAAAACGGATGGCTTCAACGGCGAACTCCGTGAATACCGGGACCATGCCTACTTCGCGCTGATTCGCAATTTCCGCCGGCATGCCTGGTTGCTCCTGTATCTGTTCGGCGCATCTCCGGCGGTGTGCCGCTGTTTCGTCGAAGGACGCGTCCATCGCCTCCAACCCCTGGAAGAGGGCACGTACTACCTGCCCTACGCCACATCGCTGCGCATGGGCCCGCTCGGCTATCAGAGCGACGCGCAGTCATCGATTTCCGTGAGCTACAACAACCTCAGGAGTTATGCGCAGTCGCTGTACACGGCTCTGACCGAGCCTTATCCACCCTATGCAGCGATCGGCATTCGTCAGGCAGACCAGTATCGCCAGCTTTCCAATTCCCTGCTGCAGATCGAAAACGAGTTCTACGGAACGATCCGCCCGAAGCGGCGCATTAACCCGGGTGAACGGCCCCTGCACGCGCTGAACGATCGCGGCGTCGAGTATGTGGAAGTACGCTGCATGGACCTGGATCCGTTTTCACCGATCGGAATTACCAGCGACACGGCACGCTTTCTGGATGTGTTTCTGCTGCATTGCCTGCTCAAGGAAAGTCCCGATGACAACAGCGAGGAAACTGTCGCCAATGCCCGCAATCAGCACAGCGTTGCGGAAAGAGGCCGCGATCCGGGTCTCAGGCTTGTTCGCGGCATCGACAACCCTTCCGTCGTAGACTGGGGCGCCGAGATCATTCAGGAATGCGAGATCATCGCAACCGCGCTGGACGAAGCACACGGCGCGAACGAATACTCGATGGCCATGCAGAACGCGGCGCGCGCGTTAAGGGATCCGGCCGTTACGCCGTCCTCCCGGATGCTCAGTGAAATGCAGACGCAGCACGATTGTTCCTACTTCGGATTTATCATGGCGCGCTCGCAACGATATCGCCAGGAGATGCTCGAAGCACCGATCAGCGAATTGATGTCGGCGCGCTTCGCCCGCATGGCGGCAGATTCTGTAGCCAGGCAGCACGAAATCGAGTCGGCCGATACGATACCTTTCGAACTGTTCCGCCGGCAGTACATCTCGCAGGACACCACTGGCCAGATTCTGGCGCGGCAACAAGGCTGACGCTACCGGCTTCGGTCATGCCCGCACGAACGCGCCGATCCCGGCGCACGGGTTCACGCCATTGCCAAACGTGCTATCGATCGTTCAGAACGCGCTGTTGTAGAGCCCGCCGTCGAGGAGAAGGCTTTGGCCGGTGATATAGCCGGCGTGCTGGCTGCACAGGAATGCGCAGGTTTCACCGAATTCTTCCGGGCTGCCGAAACGCCTGGCCGGGACCTGAGCCGCTCGCTGTTCCGCGACTTCCTTTTCCGGCACACCGGCTGATTTCGCCCAGGCCGCGACCCCGCCACGCAGACGATCGGTATCGAAGTAACCCGGCAGAATATTATTGATCGTAACGTTGCGATCAGCGACCGTGCGCGCCACACCGGCCAGAAATGCGGTGAGTCCGGCACGCGCCCCGCTTGAAAGATCGAGCCCCGGCACGGGCATCTTGACGCTCATCGAAGTGATGTTGACGATGCGCCCGAAGCGCTGCGCCGTCATGTGATCGATCACTTTCTGTATCAACTCAATCGGCGTCACCATGTTCATCGTCACGCCCTCGAGCATGGCAGCCCGGTCCAGTTCGCGAAAATCCTTTAACGGCGGCCCGCCGTTGTTGTTTATGAGGATATCCGGATCGGGGCACGCAGCGAGCACCGCTTCCTGGCCTTCCGGCGTGCTGATATCGGCAACCACCGGCGTCACCGATACGCCTGTCGCCTTGCCGATCTCGGTTGCCGTCGCTTCGAGCACGGACTGGTTGCGCCCATTCAGAACCAGCGAAACGCCGGCCTGCGCCAGTGCCATTGCGCAGGCTTTACCGAGCCCGCGGCTCGATGCGCAGACGATGGCTTTACGCCCCTTGATACCCAGATCCATGCTGTTTCCCCCTCCGATTCAGTCTTGCCTGGCTGTCATCCGGTGCGGCCCGGACGAACACGAGACACCGCGGCGACCGCCACGGCGGCTTTGGATACGGATTTCCGCAAAATTCGGCTTCAAGACAGAAGCCGGAAACAAGCACCGCGCTGCAGTGGGTCCGTCAGACTGACGAATTGCCAAAAAAGAACTTGTTAATCCACTCCTGTGCGCGCTTCTCTGCCTCAGCGATCTCTTCGCTCGACATGCGGTGCGCAAGCAGATCACGCTGGAACATCGATCTCGGATCGAAATTGAGAGCCGACGCCAGATTGAACCACTTGTGCGCCTCGATGTCATTGCGTTCCACGCCTTCACCATCGCGATACAGCAGCGCCAGGCTGTACATCGCAAATGCGTAACCGTTCTCTGCCGAGCGACTGAACCATTCAGCGGCGCGCTTTGGGTCCGGGCCGCCAAGGTCTCCATCACGATACAGCACACCAAGGCCGTTCTGCGCCCTCGCGTGCCCGCTTTCTGCAGCCTTCGTCCACCACTGCATCGCCGATTGATAATCGCGCGCCACAAACGCTTCGTAACCTCGATCGAATTCCTCGTCGCCGGCGCCCGCCCATACGGACATGGCGCCAAGCCCGAGAAATACGGCAAGTAACAGCGTATTGAGCAGTCTCAATGTGTTTGGCTGGGTCATGGCGAAACAATACCAGACTCGCGGCGCGGCGTGGACGGGCAGCGAGACAGGCAACACCCGCGGCACCGCTTCAGCAAGTTCCTCAGGCTATCCCCAGCAGCTTGTGTGTTTGCACGCTGATCCGCCAGCGCGGATGCCGCTTGCAATAGTCGACGACCGCACGTGTATTCGCCGCGGCTTCCGGGCCGTCCATGGGTTGCAGAAAGAAATGCTCGAAATCGAGGTGTTCAAACCTGTCGGGCATGGCCGCCGGTTGCGGGTACACCAGCTTCAGTTCATTGCCGTGCGTCAGTATCACTTTCGCATCGGCCTTGGGGCTGACGCAGACCCAGTCCAGCCCGGGTGGCGCCGGTTGTGTCCCGTTGGTCTCCACTGCAACTTCGAAACCCTTGTCGTGAAAAGCCTCTACCAGCACCTCATCGAGCTGCAACAATGGCTCGCCCCCGGTGCAAACCACCAGCCTGGAATCAGTTGCCGGTGACGGCCAGCAATCAGATACCGCCTGGGCCAGTGCCTGGGGCGTCGCAAACTTGCCGCCCCCCGGTCCGTCGGTACCGACAAAGTCCGTGTCGCAGAATGCGCACACGGCTTGCGCGCGGTCCGCTTCCCGGCCGCTCCACAAATTGCACCCGGAGAATCGGCAAAACACGGCAGCCCGCCCGGTTTGCGCGCCTTCCCCCTGCAGGGTGTAGTAGATTTCCTTGACGCTGTAAGTCATGTCATCAAACCGGCAACGCCGGTGCGTGCTCTCCCCATGCCAGTATCACGCCGCATCCCCTCGTCTCGTACAAATCGATGCGATCGAGCTGCGGCAACTGCGGTGCCGTCTCGCCGTGTATCCAGCGGGCCAGGCTAAGGGCATCGTTATCCTTCACCGCGGCAAGCTCATTCAGCGGATGGTGATCGAGACGCAGGAACACCGGTGCGAACAGTTCCTTTACGTCGCCGTAGTCGACAGTCCATCCCAGCACCTGGTCGAGGGGCGCGTGCAGGTGCAAGCGCAGCGTGTAGGTGTGGCCATGCAGCCTGCGGCGCGGGTCGCCCGCCGGCGCACGCTTCAATTGCACCGCGCTGTCCAGCGTGAACTCCTTCCAGATCCGGTAACGCTGTCCGTCAAAATGCGCGCCGCTGCTTGCCGTTTCGTAAACCGTCACCCACGACAATTCCGGCAACAGCGGCTTGAGCCGATCCCAGATCCAGCTCGACACCAGTTCGCTGGTCGGGTTCTCCAGGCCCGGCAAATCGTTCAGGCAAACGTGATCGAGCTGGCCATGTAGCGGCGCCCAAAGTGCGTCGATCCGATCGTAATCGACACCGATCGCGCGTTCGCCCAGATCCATGTCTGCATGAAGAATCACCTCGAAACCATGACCGTGCATGCGCCCGCACTTGTGTCCGGCAGCAACGTTCGGCAGTCGATGTGCGGATTCGAAACGGTAACGACGCCAGATGTGCGCATGTTCATGCTGGTCCAGGTCAACGCCTGTGTGCGGGGTGCTCTGAACGCCGACGTTGTCGATGTCCGGCAAGTCCAGGCGCGAGCGCACCCAGCGGGCGATGTTTTCGTCCGTGGGCTCTTCGATTTCGCGGTTGACTTCGTTGTAGTCGAGCGGCGCAACCGCAGCGGCGAGCCGCGATTGAAGCTCTTGCACTTCGCCCCCGGGAAAACCCGCCCAGCCTTCGGGCAACGCGCAACGCACGTCGGCAAGGTAGCCGTGCCCATGCAGGCGGCGCGCGCGATGTCCCTGCGGCAGCAAGCCCACCTTGCACGCCGCTTCGAAGCCCGCGGCCGCCGTAAACAAAATGCTTTCACCAACCATTGAATGCTGTCAATCGCTCAGAGGCTCTCTTCATCCGGAAGCGCCAGGTTTCAAAGCCGCACATGTTTCATGCCCGTGTGCAAGACGCACGATTGTATGCGGCGCGGGATCCCGGGCGCACGGCCCGCTCACGGTGTACCCGTCAGGGCATCCACGGCACCATCTCGGCAGCCCCGCCCGGAGCGAACGGCACTTCGATCAGCCACGTGCCGCCGGCCTTGTTTGCCCGCGTAACGGCCTCTCCAACCCGGTCCGGGGCAACGCGCTCACTGTTGACACCGAATGCCGCGCCGAGTTTTGCGAAATCCGGATTTGCCAGCGCCGAGCCGATATGGCGGCCGCCGAACATGCGGTCCTGGTACTTGCGGATGGCGCCGAATGCATTGTCGTTGAACACCAGCGCGATCAGGTCGAGGTTCAGGGCGCGTGCCGTGGCCAGTTCCTGCACGGTGAACATGAAACCCCCATCTCCCGAAATCGACACGACCGTCTGCTTCGGACATGCGACTTTGGCACCGATTGCCGCCGGCAGCGAGTACCCGAGCGTGCCGTAGGTGCCCGGATGTATCAGCGTCCGCGGATGATAGGTTTCCATCAACAACGGCATCCAGTAACCGACCAGGGTCAGATCGTCGACGAAAATCGTGTCGTCCGGCAGTGCCGAACGGAGGCTCTCGATGATTTCCAGCACAGGGCCTGCCTGCTCTGAAAACCTGGCCCGTTTTTTCTCACGAAACGCATCGATGTCGAACCAGCATTGCGTGGACTCGTCGCCGCCCAGTGCATCAGCCAGCGCGGCGAGCGCCAGGCTCGCGTCTGCGACGATGCCGACCTCGACGGCGCGGCGCTGCCCGACAATCAGAGGGTCGATGTCGATCTGGACGATGCGCTGCGGGAACCGCGCGCCGGTATTCACATCCGACACGACGTCGATGCGTGAACCCACCACCAGCGCCAGGTCCGCCTGTTCGAGCAAATCATCGTAGAGATCAAATCTTCCCCAACCGTCACCGAGCGCCAGCGGATGCCGATCGGAAATCGCCCCGCGCCCAAACACGCTGGTCACCACCGGTGCGCCCAGCAGTTCCGCGACGCGGGCCAGAACGGGCGCGGCGGCAGGACTGTCGGCACCGCCGCCTGCATAAATGAACGGACGCTTTGCCGAGCGCAGCGCAGCCGCGGCGCGAGCGATCGCACCGGGATCGCCCGCCGGACGCACGTCCTGTGCGTGCGGCTGCAAGGTCACGTCCGCTTCGCCGTTCTGCACGTCGAGTGGCATTTCGATGTAGGCGGGGCGCGGGCGCTGGCAACGCATCATGCGCACCGCTTCACGCACCACGGACGGCACGTCCGCCGCTGCCGACACCCGGGTCGCATAGCCGCACACCGATGCCGCGACGTTGATTGAGTTGCGAAGTTCGTGGAAATGCCCGCCTTCACGCTCCAGTTGCGGCAACGCGTTCTGCCCGCCGAACACCAGCATCGGAGCGGACTCCGAATACGCCATGCCCATCCCGCTCAGCGCGTTGGTCAATCCCGGTCCGGGAACCACAAAGCTCGCGGCGATACGGCCGGAAGCACGCGCGTAACCCGCGGCCATCAGCGTTGCGCCCTGCTCATGCCGAACCGTAATCAGCTCGAGCGCCTTGTCCTGATAAGCCCCGTCATAGAGCGGACTGTTATGGGTTCCAACGATGCCAAAGACATGCTCGATGCCTTCGGCCTTCAAGGATGCGGCAACCGCTTTCCCCCCTGTCATGCGTGCCATATTTCCCCCGGTTCCGTTGTCATTGGCAAACAGTGTAGTGTACCTACCCCGGCGCACAACCGCTGCCTCTTTCCGCCAGCACGCATGACACTGGCGAAAAACTGCCTGGCTAAACACATTGACTTGCCTAAACACATTGAGGAGAAACCCGTATGGATATGCAATTGACCGATCGCCGCGCCCTGATTACCGGATCGACATCGGGAATCGGCTACGCCATCGCCCGCGCCCTGGCCGCCGAAGGCGCCCACGTCACGCTGACGGGGCGTACCCAGGCCCGGGTCGACGATGCGCTGGCGAAACTCGGCAAGGAAGTGCCGGGGGCCAAGGCCGATGGCGTTGCCGCTGACTGCGCGACCAGGGCCGGCGCGGAGAAGGTGTTCGCAAAGGTGCCGGACACCGAAATCCTCGTCAATAACCTCGGCATCTACGAACGCAAGGATTTTTTCGACATCCCCGACGAGGACTGGGATCGCCTTTTCGAAGTCAATGTCATGAGCGGCGTGCGCTTCACCCGTTTCTACGCGCCGAAAATGGTCGAGCGAAAATGGGGCCGCGTGATTTTCGTTTCGAGCGAATCCGGACTGAACATTCCGCCCGAAATGATTCACTACGGCTTCAGCAAGACCGCCCAACTCAGCATCTCGCGGGGCCTGGCGATCGCACTCGGTGGCACCGGTGTGACCGTCAATTCACTGCTGCCGGGACCGACACGCACCGAGAACTCCGACAAGATGCGCGAACAGCGCGCCAAAGCGGCCGGCATTCCCATCGCGGAATTCGAAAAAGCGTTCTTCGAGAAATACCGGCCAAGCTCGATCCTGAAGCGCTTTGCCGAGTGCGATGAAGTGGCGCCGCTGGCCGTCTACCTGTGCAGCCCTTTGTCGGCACTGACGAACGGTGCGGCCTTGCGGGTCGAGGGCGGTATCGTCAACCAGATCACCTGAACGGTAAACGCAGCCATCGACCCGGAGGCGCCCATCGCACCGGAAAGAGGGGAAACGGCCGTCGTGCCGGTATCAGGCGGTGTGTTCCGCGCCGAACGCACCGCGAGCGGCAGCGCGATGCGTGCGCCAGCATCCGGAGTCGATACGCTCGCCCATGATCGAACGGTCACCGGCAACATAGGTCCAGGCGAGACGACGCGCCCCGTGCGCAGTGTCGACTTCGAGCAAGGTGCGCACGTACTCGTGCCCGCCGCGTGCGTAGCCGTGAAACGCTTCCACTTCGTCCAGCGTGTCGAGTACCGGCCCGGTATCGGAAAACCGCGCGAACTCGCCGCGCACCACC
>CAWBXZ010000017.1:0-95997 GCA_963792855.1 uncultured beta proteobacterium | reverse complement strand
CATTTAACACCTCCAGACTGTTAGCCTGGGGGGTCAACTAATTCGGGGGAAGTGTGCGCGTCCGCTGCATGCTGTCGTTAAACACCTGCCAAACAACCTGCACACCAGCGTTCGACCTCATTCGACGCCGAGGCCATAGTAGGTACGCATGTGCTCCGCGAGCTTCGCTTCGAGGTCAGCAAACTTCTTAAAGCGAATCTGCGATACGCCACGCAGATTGAACCCCACCTTCACGTCCAACTTGCTTCCTGCCACTTCCTTAGCAATGAGAATGAAGTTCTCCTGCTTGAGCCCGCGCCCGCGGTTGAGCCCCATCAAGTATCCCACCTCGTGATACACGTTGGGGTTGGCGTGGGTCAGGTCCGCGACGAGCAGACCCGACTCCTCGATGGCCGTCAGGATCGCGTCGGTGATCGTGTAGGAATGTCCCTTATTGAGCTTGTCTATGCGCAACGGCTCGATCTTGATCTTGGGGCGCGCCTGCGTGTTGACGGCATTTACCGCCCGCTTGATCGTGTCGTAGGTGTCGTCAGCGGTGTCATCGCCAAATTGCATGGAAACGAATACGGTGCGAGCCTTGGCAGTGTAAATGCTCTCGAAAATCTCGATGAGGGCGTGGGCGTCGGTTTCCTTCAGCGCCGCCAGGCGGTTGCCCGCCACCCACTGCTGGAAGGGCTTCAGCATCTTCCGCTTGGAGTCGGTCAGGCAGAAATAGACGAAGGCGTGGAACAAACCGAGGCAATGCTTGGCGCGCAGGTCATCGTCTGCAGCGTAGATGGACTCGACCTTCTTAGAACGAGCCCTGCACGTCGGGCAGCTTGGCCGCCGACTTGGGGATCGCCTTCTTCTCGATCAGCAGCTTGAAGAGGTCGACGAGCGCAGTTCGGGGGTGTTGCAGCACGTCCTTGAGAGCGGGGACGGCGGCCGGCTCGATGGAAGACTTCGCCTTGCGGGCAAGCAGGAACGGCCACCCGAAACTCGTTGGCTCCTTCAGGGCGTGGTCGGGGAAGAGCGTCGTGTCATCGAGAATAATCCTGAGATTCTCTTCCGAGGTCAGCGGGATAGTCTTCGAGTTAATGTTGTGGAAAATCGTCTTGCTGTTGCGCTTGTCCTCGTCCCCGCTGCCAAAGAGGATCACACAGAACGGGGCGACGATGTCCTTGAATTCCGCTTCCCGGTCGGCGGCACTGAGGCGATGGTTGCCGTCAATACGAAACAGCGGCAGCGGCGTTTTCGTCAGGAGCGAATCGGGCACCGTTAGCGTCGCGACTTGCAAGGCGTTCAACGCACGTGGATCGACCGTGCTCCTGAACGGCACGCGCTTGACGGCGACCGTGATGCCGTCCGTGTTTGACCTGAAGCCTTTGCCCGCCAATACGTCCGCGAGCGGCTGCAACCCCGACACAGCGCGCGGCTTGCTGAAGTCGTAACTAAGCAGACACGACAGGATCACCTCAGGGAAGAACAGATTCTTCCGGTTGCGCAGAAACCGGATCACCGTTTCGCGGTGGGTCTTGATGAGGTCGCGCTGATAGTCCAGGTCCGCGTGCGAGACGCCGGCCAGCTCACCCAGCGGCGCATAGCCGCGGATGCAGACGAAGCCGCCCAGAGATTGATCCATCAGACCGCGGAGAATCACGGTTCAGTCCTCACTCGGCAGGCCCCAACAGCGTCTCCTCGGAGCGGCGATCGGCGTTATCCCAGAGCTGACCAGCTTCTTCGCGCAGGCGGCGAGCAGCATCGCGGCGGCGGGAGACTTCGGCGGCGATCCTCTGCTGCGTTGCGTGGTCGGGAACCGGAACGACAAGATTCACCACGTCGTCGTTGGTGAGGCGCGGGTGCGTGTTCCCGGTCATCATGTGACGAGTCTGTGAGAGCACGATGCCCGATCGCAGGACGGCGGCGAGGTAATCGGGGATTACGCGTGGCGCGCCGTCCGGCGCTAGTCGCACGCGCATTACGTGGAACTCGGTGGAGCAGACGCCGGCACTCTCGGCCCGGTAGACCTTGTTCACGGTACGGGCGGAGACGCGCGAAAAGGACATCGTTCTCAGCATACTCAAAGACGGTGCCTTCGCCGTCATCCTCCGTGCTATCCAGCCGCTCGCCGGTGTTGGGCTGGACATTGGCGAGCCCAAGGTAATAGTCATTGGGCTGAACTTTGCGTTGATCGCGCCGAAAGTCGGCAACGGAGAGGAGCGTCATGCAGCGGTCGCCCTTGTACTTGCGCTGCACGGCACGGATGGCGTTCATGCGTTCAGGATGGAAGTAATCCGGGTAGAGCTTCTTGCCCCTCGAGCACGCCCGGCCAGGCGAACCGCGTAGGTGGTTCGGTGGCCATCGGACGGGGGCAGGGTAAGCCCCAGGGCTTCGAGGACAAAGGCGTCGAGGCCGCGGAGGAGCGAACCGGCCTCCTCCAGTTTCAGACGTCGCGCCACGCGGGCAGCGTCGAGGGCGGCGAGTAGTGCGGTCGTGTCGGCGACCTTGGACACCACGACGCTCGCAACGTCGCCTGTCGTGATCTTCGCCTGTACCTGGCCGCTCTGGGCTCGACGAAGTTGCACCGCGCCCGATGCATGGCTCAGATACGCCTGCAAGTACTCAGCCGGCAACTCTGGTCGTTTTATTGCAATCAGATTTGCAAAGATGCACCAGCGTGGATACGAGGCTGGGGCTACGGCGGGAACGCCAAGAGTGCCTCGCTGGGAAATCACAAGGTCGCCGGGTTCCACTGACGAGCGTGTGAACTTGGCGGCGAGGCCCGGAGAAATAAACACGAGATCAGACTCGTCGATACGACCGTCATCTGTGATGTTCGAGATGCGCAGAAGTGGCACGCCAGCAGGGACGTAGTCGTCCAGCTTGATCGCGGTACCGAACGGACCGCAAACGACCTCTGCATAATCACTTAGCGGTTTCGCCCCCGGGTGGCGCTCGCGCAACCGACGGAGATGCTCACGGAACGACGGTAGGTTGAACGAGACGTCGTAACGACCTTGCAGTTCGCCCCGTCGGATCGCGTAGGAGCCGCCGGGGCTTAGACGAAAAAAAGTTCGGGCCTCTTCTCGAATGCCCGGTACTGGCCGAGCAAGCCGTTTCGGGCATCACTCTGCGGTTCTTCTCCTGCCATTCCTGCTCGCCCGTGCCCGCCTTGGCCGCCTTCTCGAACGTCATTTCCACATCGAACAGATCCGTCGAATGGACCTCGACCCGCCTGCGTCCGATCTCGCTCTTGACGCTCACGCGCGCCGTCTTGCGCGTCCGGTGGCGTCGTAGCCGATGTTCGCCGGGGCGGCCATGAAGATCGCTTCGTCGTCGTTGGGCTTCTCAGCCTCGGCGCGCTTGCGCACGAAACACCACGCTCGCCTTGACCCCGGCGCCCGCAGTGCTGAAACGCCTCTTGCGGGAGGCTGACCACGGCCAGCAGTTGGAACCGTGCAAGGAGCCAATCGCGTACCCCTTGCAACGAGCGAGTTGGTCAGGATGCCATCGGGCAGGACGATCGCCGCCTGGCCCGTACCCGGCTTAAGGAAGTTGCCACACACGCTCGCAGAAAAGGATTTCGGTTTTGATGCTCGTGCGGGCTTTGATGGCTCTTCTTCCTCAGCCTTGGCGTCGCCAGCGCCGGAGTCCGCCTCCGTCGGCCGAGCCCTTTCCGACGTACTTCGGGAGTTCCCACCCCTCCATGTACGCCTTGCCCTTCTCAGTCTCCTTCACCATCGCACCGAAGGGCGGATTGGTGAGTATCAGGTCGAAGATCTGCGGCCTCTGACCTTGCCGGGTTCTCGTCCTTGATCCGGGAGTCTCCAGCGCGTCGAAGCCCACGATCGTTCGTGTGCCCGTCGTCGTGGAGGATCATGTTCATCTTGGCGACGCGGGAGATTTCGTCGTTGATCTCGATGCCGAAGAGGCGCTCTTTAGCGAACTCGTGCCAGTGACGGAAGCGAGCCGTCTCGTCGTCCTCGTAGAGCTTCTCGCCGCGTGGCGCACGTGGTCCATCGCGTAGAGCAGGAAACCGCCGAACCGCAAGCGGGATCGAGCGTCCTGTCGTCGGCGGTCGGGTTGAGCATTTCGACGCAGTACTGGATAATCTCGCGCGGGGTGAAGTACTGGCCGAAGTCGCCCTTGAAAAAGCCGTCCAGGAATTGCTCGAAAGCAACGCCCTTGGTGTCCAGATCGGTCTTGTTGAA
Source organism: uncultured beta proteobacterium (assembly GCA_963792855.1). Taxonomy (GTDB): domain Bacteria; phylum Pseudomonadota; class Gammaproteobacteria; order Burkholderiales; family Eutrophovitaceae; genus SG8-40. Next base: position 91,807 of record CAWBXZ010000017.1, on the reverse strand, counting down.
GTTGATCCCTTCGAGGTGGGACACACACATCTTGAGCGTGCCGTCGTCGACCTTGATCGGCTCCTTGAAAACGTCCGGCTCGCGCTTCATCTCCTCCGCGTACATGGCTTTGATCCGCTGGGCCAGCGCGTGCGCGGACTCGTCGGTCTTGATCTGGAACTCGTAGGGCTCGCCCTTCCTTCGCGGAGCCTTCTCGTCGCGAACTTTGACGAAGATGATCTTGCAGAACTCGCCGAAGGCCGCCGGTGGCGAAAACGCCCGCCGCCCCAAAGCGTTTGGTGGCACTTCTTGATTGCGGCAATCAACTCGCCCTTGCTCACCGGGCTGATGTCGAGCCAGTCCTTGCTCACGCCCTTGCGGTACTTGTACTCGGGTGGCTTACCGTACCCCATCGGCAGGTCAGCGACGACGTTCTTGTCGCGCTCGAGCGCGCCGTACTTGTCGCTGGTGTCGAGGAACTTGCGCGTGTCTCCCGCGACGACGCCGATGTAGGCGGCGCGAAACTTGTAGGCACTCCCGTTGCCCGCGGCTTGTTCGACCGCCTGGTCGAACTCGGCATCGCTGATGCCGTCCTTCTTGCACTCGATGACGGCGTAGGGCTTCTTCCGCTCGTCGTCGTGAACACTACCAAGTCGGCGAAGTCGTTAGGCGAGCGGTCGGGGACCGTGACCTCGACGCCGATCCGCTCGGGCGAGTAGCCGTACCGGTAGATCAGCTCAGCATAGAACTCGGCGCGGACCTTCTCCTCGGGGTCGGACCACCGTTCGGTACGACTTACCGCGACGTAGTGAATTTTCTCGGTCTTGCCTACCGTTTCGAGGCGTAGATGACCATCGCCTAGGGCTCTGTCGGTCAGTGTTTCCATGTGGTCGTCTCCTCGTGTCGGCGCTGCTTTTTCCGCGTTCGTTGTGTAGTCATCAAATGCCTGGGCAGACTGCCGGCATCATAACGCCCCGCATAACCGGCACGTGGCAAGCGGGCGAAGCACGCATGCCACGGGTCCGCGTCGATGCGGATGTTAGACATCACTTGTCTATCACCGCCTTCTCCATTGCCTTGATCTGTAACGTTCCGCGCTCAAGTGCTTCACGTGTAGCCTTTTCGAGATCGACTGGCGTGCTGGTTGGCTTTTCGACGTTTTCAAGAACGAACGGAAGTGGCGCCCAAATCGCAATCACCCGGTGTTGCGCAGCGGTATTTTCAAACCTGCTGTACCACACGCCGCCGATCTTCGCGCAGTATCCGGACGCTGAGCCTTCCGTTCCGAAATCTTTGAACAATCCCGCGCTGAGAACGAAATCAATGTATCCAATGATCACTCCGTAATTTCCGCGCTCGGCCGCAGGAATGCCCTTGCCTTCGTTAATCAGCTTGGACCTGTCGATTTCGGTATTTTTGATGGTGACCTTGAGTGTCTTTACGACCGAAACCTCTGCTCTGACAGTGTCGGTCACTTGCGTCTTCAGAAAATCTTGCCAGCCCGTATTTGCAGTAAGTGAGTTCTCGATGAAATCCTTGAAAACGACCTCAGTTTGAGGCGTAAGTGTAGGCTTCGCGTTCTGCGCCAAGAAGCTGTCCAGTCCTCGAACGCGGGCCGCTTTCTGTATTCATCATCGCTCCCCAATACCCACGTGGGATCCACGTCGTTCATGCTGTCGGCGATCTCGACCTCATTTTCGTGTTTTGCAAAGTTTGGCAGTTCCGTAACGACTGCCTTGTCTGGGAGAGGAATGTTTCCGCTCCCTTGGCCGGCCCCATTCTTAGGAGGCATTCCATTACATCCAGCAATCACCAAGCAAACCAACCCAGCCGCGATATATATGCGCATGTTCACTCCCTTTGGTAACGTCATCCTCTAGTGATGTCTAACGTTAAATAGTCTGCCTAAAAACCAACTAACACGACAACCCAAGACCGCGCGGGAATCGTTTTTCTCGCAAAATCATTGCCTTTTCCTGTGCTGTATAAAACATCAGCTTATGTCAGGTTGCGGGAGGATGCGCAAGTGCCTGATTCGACAAAGAGTCAAACCCTGCTGAAGCAAAAACCGCGCTTGCTTGGGCAGGTGCACCAGGCCATTTGACGGCTGCATTACAGTCGCCTAACCGAGGCGACATATGTCGGATGAATAAGGAAGTTTATCTGGTGGAGCGGGAAACGTCACCCCACAACGCCTGGCGCGGCGTGCGCAACCCTCTGGTACCACGCTACTCGCAAACGGTTACTGAAGCCGGTGCAGGAACGCTGGTGCCGCAGTCAAAACCAGCCATCCTGCATCTCCAGGCAAGTCAGGTCACGATCGTGCAGCAGGTTGAACCAGTGCTTCGTTCTGGGTAATTCCCAGCGGAAGAAGTAAGTGCAGGCCTGCAGCTTGCCCTGATAGAAGTCACGATCTTCCGGTGTTTCCGGACCGAGGTGCTCCACGGCAACCAGTGCCTGACGCAACCACACCCAGGCGATGACGGTGTGCCCGACCAGATTGAGATAGACAGAGGCATTCGCCAGTGCCAGTTCGGTCTCGCCGCGGTCGATCACGCACAGCAGGTCGCGGGTGATTTCCATGACGCGATCGAGCGCTTCGAGCAGTGATTTTCCGCAATGCTGCAATTCATCGGAACGGCACTTCGAGGCCTCTCGGACGGTGGCGTGGACTTCGCGCGCCAGCAACTGAATCGCGGCGCCGTCCTGCATGCCCGCCTTGCGTCCGAGCAGATCGATTCCCTGGATGCCGTTGGTACCCTCGTGGATCGGATTCAGCCGGTTGTCGCGATAGAACTGCTCCACCGGAAACTCGCGCGTGTATCCGTAGCCGCCATGCACCTGAATCGCCAGACTGTTGGCTTCGAGGCAAAACTCGGACGGCCACGCCTTGGCGATCGGCGTGAGCATCTCCAGCAACAGGCTGGCCTCGTTGCGCGCGCGCTCATCCGGATTGTGTTGCTGCTCGTCTACCAGTCGCGCGCACATCAGGCACAGTGCCAGCGCGCCTTCCGCCGCCGCTTTTTGCGCGAGCAGCATGCGCCGGATGTCCGCGTGATCGATGAGCGGCACCTGTGGCTTCGCCGGGTCCTTGGCGCCGGGCGGGCGGCCCTGGGTTCGCTCGCGGGCGTAGGCAAGCGCGTGCAGGTAACCTGTGTAGCCCAATACCGCCGCACCCATGCCGACACCAATCCGCGCTTCATTCATCATGTGAAACATGCAGGCAAGGCCGCGGTTCGGTTCGCCAATCAGTTCGGCCCAGGCGCCCTGTTGCTCACCGAATGCAAGCACGCAGTTGGTCGTACCGCGAAAACCCATCTTGTGATTCAGGCCCGCCAGCGCCACTTCGTTGCGTTCACCCAGGCTGCCGTCGTCGTTGACGCGATACTTCGGCACGATGAACAGCGAAATGCCTTTCACGCCCGGCGGCGCGCCTTCGATACGCGCCAGCACCAGGTGAATGATGTTTTCAGACAATTCGTGATCGCCGCCGGAAATCCACATCTTGCTGCCGCGCAAGCCGGTAACTGCCGTCGGGTTGCGCGACGGCGCTGCAGCGGATATCGGCCAGCGAGGAACCGGCCTGCGTTTCCGACAAACACATGGTCCCGAAAAAACGCCCCGATCGCAGTCCGGCGAGGTAACGTTCCTTCTGTTGCTCGTCGCCGAAGGCCTGAATCAGATTGCCGTTGGCAATGGTCAGGAAGGGGTAGGCCGCCGTCGACACATTCGCCGCGTTGAACCACGCGAGGCAGGCTTGCGCAACCGTCCACGGCAACTGCATGCCATTGCTTTCGAAGTCCTGTGTCGCCGACAGAAAACCCGCGTCGTTGAACTCGTGCAGGGCTTCGGCGACTTCGGGAATGATGGTCACACGCTTGCCGTCGAAGGTCGGTTCATTCAGATCCGCCTTCCGGTTGTGGGGCGCGAACTTGTCGGTGGCGATCTTCGCCGCGGTTTCGAGCGCGGCATCGAAGGTTTCCCGCCCATGCTCCGAGAACCGCGGCCACGCGGTCATCGACTCTACCTCGAGCAGTTCGTAGAGGATGAATTCGATGTCACGGGGGTTGAGTATCTTTGATTGCATTCAGGTAGATCGAGAATCAAGGTACGGTTGGGAAAACACGCTCTCACCGCGGTGGACGCAGAGGGCGCAGAGGAAATGCTCCAGGATTTCATTCCTCCCGGTCCGCCGAACCTTCTGCGCTCGTAAACATCGAAGCCGGGCATGCTGGCGGTTGCATGAGATCGAATGGATGTTCGTGGCTTTTCTCCGCGTCCTCAGCGTCCTTTGCGGTAATCGCTTTTCAGGCTTTCCGGGAACGCCGAGAGTTCACCCAAGGCTTCCCGTCAGCACAATCTCAGACGACTTCGAACAAACCCGCCGCGCCCATGCCGCCGCCGATGCACATCGTCACGACGACGTGTTTGGCGCCGCGGCGCTTGCCTTCGATCAGTGCATGGCCAACGAGACGGCTTCCGCTCACGCCGTACGGATGGCCGAGCGCAATCGCGCCGCCGTTGACGTTGAGCCTGTCATTCGGAATACCGAGCTTGTCGCGACAATAGATCACCTGCACGGCAAAGGCTTCGTTCAACTCCCACAGGTCGATGTCCTCGACTTTCATTCCAGCGCGCTTGAGCAGTTTCGGCACCGCGTACACCGGGCCCGATACCCATTTCGTCCGGCTCGAGTCCCGCCACCGCGAACCCGCGGAACACGCCCATCGGCGTAAGGCCCTTGCTCGCGGCCATCTTGTCGCTCATGACCACTTGCGCCGATGCGCCATCGGAGAACTGGCTGGCATTGCCGGCGGCAATCACGCCGCCTTCGATCGCCGGCTTGATCTGCGACACGCCTTCGTAGTTGGTGCCGGGACGTATGCCTTCGTCGGCCGAGGCCGTGACTTCCTTGACGCTTTCCTGGCCGGTGTCCTTGTCGACGATTTTCATCTTGGTCGTGATCGGCACGATCTCGTCGCTGAACCGTCCCTCGGCACGTGCTTTTTCCGCCTTGTTCTGGCTGTCCACGCCATAGCGGTCCTGCACGTCGCGCGGGATGTTGTAACGCTTCGCCACGTTTTCGGCGGTGGCCAGCATCGGCCAGTAAATTTCGGGCTTGTGACGATGCAGCCATTCATCCTCTGCCATGTGCTTGTTCGCTTCGTTCTGCACGCAGGAAATCGACTCGACGCCCCCGGCGACGTAGATGCCGTCTTCGCCGGCCAGCACGCGTTGCGCGGCGAGCGCAACCGTCTGCAAACCGGATGAACAAAACCGGTTCACCGTCATGCCGGACACCGTGACGGGCATGCCTGCCCGGATGGCAATCTGCCGCGCGATGTTGCCCCCGGTCGCGCCCTCGGGCGTTGCGCACCCCATGATGACGTCTTCGATCTCACCCGGATCGAGCTTCGCCCGTTCGACTGCCGCGGCGGCGGCATGTGCGCCCAGCTTCGCACCGTGCGTCATGTTCATGGCGCCGCGCCAGCTTTTGCACAGCGGCGTGCGTGCGGTTGAAACGATTACAGCATCAGCCATTGCCTATTCTCCAGTCAGGTTCAGTTCCTTAATCAATCACTAAGCATTGAACTTGCCGCCGTCGGCGGCCAGCTTTTCGAGCAACTTCGCAGGCTTCCAGTGTACGCCCAACGGTTTCTCGGCGAACTGGCGGATACTTTTGAGCACCTTATCCGGGCCGACAAGGTCGGCATAGAACATCGGACCGCCGCGATAGCGCGGGAATCCGTAGCCAAACGCGTAAATGACGTCGATATCAGAAGCGCGCTGGGCGATGCCCTCATCGAGAATGGCGGCTCCCTCGTTCACGAGGGAGTACAGCAGCCGCTCCACGATCTCTTCGTCGCTGATGTCACGGCGCTCGATGCCTTTTTCGCGCGATTCCGCAACGATCAACGCCTCGATCTCGGGATCGGGAATGGCAGCGCGGCTGCCCTTTTCATAGCGGTAATATCCGGCCCCTGTTTTTTGCCCGAACCGGCCCTTCTCGCAAATCAGATCGGCGATCCGGACGTAGCGGGCATCGGCAGGACGCGTCGCAGCCTGGCGTTTGCGGATCGCCCAGCCGATATCGAGGCCGGCGAGATCACTCATTCGAAACGGGCCCATGGCAAACCCGAACGCTTCGATAGCCCCATCGACCTGCTTCGGCAACGCACCCTCTTCGAGCAGGTAGCCCGCTTCCTTCAGATAGGTGTGAATCATGCGGTTGCCGACAAAGCCGTCGCACACGCCCACGCAAACCGGGACCTTGCCGATGGTCTTGCCGAGTTTCATGCTGGTGGCGAGAACGTCCTTCGCAGTCTTCGCACCGCGCACCACTTCGAGCAGGCGCATCACGTTTGCCGGGCTGAAGAAGTGCAGGCCGATTACCGACCCGGGGCGGGAGGTCGATGCCGCAATCTCGTTGACGTCCAGGGTCGATGTATTGGTGGCAAGGATGGCGCCGGCTTTGGCGATCGCGTCGATTTTTCCGAACACCTCCTTCTTGACGTCCATTTCCTCGTAAACCGCCTCGATGACGATGTCCGCCCTGGAAATCGACTTGTAATCAACCGACGGCGTGATCAGCGCCATTCTCTGGTCCATCTGCTCCTGTGAAAGCCGTCCCTTGGACACCGTTGCCGCGTAATTTTTCCGGATGATTCCCAGCCCCCGGTCGAGAGCCTCCTGCGACGCCTCCACCATGGTCACGGGCAGGCCGGCATTGGCAAAGTTCATGGTAATGCCGCCACCCATGGTGCCGGCACCGATCACCGCTGCTTTCTCGATCGGAATCTCTTTCGTATCCGCCGGCACATCGGAGATCTTCGCGGCCTGCCGCTCGGAGAAAAACAGATGGCGCAACGCTTTCGATTCGTTGGATGTGACAAGCTTGCCGAAGGCCGCGCGCTCCACGCCAAGCGCCTTGTCAAAGGGCAACGTCAAGGCAGCGTTGACGCAGTCGACAATGGCGAGCGGCGCGGGATAACCGCGCCATTTCTGGCCGATGCTCTGGCGTGCCGCTTCGATGAACGTCTCCGTGTCCTGCTCGAGCGCTGCCGTCAACTGGCTCGCGCGGCGCACCGTCTTGCCGTCGCGCAGCGCACGCTTGGCCCAGGTGAGCGCTGCCTGCAGCAGATCGCCCTTGACGATCTCGTCAATGAGGCCAAGCTCCATCGCTGCAGCCGACTTGATCGGATTGCCGTTCACCATGAAATCCAGCGCCCGTTCGGCACCGATCAGGCGTGGCAGGCGCTGGGTGCCGCCGGCGCCGGGGAGAATGCCGAGTTTCACCTCGGGCAAGGCCAGCAGGGTGTCGGCGGATGCAACCCGGTAGTGACAGGTCAGCGCCAGTTCAAGGCCGCCACCCATGGTCGGCCCCGAAAGGGCGGCGAAGATCGGTTTGGTGACCGTGTCCATGTATGCGAGCAGGTCGGGCAGCGTAGCGAGCCCCGGCTCATGCGGCTTGCCGAACTCGGTGATATCGGCACCGCCGGAAAAATTCCTGCCCCCGCCGATGAGCAGAAAGCCGCCCACATGGTGGTCATGCTCGCCTTCCTTGATCGCATCGAGTATGCCCTGCAGCACACCCTTGTTCACCGACAAGGCATTGACGGGCGGGTTGTTGAGCGTAATCACCCCGATCGGGCCTTGCACTTCGTAACTTACATAATCAGACATTGAATCTCCTTAACAGCGAAGCCAACACGTAGCGGCGCGAACGCGCAGCGCGACAACGCGACCGCAGGACCGAAATTTCCGAAACCCCCGGGCTGCGCAGCCGCGGGGGGACACCTTCACGCCTTGTCGTTGTGCCGGCAGGCCAACAATCCGCGAAGCACGAACCAGTCAGACTTCGAGCCACTCCTTGCGAACGGACGCGTTGCTGCGCAGATCTTCCGGCGAACCTTCGAAAACGATGCGCCCGTGCCCCATGACATAGACGCGCTGTGAAATGCGCAATGCAATGGTCAGTTTTTGCTCGACCAGCAATATCGACACGCCGCGATTGCGGATCTCCTCGAACAGATGCGCCATCTGTTCGACAATTTTCGGCGCGAGACCTTCCGTCGGCTCATCGATCATCACGAGATCGGGGTCTCCCATCAGCGTGCGGCAGAGGGTCAACATCTGCTGCTCGCCCCCTGACAGCACACCGGCCGGGGCAGAAGCACGCTCGCGCAGCCGCGGAAACAGATTGAACATGTCCTCTTCCGACCATCGACCCGACTGCCGCGTGCTCTTCATACCGAGCAGAAGGTTCTGGCGCGTCGTCAGCGCCGGAAATATATCGCGGCTCTCAGGAACATACCCGAGGCCCATGCGCGCAATCCGATAGGTCGGCAAACCGGACAAGCTCTCACCATTGAACTCGACCGCTCCCGTGTGTTCGACCTGGCCCATGACTGCCTTGATCGTGGTTGAGCGGCCGACCCCGTTGCGCCCCAGCAAGCTGACGATCTCGCCCCTGTTCACGTTCAGATGAACGCCGTGGAGGATATGGCTTTTGCCGTAGTAGGCGTGAAGATCCTTGACGTCAAGCATGCTCAGTCATCAATCCTGTTCGGTGCCAAGATAGGCTTCCTGGACGGCCTTGTTGCCGCGAATTTCTTCGGGTGTTCCGGTTGCAATGACCTCGCCGTAGACCAGCACGGAAATACGATCGGCCAGATTGAACACGACGCCCATATCGTGCTCGACCATCATCAACGTCTTGCCGGTGGTGACTTTGCGGATCAGCTCCACCGCTTCATCGGTTTCGGAGTGACTCATCCCCGCGGTCGGTTCGTCGAGCAGGATGACGTCCGCCCCGGTGGCGATGGTGACGCCGATTTCCAGCGCCCGCTGCTCGGCGTAGGTCAGCACACCCGCAAGCCGTTCGCGACGCTCCTGCATGCCGATGAGTTCGACAATCTCCTCGGTTCGCTGTGCCGCATCGCGCAGACCGCCGACGCGGTTCCAGAACGAGTACTTGTAACCAAGCGACCACAACACAGCGCATCGCACGTTCTCGTACACCGTCATGCGTGGAAAGATGTTGGTAATCTGGAAACTGCGCGACAAGCCCTTGCGATTGATCACGTGCGGCTCGAGGTTGGTGATGTCCTCTCCGCGCAATTCGATTCGTCCGGAGCTTACGGGAAAGCGTCCGCTGATCAGATTGAACAACGTCGATTTTCCCGCGCCGTTGGGTCCGATGACGGCATGACGCTCGCCCTGGGCCACATCGAGCGACACGCCGTTAATGATCTCGGTACGCCCGAAACGCTTGCGAACGTCTTTCAGACCAAGAGATACGACGCCATTTGCCGTTGCGGCGCTCATACCACCCCACTTGCCTGCAGCTGCGGCGTAATCTCTTCCCAGGCGCGCCGGACAAACTTCAGCGCCCAGCGAAACAGCACAAGGCCGACAATAAACAGGCCCACCGCCACGGACCAGGTGAGCGCGTTGCCCGCATCGACCTCAAGGCCGAACAGCGAGACCATCTCGCCACTTCCGCCATGGCTGTACAACAGTTCGATCACGGCAACAAAGCCGGTCAACATCAGTGCGCCGGTCCCGGCAGCCAGCGCATACGAGGGTAGCAGCCGTTTCATGAGCCTGGCGCGCCACGCGGGCTTGTGCAGCGTGACCAGATTCGCCATGCCGCCGGGTGAAAACAGAATGATGATCAGAAACAGCAGACCGAAGTAGAGGAGCCAGGCTTGCGTGTAGGTCGACAGCGCCGACTGCAGCCAGGTCACGAAGACGGCGCCCACGATCGGCCCCCAGAAATGACCGATGCCGCCGATGAACGCCATCAGCACGACATTACCGGATGCCACCAGTCCGAGCGTTTCGGCCGTGACGATTTCGTAGTTGATGGCCGCCAGTGACCCGGCGATACCCGCGAAGAAACCCGCCAGCGTCATCATCAGCCAACGCACCCGCGTCGGGTTGTAACCGACAAACTTGGCGCGCTCCGGGTTATCCCGAACGGCATTGGCCATTCTGCCAAGCGGGGTCTGGGTGACTGCGAACATGCCGATCATCGCGACCATGCACCAGCCGGCGATCAGGTAGAAAACCTGTATCTGGGGGCCGTAGCTGATACCGAACAGCGTGCCGCCGGCGGTACGGTCAGTGGCAATGCCGCCTTCGCCGCCAAAGAACGTCGTGAACATCAATGCGCTCGCGGCCACCATCTCCGCAATTCCGAGCGAGATCATCGCGAAGGGGGTGCCTGCGCGCCGCGTCGTGACGAATCCCAGCACCAGCCCGAACAACATTCCGGTCAACCCGCCGACCAGCGGCATGAATGTGATTGGCCACCAGATGCGGTCTTCACCAACCCAGTTGATGATGTGTGCCGTCATGAACGCACCCAGCCCGAAGTACACGGCGTGACCGAAAGAAAGCAAACCGGTCTGGCCAAGCAACATGTTGTATGAAAGCGCGAAGATGATCGCTATGCCCATCTGCGACAGCATCGACAGCGCAAAGCCGCCGCTGAATCCGAATGGCAGCATCACGAAGACGATCGCCACGGCGCTCCAGAAAATCACTCTCGTCTTGTGAAGTACCGGCGTCATCTCAACCCTCTCTCGTGCCCATCAACCCGCGCGGCCTGACGACCAGCATCAACACCATCAACAGATAGGGCAGCACCGGAGCGGTCTGCGAAATCGTGATCGACCAGAGGCCGTACCAGTTCGATTCTTCCGATACGTTGATACCCAATGTGCCGAGCAGACTGAGCATCGAGAAATCGAGTGCGACAGAAAATGTTTGCAGGGCACCGATAATCAGCGATGCGACAAAAGCGCCCGCGAGTGACCCCATCCCGCCAAACACGACGACAACGAAAACAATCGATCCCACTGCGAAGGCCATACCGGGCTCGGTAATAAACATGTTGCCGCCCAGCACGCCCGCCAGACCGGCCAGCGCACAGCCCCCGGCAAACACCATCATGAAAACCCGCGGCACGTTGTGGCCAAGCGCCTCGACCATGTCCGGGTGTGTCAGCGAAGCCTGCACCACCATGCCGACGCGGGTTCGCGTGAGCAACAGAAACAGCGAGATCAACATGCCCACCGATACCAGCATCATGAAGGCGCGGTAGGCCGGATACTGGGTGGTGAACAGCGTGAACAGGGTGAAATCGAGCGATTCCGGTACGCGATAGTCAACCGGCGCACGGCCCCAGATCAGATGCACGATTTCCTCGATCACGTAAGCCAGACCGAACGTAAACAACAGTTCGGCGACGTGGCCGAACTTGTGCACGGTACGCAAGCCGTAACGCTCCGTTACCGCACCGAGTATGCCGACCAGAATGGGTGCAACGAACAATGCCGGCCAGAAACCGATATAGGCGCCGGTCTGGTAGGCAAAATAGGCTCCGAGCATATAGAAGCTGGCGTGCGCAAAATTGAGCACACCCATCATGCTGAAGATGAGCGTCAATCCAGACGAGAGCATGAACAGCAGCAATCCATAGGAAAGGCTGTTCAGCAGCGTTACCAGGAAAAACTCCAACGGACTCCCCCAAGAGGCTTGAAACCGCTTTCCGCCCTCCGGACGGCAGCATCAGTTCCTTAGTTGTTATATGTACTCGTTGCCGTTAACCATTACTTGCCGCCAGCCTGCCCGCCGGCTCTCCTAGAACCTGCATGTCGTGGCCATTGACGTATCGGCACCTTCTATTCGCGTATCGGTGCGGAATCCGAGCCCCGTCTTCTCGACATCGAGCGCTGCGCCCTCCGTTCCGGCTTTTACGAGAGTCGAGATAAAAAGCGGCTGAATCAGCTGATGGTTGTCCGGTCGCATGGCCACTTCGCCGGCGTCATCCGCATAACGCATGTTTGACAACACCGGCGCGACGCTGGCCGGATCCGCCGAGCCCGCTTTCTCCATCGCGGCCACCAGCATGCCGATCCCCAGGCGCATGGATGAATAGTACAGATCTTCGGGCGCATCCGGATAACGCGCCCGGTACGCTATCGCGTTGTCCGCCGATGCCTTGTTGATGTTCGCGTGCCACGCTGTGACCTGCTTGACGCGCCCGATGCCGGCTTCGCCGATTACCGTGACACTGCCCGCCGCCCCGGCGTAGAAAGTATAGTAATCGACGTCCAGTCCGGCTTCCTTGCCCGCCTTGATCAGCAGTGACAGGTCATTGCCCCAGTTACCGGTGATCACCGCCTGGGCACCGGAGGCCTTGATCTTTGCAACGTAAGGCGTGAAATCCTTGACCTTGCCAAGCGGATGAAGATCATCGCCGACGATTTCGATATCGGGGCGCCGGGAGGCAAGCATCGCGCGCGCCGATTTGGCCACTGCCTGACCGAATGAATAGTCCTGGTTGAACAGATAAACCTTTTTGAGGGACTCTCGCTGCGCAATACTGCCGGTGAGCGCCTGCATCTTCATGTTGACGTCGGCATCGATACGAAAGTGACCGAATGTGCAGCGCTCATTCGTCAATGCCGGATCCACCGCCGCATAATTGATGAACACAACCATCCTGTCTGGATTGCGGCGATTGTGCTTTTCCACTGCACCGGACAATGCCAGCGCGACACTCGATCCATTGCCCTGGAAAATATAACGTGCACCCTGATCGACCGCGGCGCGAAACGCCAGCAGCGCTTCCTGCGGATTGGTCTTGTTGTCGTAGGGGACGACTTGCAGATTCTTGCCGCCGAGAACGCCGCCCCGGGCGTTGACTTTCTCGACTTCGAATTCGAGATGTCGCAGACCCATTTCGCCGACGTTGGCAAACGGCCCGCTCAAGCCTTCGATGTAGGCAATCCTGATCTCGTCATCGGCAAGCGATACCGACAATGGCAACGCAGCCAGGACAGCAAACAGAAACCTGACAAATTTCACGATCTCCCCCCCCGAGTTCCCTCGTCGCCGCAACCACGCATAGCGGTTACGCCATTTGGCCATTCGAATCTTCTTCTAAACACCACCGCGCTTGCCGGCACACCCTCTCCGGCTATCGCATTGCGCACGTTTCAACCGTCCCCAACTCAATCGCCACCGCCCCAACACGCACGCAAGCTTGCCACGACAGCGCCTGACGACGAAGGAACGAATGCCGGCAAAAACAGACAAAAGCACCACCGCCCGCCGAGTCGACTCCGATTATAGAACGAACGACTCGCGGCAAGGTCCGCGCCGGCAAGAACACCGGCTGGCCGGTCCGGCACTGCTAGAATCGTTCAAACCCGAGATACAAAGGAATTCGCGATGTTTGGCAAGATGATGGACGTCCCGCTGCTTACCTCCTCGCTGCTTGTTCATGCCGAGCGGCACCACGGTGACACTGAAATCGTCACCAGAACAGTCGAGGGGCCGATCCACCGTTATACCTATCGGGACGCGCATCGACGCAGCAAGCAACTCGCTGCGGCACTGGAAAAGCTGGGCGTGAATCACGGAGACCGGATTGCCACGCTGGCCTGGAACACGCACCGGCACTTTGAAATCTATTACGGCGTGGCCGGGATGGGCGCCGTGTGCCACACCATCAATCCCCGCCTGTTTCCGGAGCAGATCTCCTATATCGCCAATCACGCCGAGGACGCGTATCTGTTCGTGGACCTGACTTTCGTACCTCTGATCGAGAAACTGCGCGCACAATTGAAGACGGTCAAAGGCATCGTCGTCATGACCGACAGGGCCCACATGCCGCAGACCTTGCCCGATGCGCGCTGCTATGAAGAACTGCTTGCTGAACAGTCAGGCGACTACCAATGGGCCGAGTTCGACGAGCGCACCGCGTCATCACTCTGTTACACGTCCGGCACCACCGGCAACCCGAAAGGCGTTCTGTATCAGCATCGTTCGACCATACTGCACGCCTACGCGGAGTGCATGCCCGACGCACTGAATCTTTCGAGCCGGGACACGGTGATGCCGGTCGTACCGATGTTCCATGTCAACGCGTGGGGCTTGCCGCATTCCTGCGCAATGACGGGTGCCAAAATCGTGTTTCCCGGTGCGGCAATGGATGGCGCAAGTCTGTTCGAACTGCTTGAGCAGGAAAAGGTGACCATGTCGGCCGGCGTGCCGACCATCTGGATGGGCTTGTTGGCGCACCTCAAACAAAAAGGCGGGAAGTTCTCGACGCTGAACAGGACCGTGATTGGCGGTTCTGCCTGCCCGCCGGCGATGATCCGCGCGTTTCAGCAGGATTACGGCGTCGAAGTCTTGCACGCATGGGGTATGACCGAATGCAGTCCCCTCGGCACCGTCTGCAGTTTCAAGGGCAAGCACAGCGAACTGGACGACGAACAGAAGCTGGCACTGCAAAACAAACAGGGCCGAGTGCTGTTCGGCGTCGACATGAAGATCGTCGACTCGGACGGCAAGGATCTGCCGCGCGACGGCAAGGCGTTCGGTGACTTGCTGGTTCGCGGTCCGTGGATCCTGAGCGACTATTACGAAAGCGATGAACCCAGCCCCATGCGAAAGGATGACCACGGCCACGACTGGTTCCCGACCGGTGACGTCGCAACCATTGATGCCGATGGGTACATGCAAATTACCGATCGGTCGAAAGACGTCATCAAGTCAGGCGGGGAATGGATCAGCTCGATTGACCTGGAGAACACCGCAGTGGCACACCCCGCAGTCGCCGAAGCAGCGGTGATATCCGTCGCGCACCCGAAGTGGGATGAACGGCCGTTACTGATCGTTGTAAGGAAAGAGGGGCAGGAAGTCACACGCGACGAACTCCTCAAATTCTACGAGGGCAAGGTCGCCAAGTGGTGGATTCCCGATGATGTCGTTTTTGTAGACGAGTTGCCCCACACCGCCACCGGGAAACTGCTCAAGACCAAACTGCGCGAAGAGTTCGGAGAGCACAAACTGCCGACGGCGTAGGCCGAATTGTTTGCTCGGCACTGCTGGGCAAACCGGCTAGCAGCGCCGAGTCCGGCCCAATACACTCGTTGGGCTTGTCGGATCGTTTTCATTTTTTTACAGTTTGCCGTCTGTAGGCCGGGGGTAGCCCGGCGGCTACCACCCTTTCTTGCGCGGCCAAGAAAGGGTGGCCAAAGAAGGCCGCCCCACTGAACCGTCCCTTCGGGATGCCCTGCGTTACTCGAAGCGACGGGCGGCTGCGGAACTCGCCCGCGCAGAAAACGCGCGCGGACTCAGACAGTCCTCGCCGACTCCCCCTGTCGCTTCTGCGTTACTCGGCGGTTCAGAAGGGGGAGATTCTACATTTGCAGTCGGGTTGATCAACCTACGCAAACCGTCACAGCATTGATCTCCCCTTATGCCGCGCCGAGCAGGCCGAGTGCGACGCGGGGTTTCGCCGAGGACTGTTCGAAGGCCGCGCGCGTTTTTTGCGCGGACAAGTTCCGCAGGCGCCGCGTGGACATCGGGCAGCGCAGGATCAAAGCGGCATTGGGGTGCCCTTCTCTTTGGTTACTTTCTCTTGGGCACGCAAGAGAAAGTAACTAGCCGCCGGGCTACCCCCGGCCTACCAGCCTCAAAATCGGCATCAGGCCGGAAATGCAGCACCGAGGTCGCGCACCAGCGGGAAAAAGGTCAGTAACCCTTCCCCCGGTCAACCACACCAACCGGTTGTTCCCCCCGCTCCATCCGCATGACATTGGCAATCACTTGCGCTTCAGCCTCGGCCGCGACGGTGACGCCGGCGATATGCGGCGTCACGATCACACCCGGATGCGACCAGAAGCGGTGCGACGCGGGCAATGGCTCTTCCCCGAACACATCGAGCATGGCCCCGGCAATGTGACCGGAGTCCAGCGCAGCGAGCAAATCGGCTTCAACAAGGTGCCCGCCGCGCCCGATGTTCACGACGTAACTGCCGCGACGCATGGCGGCAAAGCGATGTGCGTTGAGTATGCCTGTGGTCTGCGGTGTCAAAGGCAACACGTTGACGACGACACGGCAGCGTTCAAGGAAAGCATCAAGGCGCTCGTTGCCGGCAAACACCTCGACGCCTTCCATGTTTGCGCCGGACCGGCTCCAGCCGCGTACCGGATACCCCAACGACACGAGTTGTCTTGCGATCAGGCCGCCGATAACACCGGTACCCATCACTCCAACCGGCCACTCGCTCGCCAGTACCGGCGCAAGCGGACGCCACTTTGCCGCGTTTTGCTGCTCGCGGTAAGCCGGCATGCAACGATGAAAATGCAACACGGCATAGATCGCATACTCGGCCATCTGCGGTGCCAGTCCGGCGTCGACCAGGCGCACGACAGGAAGCTGCGGCGTCGTCGGATCGGCCAGCAATGCATCGACTCCGGCGCCAAGTGACAGTATGGCCCTGAGTCTCGGCAGACTTTTCAGCAACCCGGACGGCGGATTCCAGACCAGTGCATAGTGAACGGCGTTGGCGTCCCTGACGTCCGGCCAGATCTCGAAAGGCATGTCCGGAAGCGCCGCGGCAAACGCCTGTCGCCACGGCTTCGGATCGTCACCTTCGCTGTAGAACAGAACGCTCATCGGTGCAGCAGTGCAGCCACGAAAACGCTGGCATCGAAAACGCGCTCAGGGCGCGTCAACTTCGAGATTGTCGATAAGCCGGGTGCCGCCCAGCGTCGCCGCGCCGAGAATGACAAGACCGGAATCGTCAGGCGCGGGTCTGCGCAGCCCGCGGCGGGTTCGGACAACGACATAGTCCACATTCCAACCATGCCGCGAAAGCAGTGCACCGGCCGCATACTCCATCGCGACGAACTTGCGATCACCTTCCAGAATGGCATCCCGGATTTGCAGGATAGCCTCTCGCAATCTTGGCGCTTCCCGCCGCTCTTCCGGCGACAGGTAACGATTACGCGACGACAAGGCAAGACCGTCGTCGGCGCGCACGGTCTCCGCCGGAACAATGCGGATCGGCAACGCGAACTGATCGACCATATCCCTGACAATGGCGAGTTGCTGGTAGTCCTTCTTGCCAAATACCGCCGATTGCGGTTGCACCATATTGAACAGCTTGGACACCACCGTGCAGACAGCACGGAAATGGCCGGGACGAAACCGCCCTTCGAGTTTCCTCGCCACTTTAGGCGGATCGATATAGAACTCCTGCGGTTCAGGATACATTTGTGTTTCGTCAGGATGGAACACGATACTGTTGCCGGCCGCTTCCAGCTTCGCGCAATCATCCTCGAAAGTGCGCGGGTACCTCTCGAAGTCTTCACCCTGGCCGAATTGCAGCCGGTTGACGAAAATCGTTGTCACTGTCAAGGGCGCATTCTCGAGGGCGATCTTGACCAGGCTGAGATGACCGTCGTGGATGTTGCCCATTGTCGGCACGCAGGAGACGGCCCGCTCCCGGGAAAGCCGCTCACGCAACTCGTCTATTGTTTCGATTATTTCCATTTTGTTTTTTTGTAAAACATCTCGTGGCGATAGTCGCAAGGTGCATGGTCACAGCGAAGGGCTATTGGCGCATTTTCTCGTGCCAGCCCGGCAGTGGATCCAGCGATCCGTCCATGTTCAGAAACAGTGCTCTTGCGCCGGAAAGGTTCCTGCCTTGACTTCCTTGACGTAGTTTCCCACAGCCGTCGCGATCGAATCGGCCCCTTGCATGAAATTCTTGACGAAACGCGGCTTGCGGCCCTGATAGATATCCAGCATGTCGTAGAGATTGAGGATCTGGCCACTGCAGTGCGGGCCGGCGCCGATTCCGATCGTCGGAATGTCGAGCGCATCCGTGACCTTGCGGCCCACATCCGCCGGGACGAGCTCCACCACGATCAGGCTGGCACCTGCGTTCTGCAGTGCCTTGCCTGCCTTGACGAGGTCACGCGCCGTGTCATCGGTCTTGCCCTGCACCTTGAACCCGCCCAGCGCATGAACCGACTGCGGCGTCAGTCCGATGTGACCGCAAACGGGAATACCCCGGCTCACCAGAAACTCAACGGTATCTGCCATGATCTCGCCGCCCTCGAGTTTGACCATGTGCGCGCCTGCGCTCATCAACCGCGCAGCACTGGCAAATGCCTGCTGCGGACTTTGCTGATAGCTTCCAAAGGTAAGGTCGCCAAGCACCAACGCGCGCTGCGTCGTACTCGCCACGCATCGCGTGTGATAAATCATGTCCTCGAGCGTTACCGGCAGGGTCGAATCATGACCCTGCACCACCATGCCCAGCGAATCGCCAATGAGAAAAATATCGACGCCGGCTGCGTCGAGAAGCGCGGCAAAACTCGAATCGGTGCAGGTGAGCATCGTGATCGCATCACCTTCCTGCCGCATTTTCTGTAACGTGCTTGTCGTGACTTTTGCCATGTCCGGAATCCTGAAATCAGATAAAGGCGGCGCGATGGTTCAATTCGCGCCAATCCGCGCTTGCGGTATTCAACCGCAACATTGCGCCGTCTCAAACAAAGCCGGGATAAATAAAGCCTGGCCTTGCCAAAAACCCTGCGGCTTTCAAACAAACGCACCGCACTAAAGCAGGACGCATTGTGTACACGTTTGCCACCTCGCGCAGAAAGCTTACGCCTTGTGTTGGGAATACGCTTGCAACCATGCACCGCAATGCCAATCGGGTACTAATCACCCTTGCTGAAAAATGCCCGCGGCCCTTTCATTTCGCTGATGCGCCGCAACAATAAATCAAAATCGGCCTGTTCATCAACAAAGTTCAATTTGTCACTGTTGACGATCAGCAGCGGTGCGGCGTCAAACTGATAAAAGAAACGCCGGTACTCATCAGCAAGACGGCTCAGATAGCGCTCGTCGATGCTGCGCTCGTAACTCTTGTCGCGGCGCTTGACTCGTTCCACAAGACGTTCCTGAGATGCCTGGAGATAGATAACCAGGTCGGGCGTCGGCGCCTGCGGTGCGAGCTGACCGTAGATCTGCTGGTACAGATGCAATTCCTCGTCAGCGAGATTGAGACGCGCGAACAGCGCGTCTTTGTCGAACAGAAAATCCGAAACGGTGACGCCGCCAAACAGGTCGATCTGCTTCATGTCGCGCAACTGCTGGATACGCTGGAACAGGAAAAACAACTGTGTTGCCAGTGCGTGGCGCGCAGGTTCTTCGTAAAACTTCGGGAGGAACGGGTTTTCGTCCGGCGCCTCCAGCAACAATTCACCACCGAGGTGCTGCGCGAGGCGCCGTGCCAGACTGGTCTTGCCGGCGCCAATCGGCCCCTCGACAACGACGTAACGGTAATGTTCGGGCAGAGTCACGGATTACGGGACCGGATCAGGTGGCAGCGGACGGCAGCAGGTCGCCTGCCTCGTGCAGAATCGTCACGCCACTGCTGGAAATACCGCGCAGTAATTGCGTCGCGGTTCCCAGGGCGCCAACCGCCGCATCGGGCGCTATTTCCGCAAGCGGCACCAGCACGAAGGCGCGTTCGGCCATACGCGGATGCGGCAGCGTCAGTCGCGGCGAATTCAACTGCCGATTCCCGTGCAGCAAGAGATCGAGGTCCAGCGTGCGCGGTGCGTTGCGTGCGCTGCGCTCACGGCCAAATTGCGCTTCGATCAGAAGCAGCTGGTCGAGCAATGCAACGGGATCCAGATGCGTTTCGACTTGAGCAACGGCATTTACGAAATCGGGTTGATCGAGATAGCCGACCGGCGCCGTCCGGTAAAGAGACGATGACAACATCAGTCTCGTCCCGGGAATGGCCGCTATCGCGGCAATGGCACGTCGCACACTGTCTTCCGGATTGCCAAGATTGGCACCGACACCGATAAATGCGCGCTCCGCCGCATCTTGCCGCATCAGCTTTCTTCCTGCCCGGCATCGGCATCGGCATCGGCGCGCGGCTTGCCCGGTTTACGCCGGCGACGCCGGCGGCCCCCGCCAGAACCGGCAACGAGCATGCTCTTTCGTTCGTCCTCGCCGGCGTCCTGGAACCGCTCCCACCACTGACCGATCTCCGTGTCCAGTTCGCCGCTCTCACAACGTAACAACAGGAAGTCATAGGCGGCGCGAAAGCGCGGATTGGCCAGCAGCGCGAATGGCCGCCTGCCGGAACGATTGAGCAGGCGTGCCTGCAGTACCCAGATCTCTCGCATGTCCGTAGTGAAACGCCGAGGTATGGAGAGATTTCCGGATTGATCCTCTATTACCCGGTCGATGGCCTCAAACAGTGCAAGCATCGTGCTCTTGCCCGATTCCTCGCCCGCGCGCCACGCTGCCAGCACTTCGTGCCAGAGCAGTGCCGCGAACAGGAACCCGGGCGACACTGGCTTGTCGTCGCGCACGCGCTCGTCAGTGCGCTGCAGGGCAAGCATCACGAAGCGCTCGCCAAGCGGTTGTTCGAGAATGACGTCGAGCATGGGCAACATGCCATGATGCAGGCCCTGCTCTCGCAACTGCTTGATGCACTGCACGGATCCGCCCGACAGCAACAGTTTGAGCATTTCCTCGAACAAACGCGACGGCGGTACGCTTTCGAGAAGAAAGGCCAGTTTGCGGATCGGCGCGCGCGTGCCGGGCTCGATTTCCAGGCCCAGTTTCGCGCCGAGGCGAACCGCTCTGAGCATGCGCACGGGATCTTCGCGATAGCGCGCCGCCGGGTCACCTATCATGCGCAGTTTGCGGCTCTTGAGGTCAGCCAGTCCGCCGCAGTAGTCGATGATCTCTTCGCTCGTCGGGTCGTAAAAAAGCGCGTTGACCGTGAAGTCGCGCCGCACGGCATCTTCTTCACGCGTGCCGAAGACATTGTCGCGCAGAATGCGGCCATGCTCGTCGGTGTGCCCGCGATCGCCGTCGTCGCCCGCGTGCTTGCCACGAAATGTGGACACTTCGACCACATCACGGCCGCACAACACGTGCACCAGCTGGAAACGCTTGCCGATGATGCGCGAGCGGCGAAACAGCGCGCGCACGCGCTCGGGCGTTGCGTTGGTCGCAACATCGAAGTCCTTGGGATCACGGCCAAGCAGCAGATCGCGCACCGCGCCGCCAACCACATAGGCCTCGAACCCTTCCTCCTGCAATGTCGAGGTCACGCGGCGCGCACAAGCGCTGATGCCATTGCGCGACACGCCGTGCCGGGAGTGCGGCACCACGCGCGGCGCCGCCGGGCGTGACGGGCCATTGACAAGGCGCAACAACAACTTACGAATCATTTATCTCGTCACCCAAACGCACTCATCGAACAATTCAGGCC
The DNA here is from genome assembly GCA_963792855.1 of uncultured beta proteobacterium. Taxonomy (GTDB): domain Bacteria; phylum Pseudomonadota; class Gammaproteobacteria; order Burkholderiales; family Eutrophovitaceae; genus SG8-40. The sequence continues at coordinate 70,704 of CAWBXZ010000017.1, read as the reverse complement.
GTTCCGTCAAAAGGGGCGGATTATAACTGCGCTGCACTGTTCGATCTCGCCGGCAGAAAAATCTGCTCGCCGCCCATGGTGCGCACTTCGAGAGGAAATCCGTAAAGTGCGCGCAGATTTTCTTCTGTCATCATTTCGTCGCGGCTGCCCTGAGCGCACCGCCCGTCTCCGAACAAGAGCAGCAGATGGTCGCAATAACGGCTGGCAAAGACCAGGTCGTGCAACACCATCAGGCTGGCGCTGCGCCGACGGCGCGACTCTCGAGCGAGCCAGTCGAGAAAAGCAACCTGGTGCGGCAGATCGAGCTGTTGCAGCGGTTCATCGCTGAGGTAACAGTCCGGATCTTGCGCCAGCAATGCGGCCAGGCGGGCCCGCTGGCGCTCGCCGCCGGACAGCGATCGATAGGCGCGGCCGGCAATTGCTTCCAGATCCATTCCGGCAAGCGCCCGATCGACGACATCGCGATCCGCAGGCGCAGGGCCGAAGACGCCACGCTGGTGGGGATAACGGCCAAGCATTGCGTAATCGCGAGCGCTACCCCAGTAGTCGCGCGTTTCCTCCTGCAGAAGAATGCCCAAATGCCGCGCGACCTTGCGGCGTGACATCCTGTCGACCGGCTCTTCATCGAACAGCACGCGCCCCCCGTCAGGCCGCCGCAGCCCGGCAAGAACGTGCAACAACGTCGATTTGCCAGCACCGTTTCGACCAAGCACCCCCCAGCATTCACCCCGTCCGATGACCAGATTCAGGTTGCTGACGAGGACCCGGTCGGCAATACGCACTTGCAGTGACTCAGCGCGCAGCATCGGTCTGCCTTCCAAGCAACAGCAGCAAAACCGGCGCCCCGACAAGCGCCGTCAGGATGCCGACGGGCAATTGCACAGGCGCCCAGGCACTGCGCGCAACCGTGTCCGCCACGACCACCAGGCTGCCGCCGAGCAATGCCGAAAAAGGCACAAGCAAGCGATGATCGTGCACGCCAGACAACCTCACGAGATGGGGCACGACGAGCCCGACAAATCCGATCGTCCCGGCGGTCAGCACTGCGGCCGCCGTCGCTGCCGCCGCCCCAAGATAAAGCGTGTATTCGAGTGACCGGGTGGCCACACCCAGACTGGCGGCTTTCAGCCGCCCCAGTGACAAAGCGTTCAGCGCTGTTCCAAGCGCTACCGACAAGGCAACGAGCACACACAGCAGAACAACAGGTCCCGGAGAGGGGCGCGCATGCGTGAGATCGCCCATCAGCCAAAACAGCATGCCCTTGACGGCAACCGACGGCGCGAGCACGAGAGCAAGGCTGATCAGCGCATTCAGCCCGGCCGCAACCATCACACCGGTGAGCAGCAAGCGATATGGATTCCAGTCGGCAACGCGGTAAGACAGCAAGGCGACCAGCACCACCACCAGCGCAGCGCCCGCGAAGCCGAGCGCATAGCCGGCATCCGTGCCCAGGCCGAGCAACATCGCCGCCAGCACACCGGCAGCCGCTCCGCTGGAAACGCCAAAAATGTAGGGGTCGGCAAGCGGATTTCGCAACAGCGTCTGCAAGAAACAACCGGCAACGGAAAGCAGCGCGCCGGTCACAAATGCGGCAAACACGCGCGGCGCGCGCAACTGCCAGACAATTTCCGAGGCGATCCCTTCGTCGTTGCGCAGCGCGGCGAGAAGTTCATCAGTGCCGAGCGTGACGCTGCCTGTTGCAAGCCCCGCGAGCAGCGACAAAAGTGCCAGCGCAACGAAGAAAACGAACTTGCGCGTCAAATCCAAACCGAGCCGACCGGGAGGGTGGTCCGAAGTCAATCAACGCAGGCTGATGACTTGCCAGCCTTGCTCCAGCGCATGTTCTTTCAGCGTCTCGTCCGGGTCAACCGCAACCGGATGACTGACGATGCCGAGCAACGGCAGATCGTTGAGCGAATCGCTGTAGAACCAGGTTTCGGCGAACGCGCCCCATTCAAGATCATGTTCCTTGAACCACTCCTTCAGGCGCTCCACTTTACCGTCGCGAAACGCGGGGGTGCCGTGCACACGGCCGGTGAACTCGCCATCGATCTCCTCGGGCTCGGTCGCTATGAGGTTTTCGATGCCGAATTCACGGGCAATCGGCCACGTCACAAAGCTGTTCGTCGCGGTAACGATCACCCGCGCATCTTCCTCATGACTGGAGACAAGATCGCGCGCCTTGGTTGAAATCATCGGCAGGATTCTTTCCTCCATGAACTCGGCGTGCCACTCGTCGAGCTGACTGCGTGGATGCCGCGACAGCGGCTTGAGCTGAAAATCCAGAAATTCATGAATGTCCAGGGTGCCCGCCTTGTAGGCTTCATAGAACTCCTGATTACGCGCTTCGTACACCTCGCGGTCGAGAACGTTCTTGTCGATGAGGAATTGCGCCCACTCGAAATCGCTGTCACCCGACAGCAGCGTGTTATCCAGATCGAATAACGCCAGTTTCACGCTGCAAGCCCCGCCAAAAGGAAGGCGCTGCGTCGGGCGCAATGCCGGCCCGGCGGCGTAAGGCTTTTCGCGTCAATCATGAATGACGTCATGGAGTTCAATCACTTGAGCACAGTGCGTGCGAACGAGTATAGCCGAATTGGCCTGCACCGAAGCCGGCTGCGATGCTGTGACGCGGCGACACCAACGCCTGTGTCCGGCGATCCGAAAAACATTCATACACCAGAATCGGACAGGAGCTCGCGCACAAGCGGTATGGTGATGGCGCGCTTGTTTTCCAGCGAGTAAAGGTCAAGGGCTTCGAGCAGCGCAAGCAAGGCTGGCAGGTCGCGCGCCTGGCGCCTGAAAAGGTACTCGATTACCTCGCGTCCCAGGTTGATGCCGCGCGCATGCGCGTGTTCGGTCATCGCCGCCATCTTTTCTTCGTCTGACAGGCCGTGGACTTCGTAAACGAGGCCCCAGCCAAGGCGGGTTTTCAGATCCTCCCGCAGAGGAAGGCGGGCGCTGGGGACCGCACCGGCTGCAATCAGCACGCCGCTGCCGTCACGCTGTGCGTTGTAGATATTGAACAATCTCGCCTGTCCCTCATCGCTCAGTTGGTCCACGTCATCTGCCAGAACGACCTCCGCCGGCCGGAAATCCGGCACTTCTTCGACACCCGAGAGCATCGCGACCGGGACACCTCGGCTGGAAAAAGCCGCGCACATTGCCCGCAACAAGTGGGTCTTGCCGCAACCATGCCCGCCCCAGATATAGACCATCCGCTCGGAACGGTCGCCGGCAGCCAGCGCCGACAGCATCGCGAGCAACTCGGCGTTGCGCCCGGGCACAAAATTTCCGAGTCTCGGCAACGGCCGCGGCGCAAGCGATAGCGCGAGTTGGCGCATCAGTCGCCTCCTTCGGTTGATCGGAAAGACCCGGGCTCGACGGCATTGTTGTTCATGATCGTGGCGTAACGGTCAAGCGGAAAAAAGGAACAGGGCGAATGTTATTCATTTTTTTTGTAGAATTCGCGGGCGCCGAAGCAGTATCCGCCGCTGCAGGTTTCTGACAGCACCGCCTCGCGATAGAACCCGGGTTGCCGAATCTATCCCGGAGCCAACATCCACTCAACCTGGAATCCAACCTCAGATTGAAACCCGACCCGAAGGACAAACCGCTTTCCTACCGTGACGCCGGCGTCGATATAGATGCCGGTGAGCAACTCGTTGAAAACATCAAATCGCTTGCTCGCCGTACTGCCAGAGAGGGCATGTTAACCGGCATCGGCGGTTTCGGCGCCCTGTTTGAAATCCCGGGCCGGTATCGGCAGCCGGTGCTGGTCACCGGCACGGACGGCGTTGGCACCAAGCTCAAGCTCGCGTCACTGACCGGGCAGCACGACACCATTGGGATCGACCTGGTGGCGATGAGTGTCAACGACATTCTCGTACAGGGCGCGGAGCCATTGTTCTTCCTCGACTATTTCTCCTGCGGGAAACTCGACGTGGATGTGGCCACCCGGGTTGTCGGCGGCATTGCGCGCGGTTGCGAGCTTGCAGGATGCGCCCTCATTGGCGGCGAGACGGCCGAAATGCCGGGCATGTATGCAGAAGGCGAATACGACCTTGCCGGATTTGCGGTTGGCGCGGTCGAGAAGTCGGCCATCATCGACGGTCAGTCGATCCGCCCGGGTGACGTGGTACTCGGCCTGGCAAGCAGCGGCCCCCACTCCAACGGCTATTCGCTGATCAGACGCATCGTCGAGCGATCCGGCGCCGGCCTCGAGGCCCCTTTTGGCAGCAGCACGCTGGGGGAGACACTGCTCGAGCCGACACGAATCTACGTAAAGGCAGTGCTCGCGGCGATGGCGGAAGCAACCATCAAGGGGCTGGCCCATATCACCGGCGGTGGTTTGCTGGAAAACGTGCCCCGTGTACTGCCCGCCAACGTGGTGGCGGAGCTGCAGCGCGATGCGTGGCCTCGGCCCCCGATATTCGACTGGCTGCAGGCCAATGGCAAGGTCGCGCAGCAGGAGATGCTGCGCGTATTCAATTGCGGCATTGGCATGGTCGTCATCTGTGCCGAAAACGATGCCGACCGTCTCACCGGGGTGCTTGCTGCCCAGGGAGAAACGGTCCATCGCCTGGGCATCGTGCGCGAGCGCATCGGCAGCGAGGCCCAGACGGTCGTTGTCTGACGCGACGCCACACATGAAACGTATCGTCGTTCTCATATCCGGCCGCGGCAGCAACATGCGCGCGTTGTTCGAGGCGAAATTGCCGGCAACCATTGCGGGCGTTGTCAGCAACAATCCGTCTGCGGCCGGTCTTGACTACGCCCGGCAGCACCATGTCGAAACGCGCGTCGTCAACCATCGCGACTTTGCCGATCGAAGCAGCTTCGACGCAGCACTGGCAACGGAAGTCGCGTCTTTTTCTCCGGATCTGGTGGTGCTGGCCGGTTTCATGCGCATACTGACGGAAACATTCGTAACACGCTTCGCGGGGCGTATGCTCAATATCCATCCATCTCTGCTGCCAGCCTTCACCGGAGTAAACACTCACCAGCAGGCACTCGACGAGGGCGTCAGATTTCACGGCTGTACCGTCCATTTCGTCACCCCGGCGCTGGATCATGGACCGATCGTGATTCAGGCGGCCGTCCCGGTGCACCCCGAAGATGATGCAGAAACGCTGGCGGCCCGCGTGCTGGAGCAGGAACACCGCATTTACCCGACGGCGGTGCGCTGGCTGCTCGAAGACAAGGTGTCACTGGAAAACGGGCGCGTAAAGTTTCATGGCGCACTTTGCTTTCCCGAAGCGGTCATATCTCCCGGGGAACGGGAGGCGGACGCGTGAGCGGACAGGACCAAACAGGTGTGACACGATGAAACATGCACTGAAAGAATTTGCCCTGCATTGCCTCATCCCGGCTCTCTTGCTGGCTGCGGGCACGGCGCGGGCCATGCCGCCACAGGACGTGGAACTGTCTTTCGAGATTCGCTTCGGAAAAATGAACCTCGGAATCGGGGAGGACAGGCTCAAACACGATGGCAAGCGCTACCAGGTGCACAACGACACCATCCCGAAAGGCATTGCCGCCATATTCATCGATGACATTCGCCGCGAGAGCAAGGGCTCCATTACCAATACCGGCCTCCGGCCCGACAGTTTCGTCGAGCGCGGTCGCAAGGACGGCATCAGGGCAGCGGAATTTGACTGGACAAACAACAAGCTGCGGTTGATTCACGGGGAATCGAACGAAGTCGTTGAGTTGCCGACAGGAGCAATCGACCAGGCCAGCCTGCCTTACGCGTTCGCATTTTCGGGTAAGGTGCCCGAAAGCTTTCGCGTTCATGTCACTGACGGGCGCCGGTTGAGGGAGTACCACTACCGGATCGTCGGCAACGAGCGGATCGCGTCTGCGCTCGGCGAGATCGAAACCATCCACATCGAAAAAGTGCGCGGCCCGGACGACAAACGCAGCTTCGAGTTCTGGGTCGCTACCGAGCACAACTATCTGCCGGTCCAGATGCAATTTACCGACAAGAAAGGACGCAGGTTCGATTCCGTGGTCACCGCGATTCGATATCCCTGAGCACCGGGTGAAACTGTCCAGATCGCTACTGGAGTCCGCCTGCGAGGCAACCGCCCTTGCCTGCAAACTCGATCGGCCGGCCGACACCGTTCTGAGCGAGTTTTTCCGCAGCAACCGCGCACTGGGCAGTCACGACCGTCCGTTTGTCGCCGACACCGTGTTCAGCGTGCTTCGCAACAAGCGGCTGCTCGAGTCCATCGTCCCGGACCCCGATCCGCGTCGCATGGTGCTGGCCAGCCTGCTGAAATTGCAGGGCATGTCGATCAAGGCCCTTGAGCCTCTGGCCGGCCGCCAGGATCAACCATGGCTGCTCGCGGTCAAACAGTCGGCGACCGACGCGCTGCCGCCGGCCGTGCGCTTGTCGCTGCCGGACTGGCTGTGGCAACGACTGGAAGCGCAGCACGGCAAGGAGGAGGCGATTCGCCTGGGCAGAGCACTGCTCGAACCGGCACCGCTCGATCTGCGGGTCAATACGCTGGTGGCGAACCGCGAAGATGTCCTCACTGCATTGCAAGCGCAGGGAATCGATGCCCTTGCAACACCGTACTCACCTTTTGGCATTCGTCTGCAATCGAAGCCGGCACTAAACCGGAACGATCTGTTCCTGAGCGGCAAGATCGAAGTGCAGGACGAAGGCAGTCAGCTTGTCGGAATGCTGGTGGCACCGGCGCGGCGCCAGATGGTGGTTGATTTTTGCGCTGGCGCAGGCGGCAAAACGCTGATGCTGGGCGCGATGATGCACAATCAGGGACGGCTGTACGCCTTTGATGTTTCGACAAAACGCCTCGAATCGCTGAAACAGCGGCTGAAGCGCTCCGGACTTTCAAACGTGCATCCGCAGATGATCGGCAGTGAGCGTGATCCAAGGATAAAACGCCTGGCCGGCAAGATCGACAGGGTGCTGGTGGATGCACCGTGCAGCGGCCTCGGGACTTTGCGTCGCAATCCGGATATGAAATGGCGCCAGTCGCCCGCAAGCGTGGGTGAACTGGCCGCCAAGCAGCGGCGCATCCTCGCGGCGAGCAGCCAGCTACTGAAACCGGGCGGGCGTCTGGTTTACGCGACCTGCAGCCTGCTGGCCGAAGAAAACGAGGAGGTCGTCGACGACTTCCTGAGGACGCAAGATGGCAGGTTTCGCCTGCTGGACTGTCAGTCGATTCTTGCTGAACAAGGCGTCAGTCTGCCGGCAAACACCTATTTCCGCGTGTTACCGGACAGCGACCACTGCGATGGCTTCTTTGGCGCCATCCTGGAGCGAACACAGGGTGCCTGAGCCCACCGCGAAAGACCATTGGCCACCCTTGCTCCCGGCTGCCATTCCGGGCGGGAACGTTGGCATTGGCTAACACGGCAGAACTTGCTCAAGATCAAGTTGAAACGGGCGAAAATACCCCAAAATATAAGGATAGGGCGAGCAACGTTAGAGGAAGATGTCGACGTTTTTTGGAAAGATCGGGGCTTTTTCGACGCAGTTGTTGAATGCCACAAACGAACTTGCACCGCTGTAAGCCGGTCGAAGAGGGCATGACCTTCGCTTTGACAACAAAAATCGCAACGGCGGTTGTCATTGTTACTGTAAAATCCCGTCACTAGTACTTGAACGCAAAGGAAATTAGATGAATATCAATGGGTTACCGAATCTCCCGGCCTGGGCGGGTGGATTACTCGATCTGCCGTGGTGGGGTTACGTCGTAGTTACCCTTGCGTTTACGCATATCACCATCGCTGCGGTAACGATCTATTTGCATCGTCACTCCGCGCACCGTGCGCTCGACCTGCATCCAGTGGTGTCGCACTTCTTCCGCTTCTGGCTGTGGCTGACCACTGGCATGGTCACCAAGGAATGGACCGCCATTCACCGCAAGCACCACGCCAAATGTGAGACGGAGGAAGACCCGCATAGCCCGCAAGTGCTTGGATTAAATAAGGTTTTGTTGGAGGGATCCGAGCTCTACCGCAAGGAGAGCGCTAATCGGGAAACCCTGGACAAGTTTGGGCACGGCACACCGGACGACTGGCTCGAAAAGCACATCTATTCCAAATCGGACATGATGGGGGTCGGTCTGATGCTGATCATCAACACGGTGCTGTTCGGCCCGATCGGCTTGACGATCTGGGCGGTCCAGATGCTGTGGATTCCGATTTTCGCCGCCGGAGTCATCAACGGCGTGGGACATTACATCGGTTACCGCAACTTTCAGGTCAATGACGCCAGCACCAACATCGTGCCCTGGGGCATCCTGATCGGCGGAGAGGAATTGCACAACAATCACCACGCCTACGCCTCATCGGCGCGCCTTTCGTCCAAGTGGTACGAGTTCGACATCGGCTGGCTCTACATTCGGCTGATGGAAATGGCCGGCCTGGCGACGGTCAAGAAGCTGGCTCCCCCGGTTCGCATGGAAAAGCCCGCACAGACCTGCGACGACCGGACGCTGCAAGCGGTCATCACCCACCGCTGGGATGTACTCGCACGGTTCTCGAAATCGGTGCGGACCACCTGCGCCGACGAAATCCGCCGCATCGCCGAGAACAGCGCGGCCTACGCACCAGATTTCAGGCGCTGGCTGAATCAGGACGCACGCTTCGTCAGCGACCAGCAGCGCGCGCGCGTGGCCAAACTGGCGGAACAAAGCCGGGTTCTGAAGACGGTGGTCACCATGCGCGAGGAATTGGTGCAGCTGTGGCAGAAGTCTTCCGCCACCAAGGAGCAACTGGTCAAGCAACTCGAGGACTGGTGCCGGCGCGCAGAGCAATCCGGAATCGCAGCGTTACAGGATTTCTCCCGCACTTTGCGCAGTTACGCCGTCTGAGGCCCTGGCGCGGTCCAGGCAATCACTGCCGGCAACAAAAAAGCCCGCTTCCAGCGGGCTTTTTTTCGCACTCGGAAACCGCTTACTTCAGCTTGGTTTCCTTGTAGATCACATGCTTGCGGGCCACGGGATCAAATTTCTTGATCTCCATTTTCTCGGGCATGGTGCGCTTGTTCTTGGTAGTCGTATAAAAATGGCCGGTTCCGGCACTGGATTCAAGCTTGATCTTGTCACGCATTTCGTTTTACCCCCTGATTCTTCCCGGTCAGACCGACTCACCGCGGGCGCGCATCTCGGCCAGCACGATATCGATGCCCTTCTTGTCGATGACGCGCAATCCAGCCTGCGTCAGGCGCATGCGAATCCAGCGGTTCTCGCTTTCGACCCAGATTCGCCTGTACTGCAGGTTCGGGAGGAAGCGGCGCTTGGTCTTGTTGTTGGCGTGGGAAACGTTGTTTCCCGACATCGGCTTCTTGCCGGTTACCTGACATACGCGGGCCATCGGTTCATTCCTGAAACACAAATTCGAAGGCGCGCTTTATACCACAGCCGCACCCCATGAGGCAAGAATCCGTGCGTCGATGTCCGCGCACTACAGGATGCCGGCAAAACCGGCAGAAAACCCGACAGGATGCGGAAAACAGCCTGTTCGGCAGGGCTGTCCAGCCATTGGGAAGAGAAAGCCGCCCGGGCCCACATTTTCCTGTTGTCCCATCCCTTACCTGTATAGTACCCTCGCGAAGTGAGTCATCAGACTCCACAAAAGAGTAGTGGCTTCAAGCAGCAACCGATCCGTGCTGAGCCCCCGGCCGGGACACGTCTTCAAGAGTGTGCCGGAGCTCACGAGGCAAACCAGGGACACACGAAGAGCTGAAGCCGACTATAAGACCACCATATGGGAGAAGCTAACTATGAAGAAGTCAACTGTTGTTGCGATGATCCTGGGACTCGCCTGCGCAATGGGCGCGTCCGTGGGTTCGGCGCATAACACACCAATCAAGGCCTACTGGGCTACCAGCGGCATGTTCGGCCCGTTCAACATTCGCGGACTGATTCCGGCCCTGCCGGAAGACCGCGCGCGCGACATCACCATTCCGGTACCGATGTGGATCATCGAGCACCCGAAAGGCGTCGTCGTGTTCGATACGGGTAACAACGTTGCCCTCAACGAAGGCGGCTGTGAGTCACACTGGGGTGCCGGGAGCTGCAACTTCCTGAAGCCGAGCCAGAAGCGCTCCGACGTCATCGACATGCAGCTGAAGAAGCTGGGTTATTCGGTCGACAAGGTCGTGGCCGTCATTACGTCCCACTCGCACCTGGATCATATCGGCAACATCGAAATGTTCCCGAAAGCGCTGCACATCATGCAGAAGCAGGAACTGTATCAGGCCTGGTGGCCGGAGAAGTTCCAGCGCGCTTCCGGTGCACACATCATGGCCGACTATGATGGCGCCCGTGACTTCAACTACCTGGCCATCGACGGTGACTTTGATGTGTTCGGCGACGGTTCCATCACCGTGCTGAGCGCCCCGGGCCACACCCTCGGCAACCAGTCCCTGAAGCTCAAGTTCGCCAACGGCGACACCTTCATCATCGCGCAGGATGCTCTGTGGATGCGTGAGAACCTGGAAGGTTACCCGGCCGGCCTGAACTTCAGCGTCAAGACCTACTTCGAAAGTGCCGATCGTCTGAAGTCAATGGCCGATCTCTCGGGCGGCGAGCTGTTCTTCGGTCACGACGAGCAGCAGTGGAAAGAAAAAGGCGGTCGCTGGTACAAGTAAGCTGTAAGCGGTCAAAAGCCGTTTATCAGTGAAAGGCCCCCCGCGAGGGGGGCCTTTTCTATTCTGCGTTTTCCGAAACACCCATTTGATATGGCACCAGCAATCGAACTTAATTCGGTCTCCAAGCGATACGGACCGAAAACCATCATCCACGACATGTCGTTCACTGTCGAACCGGGTGAGATCGTCGGATTCCTCGGCCCCAACGGAGCCGGCAAGACAACGACCATGCGCATGATCGCAGGCTTCACCACCCCAAGTTCCGGAACAATCAAGGTGGCTGGCCACGACATGGCGCGGGAGAACGAGCAAGCAGCCGAAAAACTCGGCTATCTGCCGGAGAATCCCCCGCTCTATGACACGCTGGATGTCGAGCAGTATTTGCGCTTTGTGGCAAGGGTCAAGGGCGTGCCGGCACGCTCGATGGCAGAGAACCTGGACCGGGTGATCAGCGCATGCCATCTCGAGGCGGTGGTCAAGCGGGAAATCTACAAACTGTCCAAAGGCTACCGGCAACGGACCGGTTTGGCGCAGGCATTGCTGGGCAACCCGGAAGTGCTGCTGCTCGATGAGCCAACCGCGGGACTCGATCCCGGGCAGATTCAGGAAACGCGGGAAGTCATACGCAGTTTCGGCGAAAAGCACGCCGTTCTGATCAGCACCCACATCCTTCCCGAGGTGACATTGATCTGCAAGCGTGTGGCCATTATCAACAACGGCAGGCTGCTGGCGATTGACTCGCCCGACGGCTTGCAGGCCGCATCGAAAGAAAGCAGCAGGGTCAATCTCCAGGTTTCGGCGCCCGCCGACGCCTTGCGCGCGGAATTGCTGGGCATTGACGGTGTGCAATCCGTCGCCGTAAAGGAAATGCCCAGACAGACCGGAATGCTGGATGTGACCTGCCACGTCGAAGCACGCAGCGGCATCGAGTCAACGATCGCACGCGTCGCCGCCAGCAAATGGAGTCTGCACAGACTGGAGCGGCAACAGCCAACACTGGAGAATATCTTCCTGCACTATGTTGGCAAGAAAGAGCAGGAGGCAGCATGAATCGCGTTCTAGCCGTCTACCACAAGGAACTGGTCAGCTACTTCCGTTCGCCGATCGCGTACTTCGTTGTTGCGGTATTTTTGCTTGGCACCGGGTACTTTTTCATCTATGAAGTATTCATGACCGGCACAGCAAGCATGAATGAGCCGTTCAAGAACATGGGCGTACTGCTGCTGATTGTCAGCCCCATCATTACGATGCGGTTGTTCCCCCAGGAATACACCGGCCGCACGATGGAACTGCTCGCCACGCTGCCATTGCAGCCCTGGCAGATCGTGCTCGGCAAATTCCTCGGCGCGGTCACCATTCTTGTGCTGATGACTATCGGCACGGCAGTCAACCTGATCCCGCTGTACATGTATGGCAGCCCGGAGACCACGAACATCCTTTCGGGATATATCGGCTTCCTCCTCCTCGGCATGGCCTGCCTGTCCATTGGACAGTTTTTCTCGGCGCTAACGCAGAACCAGGTCATCGCCGCGCTCATCACCTTCCCGGTACTGCTCGGATTCTGGTTCGTAGGGCATTTGTACAGTTTTCAATCTACGGTGATCCTGCAAAACCTTTTTGGTTACCTGTCGTTTTCCCTGCCCTTCGGTGACTTCATCGCCGGACTGATACGGAGCGAATCCGTTGTTTTCTATCTCGTTGTCAGCGCGATCGCATTGACGCTCAACGCCAGCTACCTGCAATGGCGTCGTTAGGAAACCGACAACACAATGGCATGGAATAACATGGAACAGTCTTTTCGCTCAATTATTGTCGTGCTGGCGGGGATCTCCTGCCTCGTCACTGCCATCGCGCTGGATGCCATCATTCTGGAGGCCGGCATCTGGACCGTGCTCCTTGCGATTGCAGGGGTCGGCCTGACCGCGGTTGGCCTTTATAAATTGCGTGTCGAACTGGCAGGCCTGATACGGCAGCGCCGTGGCGAAATTGCCGTGTTCACGATCGGGGTGATCGGCGTGCTGGTCGTCGTCGCATATTTTTCAACGCGCTACACCGTCAGGCTTGACCTCTCGGAAGGAAAACAGCATTCGCTGTCGGAACAAACGGCAACCATGCTGCAGCATATCGAAAATCCGGTGCACATCATCTTCTTCCATGACTCGAGAATGCGTGAGACGATCGAGCGATACAAACTGGTTGCCGCGCAAAACGACAAGATCACCGTCGAGTTTTTTGATCCCATGGTGAACCCGGCCCAGGCACGCCTGCATGGCGTGCAGTTTGCCGGCACCGCCTTGCTCAAGAGCGGTGACCGGGAAATGCAGGTACATGGGCCGGAAGAGACCGACATCGCCAATGCGATCCTGCGCATCTCGCTCGGCGCCCAACAAACTGCATGCTTTCTCGAGGGCCATGGCGAGGCGGACCCGTTCAGCATGGAGTCACACGATCACCTCGAAGGAGGTGCCGGCCATTCACACGGTGCCGGTTCGAAAATCGTGGTCCACGAAACGCACGGCATGGCAAAAGCGAGGCATGGTCTCGAGACGCTGAATTATGTCGTCGAGAAAACCGGAATGATGCGGGGAAACAAGTCTATGAAGCATTGTGCGGTGCTTGTCATTGCCGGACCAAAGACAAGACTGCTACCCGAAGAAGTCGAATCGATCAGGAAATATCTGGACGAAGGCGGCAATGCACTGATGATGCTCGACCCGTTCGTCGAAACCGGTCTGGAGCCGATTGTGCGACAGTACAGCATCGTCGTGGATGACAACCTCGTGATCGACGAACTCAGCCATTTCTGGGCAGATCCCTCGTCACCGGCGGTCACGCAATACAACCGCCATCAGATCACCCGTGGTTTGCCGTTGACCTTTTTCCCTGGCGTACGCTCGCTCTCCCCGACGCCTCAGAGAGTGCCGGGCACGTCGGTAGTGCCCTTGATCAACTCATCGAAAAAGAGTTTTGGCGAGAGCAATCCGGACCGGATCAACCTCGATCCGGGCAAGGACATGACAGGCCCGCTGACCCTGATGGTCGCATCCACACTGCGCCCCGAGCGCGTTGCAGGCGAAACCGCAATAACACCGGGCGCAGACGACAGCGCCCTTCCATCGCCGGTTATCGAGGGGCAGGCCCAGTCGCGAATCGTCGTCATCGGCGACTCCGACTTCGCCACCAACTCGTTCTTCCACATCCTCGGTAACGGAAACCTGTTTCTGAACGCGGTGAACTACCTCGCGGAGCAGGAAGACCTGATCGGTGTCGAGCCGCGCACCTACGACTCGCCGCGAGTCAATCTGACGAATCGTCAAATGAAGGGAACGTTCCTGCTATCGGTCGTGCTGATCCCCGCGCTGCTGGCGCTTATCGGCTTTGCCGTTTGGTGGAGACAACGGTGACGGTCAGGCGCGGCGGTCGCAGCGTTATCGTCTGGGCGGTTCTTGCGGCATTACTCATCGTCATTGCAGTGCTGGAGTTCCGCGACCAACCATCGCAATCCGATGACGAAACCGCTGCCGGCCCGCAATTTCTGATGCCGGCGCCACTCGAGGAGATCGCCGTAATCGAGATTGCCGTCGCTGGCAATCTGCACCGCTTCTCGCGCGATGAACAGGGTGCATGGTTCTATCACGGCGTACACGCGGGTCCGCAGAGCGTCCACGAACACGTTCCTGACCCTGAAATGTCGGAAAAGATCGCAAAATTCCTCGGTGGCCTGGGCCGCGCCCGGATCGAGCGGCGCTTTACGCTGGCCGCCGACGACGCGTTCGGTGTCACCAAACCGGAGATGATTATTCTGGTGTACCTGCCCGACCAGATCGAACCGCGGGCACGCTATTCGGTTGGCGACATAGCGCCGGACGAGATCAGCCGCTATGTGCACGTCGCCGGCACTTCGGAGGTCGTCGCGATCGCGAACTACCAGATCCGCAATCTTCAATCGCTGATCGAAACCGTGACTTCACAGGCCGGTTCGGCAGCGGGCGGCAGCAACAGCTGACGCCGGCGCCATCGTGGCGCCCGGATGGCACGGCAAGCCGATACGGCTGCCTCGAACGCCAGACACTGCGGGGCAATGAGGCTGACGCTCGAGGCGTCAAAGAAGCCCGCGCTCAGCGAACGACAACATGCTCCCCTGCCCGACAATGAAGTGATCGAGCACGCGCACGTCCACCAGTGCCAGCGCCTGCTTGAGGGCTTGCGTGAGGCTCTCGTCGGCTCGACTTGGCTCTGCGACCCCGGACGGGTGATTGTGCGCAAAAATAACCGATGCGGCATTGTGGCTCAGGGCGCTTTTGACCACTTCGCGGGGATAGACGCTGGTCTGGGTCAGTGTCCCGGAAAACAGCTCCCGGGCCGCGATCAAGCGGTTCTGCGCATCGAGAAACAGACCTACAAACACTTCGACCCGGCGTTGTTCAAGCAGCAGGCGCAGGTAGCGCCGCACTGCATCCGGCGAACTCAGGTTGTCCGCGTCCCGCATTTCCTGGTCAAGAGCGCGCCTGGCCAGTTCGACGGCCGCCTGCAATTGAACGTATTTGGCCTCGCCAAGCCCGTCGATCTCGGTAAACTCCGCCAGTTCGGCACCGACGATGCCGCCGAGCGATCCGAAACGCTCGAGCAGCGCACGCGCCAGATCGACCGCACTCTTTCCCCTGACGCCAGTGCGCAGAAAAATCGCGATCAGTTCGGAATCCGCCAGTGATGCTGCACCCTTTTTCAGCAGCTTCTCGCGCGGCCGCTCGTCCTCCGGCAAATCTCGCAGCGACATCGCCCCCCCTGCTTTCCCATTATGCAACAAGAGTTTACACTTGCCGGATCAAGACTTGTCAGAGTGAGGCAAATGGCAGAACTGGCTGGGAAGCGAATTCTTCTGGGATTGACCGGCGGCATTGCCGCTTACAAGGCGGCTGATCTTGCCCGCTCGCTGATCAAGGAAGGCGCGGATGTGCAGGTCGTCATGACGGAAGCAGCCAGCCGTTTCATCTCCCCCTTGAGCTTGCAGGCACTCACCGGCAAACCGGTCTACACCAGCATGTGGGATGACCGGATTGGCAACGGGATGGCACATATCGAACTGTCCCGCGACCGCGACCTGATGGTCGTGGCGCCCGCGACCGCGGATTTCATTGCCAAACTCGTGCACGGTGCTGCCGACGATCTGCTCGCGACGCTTTGCGTCGCGCGGGAATGCCCGCTGATGGTTGCCCCGGCGATGAACCGGCAGATGTGGGAAAACCCCGCAACACGGCGCAACGTAAAACAACTTCGCGAGGACGGCATCGTCATCGACGGCCCCGCCAGCGGTGACCAGGCTTGTGGTGAGGTCGGCATGGGCCGCATGTCTGAACCCGCTCAGATCGTCGATTCCATTGTTAGCTGGTTCCAGCCCAAATTGCTCGCCGGTGCCCGCATCCTGGTTACCGCAGGTCCTACTTACGAACCAATCGACGCTGTGCGCGGAATCACCAACCTGTCCTCTGGTCGAATGGGTTACGCGATTGCGCGGGCTGCTCGCGACGCCGGTGCACACGTCACCCTGGTGTCGGGACGGACCAGCCTCGAGGCGCCATCGAACGTGTCGGTGGTCAATGTCGTCACTGCACAGGAAATGCACGACGCCGTCATGGCGCGGGTTGCACAAACCGACATATTGTTCGCTGTAGCAGCGGTGGCCGACTATCGGGTCAAGAACCGGCAGCAACACAAAATCAAGAAGACCGGTGCCGGTTTAGAGCTCGAATTCGAACCGAATCCGGATATTCTCGAAGCGGTTGCCGCACGCGACGACGCACCTTTCTGCGTCGGCTTCGCGGCCGAGAGTCAGGATGTTGAGGCTTATGCCACCGAAAAACGCCGGCGCAAGAACATACCCCTCATAGCCGCCAACCTGGTTCAGAACGCCCTCGGCAGCGACGAAAACGAACTGCTTCTTGTAGATGACGAAGGCACACATCGCCTGCCGCGCAGCTCCAAACTGGATCAGGCGCGCCGCCTGATCCGGCATGTAACCCGGCTTTACAAACCGTCTCCCAAGCCCGTGGCGTCGCCGCGTTAATCAGATCAGACACTAATCAGTATCGAAAGCCTGACAACATGACACAGATCGATGTGCGGATCCTCGATTCGCGCCTGACAACCAACATGCCCGAGTATGCAACGCCCGGCTCGGCCGGCCTTGATTTACGAGCCTGCATCGACACTGCCACTTCGGTTCAGCCCGGAGAGACGACACTGGTTCCGACCGGGCTCGCGATCCACATCGGCGATCCCGGTCTGGCGGCCATGATCCTGCCCCGCTCGGGACTTGGTCATAAACACGGTATCGTGCTTGGCAATCTGGTGGGACTGATCGATTCCGATTACCAGGGACAGCTTTTTGTCTCCATCTGGAATCGCGGCAACCAGGAATTCGACCTCAAGCCACTCGAGCGCATCGCGCAACTGATCATTGTTCCGGTGGTACAGGTGTCTTTCAACGTCGTTGACGACTTTGCACAAAGCGACCGTGGCACAGGCGGATTCGGCAGCACCGGAAAACATTAACCACGATCGTGTTTCAATCCAGGTAACAAAAAAGCCGGCATTTGCCGGCTTTGTTCGTTGTGGCCATTACAATCCGGCCAGCAAAGTGCGGAAAAATCAGTTTACGTTTGGAAACACTACCTGCTCATTCGACTTGTCCTTCGCAGGATCCGGAATTTCTCCGGCAGCGATCCGTCGATGCTCCTCCCACCGCAGGAAGGTCAAGACGCTGAGAATTTCTTCTGCTGTCATCGTCGTGCCGAAAGCCCCCATGGTTCCACCGAGCGAACGGTTGGGAAGCCCGCCAGCGATCGTCGCGTAGATTTCCGCATTGGTGTTGCCGATGTAGGCGAACTTTCCGCAACTCAGGCACGGGCCCTTGCCGCCATGCCCGTCACCACCGTGGCAAAACGCGCAACGCTGGGCATACTTGCCTCGACCCTTTTCCACGACATCCATGTCATTCGTGGGCACTTCGAGGTCGGTTTCATTCATCTTGTGCTGCGCCATTGCCGGTTGCGCCAGCAGCATGCTCGTCACGGCGCCAACCGAGACGACCGCCACCGCAAAAGCAAGACCGCGAACAGACAGCTGTCTAAACAAATTCACCAACATTGTCCTCAACCTCCAAATAGTTTCTATGACGAGAAAGGCGGATAGAACGGCACGCCGTAGCTTTCTACGATCTCTTGAATTTTTCCATTATCCAGCAATTGTTTCACGCCTTCATTCACAAACTGCAACATCGACTTGTCGCGTTTGCGTATCAGGTATTTCAGATCCCATTGCTGCCCTTCGACGGGCACGTAACCTTCGGCCATCTTGAATGTCGCGTCGGGGTATTTTCTTTGCGCGTTGGTCAATACGGTCGACCACACGATCGCCGCATTCACTTCACCATTTGCCATACCGCGCATCACCCTCGCATTGTCGGGGTAAAGCTCACGGGCGATCCCCTTGTCGTGAAGCATGGCATCAATGGGTGTCGACATCTGCACGCCAATCCGGATCTTTGCAGCGCTCAGTTCATCAATGGTTTTCATGCCGCTGGCCTCATTCTGCACCACCAGGATATACCCGGTGCCCAGATATGGATCCGTGAACATCAACTGGCCCATCAGAATGTCGTCATCACCGCTATCGGCTACGCCTGCGAAAATATCGCACTTGCCCTTCATCATCGAATTGCGCAGAGCGCGTGACATGCCGCCACGTGTTCCCGTGTCGGCCCAGTACATTTCCAACTCCATACCGCCGAGTTTGGCAAGCTCGCGAAGGATGTCAACGTCAAATCCGGGAGGGTTGGCATTACGCGCCGCGTAGGGAAAGTCGTAAGGGTCCGCGCATGCGACCAGCTTTCCTTTGGCCTTCGACCGCTCCAGCACATCGAGGGATTCACTTTCGTCCTGAGCATAGGCTGCTGCGCCCACGAACATGGCAACTGCCACGGCCATACATGTCTTGAAAACCTGCTTACTCACTGCTTTCTCCTTTGGCGCGTTATTTTCAGGCTGTACTGACTAATGATCCGAAAATGCGCTCCAAGTTCCACCGGAAACTACCAGACACACCATCCGGCACACAAAAAACAAGGGAGGACGTCAACGTCCCCCCTTGTCATTACTGCTAGCTTACGTGTACTTCGCTTGTGCTGCTCCGATCGATTATTAGTCGACCGTGAACACCATCAGACCGCCACCCTTGGTGTGGGTCTTCAGGAAGTTGGCGTAGTACAGCGGCCAGATACCGCCACCGCCGGCACCGTACACGATCGCGACATACTGCTTGCCGCCGGCCGTGTAGGTCGTCGGGTTGCCGTGAACGCCGGAACCAACCTGGAAGCCCCAGAGGTGCTCACCGGTTTCATCGTTAACAGCATTGAACATGCCGTCCGGATCGCCGTAGAAGGCCAGGCCGCCACCCGTGGTCAGGAGACCACCGGTCGCCGGCCAGCTCTGGGAACGTGCCCAGACCAGCGCGCCGGTTGCTGCGTCATAAGCCTTCGTCTGGCCTGCGCCAGCATTGAAGGTAATGACCTTGGCGCCGAGGTACCACTCACCACGCTTCCATTCCATTTTCTTGGCCTGGAGGTCCATGGTGAAGTCATACACCGGGACATAAGCCATCTTGGTGCGGAGGCTGACCGACAGCGGGTGCCACTCTTTACCACCGTCAAGAGACGGCGCGATGTTGGTGGTAACGCGATCGTAAACAACGTCCATTTCCGGATAGTTGAAGACCGGACGGCAGTTGTCTTTCTTCGGAGAGATCGGCTCTTTCACCCAGTTGACCACCAGCAGGGGGGTTACCCATACGCAGATGTTCTCGCGGCCGTACTTGGTCTTGCGGGTGTTGGCTCGGTCAATGGCGTAGAGGTGGCCATTGCGATCGCCGTGGATGTAGAGCTTCTTGCCGCCGAGGTTCACCAGAACGTTCTCGTTCACGCCGTCGTAATCGTACGGATCGTTGGGCGTGTACTGGAAGTAGCTCTGGATCTTGCCGCTGTCGGCATCAAGCGCCAGCATCGAGTTGCTGAACAGGTTGTCGCCGGGACGGACGTGACGGTCGAAGTCAGGACCGGGGTTGCCGATCGGCCAGTACAGCAGGTTGGTTTCCTTGTCGTAGGAACCGGTAATCCAGGCTGAACCACCGCCGTACTTCCAGGAATCACCACCCCAGGTTTCATTGCCAGGCTCGCCCGGGCCGGGGATGCTGTAGGTCTTCCAGGCCGGTGCGCCGGTGTCGGCGTCGATCGCCGCAACCCAGCCACGCACGCCGTATTCCGCACCAGCGGTACCGAAGACGATCTTGTTGTTGACCGCCAGAGGCATGATGGTGAAGGTTTCAGCGTAGGTGTAATCACCGATCTTCTTGTCCCAGACGACGTCGCCGGTCTGGTTGTCCAGAGCGACTACGTGGGCGTCAAGAGTGGCGAGGTAAACCTTGTTCTTGTAGACAGCGACACCACGGTTAACCACGTCGCAGCACAGTTTCGGGAACACGTCGCCCGGCAACTCGCGCTCGTACTTCCAGATGATGTCACCGGTCGTGCCGTTGACGGCGATGACGCGGTTGAACGAAGTGGTAACGTACAGCGTGCCGTTAACGGCAACGGCCTGACTGTCCTGGCCTTCGAGGATACCGAAGGAAAGGTTCCATGCCGGCTTCAGCGACTTGACGTTGTCCCGGTTGATCTGGGACAGGCCGCTGTAGCGGGTCATTTCATAATCTTTACCGTAATGGAGCCAGTTTTGCTGGTCCTTGTCGGCGTTAAGGAGCATGTCGTCTGTGACGTAGTTTGGATACAGCTGGGACTCAAGCCGATCCACACCCACCGCAGAGACAACTCCCGAAGCGCCCAGCAACGCGACAGCGGCAGTGGACACCGCAACGCGTTTGAAGTGCAATGATTGCTTCACCATGAAGAGACACCTCCCGAATAAATACGTGGGCCGAATGCTTCCCGACGCCACGCTTTAAGGTTTTTGATTTACTACTTTGATGCGTAAAGCACCCCGCGGCAGGTCCAGCAAACGAAATCCGAAACGGCCTGGAATGTAATCCTTTACGACGTGGCAGAAGTTAGTCCAAGCGTCCACCAATGTCAACATGACGGAGCCGAAATCGGCTAAAGAACCGCGTGTTATCTTATGGCGCAACGCAGCATAGCCGCGTGCTTCCGGGCTTCGGTCCGATTTGTAGCAAACGGTTCTGACGTCCTCCAAATCCGAACCCGACACAATCATGAGTTACATCAAGCGGTACAACATGCTCCGATCCGACAGCCTCTACCCTGCCAATGTCCTGATCAGGCATGCCCTCCTGCTGGCATCGGCTGTGGCGTTGCTGATGGCAGCCGTTGTGCCGGGACCGCTACGCGCCGACCCGCTACTGACCTACCCGCTCCGGATCGGCGAGCACACGATCCGCGCCGAACTCGCCAACACTCCCGAAACAAGACGCAAGGGCCTGATGTTCCGCAAACGGCTCGCCGAGTCCTCCGGTATGGTTTTTATTTTCCCCGGGGAGCAACGAATTTCGATGTGGATGAAGAACACGCCCATCGCCTTGTCCGTCGCATTTATCGATGGCGAAGGCCGCATCCTCAACATCGAAGACATGCTGCCCCTGAGTGAGCAATCGCACTCATCCGCCGGGCCGGCGAAATACGCGCTGGAAATGAACCAGGGCTGGTTCGCGAAGCGTGGCATCGGGCCTGACGACCGGGTTATTGGCCTGGAGCGCCTGCCGGAACCCAAATGAACTTTGCCGCCGAACCGGGACTACGGGAGAGGCACTGCGGATCAACCTGCCACGGGCGGAGCCTCTTGTCAGTCGGCCGCCGCTGCTGCGTTATCCGAAGTAAATCGCTCCGTGCGCACCAGCTGCCATGAAAAACAGCATGGGAAACGACAGCACCGTGTTGACGCGCGACACAATGTAAGCAATACGGCGCGCCTTGGCCTTCTCTTCTTCGCTGGCATCAACGATTCCGAGAAGTTTCTTCTGGCATGGCCAGATCAGGAACCAGACGTTGATCAACATCACTGTCCCGAGCCAGGCGCCGATACCGATCGCGGCGTGGCTCGGTCGCAGCATGAAGGCGTTGCCGAAATCCGCCCCCAACAGTGCTGCCCCCGCCAGCCAGGTCAACACCGCGGACCAGCGGAAATAGAACAACGCCCGGGGCGCGATGTGCTTCATGATCGCTCCGGCAGAACCGTCGGCCTGTGCCGCCTTGAGCGCGGCGACCTGGACAAAATTGAAGTAATAGAGCAAGCCAAGCCACATGATGCCGGCCAGCAGATGAATCCAGCGGGAAATCGCAGGTACGTAATCCATGTCAGCCGACCATCAGCCACTTTGCAACGTGATAGAGCGCAAACGTGGTGATAACACCCAGGATCACCGTCCCCAGGAGTGAATCCAGTGGATTTGGCATGCTGTTCTCCGTGTACTGTGGCTGAACCACGCGGGTCCGACTGCCACGACGGCGTCAGTCTAGACAGGACGGGATACCGCTAGCAATAGCCGCTTTGCCCAGGCCGCGCACGGACGGGCAGGCCGTTTCGTAACGGGTCAGCCCCGCGGACCGCCAATCCGCGTCACCAGCGCTGTCGCGTCATTGCGGCCCATATAGCGCTGCTGGCTCTTGACCGATCGATCCACCAGGTCGCACGCGATCATCTCGGCGCTCAGATCACTGGCCAGCAGTTCGTCCATGACAGCGTTTCCGAGCACCTCCCATACGCCATCACTGGCAATAAGGAACACATCACCGGCACGCGTATTCCCGGTCATGAAATCGATGACCAGGTGGCTGTCAAGCCCGACCGCCCTGCGAAGTACGTGCCGCATGTCACGCCGGGGCCAGATGTGATCTGCCGTCAGCAACTCCAGCACGCCAGCGCGCCATCGATAAACGCGGGTGTCCCCGACATGCGCGAGGTGAAAGCTGCCGTCACCGAACAACAGCATGGACAAGGTACTGACGACGCCATCAAACTCCGGGTCACGGCTGTTTTGCACATACAACCAGTCATTGACCGAGCAAAGAACCGTGTCGACGGCCCGTTCCACACTCCATTCCGGCGACGTCGCGTAGAAATCCTGCAACAGCGTACGAACGGTCAGCTCGGAAGCAACGCGCCCGGTTCCGCCCGCGCTTCCGCCATCGGCCAGCGCCACCACCGTGCCGCGCTCGGCCGCCTCCGGCATCTCCTTCGGGGTGACCAAACCAAAGCAGTCTTCGTTAACCTTGTCGGCGACAGCCGATGACGCAAAACCGATTGTCAGCGCATCGGAAACCTGCGCCGACCCGTGCAAGGGCCCGACCGGGTTCATGTTCACCTCTTGCCCAATTTCAGAAACCTCAAACCCGGCTGCACCTTGAAGACATCACTCGATTGACAATTGCTGAATGAAGAATTGCTGAAACCGTACCTGCGTCGAGTGTAACGTTGATTGCCCATCACTGTGAATCCGGCGTGGCAACAACGCGCGCCGCATGCGCTCTCGAGTCCCCGGCAAGGAGGACTCCGGACTCCATTGCCGCAATTGCCTTTGCCTGATTCATGTCGGCCGCGTACCCGGAAACATAGAGACAACACGCCAGCTGGTTTACCAGCGGATGGGGAAGCGGCACTTCACCGGCGAGCGCCCGCCGGGTCCATGATGCCGTGGCAGCGACATCGAGAGGCTCGGGCAGATCGATGCGCCATTGCAGATTGTTGCTCTCCGGTTCAAACAACACACTGCGCACGCCGTGCTGAAGAACGGACATTTCGGGCCTGCGGCAAGGCGTCACGAATGCATCGTCGTCAGCGCCGTCGAATACCAGCGCGTCGAGGCGTTCTTCGCTGCAAACCAGCTCGATGATTTCGCGCAACACAGGGTCGGCGATACCGACGATACGGACGCCTTCACCGCGGAACGGGTCGAGCAACGCGGTCAGTTTGTATACCCAGTCATGCAAGCCCAACCTGCTTTGCAGCGCAATCAGGTTTGCCAATCCCGGGCACAACACGCCAGCCGGCACGAAAGCAAGACCCTCCGTATCCAGCGCAGACTGAATTTGCGCCACGGTGGCAGTGGGCATTACGCCCAGTTCCCGAAAAACGTATGCACTGGTCGCTCCGCCGGAGCCGCCAAGATTTCCGTGAACCAGAACCGGAATACCGAGACGGCGCAGGACCAGCGCCAGCCATGGCAGGAGGTTGGGACTCTCCCGCGTCACGTTGTGACTCGCAAAGATCAAGGGGCGACACGCGGCGTCCGGCCTGCGCAGGTGCTGGACCCGATCCGCCATCGCGCGATAAGCACCGACGACACCAGCGACCGAAGGCGCTTGCGTGTGAAGCGCAACCACCAGCGCCCCGAGTTCGAGGTCAGGCACCCCGCCGTCGAACACGGCTGCGTATATATCCTGTGTTCGCACCGGACCCGCATTCCCGGGGTCGCTGTGCGGATCAACAATGGCTCTGATGTAACGGGAAAAACTCATGGCCCGCGGGCTTTCTTCAACTGTCTCTGATCACACGTTTATCGCAACCCCTATGCCAATCGCAAAGTGTCGATAAGCAATTGACCGATATGGATAAAAAAAGACCGAGACACAACCGTCGAGAAAGATAACGGTGCGCCGGGCCGAAGCCACGCCCCGAACTGGTGCATCGTTGTCTGTCGATACGGCGGGCCATCGCCTCCTGCCGGCAAACCCTTCAACGAATGTGCAAGCGGCCGCTAACGCTCGAGCAATGTCCGGAAATAAACGTCCATCATGCGTTGGGCGATGATGCGGTTGCCTTCGTGGTTGAGGTGGCAGAAATCCAGCAAAACTTCGTTACCGGGCTGTCTGCCATCGAGGGCATCCGAAATATCGTAGAACGCCACGCCTTCCGCTTCGAGGTCCTCCGCGACACGACGCAGGCGCGGATAGCCCTCGCGAAACGCGATATCCAATCCGGGTGCCGTCACCAGCGGATTTTCAAGCGTCTCCCGCTCATAAGGCGAGAGCCTGGCTGCGGAAAAAGCCGTAGGCTGCAGGAAGTGAACGAACGATGCCTGCGATGCAGAGGCTATCGCCGCGGCTTCCAGGACTGTCGTTCGGAAACTCTCTTCGGTATGCACCAGCACTTGCCTCATCCGGGCGGCATCGGTCACCGTGTCCGGAACGCCGCGCTGGTATATGTCCAGTGCCACCTGCGCCGTGTAGCTGTAGTCCTTCAGTTTTTTGTGCCAGGCGTGCATCCACTTGTGTACCGCGCTCAGCTTCTGCACCGGACGAAAAGCCGGCACACCCCGCTGCCACCCCTGCGGGTGACCGCCGAACACCAGATAGTAGACATCGTTGACGCCGTGATAGTAGACAACGATGTCACCGGGTCTCAGAGCCACCCGCTTGAGTATCAGCGTCTGCTGTGCGGCATTCATTCCAGGCAGTCCGAAATTGCGCACTTCCCAGCGCACACCCGCGCCGTTGAGCATGCGTTGCAGATAACTCGCTATGGTATGGCGATCGGGCACTTCCTGGCCGAACAGCGTCGAGCCGCCGAACATCAGCACTCTCCGCTCCGGGTCTGATGGCGCATCCGTCGTTACCCGGAACCCGTTCACGACATTGAAATAGCGCCCTCTGAAATCGCGCAGTTCCGCAATCGTTGAAATACTGCCCGAAACGGAGGCTTCGGCTTCGGCGAGAAACGCTGTCCCGAAATAATCCGCGCCCTGATAGGGCGGCGGTTGCGTCGCCCGGAATTCCCATTGGGTGAGATGCTGCGGACGCAAGTGCTTCACCCAGATCCAGGAACCCAGCTCGACCAGCGCAAGGGTCAGAACAACCGACCCGAGGACCAACAACAGATCGATTACAACCGATAAACCTCGACGTTTCAGTTTTTGCTCCCGCTCGTTCGCTGTTCAGGCAGGTGTGTTGATCCGGTTCATGCCAGAGAAATCACGCCGGCGAAGGCAATCACCGGCGGCAGCACACAACCGGTCCCGTCCGCGGATTGGCACCGGGCGTTGTGATCAGCGTTCAATTATAGCGAGACGCCCAACGGCGCGAACCGAATGACATCGGACACCGACACCGCCGGACATCCGCAATGAAGCCGGCCTTTGTCATGCCTGTGGTTATAATCCGGGCGTCACACTCCCTCGCACATCGGAAACCTCCGGAATGAACCGCGGCCCCGTCGAAAAGCAGTACCCGATAACCGGCCTGTTCCTGTCTGCCCACACTTTCAGCAGCAGTCCGTGTTTCACGCACTCAAAGTAACCGGGGTTTCAACACAACCAACTGCGCTCGCTCCTGTTCGAACGCGGATCAGGCATGCATAGCCTCCTCGGCCCTGATGTGCTGGTGCACGTCGTACTGTGGGCGAGCCTGACGATCGCCGCGACCGTGATCATCATTGCGTGCTGGACTGCAATGTTGCGGCTGCAGGGAAAATTCATCGGCGTGCACGAATCGCGTTTTCTACGCAGTTGGCGGCCGTTGCTTCTCGAAACCGTGGACGCCGTGCCGACGCGACTTCCGAAAGTCCCGAAACGGGACTGGTTCGTGTTTCTTGCATTGTGGAACCAGTTTCATGATTCGCTGAGAGGTCCAGCGCGGCACCGCCTCAAAGCGGTGGCATTGCGCTTGCGCATGGACTCCGCAGCACGCAACCTGCTCGCCACCCAGGACACCGAAAACCAGCTTGTCGCGGTGATGACGCTTGGACACCTCGGCGACCAGGACTCGTGGAGATTACTGGAAGCCGTTGCGCGAGGCCGCACGCCAATTCTGTCGCTGGCAGCCTTGCATGCACTTTTTCTGACCGACGCCTCGCGCGCAATGGCCATCCTTTTGTCATCAATCGGTGCACGTGACGACTGGCCAACCGACCAACTCAAGAAGATTCTCTCGGAATCCGATGCAGCGGTCATTGCAGACGGCCTGATTCAGGCTGCGGAAATCGCGATTCCGTCCGAACTGCCACGGCTGATTACGCTGATGGACTCCGCGCAACCAGATTCAGTAACACCTTACTTGCTGCGCCTGATCCGGTCCTCGAAAAACGAGGAAATCCTCATTGCCTGTCTGAAATCGAAGCATGCCCCGAAGAACCTCGACGCGATCGTGCCGCTCATGAAGCACCGGAGCTGGGAGGTGCGCACCCATATCGCGCGCGTGCTGGGGAAAGCCATTTCACCCGGGGAGGAACATCTGCTGATCAGCATGTTGTCCGACAGGGTCTGGTGGGTACGCTACAGAGCCGGCCAGTCGCTCGCACGCCTGCCGTTTCTTTCATCCGACGATTTGTGGCGCCTGCGGTATTCGCTCGTCGACGCGTTCGCACAGGATATTCTCGACCAGGTCGTGGCCGAGATGAAGATCAAGTGAACCTTTCTGCAATCGACGGCGCATCCGTCATTGCGTCACTCGAATGGCTTTTCATCGGCTATTTCCTGTTGCTCCATGGCGGACAGACACTGCTCACTGCAGTATCGGTGAACAGCCTGCGCCGGCGAATGGAGTCGGTGGCCGTAAGAATGCTTCCGAGCCTGTCGGCGGGCTACGAAATACCGGTGTCGATCATCGTCCCCATCAGCGAAGCCAACGCGGATGCGGCAAATTTCGTGCAGCAGTTACTTGATCTCGACTACCCGCAGTTCGAGGTCATCGTCGTCTGCGACACAACCGACGAGAAGACGTTTTCACGGCTGAAATCGGCACTGCAACTGGCGGTCTTTCCCGAAGCGTACTGGCGCCAGGTGCGCGCCAGGCAGGTTCGCGGCGTCTACAGGTCTCCGCGCTTTCGGGCCTTGCGGGTTATCGACAAGGACAAAGGCGGCCTGGGCGACGCGATCAATACAGGCGTTAACGCCGCGCGCTACCCTGTCATCTGTATCGCTCGCGCGGACTGCGTGATCAGACGTGACAGCCTGCGCCGCCTGGTTCCGGATTTTCTCGAAGACGCCACAACCGTTGCGGTGGGATCCGCGGAGCGAATCGCCAATGGCAGCTTTATTGTCGGCGGGTTTCTGGAACGCTGCAGGCTCGCCGGAAACCCGCTGGTTTGGGCACAGGCCAGCGCGGCATTGCGCCGGGA
This sequence comes from uncultured beta proteobacterium, assembly GCA_963792855.1. Taxonomy (GTDB): domain Bacteria; phylum Pseudomonadota; class Gammaproteobacteria; order Burkholderiales; family Eutrophovitaceae; genus SG8-40. The sequence continues at coordinate 42,945 of CAWBXZ010000017.1, read as the reverse complement.
CCTGTGCGCCCGGCACGGATGGGCCGGCAGAAACGCGACCCTCGCCTTTTCGCATCGGTTCTGTGCCTTTCGCAGGAAAGCGGTCGTTCAGGTCGGCGGCTTCGACCGCACGGCCGCCAATCCCGTACTCGAACTGCTGGCGCGTTTGCATCGCCATTATCGCGCCGAGGGCAAACCCTACCGAATCGCGTTCCTGCCAGCACCCATCGTGTGGCGACTCGCTCCCGGCGCAGCGGGTCAAGTGTGCCGGTCGGACAGGGAAGCACGCCGGGGACAGGCAGAGGCACTGAAAGCGAACCGGAAGTTGTTCTGGCAACGCGGTACGGGAATTGTGGGGCACCTTGCGTATCCCTTCGTCAAACTCACCGAATCCGCGCGACCGATCATCGAGGTGTCGGGTGTGGTGTTCTTCGTGTCGGCATATGCCCTTGGACTGATTCCCGGCGCGCACCTGATCGCATTCGCCGTATGCGCGGCCGGACTCGGCATACTGTTGTCGTGGCTCGCCATAGCGCTTGATGCGTTTCTGTTTCGCACCTATCAGGGGCGGACTGACTACGCAATGCTGCTGGTCGCCGCGATATTCGAGAACGCCGGCTACAGGCAATTGGCTGCCCTTTGCGACCTGGCAGGCAGACGAGAACGTGCAGCGGCGCGCAGCAACGACGGAGAATAGCCCGGAGGACCGGCGTCATCAGACTTCTTGATCACAATCAATTTCTACCGGCGTCATTCCGGTTATTGGTTGGCTTCGCGGTCGGCGCTCGCGCTGCGGCGGACTAGCAAATGAACGCAGAACATCAGACCGGGGTTGTTTCGCAAGCAGCCCCAACGTACACGGGAGGAAATATGGCCGAGACAATCAAATACCTGCTACCCGAGACGGAAATCCCGAAGTCCTGGTACAACCTGATGGCGGACCTGCCCAGTCCGCCACCACCACCGCTTCACCCGGCAACCAGGCAGCCGATCGGGCCGGACGACCTGGCGCCATTGTTTCCGGAGTCGCTGATCATGCAGGAGGTATCGACTGAACGCGACATCGAGATACCAGGGCCGGTGCGCCAGATCTACCGCCAGTGGCGGCCGGCCCCGTTATTCCGGGCACGCAATCTCGAGAAAGCCCTCGATACACCCGCCCGGATCTACTACAAGTATGAGGGCGTGAGCCCGGCCGGCTCGCACAAACCGAACACCGCTGTCGCGCAAGCCTTCTACAACCATGAAGCCGGTATCAGGAAGATCACCACCGAGACCGGCGCAGGCCAATGGGGCTCGTCGCTCGCTTTCGCCGGCGCGTTGTTCGGAATCCAGGTACAGGTGTTCATGGTGAAGGTGTCCTATCAACAAAAGCCCTACCGGCGTGCGCTGATGGAAACCTATGGCGCAAGCTGTATTGCCAGCCCGTCGACGCAAACCAATGCCGGCCGTGAAATCCTCGCCAAATCCCCCGACAGCAGCGGATCTCTGGGAATCGCCATCTCGGAAGCGGTCGAGGTTGCGGCAACCAACGACGACACCAAGTACGCGCTGGGCTCCGTGCTCAATCACGTTTTGTTGCACCAGACCGTCGTCGGTCAGGAAGCGATGAAGCAGATGGAAATGGCGGACGACTATCCCGACATCATCGTCGCCTGCACCGGTGGCGGGTCGAATTTCGCGGGCATCGTGTTTCCGTTTCTCGGCGCACAGCTTCGCGGAGGGAAGAAAGTCGACATTCTCGCGGTCGAACCGACCGCTTGCCCGTCGCTGACCAAGGGCAAGTACGCCTACGATTTTGGCGACACCGGCCACCTGACGCCGCTGGTCAAGATGCATACGCTCGGGTCCACGTTCATACCGCCTTCCCTGCACTCGGGCGGTTTGCGCTATCACGGCATGGCACCGCTGGTTTCGCACGTTCGCGACCTCGGCCTGATCGGCGCGCGCGCCTACAAACAGGTCGAAGTATTCGAAGCGGGTGTGCAGTTCGCCCGTGCCGAGGGCATCGTGCCCGCACCGGAAGCCAATCATGCGGTCAAGGGCGCGATCGACGAAGCACTCAAGTGCAAGCAGGAAGGACGCGCGCGCTCCATTTTGTTCAACCTGTGCGGTCACGGCCATTTCGACATGCAGGCATACAGCGACTACTTCGCCGGCAAACTCACCGATCAGAGTTATGACGAAGCAGAACTGGCGATGGCGCTCGCGGGATTGCCGTCGGCACAAGCGGCCTGATTGTGTCCGCCCGCACAAGCCGAAAAATAGCGCCTGTCCGCACAAGCCGAGAAGTTGCGCCAACGCGCCGGGCAGGGAACGGCAAAAGTGCCACATCGGCGACACGGTGAGCGCAAGGTGCTGATCGACCGGGAACTCATCGACGCCGCATTCGAAACCGTACGACGATCGCTTGCGCCGACGCCGCTGATCCGGTCGCACTACCTGAGCCGTAAACTCGGCGCCAATGTTTGGCTCAAGCTGGAAACCTTGCAGCCGACACACTCGTTCAAGGTGCGTGGCGCATTCAACGCCATTTCGCAGTTGCCGCCGCACCGCCGCGCTCACGGTGTCGTCACCGCGTCGGGTGGAAATCACGGCCTGGCGCTCGCCTATACCGCGCAAATGGCAGGCATTCCGGCGACCGTTTACCTGCCCCGCAAATCACCGCCTTACCGCGTGCGCGCGATCGAGACACTGGGCGCCGAGGTCGTCTTGCACGGAGAAAGCTGGGACGAGTCAAATATCGAGGCCCGCGCGAGGGCGCGAGACAACGATGCCGCCTATATCCATCCGTTCGATGACGTCCATGTAATGGCCGGGCAAGGTACCATCGTCTCCGAACTCGTCTCGCAGATTCCCCGCATCGACCTGATCGTCGCATCCATTGGCGGCGGCGGCCTGCTGTCAGGGCTGATTTCCGCTGCGGCCGCCTACAGCCCGGCGACAAGGATCGCCGGTGTCGAAACCGAAGGCGCGGATTCGATGTACCAGAGTTGGCGATCCGGCCGCATTGTCGAACTGCCCGCGATCACCTCCATTGCCGAAACGCTCGGCGCGCGCAGAACAGGGCAGCGCCAGTTCGACATCATCACCAGCCACGCCTCGGAATTGGTCACCGTGTCGGACCAACAGGCGGTCGACGCGCTGCTTGAACTCCTTGCGGAAGACAAACTGCTGACGGAGCCGGCCACCTCGTGCTCTGTGGCAGCGCTGCTGGCGGGCAAGGTCACCATCAAGCCCGATGAAAACATCGTGGTTGTTCTGTGTGGCGCCAACGCCGGTCTGCCCAGAGTGTCTGCCTGGATGCGAGGGAGCGCGCATCGAGACGACAAGGCGAGTTGAAAAATCAGGCAGGTCTCGCAAGGAAATCAGGGCAAGCCCGCCCACATTACGGCTCGCCGGAATCCGGGCCGCGATCAACACAGCAATTCACGCCGAAACAGGCTGTCAGTCATCTCGCACGGCTCCGGCGCAATGTGTGATCGAAAACCCTACCTCGTTGTTTAAACAACGGTTTTGATCTCCCGCGAGACCGCGATGTGCATGGCACGAAACCTGCCAGTTATACCCGTGAGTGTTGCGATATACGCATATAACAAAGCGGTGAACAGCGTGAGTTCGATGCAGCACATTAAGGGGAACTTATGAAGACTCTACAAAAGGGATTCACGCTAATCGAGCTGATGATCGTCGTTGCGATTATCGGTATTCTGGCTGCCGTGGCTTTGCCTGCGTATCAGAACTATGCCGCCCGAGCGAAGATGTCCGAGGTCTTGCTCGCGCTGAGTGTTTGCCGCGCAAGCATTTCGGAATCGGTTCAGGTCTCGGTCTCGCTCCCTGTCGGCGGAAGCTGGGCGTGCGAGCCACCCGCGGGCACAATCGTGTCGAACTATGTTGCAACACTTCAGACAAGCGACGAAGGTGCGATCCGCGCCCAGATTCGTAACGTCAATTCTCTCGTAAACAATCAGCATGTCATGATGCGACCCTGGCCAGACGTTGCGCGTACAGCCGCGATGCAGCCGGGCGATGTCGCTGCGATGTGGGATTGCGGGCCGGATCCAAACAATACGATCGATATCAGTTCGATGTTGCCCGGCACCTGCCGGGCGAGCGCCGCGGATCTTGGCGCGACGTCAGGTTGGGCATCGGCGAGTTAAGCCTGACCGCCGATGCCAGCGCTATGCGTTGAGGTGGCAGTTCCGCTTATCTCATCGCTTCGGCAAGCACCGCAGACCAGCCCGCCGCAAGGTTCTGGCGGTCATATCCCCCGCCACCAAACGCCATCAGTCGTCCCTTCGCATGGCGTTTGGCAAGATCGCATAGATTCCTGGCGGCGAGCGCGTGGGTTTCACTGCTATAGCGCAGCCCCGCCAGCGGATCCCCCTCCAGGCCGTCCGCGCCACACTGGAAGAGAAAGAACTCGGGGGCGAACTTTTCGAGGTGGCGTTCGACCTGCGGCCAGACATTTGCGAACTCCCGGTCACCCGACCCGGGTCGCAACGGAATATTCAGCTTGGTGCCGCGCGCCGGGCCCCTGCCTGTCTCCTCAACGAAGCCGGTCCCGGGATACAAAGTGCGCGGGTCCTGATGGATGTCGGCGATGATGACATCAGGATCATCTTCAAATGCGTAGAACACGCCATCACCGAAGTGCACATCGATATCGACATAGCCGATCCGCTTGACGCCATATTCTGCGCGCAGCGTTTCAATCACGACGCCCAGATCGTTGAACACGCAAAATCCCGCCGCGTGCGCACGCCCGGCGTGATGCAAACCGCCGATCGGCTGGAAAGTGCGAACGCAACTTCCGCTCATGACGTCGTCGAGCCCCTTGAGAGCCGAGCCAACAACCCAGGAAGAGATTTCGAAAACATTCGGGAACACCGGCGTATCGCCGGCATCGAGATAATCAATACCTGCCGACTCGGCGGTACGTACCTTTTCGATGTAATCCGCCCGGTGAAATCGTTCGAGCATTGCCGGCGTCGCGGCCCTGCCTGGTTCAACTCGTACCCGGTCCAGCAACTTCTGCTGCTTCGCTTGCCGCAGGAAAGCCTGCTGGCGATCGATCCCGAACGGATGGCCTTCGGGAAAGCCGTAAGCCCCGAGCATTTCATCGGCGTACAGGCATACATTCATGTCTCTGTGTCCGTTGGCAAATGATTGAACAGCCGGCATCGTCAGGAGCGCTGCCGTCGCACGCAGGAATTCTCTTCTTCCGAAGTGCCAGTCAGTCGGCAAGCGCAGTCCCGCAGTTCCAGCAAACTTCGAAATTCTCCGGGTTCTGTTCGCCGCACCCGGGGCAAGCAACCTGCCGGTCGGTGCCCTTGTTCTTGTCGAAATCGCGGATGAGTTCGAGCGCGCGCCCGGCATCACGCTCGTCCTCGACCCAAACCTCCGGCCAGGCATGAACAAATGGAATCTCGCCAACACCGCCCTGGGCATTCTCGTTGAATACCCGGGCGGGAATCCCTGCCTGCCCCAGCAGGCCGACTATGAGATGTGCGTCGGGCAGCGTCGCAGCGGAGTAGATTCTTCGCATCAGCCCCGAACCTTTCTCCGATGTCCGTTTCGGTACCTCATTCTTCGCGTCATTCCTGTCGGCCAATGGCCGACGAACCGTTCGCCTGATAATCCTTGATGTTACCCGCGTTAGCGGCAACCCTTCGCACGTTTACGCATGTGCGGACTATGCAAACAAATCCATCTGTCCATCGGGTGCCGGGCGCCGAAAGCGGGAAACATCCAGCTTTCGCTGATTCAGGTTCAGACCGAAGCGTCTGCACGCGATCCGGAAGCGCTTGCTGAGCAATTCGGCGAATTCGCCCTTGCCGACCATGCGCGAACCGAAGTCCGGGTCATTGTCCCGGCCGCCGCGCATGGCTTGCACGCGGCTCATGACGTGCGCGGCTTTCAGGGGATAGTGGCACTGCAGCCAGTCGCGAAAGATCTGCTTAACCTCGTATGGCAACCGCAGCAGTATGTACCCGGCCTGCCGGGCACCAGCGCTGGATGCCGCACCCAGCACCGATTCGAGCTCGGAATCGGTCAGAAACGGAATGACCGGCGCAAACATGACGCCGACCGGCACACCGGCTTCGCTCAAGCGGCGGATCGCCTCGATTCTTCTGGAAGGCGCCGACGCGCGCGGCTCCAGACGGCGCGCCAGTTGATGATCGAGCGTCGTTACCGAAACGAACACCGCAGCCAGGCCGCGTTGCGCCATCGGCCCCAGGATATCGAGGTCACGCTCGACCAGCGCATTCTTCGTGACAATGCCGACCGGCTGGTTGAATTTCGCCGCAACCTCGAGCAGCGAACGGGTGATGCGCCATTTGCGCTCAACCGGCTGATAGGGATCGGTGTTGGTACCCAGCGCAATCGTCTCGCAAACGTAACCGGGTCGCGAAAGTTCCCGCTCCAGGCATTCGGCCGCATTGACTTTGGCGATCAGACGCGTCTCGAATTCCAGACCAGGCGAAAGATTCAGGTAAGCGTGGCCGGGCCGGGCAAAACAGTAGGTGCAGCCGTGCTCACAGCCACGGTACGGATTGATCGAATAACTGAACGGAACGTCCGGCGAGCTGTTCCGGGTAATAACAGTCCTGGCCCGTTCCGCCGTTACATGGGTGGGCAACGCCGACGGCGTGCCGGCCTCCGGCTCCCCCCATCCGTCGTCTATACAAGCTCGCGCCGTTGACTCGAAGCGGCCTTCCGGGTTGCCTGTCGCGCCCCGCCCCTTGCGGACAGTTGCCCTTTCCGAGGGACCCTCGAGGCAGTGAAGCCGCCGCAAATGATCCGGGTGCGCATGGTCGGCACCGCAGTGGCCAACGTCGAATACCGGTTCGTTTTCCATAATACTGATCATTTAACCAGTATTTGGCGCGGAAATGCAAACCGGGTTCGACCAGGTCAGATTCCCATCATTCGCAACGATGCCTTGAACAGTTCGCTTTGCGGGTTCGCAAAGGTTTCCAGGATGCTGAAATGATGCTCCTCGGGGCAGGGTATGTCCGCTCCGATATGCGCGCTCCAGGCTTGGGCAATGATTCTGTGCTGGTCCTTGAAGCCGCCTATTTCGCGCCCGCCCACTGCGATCGTCAACGGTGCGTCGGTCGCAGGCTGCATCAGCGCCGGGCTGAGCTTGCGCGCATCCTCGGGCGTCATTCTCAGATCCGCGTTGATCGAAGGCACCCGCGTCAGCACCCGCAAGTCGTAGACGCCGCTGATCGACAACGCGGCCTGAAACAATTTGCGTGGCAACCCCCGTGCGACCTGCGGCCACAGGCAGGCGAGCGCCATGGCGGCCAGATGGCCGCCCGCCGAGTGCCCCGCAACATACATCCTGTTGCGCGGGACGCCGAAATCCGCAGCGTTACGATAAAGATAGGCGCTCGCCGCAATCATCTGTTTGACGATATGCTCCATCGACACTGCCGGGCACAGCGAATAGTTGATCGACGCGACCGCAATGCCGGCATCGACGAATGGCGCCGCAACAAACGCATGCTGCTTCTTGTCGAGCGAGCGCCAGTAGCCGCCGTGTATGAACATCAGCAGGGCCTTGCCCGGCCCCTTCGGCATGAACACATCCATGGTTTCCATGATGTCGTCGCCGTAGGGCACGTCTTTCTCGACCTGAGCCCTGAGCGAGTGCAACGTGGCGTTCGATTTCGTCTCCCAACGATCGAAGAAGGCCTGAAAATCAGGCACAGCGGCCCGGTTATTGAAAAGCGATTCGAGGTAAGCGGTATCATTATTCATTGGTCTGTTTCGCTGCTTGCCGAGATTCGCTCATCATGCAACAGAGCGGGGGCATCTTGAAACCCTTTGCGGAACGGTTCCGGTAAAATTTGGCCGGACTGCCATCAACCGATTGTTTAATCTGTCTTTATCTTGCTTTTCGCCGCGTTGCAGCGGCAGCCAGACTGATGACCGGCAGGTACAACAACGCCGCCTGCCAGCGGCCGCGGCGAACGGCACCGGCATCGATTTTTCGCAACCTTTGCCCGCGAATTTGAAATGAGGAATACAGACATGCAAACCATTATCCAGCGCACGGTTATTGCCCTTGCCACCCTTGCCTGCCTTTGCACTCCCGGGATCGGCATGGCCCAGTCCAATTCCGCGGAAAGCCGGGTCGGACATTGGTACATCGGCGGCGGGTTCGGCGCTTATTCCGAGGAAGACAATCCGCAGTTAGCGAATCAGGATGCCGGCGCAGCGGTGTTTTTCAGCGGCGGCTACCGGGCGTCACCCAATATCGCGATCGAAGCAGACGCGCTGCTCTGGGACCAGGATTTCACCGCGCCCGCAACCATCCCCAACGCGCAAGGCCGTGCCGACCTGGTCAGCACCGGTGCCAGCGCGGTCATCAAGCTCATCGCCCCGCTCGGCGTCTTTGACCTTTATGCCGGTGGCGGCCTCGGTTTCTATGCAACCAACCTGAACGTCGAAGTCGGGTCCGGCGCGGAAATAGACGAAACCGAAACTGATCTCGGATACCAGTTGCTGGTGGGCACGGACATATACGTTTCGAGGAAACTCAGCGTCGGGCTGGAGTACCGATGGCTCAACCTCGAAACCAGTTTCAACCCCTACGTGACGGGTGACGTCGATGCCGGTGGACAGTTTTTCCTGATGAACGTCCGCGGTCATTTCTGACCCCCGGGCGGCGAGCATCGGCAGAAATACCCGACGAAGAGATCCACAGGCACACCACTGATACGATTGAATCAATATGACCGACGCCAACACCTATCCCGAGTTTCTCGTCAGCACCGATTGGCTGGCGAAACACCTCGATGACCCCAATGTCCGGATTCTCGACCCGTCGACGCTGCTGCCGCCGAAACCGGATTTTTCCCTCTATGACGTCGTACCGGCGCGAGAGGATTTCGATAAAGGCCATATCCCCGGGGCCGTCTTCGTCGACGTCGAGCACGAACTGTCGACGCCCGACCCGAAACTGCATTTCATGCTCCCGGATGCAAAAACGTTCGCCCGGTCAATGGCGAGCTATGGCGTATCGGACGATAGTTTCGTAGTCACCTATTCGACCACCAGCCATTGGTGGGCCACCCGTCTGTGGTGGATGCTCAAGGTGTTCGGGCACGATCGCGTCGCCGTTCTCGACGGTGGATTCCAGAAATGGAAGGCGGAAGGCCGCCCGATTGAAACCGGTCCGGCACCGAAACCTGCACCGGGGAAATACTCCGCGCGCGAACCGAACGGGCAAATGGTTGCCACGCGTGACGACGTGCTTGCGGCAGTCAATGCAGGCGACATATGCACCATCAACGCACTGCGCCCGGAACAGCATGCCGGCACCGGTGGCGTGAACTACGGGCGGCGCGGACACATCACCGGAAGCGTCAGCATGCCGGCCCTGCATCACGTCAATGACGACAATACTTTCAAGGACACGGACGAGTTGCGCAGCATATTTGCGCCGGCACTGTCGAAACCGCAGGTCATCACCTACTGCGGGGGCGGCATTGCCGCCACCAGTGTGGCGCTGGCGCTGGAGATGCTCGGACACAAGAACGTCAAGGTCTACGATGCCTCTCTGACCGAATGGGCCGCAGACCCCGAATTGCCGATGGAAGTCTAGGGCCTGTCTCATAATTGATCGCACGATGCGTTACGTCCGGACCGAGTTTTCGCCCCCCGCCGGTGTTACACGCTCCTTGTTTGGTCGAGCCAAACACCGTCGTTCGTGCCTGGCCGGGAGCGAAAATCGTAGCCATCGCACGCGCGAGCAATGATGAGACAGGTTCCGTAATCCAACTCAACGTCACGAGACAGAAAGAACCAGGATGGCCAACAAGTTCAATATCGACGCGAAGAATTTCGACGGACCCGTTCTGCTCACTGGCGCCGGCGGTTGCATAGGAAGCTGGGTACTTTCGTTGCTGGTCGATGCCGGCGTTCCGGTGTTCGCCCTGGACCTGGTCAAGGACACGCGTCGCCCGAAGCTGCTGATGTCCGATTCCGAGCTCGGCCTGGTGAAATGGTTTGTCGGCGATATTTCGGAACCGGCAACGATCATGAATGCCGTCGAAGAAAGCAAGGCGACATCGATTATTCACCTCGCGGCGCTGCAAGTGCCGTTCTGCAAGGCCGATCCGATCGCCGGCGCCAGGGTCAACGTCGTCGGAACCATCAACGTGTTCGAAGCCGCGCGCAAGCACAAACTGACGCGGCTCGCCTATGCCAGTTCAATTGCCGCGCATGGCGTGTTCGATGCCAAAACCCTCGCAACGCTTTATGGCGCTTACAAGTTCTGCAACGAACAGACTTCACGCGTTTACATGCAGGACTGGAAAGTACCCAGCGTGGGAATGCGCCCCGGTGTCGTTTACGGCGTCGGCCGCGACCAGGGGATGACTTCGAAGACAACCGTGGCGATCCTTGCCGCTGCGGCAGACAAGTCCTACACCATTCCGTTTACCGGGCCGGTTTCCTGGCTCCATGCCGGAGAGGTCGCCAGCGCGTTCATCAAGGCCGTCTCGCAACCGCGCGCCGAAGCCGTCGTGTTCGACATCAACGGTGTCTCTTCAACGGTGGAAGAATCGCTCGGCATCATCAAGAAAATCGCACCGGGTTCGGACATCAACGCCAACGGCCCGTCTCTGCCGTTTCCGATGGATTTGTCGGATGACCCGTTGCGAGCCTATCTGGGTGACTACGGACAAATGCCGCTCGATGAGGGCATCACGCAAACGCATTCCGTTTTTCGCTCGCTGCTCGAAAAAGGACTGATCAGCGCCGACAAACTGGACTGATTACCGGGCCCGGACGGCTCGCGCGATCGCAATCAACCGATACCGGGCTCGGTTTCAACGCCGATCAATCGCGGCACGCTCGCTTTGACCGGCGCGACGTGTTGACGGGCGCGCAGCCAGCCCTCCACCACTTCCCATACCGGCTCACCCTGCGCGTCCGGCGCAGTCGATGCCCAGCCGGCGACACGATAACTGCGATTCGCGTCGATCAACTCCCCCTTGAGCCGCATGTCGCTGATGCGCGAGCCGATCGACTCGCGCGGCGCGCACGCATATGTCAGTCCGCCTACGCGCACCATGTCGCCACCCTGCTGGTAATAGGGATCCGGGTTGAACAGATTGTCGCAGACGTCTTCGAGAATGGATTTGATCTGCTCCCCGGTCAGTTCGCTTACGCTCACTGACGGATAGGTGATCGCGGTCTGGTTCATCACGTCTTCGCGCGTCAGCGTCTCTCCCGGCAAAATGCTGGGCCCCCAGCGAAAACCCGGTGAAAAAGCGATCTGTGCGTCCCTGGCTTCCATCAGTGCCCGAAGAACCAGCTCGTCGAAACTGCCGTTGAAGTTGCCGCGCCGGTAAAGCAGACCGTCGGTCACTGCCAATGGTTGGGAAAGCTCCGCGGCAAAGGGCTTGCGCTTTTGCTCGATCAGCTCTGCCATTTCCGGATCGGCCGGCAAAAGCGCGGAAAACACCGGCAGCAAACCGTAGCGGTAATCGATCACCTGCCCGTGCCTGACATCGAAATCCAGTACGCCGAGAAACTTTCCGTTGCAACCGGCGTTGGTAACCAGTGTCATGCCGCCGGCGTTTTCGACCCGTACCGGCGCCGGCACTGCGTCGTGCGTATGGCCGCCAAGTATCGCGTGAATCCCTCGTACCCGCGAGGCGAGTTTCAGATCGATATCCATGCCATTGTGCGAGAGCAGGACGACAACACTGGCGCCGGCATCTCTGGCGTCGTCCACTGCTTTCTGCAATTCGCGCTCGCGGATACCAAAACTCCAGTCGGGAATGAAGTGGCCCGGATTGGCAATCGGCGTATAGGGATAAGCCTGACCGATGATCGCGACCGCAACGCCGTTCACCTCGCGCATGACGTAAGGCGGGAACACGGGATCTTCGAAGTCTCTGGTGCGTACATTCTGGGCAACGAAATCGATCCGGCCGTGCAAATCGTTCGCGATCAACTCGCTGACCCGCTGCGCGCCATAGGTGAACTCCCAGTGCGCCGTCATCACGTCGACGCCGAGCGCGAGACAAACATCGACCATGTCCTGCCCTCGCGTCCACAACGCGGTTGCCGAACCCTGCCATGTGTCGCCGCCGTCGAGAAGCAACGCGCCCGGACGCGTCCCGCGCAGGCGCTTCACAAGCGATGCCAGATGCGCGAATCCGCCCACTTTGCCGTAGGACCGCGCAGCCGCGGAAAAATCGAGAAAACTGAACGCATGTGCCTGAGCCGTGCCCGGCGCAATACCGAAATGCCGCAACAAGGCTTCGCCGACCAGGTGTGGCGGTTTTCCATGCGCGGCACCAACACCGATATTGCACTGCGGCTCGCGGTAATAGAGCGGCAGCAACTGCGCATGACAGTCGGTAAAGTGCAGCAGCGACACGTTGCCGAACGGGGGAATGTCATACAGCGCATCGGCATCGCCCGCGAGCGCGCGCGGCGCGCTGATCGGCATGCCGGCTGCGGCCGCTGCGGCCAACATCTGCAAAAACTCGCGTCGATTCATTTCGTCAAACCGTCGATGGCTTCAACGCACGCGCCGAATGTTTCGACCCGATACAGGCGCATCGTGACAAATGCAGTGCCACAGGTCGGGCGCTGCCGGTGTCCGCATCACTGGTTTACCGGCGAATCCGCGTCAAGCAGGAAGGCCACCGCATCCGCCACTTCCTCCGGAGTCAGCCATTCATTGTGTCCGAAACGCGGCATTTGCGAGCAAGGGTAGAAAGCCTGCGCATTGTAGATTTTCTGGTAAACGCGCCGGACGCTGTCGGTCGACATGCCATGCAGCTTGCCATAACCGGTAAGGCTGGGCCCGAGATTGCCGGCTGACAATTCACCGGGCGCCAACGCATGGCAGGCGTAACAATTCGCACCACGCTCGCGTCCCGGCGGGTCCGGCTGAATGGTGCCGATATGACCGCCTTTACCGGAAGACGCCAGCTTCTCGCCGTTTTTCCAGTCTCCCAGCAACTCACCGTTCGACGGATAGCGGAACTCGCGGTTCGACAACTCGAGAATGCGTTTTGCCACCTCGGGCGGCGGATCGTTGCGATAACGGCTGCACAGTTTCTGGACCTCGTCCTGCTCCACGCGCGAGCGCCATTGCTCAGGGGTTACATTGGTGAACGACTTGCGCATGATCGCCTCAACGGCGGCATCGTTTGCACCGGGAACACCGGACTTTTCGTCGGCCGCAGCGCCTGGCCAGACGGAAACAGTTCCGGCCGCGAAAACGGCAGCGATCAACGCAAGCCGCGCAGTTCCCGTTTTCATCGCTTGATCCCGGGCGCTTCCGAAACCACCCCGCTGGCCTTGTTCTGCATGTAAACCTGGAGCGCGATCACAACGTCCGAAAGAAACTCCGGCTCCGGCCAGCGCATTTGCCGGATACAGTCGATAAGGCGGCGCTGCATGGTCCAAACGACGCCTTGCGAGACACGGTAGGCCGGCCATTGCGACATCGACGTCTGGGCACCCTCTTTCGAAGAAAGGTTGGGCAACTCCTGCAAGCGGATACGCCGGCCGTCCAAGCCATGGCAGGTGGAACACGCAAAGTCGAGAGGGCCGGCGCGGCGGTAAAACAGGGCTTCGCCGATTTCGTACAGTTCCGCCTCTTTCGGGTGCGCCGCCGGGACATGTATTCTCTCGCCACGCGACTGTGTCGCCACGAAAGTCACCAGCGCCTCATTCTCCGAGCCGGGTTTGTACCAGCCGCGGATCGCCTCCTCCCGGCTCAAGCCCTGCAGTTCCATGATGCAGGTCACGATCCGGGATTCGGCATCCTGTACTTTTCCGGTATCCGCAAAGTAACGCGGCAGTTGCGCATAGGCACCGCGCAACACGCCGGGCCCAAGGCCCAGGTCACATTGCTCGAGCGTCGCGTTCTTCGGTCCGCGTGGCGTGGTCCACAACATCTCCCCCTCGAGTTCGAGCAATTCCGCAGGGTTTGCGTCCGCAAGCATTTCCCGATAACGAATGATTTCGTCCATCGTATCCTGCGCGAGCGCTTCGCCGGCGAGGCACAGCGACAGGAAAGTCGCAATGAGCGCAGAGACTGTCTTGTTACCGGACATGCACGACCCTCGTTTATCCGCGCGGGCAGACCTCACGTAACATCCAACCTAGTGTGCTCCATCTTGTTCGCGCCAATTCCACGCCTTTGTTGTCCACCCAGGTGACTTCGATGCGATCGCCTGCGGCTGCGCCGCGGAACTTGAAACCGAGGAATGGATTCTTCGACACCGCCGGCCCCCATTGCGCAAACAGCACGACGCGCTGGCCGTGGCGGACGGTGACATTCTGAATGTAGTGCGCCGGGATGGGATCGCCTTCCTGCGTCTTCCGCTGCCCGGTTTCCATGTCGTGCCGCATCAAGACCCGAACATCGGTAATCTCGCCGTCGTTCCGGGCGCGCACTTTCATTGGTTTCGCCATCTTCAGGTCCTGTAAAGTCTTGCCGTCAGCCGCCGCAGCCGCCTCGGGTCACCTTGATTTCCTTGGAGACCATATGGAATTTGCCTTCGGCCTTTACCAGAACGACCACGTTCGAGGTGCCCGCCATCTTGACGCGCGTCCTGACGTCGGCAAGCGTTCCGGCGGGAATATCGTAAATGGCGGCCAGCGGATGAGGATTCTTTTCGCAGAGAATGGCAATCGACTCTACGCCGGGCATTGCGGCGATCACACCAACCGGCACCACTGCGCCATTTTCGGCGATATCGGGGGCAACGATTGTCACATCCGCGCCATCGGTCAACGGCCCGTCAACGACTTTCGCCAGTGCTTCTTCGAGGGACGTCGCGTCGAATGCCGGCTTGTTCCACAAGGCGGCCCTCGCGTTTTCCGGCCTCAGGAAACCGTTCGCCACCAGCAATGCAATCACGCCAGCGTTGCCGGCGTTACGAACGAATGCCCTTCTTCCTGAATCCATGAAACGGCTTTCCCGCGTAGCTAAGGTTAAAGATTGCTGAGTTTTCGCCCGGACTGCAACCCTGACTATGTGACAGCCGCCGCGAAAGAGTAGCATTGCAAAGGCGGGTGCACAGCAGGGCGCGGTTCATCCGTGCGACTGATTAGACTACCATTTCCGTTCTCAATGGGACCCATTTGATGATTACCCGTTCCGTACGCATCACACTGATCTGCATTTCGCTGCTGTTATTTAACGGCAACGCCCACGCCGCTCTGGAAGTCGGTGCGCCGGCGCCGGCGCTCAAGGGCCCGTTGTTTTCGGGAGAGTTGTTTGATCTTGCAGAACAACGCGGCAAAGTCGTGCTCATCAATTTCTATTCCAGTTACTGCAAGTTTTGTGCGTACGAAATCGGCAACATCGAAACCTACCTGGAAAACAACCGGGACAAGGGATTCACGGTGATCATGGTGGGTGTCGATCGGCTGGAGGATCGTCACAGGGTGGAGCGCATGCTGGATATCTATAACCTGGACGGTCTGATGACCGACGAACTCGAGCAAAGCGGCTTCGAAAAACGGTACGCCACGCCGACGACCTTCGTCGTCGACCGTGAAGGCATATTGCGATCCCGCAGCCGCGGCGCGAAGATGCCATCCTGGTTTCGGGAACATATTGATCCCCTGTTGACCGGAAATCAGTAGCGGAAAACGCGCATCGTATCGACGTCCCGCGCTCAGCCCCGGCGGCGTTTCTCCGGTTTCTCGTTGGCTTCGCGTTCCCTTTGCAGCAACGCTTGCTTGCGTTCGAGGCCCCAGCGATAGCCGCGCAGCTTGCCGTCGCCGCCAATCACCCTGTGGCAGGGTATTGCCACTGCAAGTTTGTTTGAAGCGATCGCGCCGGCCACGGCGCGCACGGCATCCGGCCGTCCCATTCTCTGCGCGACCTGGGCATAGGTCACCGTCTGCCCTGCCGGAATTGTCTGCAACAGATGCCAGACCTGTTGCTGAAACGCGGTGCCCTGCACGTCGAGCGGCAATTCGAGCGCACCTTCCGGCAAGTGCAAATAGTCGACAATGCGCTGCAACCAGCTATCCAGATCGGCATCCCCCGCTTCGAGCACGGCTTCGGAAAACCGTTGACGCAGTGTTTGTTCAAGTTCCCGGCGGTTCGCCCCGAACTCGATCATGCAAATGCCTTTGGCGCTGGCCGCCACCATCAGCCAGCCGAGCGAACTGCGCGCAATTGCCGAACGTATTCGCACGCCCGGCGCGCCTTTGCGATATACCGCCGGCGTCATGCCGAGCAATGCGTCCGGTTTCTCGTAAACACGGCTGCCCGAGCCGAACCCGGCATCGAACACCGCGTCGGCCACGCCGCGTGCGCGCGGCAGTTTCTGCTGTAACCGTTGGCGCCGCAGCGCGAGCGCATAGGCCCTGGGGGTAACCCCAAGCGCCTTGACGAACATGCGGTAAAAACGATACCGCGGCATCCCCGCTTCGTTTGCCAGCCGCTCCAGCGACGGCACCGTTACGGCTCGCTCAATCAAGCGACATGCCCGTACGACGGGCTCTTCCGTACTCGTCGCGAATTTGATGGCAGTCATGCCGGTCTCTCTTTACCGTGGCTATCGAACAGTGATCAGTTGACGAGCAGTCTAAACGCCGGACGCATCCGAAACTATCCGGATTTTGCACGCCTGGATATGTTGCGAACCTGTTTCCGCTCGGTCAGGTCCAGCGCCAGCGCAATATTGCCGCGCGCATAGACATCCGTCGCAAGCGGCACCTCGACAAAACCCATGCGCTGATACAGGGCAATGGCCGTTTCCAAACGGGTACTCGATATGATCTCCAGCCGCCGGGCGCCGCAAGAGCGCGCATGGGTGATGATCGCACGGAGCAATGCCGCACCAATGCCGCATCCCCGGTATTCCCGCTTTACCGCCATCTTGGACACTTCGTAGACATCGTCGCCGTGTCGCAGCAATCCGCAGCATCCGACCGGTTCGTCCTCAACTTGTGCCATCAGGATCGCACCGCCGCTGTCTATGAAACTTTCTCGCGGAAAATTCAGGTGCCTGCGATCCAGTTCCTCAACCGCGAAATATTCCTCGATCCAATCCAGATTCAGTTCGCGAAACGCCTTCGCGTGGGCCGGTTCGAATGCGACGATCTGCGGTTGCAACCCTTCATCACGCACAGGGTTTTCTTCATCCTCCTTCATAAGGTCACCGTTGAAACAAATCGGGGCCGTGCGAAGTTCGCACAAACAGCAAACCCAGAGAAAATACTGCCATCGCGAGCAGCCATACCAGTACGCCGAGAACGACCGCCAGCACAAAGCTTCTGGCCATTTCTTCCGACAGCAGGGACAAGGGAAACACCGCCTCTGCCCCTAACGCCAGGCCGAAGGCGACTGCGTATCCGACAATCGGCGCCACGACCATTCCGGCATAACGAACCATCGCACCCCGTTTCGACAACCCCCCGCAGCGGATGCGCTTGCGCAGCGACACGAACGCGACAACCGGCAAAATCACCATTGCCGTCCCGTAGAGCTGCAAAATCGACTCCATCATCGGTCCTCCCCTGGGCGCCTCTGCGCTTTGCCCGGAATGCGGTGCCTGCGGCTGCGACAACAGGTACCGGACAACGCGGCGCACGTTCTGCATGCGCCGATTGTCTTACTCACCGCTTCAACTGTCCATTGGCAAGCGGCAGCCCTGCCGTTAGGCTTGCGGTTGTTTCAGAATATTCGAAGGGCACTTGCATGCGGACCCAGGTTGCCATCATCGGGTCGGGACCATCCGGGCTGTTGCTCGGGCAGCTACTCCTGCTGGCGGGCGTCGATGCCGTCATCATCGAACGCCGAAGCCGCGAGTACGTGCTCGGGCGCGTCCGTGCCGGCGTGCTCGAAGAAGGTACCGTTGCACTGCTCGACCGCGCACAGGTCAGCGAGCGTCTGCACAGGGAAGGCCTCATACATACCGGGTTTGACATCTGCTACTCAGGAGCGCGGCATCGCATTGATCTGTCGGCGTTGACCGGCGGCAAGAAGGTCGTCATCTATGGCCAGACCGAAATCACCCGCGACATGATGGACGCCCGCGAAGCGTGTGGTGCAACAACTGTTTATGAAGCACAGGATGTCGAAATCTCCGGGTTCGATACAGCCAATCCCGTAGTCCGCTACAGGAAGGACGGGAAAACACACGAAATCACGAGTGATTTCATTGCCGGTTGCGACGGCTTCCATGGCGTGTGCCGAGCCAGCGTGCCGGGCAGTGCCATCACCGAATACGAGCGCGTCTATCCCTTTGGCTGGATCGGGTTGCTGGCGGATACGCCGCCGGCGTCGGAGGAACTCATCTACGCGAATCACGAACGCGGATTCGCCCTTTGCAGCATGCGTTCGCCAACACGCAGCCGGGTTTACGTCCAGTGCGACCTGTCCGACACCGTGGAACAATGGCCGGATACGCGCATATGGAACGAACTGAAAGCGCGTCTTGACCCGGCAACCGCCGACGTCCTTGTCACCGGACCGTCCATCGAAAAAAGCGTCGCGCCGCTGCGCAGCTTCGTGGCCGAACCAATGCGATTCGGATCGCTGTTTCTGGCCGGTGATGCCGCCCACATCGTTCCGCCGACGGGTGCAAAGGGACTCAATCTCGCCGCCAGCGACATTCATTACCTGTCAGCCGCGCTCATCGAGTTCTACCACAGCGGTGATAATGCGGAACTCGACCGGTATTCGGGTCGTGCCCTCGCGCGCATCTGGAAAGCGGAACGCTTCTCGTGGTGGATGACAACGCTGCTGCACCGGTTGCCCGAGACCGGCAACATCGGCCCGAAGCTGCAACACGCCGAGCTCGCTTATCTGTTCGAGTCGCGTGCCGCGCAAACGGCGCTGGCCGAGAACTATGTCGGGCTACCCTATTGACGCGACCGAAGCCCTCACGCCAGTCCTGCAGCCGCACCCAGACGAGGCAAGACTTGCCGGCCGCGGCAACGACACCATAGCGCCGCGCATCGGTCCTGCGCCGGAATAGTCCCCGCGTTATTCGGGCGACCCGGTCTCGACAGGCAATTCGTGATTGCGCCCCCACTCGTCCCAGGAACCATCGTAGACACGCCAGTCATCGCGGCCGCTCAGATGCAATCCGAGCGCAAGTATGCATGCCGTCAAACCGGAGCCACACGACAGGACAACCGGCTGCTCGCCGGAAATTCCGGCCCTTTCGACGCGCTTGCGAATCTCTTCTACGGGAAGCAGCTTTCTCGTCTCCTTGTTGAGCAACTCCGCCCAGTAGAGGTTGCGGCTGCCTGGAATATGTCCGGGGCGCGCGCCCGGATATCGATCCGTTTCGGTACCGGCAAAGCGCCCGGCGGTACGGGCATCGAGAATCTGCGCACCACCGTTGCTGGATACGTTCAATACATCGC
Source organism: uncultured beta proteobacterium (assembly GCA_963792855.1). GTDB lineage: Bacteria > Pseudomonadota > Gammaproteobacteria > Burkholderiales > Eutrophovitaceae > SG8-40. The sequence goes on along the minus strand of CAWBXZ010000017.1, from coordinate 23,580 downwards.
GCCAGTCGGCATACAGCGCACGTTCGTTGCCCGGCACAAATGTGGCGGGCCTGGGCGTCACCTCCCCCGGCTCGAGTGCACGTCCCTCGGCCAGCCACGCTTTCAATCCGCCATCGAGAATCGAAACCCGGTCATATCCGTATTGGCGAAACAGCCACCACACGCGCGCTGCACTGTACAAACCCGGCGTGTCATAGGCGATCACGTGCGTATTGTTGTCGATGCCAAGCGCTCCCACTTCCCGGGCGAAGGTTTCGCGCGGCGGAAACTTGCGCGGCAGCGGATTGTCTGCATCGGCTACCCGCGCCAGATCGAAGAACACCGCGCCGGGAATATGCCCGGCAAGGTACTCTGCCCGCGCGTCCCGGCCGGTATCGGGAAGATGCACCGTGGCATCCACCACGCGTACGCCATCCGCATTCAGGTTCGCGGCCAGCCATTCGCTGCTGACTACTGACGTCATCACTGCTACTCCCTGTCTGTTGCGCCCTGCTTTCTCTCTGCTGAAGCGGTCTTGCGCTTACTCCCGGATTAGCGCAAGACCTCGTTTTTATCAGACCAATTCCGATCAGACCAACTCCGATCAGACCAGTGACTGCATGTCGCCATCGATGCTGATCGCCTGTCCGGAGATGGTGCGCGCAACGGGCGAGGCAAGAAATACCATCATGTCGGCGAGTTGCTGCGGGTCGATGAGTTCCTTGATCGACGCATGCGCAAGCCAGCCCATCTTGAGCTCTTCGAAGGTCTTGCCCGCGAGTTGTGCTTTTTCCTCGATCACGCGCCGGATGCGGGCACCGTCGACCGGGCCCGGCAGTATCGCGTTACAGCGAATACCGAATTCTCCGAGCTCCATCGAGATGGACTTGGTGAATCCGACCACACCCCATTTCGCCGACGAGTAAGGCGAGCGGTTCGGAAAACCGAACTTCCCCGCGGCCGAGGACAAGTTGATGATGGAGGCGTTTTTCGATTTTCTGAGGTGTTCTACCGCAAGGCGGGTGCAGTTGAACTGTCCGGTCAGGCAGACTTGCAGACACCGGTCCCACGCGGCGGGCTCGATCTCGTACACGGGGCCGGTCGGACCAGCGATGCCTGCATTATTGACCAGGCAATCGAGACCGCCGAGTTTCGCGATCGCATCAGCGAACATCGCCGAAACCGCTTCTCGATCTGCGACGTCACATTCTCCGGCACTGATTTGCGGGTGTGACTTTGCCAGTTTGGCAAGCGCCTCCTTGTCAACGTCACAGACATAGACGCGCGCACCTTCCGCGGCAAACGTTTTCGCAACGGACAGCCCGATGCCTGATGCGCCTGCCGTGACAATGACCCGCAAGTTCCTGAGTTTGAGATCCATCCTTTCCGTCTCCCCCTGTCTTGTATGTGCATACTTCGGACCGTTCGCGTGCACCTCGTGTACTGCGCGTGATGCGGGACCGCGAACAGTCTACCGCTCTCTTCGCCAAACGCCATATCCCCGCAGCGAATCGGGGCTCCTGATCCGCGCATTGCGCGCGATCCCGTACCTCAGAACGATGATCCGGGCTGTTTCAGGAACGCCAGTTCTTCAGCCGATGATTCCCGGCCGAGAATTGCGTTACGGTGCGGAAAACGTCCGAAGCGCCGCACGATATCGCGGTGGCGTTCGGCATAGTCGACGTATCCGGCAAACAACTTGCGCTTCTCTTCCGCCACGCCGTTGGCAAGCTGTGTGAACAGTTCGACCGAGCGTTCCTGATCGTCCAGGTTTTCGGAATGCTCGAGCGGAAGATAAACGAAGACCCTCTCGATCGGCCTGAGCTGCTGGTCCACCCCCGCTTCCAATCCCTCCTTGCACCATTTGAGCGCGAGTGGATCGTGGGCAAAGGCGCGCGGCGTTTCGCGGTACATGTTCCGCGAAAACTGGTCGGCCAGTATGATCATCGCCAAACGGCCGCGCGCGTCCTTCAGCCAGTCTTCGCATCGCGCGTTGACGGCATCGTCCAGAACACCGGCAAAGCGCTCCCGAATATGCGCGTCGGTTTCCGCGTCCTTCTTCCACCACAGCTTGCCGCACTGTTCGGCCACTTCAAGATCATCCGTCGCGGTTCCAAACCAGAACCGGAGAATCGTATCGACAGTCTCCACTTCGCTCCTCCCGGCCAGATCACCCGAATTATCGCGCCCGCAGTATTGCGGTAATCGATAGGCGGCTCCGCCAACCATTGCTAAACTTGCGCCGGTAAGCCCAACCACAAAACAACGCACCAACGCCAAACCCGGCACGCCCACTGCCAGAGCCCCCGTCAGGACGACCCGTCTGCGGATGCGGCAATGCGCCTGCCCTACAGGAGGATCATAACCGTGCCCCTTTATTCCTTCAGCCGAAGCCCGATTCTCGCAGCCTGCAGACTCCCGGCCTGTGCTGCCGCGTTGCTAATGACACTCGCGGGCAACGCGTTCGCACACGGTGTGACGCTCAAGTTGCAGTCCACGCAACCATCCGCGTCGGCAGTGAACCAGCTCTTTATCGGCCCCTGGGTACAGAATATATACGATGCCTCGGGAGGCAGAATCAATCTGCTGACCGCGCAGGCGGAACAATCCGGGGAGGCAGTCGATCTGTTCCAGCTTGCACAGGACCGGGCTGTCGACGTCGTCTGGCTCGACCAGGCGAGCGCGCCCGACATGTTTCCACGCTTCAGCATCTTCGGGTCCGCTCTGTCGGGATCTGCTTCCGAGGGTTCGAGCCGGGCCCTGTGGTCCTGGTGTGATGTCAACGATCTCGCGTTCCGGGAGTTCAAGGAACTGCGCATACTCGCGGCCAGCCGCCACGACGCGCCGCTGTTTCACATGCGTGACAAACCGCTTGCCTCGTTGTCCGACCTGAAGGGGTTGAAGATTGCCGTCCCGAACGCCGATGGCGAGGACTTCCTCGCCGCTCTGGGCGCGTCGCCCGTCGTCATGCCCGCTGCCGAAATGGGCAAGGCGCTCCGCGATGCCGGCGTCGACGGTGTGCTGCTGTCGTGGAGCAGCCTCGCAACGCATGGCCTCGGGGACCAGGTCAAGGTACATGTCGCAGCACCCCCGGGGGCGCCGTGGGCTTACGCCGAGATCTCGGCCTTGCTGATGAACCCTGATGCCTATCGCAGTCTCGCCGATGATCTCAAGAACGTCATCAGGGAGAACAGCGGCATCGACGTTTCCGCATGGATTGGAAAAGTATTTGACGAGACCGCAGCAAAAGCGATGCAGAACGCGGCCAATCGCGGCGACATGATCGGCAACCTGCCCGGGAGCGATCTGGCCGGCTGGAAACAGGCCGCCGACGCGGTGATCGGCAAACGCATCAAGGCACTCGATGATCGCGGCCTGAAGGGCGAAAGAATGGTAACCAAAGTGCGCGCGCTCATTACCGAATACGACACCGCCCGCTAGGCCTCGGTGCGGCTCATGCCCACTTGCCGGGGACGCATACGGCTTCCTCGTCCCCCGGCCAGGGCGGCATGGTCACCGCAGCGATACGCAGCGGGCCTTCTGTGTCGCAACGGAACTGGAAAGCGGTGCCAACCGGTATCGAAACACACACGCCTTCCTCGAGCGACACGATTTCTTCAAGTTCATCCTGTTGCCGCCACATCAACCCCTGTCCCGACAGCACCAGCCATATCTCGCTCACGCTGCGATGCCTGATCGCCCGCGACACCTGACCTGCGTGCAATTCGAATAACGCCAGCGCACCGGATTGCAGTGACAGCAAAGGCAGGACGCTGGAACCATCCGGCGCCCGCTCTTCCCTGGCGCGCCTTACGTGAGTCGTTTCAAACCGGTTCATATCAAGTCCTTCAGGCGTGTTCGCACTCCAACCGCTGTCAGCATAACTGCTGTTGGGCGTACCAGCCCGCAACCGGCGCGCCCGCGCCGCAGCAAACAAAATTCAGAATTTCCCCCGGCAAACACGGCGCTCATTGACGAATCAAGCGCAACAAGGTTTCCGCCATTGCGCGGCATCCGGATGCCAGTGTGATCCGGATGCTGCGCCGCGGCACCGCTGTTCCACGTATTGCAACCTGCCATGAGCTGCATATACTGATACGAGGGTATCCAACGCGAGCAGAACAAGAATTTTGGGAGGCAGACAATGGGTAGCTTCGACACCGAGCACGTCCGTACCATTGCACTCGTCGGCCAGGGGGGATCGGGCAAGACGACCCTGATCGAAAGCCTGCTTGCGCACACCGGCGCAATCGGCACGGCCGGTTCGATCGCACGCGGCTCCACCGTGTGCGATTACGACCCAAGAGAAAAAGAACACGGCCATTCGATCAAGCTGGCCGTAACCAATATCACCCATGACGGCAATCTGATCCACCTGCTCGACACACCGGGGTATCTCGACTTCGTCGGCCAGTCCCTGTCCGCCCTGTCCGCTGTCGAAACAGCGGCCATCGTCATCAACGCACCGTCCGGCATCGAACTGATGACGCGTCGCATGATGAACTGGGCACAGTCACGCGGTCTGTGCCGGATAATCATCATCAACCGCATCGATGCCGACGGTGTCGATCTCGCCGGGTTGCTGGCCGACATCCAGGCCGAGTTCGGGAGCGAGTGCCTTCCGATCAACCTGCCGGCAAGCAACGCCACCAAAGTCATCGACTGTTTTTTCCGCCCCGACGGCGAATCCGATCTGATGCCGGTTGCCGAAGCCCACACTTCGCTGGTTGATCAGGTTGTCGAAGTCGACGAAGAACTCATGGCGATGTACCTTGATCAGGGACATATCACACCAGAGCAACTGCACGAACCGTTCGAACGCGCGCTTCGCGAGGGGCATCTGGTGCCTGTATGTTTTGTATCGGCACAGACCGGCGCCGGCATCGACTTGCTGCTCGATGCTTTTTCCAAACTGATGCCCAATCCCGCCGAGGGCAACCCGCCGCCGTTCCTCCGCGGAGAAGGCGAGGAGGCGAAACCGCTCCAGGCCGTACCCGATCCGTCGAAGCACGTTCTTGCACACGTGTTCAAGGTGGAAATCGATCCGTTCATCGGCAAGCTCGGCGTGTTTCGCGTGCATCAGGGAACGGTGACCCCGAACACGCAACTGTTCATCGGCGACGCGCGCAAACCGTTCAAGGTGTCGCACCTGTACCGGCTGCAAGGAAAGGATCACGTCGAAGTCAACGCCGCGGTCCCGGGGGACATCGTCGCCGTGGCAAAAGTCGACGACATCCACTTCGACGCCGTGCTGCACGACTCGCAGGAAGACAACCACATTCATCTCGAGCCGCTCGATTTTCCGCAGCCGGTGTTCGGACTGGCACTCGAACCAACCCGCCACGGCGACGAGCAGAAAATGGCCGACGTGCTGCATCGGATGAGTGCGGAAGATCCGACGCTGATTATCGAACAGGACACGACGCTGAATGAAACCGTGGTGCGCGGTCTCGGCGAACTGCATCTTCGCCTCAGCCTGGAGAAAATGGAGAAATCCTACGGGCTGCAGGTGTCAACGCGCCCGCCGCGAATTCCTTACCGGGAAACCATCAGGGCCACAGCCGAAGGGCATTGCCGCCACAAGAAGCAGACCGGCGGCGCGGGTCAGTTCGGCGAGGTATACCTGCGCATTGCACCGCTGGAGCGCGGCAGCGGCTTCCAGTTCGTTGACGAAATCAAGGGTGGAGTGATTCCCAATCAGTTCATTCCGGCCGTTGAAAAAGGTGTTCGCTCGATGCTGGAATCCGGACCGCTTTCAGGTCACAAGATGCAGGATGTGAAAGTTACCGTGTATGACGGGAAGCATCACAGTGTCGACTCCAAGGAAGTGGCGTTTGTCGCCGCGGGCCGCAAGGCGTTTCTCGACGCGGTGCAAAAAGCCAAACCGGTCGTGCTCGAACCGGTCGTCAATATCGAGGTGACGGTACCGCAGGAGGCAATTGGCGACATCAGCGGCGACCTCGCATCACGGCGCGGACAAGTCAGCGGAAACGATGCGCTGTCCGGTGGCATGATGAAACTCACGGGCAAGGTTCCCCTCGCGGAACTCGACAATTATCAATCTCGGCTGAAATCCATGACCGGGGGCGCAGGCTCTTACAGCATCGAATTCAGTCATTACGAAACGGCGCCGCCCAATGTCCAGCAACAACTGGTCGCCGAACACAAGCCTGCGCAACATGACGACTGAAGCGACGATGTTCGCTGTCTAGCGCGCTACGACGCCGCCGGCGGACAACCGCCGCACGTACCGGATTGTCGGAAAACCGGGCCGCCAGTCCGTAACCCGTTGTGCAGTCGATGCCATCGAGACGTTTTGCTGAATGGCAGCCCGCGTCTTGCGCACTGCGTTGCCCTTGAGACCCGGACAGGGCTCCGGCGGCATCCTCTATTCCGGCCGGTTTCTGATTTCGACAACCTTCCAGTAAACTGACACGATGAATCTGGAGCGCATTACAGTCGAGTTTCTGCCAGAAGACGATCGCCTGCTTGTCCACGTGTGTTTCTCCGGGTCAGCGGAAATTCTGTTCTGGATGACGCGCCGGCTGGTAAAACGCTTCTGGCCGGTATTGCTGCAAATTGCGCAGTCGCGACCGGAGATCCAGTCCCAGGCCAGCCCTGAAGCACGCCAGGCCCTGCTTGGGTTCGAGCACGAAAAGGCGCTCAGGAAAGTCCAGTTTTCAAAAGCGACCAAAGACCCGAAGCGTGAACATCCGCTCGGCGACACGCCGTTTCTGGTCACACGCATACGCGCCCGGCGCAATGCAAAAGGACAGACCATACTCTCCATGCTGCCGAAGGCAGGCAACGGTCTGGATTTGTCGCTGGGCGAAAACCTGCTGCACGGATTGATGAAACTCATCAAGGACGCGGCAACCAAGGCCGAGTGGGATTTAACGCTCGAGGTGCCAACGCTCGATGCTGCCCGGACAGACGATATTCCCGCCGAACGCACTCTGAACTAGGGCCTGGACGGGCTTATAATCAGCCGCTTCCGCGCGTGTTCCGCTTCGCATGTTGCACACCCGGAGCATTCCAATAATCCGGTAAATGACAATGACTTCCGGGACGCAGACACTGCGCGACGACGCCAAGGTGATCGGCCTGGTCGGGCTGGGCCACGGCACCTCGCACTTCTTTCATCTGCTCCTCGCGCCGCTGTTTCCGTGGCTGAAGGACGCATTCGGGTTGAGTTATGCCGAACTCGGCCTGCTGATGACGGTGTTCTTCATTATCTCGGGCGCCGGTCAGGCGCTTGCCGGTTTCGTCGTCGACCGTATCGGCGCATTGCCCGTGCTGCTGGGCGGGCTCGCGCTGCTGGGCCTGGCCGCATTGGGACTGGCGTCGAGCAACAGCTACCCGGTGCTGATGCTGTTTTCCGCGCTGGCGGGCCTTGGCAACAGTGTGTTTCACCCGGCCGACTTCACGGTGCTCAACCGGCGCGTCACGACGCAACGGCTGGGACACGCCTTCAGCGTGCACGGATTGTCCGGCGCGCTGGGTTGGGCCGCCGCGCCCGTGTTTCTGGCAGGTCTGGCGACGCTGTTTCACTGGAGGATTGCCCTGCTGGCAGCCGCCGCGCTGGCGTTCGCCGTGCTGGCAGTTCTGTTCGTATGGCGCGAACTACTGGACCCGGGCGAGTTGTCGGCGTCCGTTGCACAGTCGCCCGACCGCGCAGACGCCAGCGGATCCCTGGCCTTCCTGCGCCAGCCTGCCGTATGGATGTGTTTTGTGTTCTTCCTGATTTCGGCGCTGTCGTTCGGCGGCATTCAGAGCTTCGCGCCGGCGGCCTTGCGTGATCTCTATTCGGTGCCGTTCACGTTCGCTACGGCCTGCATTACCGCGTACATGCTCGCCAGCGCGGCCGGCCTGATCGCCGGCGGTTTTGCGGCAGCGAGAACGCAATACCACGATCGCGTTATCGCCGTGGCGTTTACCATCTCGGGCGGCACGGCTGCGCTCGTGGCACTCGGCACGATGCCCGGCTGGATGGCAATGCCCATGCTTGCCGTCGTCGGTTTCGGCGCCGGACTCGCCGGGCCGTCGCGCGACCTGCTGGTGCGCGCGGCAACGCCACGGGGTGCGACGGGGCGCGTCTATGGTGTTGTCTACTCCGGCCTGGACATCGGCCTGGCAATTTCGCCGCCGATCTTCGGCGCGCTCATGGACACCAGCCATCCTGGCTGGGTATTCATTCTGATCGGCACATTCCAGTTCATCGCGCTTGCTGCCGCGGTCGGGGTCGGCGAACGCTCGGTGCGCGCGACCCAACCCGCCTGAGATCAATCAGATTGCATCGGGCACGGACGCGCAGCCCCTGCGCACCATGAGACTCATCCCGCATCGGGCCATCGAGGACACAGCGAATGCGAGCCACGCTCGCTCTCCCCGCTGCATCCGTAAATACTCACTTCCAGTTCGCTTCCGGCAGTGCCAGCGTCTCCACATAGGCAGTGATCTCCAGAATGTCTTTCATACTGAGCACACCGCGCCAGCCCGGCATGAACTGGATCCGGCCTTGTACCTTGCGGCCCTCGAGCACAACCTCGACGAAACCCTTGTAACCGAGTTTTTGCTTGCGCAGATCCGCACCGGTGCCGCGCTCTCCCTGGCCGTCGGCGCGGCCGCCGTGGCAGGGACTGCACACATTCCGGTACCACGAGCGGCCGGAACGTATGGCTTTCTTGTCGCCCGAATAGGGATTCACTTCCGGTATTTCGTCATCCTCAGCCATGCCGGCCGGCACAAGCGCCATCCACAAGCCTGCGGCACAAAACACCGCCAAAAGCCACTTCGTTATCTGCATCTGCACTCCCTCAATGTTTTCGTGTCGGTCACAACGCGACTGAACCCTTTGATGTTGACCTGATCCGCAACGATCCGCGATCACGACAAAAGAAGGGCGCGCACCTCTCAGTGCGCGCCCCGACCCTCTATGTCTCAGGGTCTTCTACACAACGGAACTCAATTGGTAAAGGCCACAATTACACTGGCGAACTCGTTCTTGAGTGGTTCGTCACGGCCAAACTGCGCCACACCACCCAAAGCCTGGACAATGTACTGCTTGCCCTTGTGTTTGTAGGTCATCGGGCCCGATTTGGCAGCACCACCCATGTTCAGCCGGTAGAGAATCTTGCCGCTCTTGGCGTCGGCTACGGTGAATTTCCCGCCCTGCGTTGTATATACGGTGATGTTGCCGGCCGTGGTCAGCATGCCGCCGGCATAGCCTGGTTCGCCTTCCTGGGTATCGCGCCAGACTTCCTCGCCGGTCTTGACGTTGACCGCCTTGTCGACTTCCGGCCCCCATTCGAATTCCTGGTAAGCGCCGAAGTGACGTACGTTGCTGATGATCTTGATTTCCTCAAAGCCATACATCATTCCCGACTCGGCAGCAGGCAAGTAGACCAACCCGGTCTTCGGGTTGTATGCCGACGGATACATGTTCACGCCGCCAAGCAGTCCTGGCTGGACCAGAACGGGATCGCCGCCTTCTTCCGGCAGGGGAATCATGTCAATCGGCCGGCCGTTCTTGTCGTAGCCCTTGATCCAGTTCACCTGATCGATGAACTTGTCTGCCTTCAGGAACTTGCCGGTCTTGGCATCCAGATGATGGATGTAGCCCGTCTTGTTCGGCTGCACGATCGTCTTCTTGCCATCGATATCGATCACCAGCGGTGTTTGCGGGAGATCGTAATCCCATGGGTCGCCGGGAACACCGACGTAACGCCAGGCCACGCTGCCGTCGCCGGTATTGACGGCGACGATGCTGGCCGCACCGACGTTGTCCATTTCGCCGCCACCGCGGTTCTTCGGATTCCATTCGTAGGCGTTCGCCGTGCCGGTGAAGTACATTTTCAGATCGGGATCATAGGAACCCACAATCCACGGGCCGGCACCACCGTATTCATGGCTGCCCTCGGGCCAGGTGTCATAACCCTCTTCGCCCGGTCCGGGAATCATGTTGGCCTTCCACATCGCGTCCCCGTTGGCCGGATTGACCGCCAACACGTAGCCCGGCAGGCCGCCGGTATCGGTTGCATTCATCGGCAACAGGATCGCGCCCGGAATCGCCAGCGGACCTACGGTACTGACGTACCCGTTGGAATCACCCGCCTGGGAAAAGTCCTTTGGATAAGGGAATCCCTGGTCCTGGTAATCCTTGACATACGCTGCCTTGCCCGTCTTGTAATCCAGCGCGTGCAGCTTGTTGTCGTTAGACAGGAAAAACACGTACATGCCCGAAATGGCCACGCCGCGGTGCTTGCCGGTAAAGAACGGTACGTTGTAACCGCCCCAGTCTTCGGGCAGCGTGTGCTCGTATTTCCAGACGATGGAGCCGTCATCGGCACTCATCGCGAACACCTTGTTGTCCTGCGGAATGAACAACAGGCCGTCGTGATACAACGGTGTGGCCATGGTGTCGGTCTTGGCACCGATGGACTTCATCCACGCCACATTCAGTTTCTTGGCATTGCGTGCATTGATGTTACTGAGCGTGCTGTAGCGATGTCCCGCCCAGTTGCCGTTGGCATGCAACCATTCGTCCCCTGCATCCATCGCCAGCATTTTGTCGGTCACCGGACCCGCCTGCGCCAGGCTGGCAAAACCGGCCATGGCCAGGGCTACGACGACACCCTTCAATTTCAATTGCTTCATTGCTTGCTCTCCTCCGAAAGTTCTTGATGAACCCTTATCCCCCTAGCCCGGGCACAGGGGGGTGAGTATTGTTATGTTGCCAAACAACCTTCCCGGTTGAACTGAGACACAAACCAACAAACTGAAACAACGGGAGACAGAATCAACGCCATGATTCGTAACAGCCGCCGCCGAGTCACTGACCACGGCCGTTCCGGAAAGCGGCAGGACATCATCTTTCCAAACGCCGCTTATGACCGATCGTGTCACGACATTGCTGAAGCCGTTCGCATACACGATTACAGCTCCCTGGCGTGCCCTCCTTCCCGAATGCCGGACTATACGTTGTACTATGCAGAAAGGGTAAGTCAAGCGCCTCGTTGTGCTGCGACGCAACAGTGCAGCACCCGACCGGCCGGGACGTCCGGGCAGCCAGCGCATTAATGACATTCATTTTTTTTGAGATCCAGCGAGAGAGAACGAGATATGAAAAGACGCATCACGATTGCCGGCGCAGCGGCACTTTGCATTCATCTGTCAACCGGCCTTGCAGCCGAGGTGGAAGTTACGTGGATTGACACGACATGCGGGTATTTCGTCGTCGAACTGCCGCCGTCGGACGAACCCGAAAAGTTCGGTCTGTTTTCCGCTCGCGGTCTGCCGTTACCGAAAGTGGGCGACCGGGTCGCCGGCAACATGACGGAAGTCGAAACGCAGCTGGAAAATCTCACCAGCGGCGACAGCCATAACGTCATTCACTGGGCGGATGCGAAGTTGCAGGAACAACTGGTGCGCAACACCCCGGTGCAGTGCGCCAGCAAATGGACGAACCGAAAGAATCGTTAGTCACGGCGGCCTGACGGATGCGGCCGGCGATCGCCCTGCTGCTCATGGTCGGCCTTCTGCTTGGGCCGGCTTACTATGCGTACTGCCTGTTTCTCAGCGGCAGCACGTCACAAACAGTCGAAATGACCGAGCGCGCATCGCGCTGGGTCATGCCGGATGGCAGCATTCTTCGCTTCGCGAATGGTGTAGCGTACAAGCCGGTAGTGCTGACGCTGACGCCGGAGATGAACGAGGTGGCGTTGCGCCTGCGTTTTTCGTTCAGCGACGGCGCGAATGCGGAAGCCGGAACCGACCTGCAGTATCAGGCATCACTCGCGCAGTTCGACCACACGATTCTGGAGCGTCCGATCGTCGTGGGCGCCAGGCGCTCCGGAACACAAACGGTGGATGTGGGACCGATGGAGATTCCCTATCCGGCGGACTATGTTTTTGTACTCGAAGAGATCGGCAACCCGCACACAGTGCCGTCGCTCTCGCTTGATGTGGTGGAGAAAGTCGAACCACCGAACAGGACCATCGTCTGGACGGGACTGGTTTTACTGATCGTCGCGGCACTCGTTACCGTGCGTGACCTCGTCATGGCGGCAAGAGGCCGCCAGTCACGTTAGGGCATTCAACACGGGAAAGGTTGTTTCGATTCGATGACCCAGGCCATAGCGGCAGCCCTGACGGAGTATGTCACGGGGCTTGAAATGCACGACGTCGACAAGGTCGCCACCACGGTTTCCGACGAGCTCTTGTTTATCAGCGCAACCCGCATCCTCGACAAAGCGCAGTTCCTCGTCATGCTCAACGCGTTGTACACCGCGTTCCCGGACTGGAAATACGAACACGACGGAATCGAAGACCGCGGCCAGGGCAATTACGCGATCAGATGGCGCCAGAGCGGAACCCACACCGGCACCTGGGCGCTGCCCGGAATGGAACCGATTGCACCGACCGCAAAGCGGGTGAAGATCCCGCCGCATTATTTTTACTACCGTATTGAGGACAGCAAACTCACGATCATTTTTCCTGAGCCGATTGTCGGGGGGGCGCCGCGAGGGATACTGGAACAGATCGGTGTGGCAATTCCCAACCTGTAGATCCCGACCCGCTGTGGAACGCGGCGCCGAGCGCGCTTACAGGGTCGCATCCCCGGCCGCGGGGCCCCTGCTCCGCCTGTCCAGCGCGCCCCCGCAAGGCATACTCGAACAAATTGGCGTGGCAATTCCGGACCTGTAGATCCCAACCAGTTGTGGAACGCGGCGCCTGGCGCGCGTGTTCCCATTTATCATTACGGTTTCGCCAGCCACACTGACCACGACAATGAAGATCACCAAGCTCGAAGTATTCATCCTGCGCGCACCGGACACTGGCCGGCCGCATTGGGTCAGCCACTTTATCGTGCCGCGGGCCAACGAGATTCTGGTGCGGCTCCGGACCGACGAGGGTATCGAGGGTTTCGGCCTCGCCACCAGTTACACGCCCATCGAGGCAGCGATTCATGCGTTTCGTACCGGCATTGGCGATCAGGTTGTCGGCGCCGATGCGCTGGCACCGGAAAAACTCTTTCAGAAACTTTTCGCCCTGACATCACAACGGCTCGGCCATGAAAAAGGCTGGTCGCGCGAAGCGCTGATGCGCATCTCGGCCGCAGTGGACATCGCCTGCTGGGACATCATCGGCAAAGCGGCCGGTTTGCCGCTGTACCGTTTGTTCGGCGGATATCGCGACAAGATTCCCTGTTACGTGACCTGCGCCTACTATCGGGACGGCAAGGATCTGGCCGAATTGCGCGACGAGATGGAGATGCTCAAGGCGCAGGGGCACCAGGGTTTCAAGGCCAAAGCCGGTGGCGTGCCGCTGAGCGAAGACATGACCCGCCTCGAACTGGTGCGCGAAGTGATCGGCGAGGACAAGGACCTGATGGTCGATGTCAACCGCGGCTGGGATTTGGCAACCGCCATCGAAGGTGCGCGCCTGCTCGAACCGCTGCGCCCGCGCTGGCTGGAAGAACCGGTGCGCTGGGCGGACGACCGGCGCGAACTGAAATTGCTGTCAAAGCGCACACGCATTCCGCTGTCGGCGGGCGAAAGCGAACTCACGAGCTGGGGATGCCGCGCGCTCGTCGATGAACAGGCAATCGACATACTGCAGTTCGACTGCACCATGACGGGCGGTTTCACCGAAGGACGCAAGCTGGCTGCGCTGTGTGAGTTGAATCACGTGCAGGTCGCGCCGCACCACGACTGTTTCATTCACGCGCATATTGTTGCCGCGAGTCCGGCGGGTTGCATCGTCGAATCATTCACCGACCCGGAGCGCGACCCGCTGCAAGCCGAATTGTTCGAGAACCCGCCCGATATATCGAATGGCTGGCTGACACTGAACCAGGACCCCGGACTCGGTCTGCGCTTGTCGGAAAAAGCCGTCGCCAAGTTTGGCGAGAAGATCCTTTGACCGGAAAAATCGCATAACACGGAGGCATCGTGCCTGCATCTGCAGTTGGGTTGACCGCAGTGACGTATACCACGGCGTATTCTCCTCGCGGCTGCCTTGCTGCTGCCGGGCATCGCCTCACTGGCACCGGATGCCGGTTTGAACGAACGGGCACTGTCCGGCGGTGCGCTCACCGTCAACGATGCAACTGCGACGGCCTACTCTCACCCGGCTGCGAACCTGACTGCCGAACAAACCGAACTGTTCGCACTCGGTCACCAGATGTTTCACAACCGCTGGGCTTTTTTCTGGTTCGAGAACGCCATCTTCGGCAGAGGCCCGACGTCCAATGCGCAGGCGTGTACAACCTGCCATGACGGCAACGGCAGGGGAATGGCACCCGGGGATGCGGCAGTCATCAAGCCGGACGGCGAGAAACTCGACCAGAACATCACGGTTCCTTTCGAGCCTGCGCCGAATGCCGTTGTTCGCGTCAGTCTGCCTGGAGCGGATGAGAACAATGGCCCCCGCTTCCATCCGCACTACGGCGATCAGCTTCAGGTGTTCGGCGTCAAGGGCGTGGTGCCGGCCGAAGCGAGTTTTGCCGTTGAGTGGAAGAAACACACCGTCACGCTGGCCGATGGCACCGGGGTGGAACTGCGCGCACCCGAACTGACCATCGGGGATCTCGCTTTCGGGCCGCTCGGCGAGGGCGCAATGACCGGACTGCGCCGCTCCCCTCCAGTGTTCGGGCTCGGGCTGCTAGAAGCCGTCCCGCAATCCACCATCGACGAACTGGCCGCGCGCGACAAACCGGACGGTATCAGGGGGCGGGTGAATTACGTCTGGGATCCGGAGACCCGACAGACTGTTGCCGGGCGCTTCGGGCTCAAGGCCAACCATCCCAGCTTGCGCGAGCAGATCGCCGTCGCATTCTTCAACGACATCGGTCTCAGCAGCCCGTTGTATCCCGACCAGAATTGCCCGCCGATCCAGAAAAGCTGTGACGAACAGATGCTGTTTGCCCGCCCCGAAATTACGCCGCTGCGCCTCGCCGCAACCGAACTGTATCTGCGCGCACTCGCGGTACCGGCGCGACGGAACATCGACGACCCGCAAGTTGAACGCGGCGAGAACATTTTTGAGTCCGCACGCTGTTCGGTGTGCCATGTCCCGGAACTGAAAACCGGCGACTTCGAAGCGTTTCCGCAGGCCGCCAATCAGCGCATCCGGCCTTACACCGACTTGCTGATACATGACATGGGGGAAGGGCTCGCAGACAACCGGCCGGACTACCTTGCCGGCGGACGGGACTGGCGCACGCCGCCGTTGTGGGGGATCGGCTTATCGAAAACCGTTAACAGCGCGCACAACTTTCTGCACGACGGCCGTGCCCGCACACTCGAAGAAGCGATTCTCTGGCATGGCGGAGAAGCGCAGGTATCGCGCGACGTTTACACGAATCTCGAGAAAGGCGATCGTGACGCACTGATCGCTTTTCTCTCGTCACTCTGACAGGGACTTCGAAACGAGAGCCCGCGGTTGTCCCGCGGGCCCGGTCAACCTTTAGTCGCCAATTACTTCACCGAACAATACCCACTTCTCACCGTCGAACCGCGCCAGCTGGCCCGATTCGATCAGCGCGAAATCGTCCGCACCCGTATTCCACTTGATACCGGGCAGCATCATTGGCGATTCCAGGTCCTTGATCGACGCCATCTGCTTCATTACATTGGCGCGCGTCAGGTCATCGCCGCAACGCTTGAGGACTTCGGCCACTCCCCAGCCAATACTGTATCCGGATACGTTGAACGCGTCGTCGATATTGCCCTCCGGATAATATTTCGCGAACCACGCCTTGTACTCCTTCACGTCCGCCGAATCTGCCCACTGGGGATCGCTCGGGTCCTTGAAATAATGTGCGGTAATGAGATCGACCGACTTCTCCAGTCCGGCGGGCTTCAGGACCGAGCCGACAGAGCTCGACACGTTATTCAGGATGTGCAGCGGCCGCCAGCCGATGTCATAGACCTTGCGGATTGCCTGCGCAGCGAACTTGGGTGTCGTCACGTTGAAAAACGTATCTGCCCCCGATGCCTGCAGCGACACGATCTGGGAATCGATCGTCGGATCGGTAACCTCATAACTGACTTCAGCGACGATCATCGAGTCCGCCTTGTCGCCCAGGCCTGCTTTCAGACCGTGCACGTAATCTTTCCCGTAGTCGTCATTCTGGAAAAGGATGGCGATTTTCGCGTCCGGTTTGTTATTCAGCAGGTACTGCGCATAGATTCTCGATTCGTTCGGATAGCTAAGGTTCCACCCCATGGTCCACGGGAAGTTCTGCGGGTCGTCCCACTTGGATGCACCGGTGTTCACGAAGATGTGCGGTATCTGCTTTGCGTTGACATACTTGTGGATCGCGGTATTGGTAGGCGTGCCGAGCGTTCCCGCGAGGAAGAACACCTGTTCCTCTTCGACCAGTTTGCGGATCTGCTCAACCGTTTTGGGCGGGCTGTATCCGTCATCCAGCGTAATAAAGTTGATCGTGCGGCCGTTGATTCCGCCCTGCTCGTTGATCATTTTGAAATAGGCGGCCGTTGCCCGCCCGATCGTTCCATAGGCGGATGCCGGGCCGCTATAAGGATTGGTGTTGCCGATCTTGATCTCGGTCTCGCTCACACCCTGGTCATAAGTCGCTTGCTTCTCGCCACACCCGGCAACCAGACCGCCAGCCACGCTTGCCAGGAAAATCGCCTTGAGAAAACGTTTCGCTAACATCATTACCTCCAATTCATTAAGACTGCACAGGCGCTGACCGCGCTTTGTTACGACTGCGCGAGTTCAGCAGCTTGCCCCACAGCAGTTGCATAAATCCGGCAACACCCTTCGGGGCCAGGAAAACAAAAGCCAGCAGAAACAATCCATACACCGCCCACGGGGCGGCTTTTGAAATTTCGTCGGCAATATTTGGCACGAACTGGATAAACAAGGCACCGTAAATTACGCCGCTGATCGACGCCAGACCGCCGATCACGATGCCAATGAGAAAACTGATCGAGACCAGTGCGACGAAACTGTCCGGCGCGACAAACTGCACCACGATCGCCCCGAGCGCCCCGCCCACACCGGCATACAACGCACTCACGCCAAATGTCAGCGTCTTCACCGCCGCGACATTGATGCCCATCGCTTCGGCTGCAATCGGATGGTCGCGGATCGCCACCATCGCCCGGCCGATACGCCCGCGCAACAGGTTCCACGCCAGCCAGAACATCGCCAACGCAACGATCAGCGTAAACAGGTATAACCACTGATCCTGACTGATGTCGAGTCCGAACGGTGCCTTCGGTTTCAGGATGACGATGCCTTGCACGCCGCCGGTCCACTCCTCGAGACCCTTGTATTTGAGGATTTGCGGCATCGAGATGCCCAGCGCAAAGGTCGCCAGCGCAAGGTAGTGCCCGTGCAGGCGCAAGGCGGGCAAGCCGAACAGGAAGCCGGCGACAAAACAAACGACACCGGCCGCCGGAATTGTCGCCCAGTAAGGCACGCCCCATTGATCCATCAGCACCGCCGCAACATAGGCTCCAATGGCATAGAAGGCGCCATGACCCAGCGAGATCTGGCCGTTGAACCCGGTGAGTATGTTCAGCCCGAGCAACACGATGGCGTAGACCAGCACCAGGTTGAACTGGAACACGCGGTAGCTGCTCAGCACGAACGGCAGCAGGCAGGCGGCGATCACGACGATCGCAACCAGTATCCAGCGCATCCGGTTTGCGTGCATGCCGTGCATCAGACCCTCGTCACGAAAGACCGCCCGAACAGGCCGGTCGGTTTGAAGATCAGCACGCCGATGATGACCAGCAGCGCAACGGTCAATTTGAGTTCCGTGCCAACCACGTAGGCTCCCATCAGGTTTTCCAGCACGCCAACGATCAACCCGCCGATCACGGCACCGAACGGATTGTCGATGCCGCCCATCAGCGCCGCCGCAATTCCGTAGAGCAATATTCCCGACATCATGTTCGGATCGAGGTAAACGATGGGTGCCACCATCATCCCGGCAATGGCGCCGATGGCTGCCGCAAGCCCCCACCCGAGCGCGAGCATCCAGCCAACGCGGATGCCGGAGAGCCGGCTGGAAACAGCATTTTCCGCAGTCGCGCGCATCGCCAGTCCCAGCGAGGTAAAGCGAAAGAACAGGAACAGCACGAACAGGACAAACAGGGTAATGCCGACCACACCGGCCTCATGCGAAGAGATATACGGACCGAACAACGGTTGCTCCGGAAACGGACTCGGAAACACCTTGATGGTGTAGCTGAATATCCATCCGGTAACACTGTTCAAGATGACCAGCAGCGCGATAAACACGACGACCAGCGTCAGCACCGGGGCGTCTGCGACGCGCCGGACGATGACGCGTTCGATGGTCATGCCGATGAAGAACGATGCAACAACCGTTAGCGCAAACGCAATCCAGTAAGGAACGCCTGCGTTGATCATCGCCCACGCCAGATAAGTCGAGAACATCGCCATTTCGCCTTGCGCGAAATTGATGTGGTGCGTCGACTGGTAGATCATCACCAGTGCCAGCGCGAGGCTGGCATAGATGGCGCCATTGGCGAGACCCGAAAAAACCTGATGCAGGAATGCTTCCATCGCTAATATCCGAGGTATGAACGCCTGACCGACTCGGCTTGACGCAACTCGTCGGCGGGACCGGACATGACGACCGTTCCGGTTTCGAGCAGATACGCCGTGTCGGCAAGTTCGAGGGCGAGGCTGGCGTTTTGCTCGACCAGCAGAATCGCCACCTTCTGCTCCTTGTTGATGGCGCGCATGATGCGAAAAATGTCCTGCACCACGAGCGGCGCGAGGCCGAATGACGGTTCGTCGAGCAACAGCAGGCGCGGGCGCAGCATCAGTGCACGTGAAATCGCCAGCATCTGCTGTTCGCCGCCCGACAGCGTGCCGGCCTGTTGATTCCGTCTTTCCTTCAGTCTCGGAAAGTAGCCGTAAACCCGCTCGAAGTCTTCGGCCACACCGGCCTTGTCGCGCCGTGTCATCGCGCCGACGCGAAGGTTCTCCTCGGTGGTCAGATTCAGGAAAGTGCCACGGCCATCCGGCACATGACCAATGCCCAGTCGCACAATCGATTCGGTCGCCTTGCCATTGAGCGTTTGCGCCGAGAAAGCAATCTTGCCGCTCGACACCCGCAGCATGCCGCACAGGGCACGCAAGACACTCGTCTTCCCCGCTCCGTTGGCGCCGAGAATCGTCGTGATGCCACCTTCTTCGACTGCAAACGACACCGCATGCAGTATATCCGTCGGGCCGTAACCGCCCGTTAGTTCCGTGACCTCAAGCAGCGGCATCAGTCCGCCTTACCCAGGTAGGCACTGATGACGTCCGCGTTCTGCCGGACCTCGTCAGGCGTTCCATCGGCAATCTTGCGCCCGAAATCGAGCACGAATACCCGGTCGGAAACCCGCATCACCAGATTCATGTGGTGCTCGACCAGCAATACGGTCAGCGACAATTCCCTGTGAATGCGCTGTACCAGTTCGATGAAGGTTTCGACTTCGCTGTGATTGAGACCAGCTGCCGGCTCGTCGAGTAACAGCAATGAAGGTTGCGCCGCCAGTGCGCGGCCGAGTTCAACGCGTTTTTGCGTACCGAACGGCAGGTCCCCTGCTGCGACATCGGCCACCGGCCCCAGCTCCAGCAAGTCAATCAGACGGCGCGCGTGATCCGCGATCCGGGGTTCTTCACGCAGCACCAGCGGCAGGCGCAAGGCGTTTGCGAGAAAACCGCCGCGGCTACGGCAATGCGCGCCCACCATGATGTTGTCGCGAACGCTCATGGTCCTGAACAACGCCAGATTCTGGAACGTGCGCCCGATTCCCAACTCCGCGACACGGTATCGCTGGACGCTGGCGAGATCTGAGCCGTCAAAGTCGATAGAGCCCTGTTGCCAGTCGTACAGGCGCGACAAGCAGTTGAACAGGGTTGTTTTGCCGGCGCCATTCGGGCCAATCAATCCGGCAATCTCGCCGCGTCGGACGTCAAACGAAACGTCGTCGAGTGCGACGATGCCGCCAAAGCGCACGGTAATGCCCGACACCCGCAACAAGACCGAGCCCGGTTGTTGCGCTGCGTTTGCTGCGGAAATGGCGGCGGTGCTGGCCTCACTCATCGTCATGTCCTGCCCGCACTGCGTGCTGCCAGATGAGCGCGCCGGCGGATTGCCTCCTCGTTATTGTGTTCTTATCGATTTTCTTGTGACGATACTGACACGTTCAACGCGACCGGTAAAGGCAGGCCTTCAATTAATGACGAACCGGCACAATGGTGCCCGCGCGCAGCGCAGGAATGGCTGCGATCGCACATGTGCCAACACTCGGCTCAGGCTGGATGCCCGGCCGAATGCCGAAAATAACGTCGGCAACCTCCCTGGCGCTCGCCCGGCAATCCCGTTACGTTGATGCTGACATCCACTCCCGGCTTCCGCATCGCAACATGGCAGGCCTGACCCGGATTGATGTGACCGGATAGCCTGAGGCCGCAGGCTTCGCGTCAGCGCGCACCCGCCAGATGCCTGCGGATCTGCGCTGGAAACCGGCCCGGCGTTCTTCGCAGGAATGTCCGCGCTGCCAGCCGCAATGGTCTGGCCGGCGCATCCCGACACGCAGCTTGCGACCGCCGTGCGAGCGCTCGATCCGAACGCCATATCGCGCCTTGAATTGCAGCCATGACCGGCCGCCATTTTGCCGATCTGTTTTCGGAAGGCAGCTATAGTGGCATCCTGACAATGCTGTTAGAGTCCAAAAATCGGACCGGTCAGATGATGACAAGGGGCCACCGGATCGGCCCGTTGCCCCCGGCCCGAAACCAATTGCCGGCGCCGGATGCCTGGCACGCCGGCGCATTCAACCGGTGCCATCTACCCGCGGCAATCGCCATCTCAAAAAATACAAGGAGGAGGAACACAGATGAAACTGTATTACGACCCGATAACCGTCAATTGCCGCAAGGTGCTTGCCGGCTTCAAGCTGATGGGCACGAAGTACGACGAAAAAAAAGTCGATTACTTCACTGGAGAATTCAAGAGCCCCGAGTACACCGCAATCAATCCCAACCAGTCGTTGCCGGCGATCGACGATGACGGATTCATCGTCTGGGAATCGAATGCGATTCTGCAGTACGCCGCCGACAAGGACGGCAAGGACAAGTTCTACCCGAAGGATCTGAAAACACGCACCGACGTCAATCGCTGGCTGCTCTGGGAAGCGAACCAGTGGTTCCCGAGCTGCTATACGTTCCTGGTCGAGAATGTCGTCAAGCCACTGCTGGAACAAAAACCCGATCAGGCGATTCTCGAGGCAGCCACTCCGAAATTCCACCAGCTTGCCGGCATCATCGACAAGGCGGTGGAGAAACATCCCTTCCTGTGTGGCGACAAGATCACGATCGCGGATATCGCGGTCGCCGCGCCAATGCATCTTCACAAATGGCAGAAGCTGCCGCTGGACCAGCATCCCAATCTGGTTGCATGGATCAAGCGAGTGGAAGATCTCCCCTGCTGGAAAGAAACGGACGCCGCAACGCTGCTCGGCCTGAGTTAGGCCCGAGCCGGAAGTCTGTCCGAAAAGACCTGCCGGGCGCGTCTTGATGACTCGCCCGGCAACCCGCTTTAAGCCGCGCTCCATACCGTCGGAAACGACATACCCCCCGTCAACCGCGATACACATCCCTGTCACGTGGTTGGACGCGCCTGACACCAGATAGATACAGGTTCCCACCAGATCCTTGGTCTCACCCAGATGTCCGCTGGGCGTGCGCCGGATCAGTGCCCGCTCCATCGGCGAGCCGCCGATATCGGCCGTCATCTCGGTCAGGAAGAAACCGGGAGCGATTGCATTCACCTGGATGCCGTACTCCGCGAGTTCGACCGCGTTCACCTTGGTCAGCCCAATGACCGCGTGTTTCGACGCGGTGTATGCAACCTGCAGGCCTTTGCTGGGTGCAGTCAGCCCGTACACCGAAGAAACATTGACGATCTTCCCCCCGCCCTGTTCCTTCATCAGGCGAGCCGCATGCTTGGTACACAAAAACGCGCCGGTTACGTTGACCGCCATGACATGATCCCAGGCCGATCGATCGAGCTCCATCACCGATTTCTTGTTTACCGCGCCGGCATTGTTGATCAGGATGTCGAGCCTGCCATAGCGCCCGGCAACGCCGGCAATCGCTTTTTCAACCGATTGCTCGTCGCTGACGTCCAGCTGAAAAGACGAACCGTCCGGACCCAGCTCCTCCAGTACCTTTGCGTTGCGATCGGCACGCCGTGCCCCGATCGCCACTTTCGCTCCGGCGTCACGCAACGCCAGCGCCAGCTCGCGCCCGATGCCGCTGTTGGCACCGGTGACCAGCGCAACCTTTCCTTCGAGTGAAAACATTCCATTGGGCATTATTCTTGTCTCCTGTTAAACGACCGGGGAATCGGTTCGACCCGGCGGGCCCTCCCGGGTACCCACTTGTGCAGTGTGATGAATTCAGAACGAGCGCGGCAAACCGAGAACATGCTCCGCGACGTAGGACAGGATCAGATTGGTGGAAATCGGCGCCACCTGATACAGCCTTGTTTCGCGAAATTTGCGCTCTATGTCGTACTCCGCGGCGAAACCGAAACCGCCATGCGATTGCAGGCAAACATTGGCCGCTTCCCACGACGCTTTCGCCGCAAGGTATTTCGCCATGTTGGCCTCGGCCCCACAGGGCTGGTTCGCGTCGAACAGGCGGCAGGCTTTCCAGCGCATCAGATCGGCCGCCTCGACTTCGATATACGTTTCGGCAATCGGGAATTGCACGCCCTGGTTCTGACCGATCGGCCGTTCGAACACGACACGGTCTTTCGCGTACCTGGACGCGCGATCGACAAACCAGTGGCCGTCGCCGATGCATTCCGCCGCGATCAGCGTGCGCTCGGCGTTGAGTCCGTCGAGGATGTAGCGAAACCCCTTGCCCTCTTCGCCGATCAGATTCTCCGCAGGAATCTCGAGATCATCAAAAAACAGCTCGTTGGTTTCATGGTTGACCATGTTGGGAATCGGCCGGATCGTCATGCCGGATTTCACCGCCTCGCGCAAATCAACAAGGAAAATCGACATGCCCTCCGACTTCTTTTTCACTTCGGCAAGCGGCGTCGTGCGCGCCAGCAGGATCATCAGGTCCGAGTGCTGCACGCGTGAGATCCAGACTTTCTGCCCGTTGACGACGTAACGGTCGCCTTTCTTCACTGCGACGGTCTTTATCCTGGTGGTGTCGGTTCCCGTCGTCGGTTCGGTCACGCCCATCGATTGCAAGCGCAGTTCGCCGCTAGCAATTCTCGGAAGATATTGCCTCTTCTGCTCGTCCGAGCCATGACGGAGCAAGGTGCCCATGTTGTACATCTGGCCATGGCAGGCACCGGCATTACCGCCCGAGCGGTTGATCTCTTCCATGATCACCGACGCTTCGGACAGGCCCAGGCCCGAACCGCCGAATTCCTGCGGGATCATGGCCGCCAGCCAGCCCGCTTCGGTGAGCGCGTTGACGAACGCCTCCGGATAGGCACGCTTCGCATCGACGCCCCGGTGGTATTCGTCCGGGAACTGCTCGCACAGGGCGCGCACGCCATCGCGAATGTCC
>CAWBXZ010000016.1:0-94278 GCA_963792855.1 uncultured beta proteobacterium | reverse complement strand
CCGGCAGGTATATTGCCACAGGCTTAAATGAGGGCCGATGTCCTTACCCGGGGGCGCCCCCTCAATCAACAGAATGGCGGTCAGCACAAATAGCCCGATGGCGCAAACCGTCCCCATCGCGACAGCGAGCGCAACGACATCAAGTCTGGCAAACCCCGCCATTAGCACGGCTTTGCTGTCGGCATTCTTCTGGCTCTGATCGGTCATATTTGTAAGGTCAAGAAGAGAAAGTGCTTATTTTCCGCATGAAACAGGCCTGTGGTCGAAAGACTGGCTGCATTTGCTTCCAGCAATTCCCTGCTTCGTGCATTTGTAAGGTCTTTCCCGGAGGCAGTATTTATGCCAGTGTCGCCCCTGACCGCGCAACTCCAATGATCCTGTTACTCCAGTGCCAGTGCCAGTGCCAGTGGTTACGTTGCGGTGCTGCGGGTACTGTTTTGAATTTTGCCAATGACCATCCCCGGGTAACTGATACGCATGAATTTATGCATTCGCGCTATCAATTGGCGCAGTCTGATAAATGAACCAGAAAGCTTTTTGGTTGGCATCCGAATCGACTGCGCCCGGCAGAGTGCGATCGATATGGCCGCGTTGAACTTTCGTGGGTCGCTTGTGATGCGGTGCGCTGGGCGATCCGCTCTTTCTGCAACTCTTGCAGATGAAACATGTCGGACGCACAAGAACGTCAGGAATTGTAAAAATGTTTCCTGCAAAGCAATATCGCCACATCCATTTCAGTGCTAGTTCCGTAGTGGAATTGCGGCCGTTACGCTAGCGCATGGAACAAGAGTAGCACCGAAACGCAGAATTCAAGGAGAAAGTCGCATGCTGATTCGTAAACCGACCGACATCCCGCCTTCGGAAATTACTCCGCAGTCGGTGTACAGGAAGCGCCGCACGCTGATCAAGGCGGCCATGGGCGTTGGCGCAATTGCGGCGTTCCCGGCGTCGCGACTGCTGCTGGAGATGCCCGAGGCGTACGCGGCGGCCAAGCTCGGCCCGTTGGGAAAAAGCGAATTCTCGACCGACGAAGAGCAAACGCCTTATGACGACGTCACCTCGTATAACAACTTTTACGAATTCGGTACCGGCAAGGACGATCCGGCGCGCTACGCCGGGTCGCTGAAAACGCGCCCGTGGACGGTGCTGGTCGATGGCGAAGTCAAGAAGCCGCGGACCTTCGACATCGAGGAGTTGCTGAAGCTGGCACCGCTGGAAGAGCGGATTTATCGTCTGCGATGCGTCGAAGCGTGGTCGATGGTCGTGCCGTGGGTCGGTTACCCGCTGTCGGCACTGATCAAGCAGATGGAGCCGACCGGCAATGCAAAATACGTGGAGTTCACGACCTTGCACGATCCGGCGCAGATGCCGGGGCAGAAGGCGCAGGTACTCGACTGGCCCTACACCGAAGGGCTGCGCATGGACGAGGCAATGAATCCGTTAACCTTGCTGACACTGGGTCTTTACGGAGAAGTGCTGCCGAACCAGAATGGTGCGCCGGTGCGCATCGTTGTGCCGTGGAAATACGGTTTCAAGAGTGCGAAGTCGATCGTGCGTATCCGGTTCACCGAAAAACAACCGGCCACCGCGTGGAACAAGGCCATTGGCCGGGAGTACGGGTTTTACTCCAACGTCAATCCGGATGTGGATCATCCGCGCTGGAGCCAGGCCAAGGAGCGCCGTATCGGCGACTTCCTCAAGCGCAAGACATTGATGTTCAATGGCTACGCTGATCAGGTTGCCGGCCTGTACGCCGGGATGGATCTGAAGAAGTTTTACTGATCGTTCGTTGTTGCGGTTTGCTCGCTGAATTTATCGCCGTGACGCGGCGCCCCGCCGACACAGTGGATGCCCATGTTGCCCCGCCAGCTTGACGCCGCGCGCGTCGCGCGCGTCAAGGCGGCACTGTTCGTCGTTTGCCTGATGCCGCTCGGGCTGCTGGTCTGGCGCGGCTTCAACGGCGGGCTCACGGCCAATCCGATCGAATTCATCACCCACACCACCGGCTGGTGGACGTTGGCGTTTCTGTTGATCACACTGTCGGTCACGCCGCTGCGCCGGATGCTGGACATGCCGTGGCTGTTGCGACTGCGCCGCATGCTGGGACTGTTCGCATTCTTCTATGCATGCCTGCATTTTCTGACGTGGCTGGTGGTGGACCAGTTCTTCGACTGGGACGCCATCGTCAAGGACATCATCAAGCGCCCCTACATCACGGTCGGCTTCAGCGCGTTCGTGCTGTTGCTGCCGCTGGCGGCGACATCGACCAACGCGATGGTTCGCCGGCTTGGTGCGGCGCGCTGGCAGGCATTGCATCGGGCGGTGTACGTGATCGCCATCCTCGGCGTCGTGCATTTCTGGTGGCTGGTCAAGAAAGACATCCGCGAGCCACTGGCTTTTGCTGGCGTGCTGCTTGTCCTGCTGGGAGCGCGCCTGGTCTTTGCCTGGCGCAAGCGTGTTGTCGCGGCTTCCGCCCGGGCGCATCACACCTGAGTCCGGTTGTGCGGCTTGCTGCCGGGATGGTCAGGCGATAGAGTCTGGTATCACGAGTCGGTCGAACAGGCAGAGCATGAAAGTCGGTGTACCAAAGGAAATCAAGAATCACGAATATCGTGTCGGCGTGATTCCGGCGGGGGTGCACGCGCTGGTCGAGCGCGGCCACGAAGTGGTGGTGCAGGCAGGCGCCGGTGCAAGAGCCGGTTTCGCGGACGATGCTTACACGAAGGCCGGCGCGAAGATCGTCGCCAGTGCCGAAGAGGCGTTCGACGCCGA
Source organism: uncultured beta proteobacterium (assembly GCA_963792855.1). GTDB lineage: Bacteria > Pseudomonadota > Gammaproteobacteria > Burkholderiales > Eutrophovitaceae > SG8-40. The sequence continues at coordinate 91,506 of CAWBXZ010000016.1, read as the reverse complement.
CATGGTCGTCAAGGTCAAGGAACTTCAGCCCGGCGAATACGCGCTGGTGCGTCGCGGCCAGATCCTGTTTGCGTATCTGCACCTGGCGCCCGACCCGAAGTTGCTCGAATGCGATGATCAAGTCGGGCGTATCGGGGGTTGCCTACGAAACCGTTGAGCGCGACGGCAAGCTGCCGTTACTGGCGCCGATGTCGCGCATTGCCGGGCGGCTGTCCATCCAGTTCGCCGCTTGGGCATTGCAGATGGCAAACGGCGGGAGTGGCGTACTGATGGGCGGCGTTGGCGGCGTGCCGCCTGCAAAAGTGGTTGTCATTGGACCCGGAGAGGTTGGGACCAACGCAGCACAGATTGCTGCAGGCATGGGCGCGGATGTGATGCTGATGGGAATCGATGCGGACCACCTGGCGCAACTCGATCAGGTGTACGGTAGCCGTATCAAAACCTGTTACTCGGAGCCGCTGGCGATTGCAGAGCATGTTGCCGCTGCCGACGTGATTGTCAGCGGCGTGCTGATACCCGGGAAGCTGGCGCCGAAACTGATTACGCGGAAATTACTGGCCAGCATGCGTACCGGCTCGGTACTGGTCGATGTGGCCATTGACCAGGGGGGTATTGCCGAAACATCGCGCCCGACTTCGCATTCGGATCCGGTTTATGTGGAGGAGGGCGTGGTGCATTACTGCGTGCCGAACATGCCGTCCGCAGTGGCGCGCACGGCGACTCTGGCGCTGGCCCATGCGACATACCCGTACATGCTGAACCTTGCGGACAAAGGGCTCGATGCGCTTGAAGACGACACTGGTTTGGCGAAGGGCTTGCAGGTTCACGCGGGCGAGATCACGCATCGCGGCCTGGCGGAGGACGTAAACAAGCCGTATCGGCCTTTCGGAGAAATCCGCAGCTGATTGCTGTCTCTTGAGAAGTTTCACCACGAACGCGCCAAGGGGTGGCGCATCTGCTGGACGTTGCGTGCGCGTCCATTCCGTGCCGAACGCGAGCGGACCTGATTGCCCGGGTTTTTTCAGCTTTCTTTGTGCGCTTCGTGCCTTTGTGGTGAGAATTTCGGTTCTTGGTCTTACGCAATCGGCCTGTTTGCATGCACTTCCGCCGTCTGAGCGCCCTCGGCCCGGGCGGCGACCAGTATTCCGATCAGCAGCGCGGCGAATCCCGCCAGTTGCAGACCAGAGAAACCTTCGTCCAGCAACCACCAGGCGAGCAATGCCGAACCAATCGGTTCACCGAGAATCGACAGGGCGACAAAGGTCGCGGAGAGGCGGCGCAGCGCCCAGTTGAACGACGTGTGGCCTAGCAGTTGCGGGCCCAGCGCCAGCGCCGCGATGAACAGCCAGGCCTTGCCCGACACGCTGGATATGGATTCGTCGCCTGCGAGCGCTGCGATAATCAGCGCGAGCGCGGCAAACGAGTAGGTCAGCCAGACATAACTGAGCAGCGAGAGATTGCTGCGCAAACCGCGCCCGATCAGCAGATAGCCAGATGCAGCCAGTGCGCCCAGCAACGCCAGCGAGTTGCCGAGCAAGGGCGCGCTCACCGGGCTACTGTGGGCATTCTCTGCAACGAATATCAGCAGCGTGCCGACCAGCGTCAGGGCGACACCGACGAGTTGTACCCGGCGCGGCTTTTCATGCAGCAACCACGCCGAGAGCAATGCGACCCAAACGGGATTGGTCGTGACCAGCACGGTGCTGTTGGCGACAGAGGTATATTCGAGGGACGCGGTCCAGGTCCAGAAGTGCGCCCCGAGCAGCACACCCGAAGTGGCGCAAAGGAGCAGGTCATTTCGCCGCAGGCGCAGCAGTTCCGGTCCGGCGCGAGAGAGTGCAAGCGGTGCCATCAACAGCGCGGCCAGGCTCAGGCGGCCAGCGGCGATCAGCGCCGACGATGCCCCGTCGGCCTGGGCATAACGAATCAGAATCGATGCAGTGGAAACAATGGCAACGCCGATCCCGAGAACGATAAAGGGTGCGCTGCGAGTCACGGCCGCGTGGCGTTACGGCCAGCGGGCCGGTCAGTGAACCTGATCGGGAGGTACGGGAAGGCCGGGCACCTGAAATACGTCGATGCCTTCGTCGCGCAAGGATTCGATGTCATCCGGAGACGCTTGTCCGCGAATTGAACGCCGCGGTTCTTCCTCATAGTGAATCTTGCGCGCTTCTTCGGGGAATTTTCTTCCGACGTCTTCGCTGTTTTTCAGGACGAATTCGATAAACTTGCGGTGCAGGGACTCCATATCGACGCCAGCCACAGCGGTTTCACCGGATGGTTTGGCCGGAGCCGCGACCGGCTCCGCACGGCCGGTATTGACGTAAGGCGCGGACAACTGTCGTGAAATGCTCACCGAGCCGCAGACAGGGCAGGAAACCTGGTCGTCTTCCAACTGGGCGTCAAAGTCCTCCGCCGAAGCAAACCAGCCTTCGAAACGGTGTTCTTTTTCACATGAAAGATCGAAAACAATCATCAGTCTGGTCCGGTTTGTACGCTGGAGCGCGGGTCACCCAAGAAAAACGGCTTCAACACACCACGAGTTTAGCGGATTTGCAGCACTTACATGGGCTCGAAAAGTGCGAATGCAAGATCCGGCCGGGCCGTTTCACGGCAGGCGGGTTTCTCCGGCGTACAAGTCGTCGACGCGTTCGCGGGCGCGGATGAGGTGGACTTCGTCGCCGTCGACCATGATTTCGGCGGCGCGCGGTCGCGTGTTGTAGTTCGAACTCATGCTCATTGCGTAGGCTCCGGCCGACATTACCGCCAGCAGGTCACCTTCATTGATCGCCAGGCTGCGTTCCTTGCCGAGGAAGTCACCGGTTTCGCAGACCGGCCCGACAACGTCATAGGTCATTGCGGACTGGCCATTTCTGCGCACCGGGCGGATGTCGTGATGCGCGTCGTAGAGCGCGGGGCGCATCAGGTCGTTCATGGCAGCATCGATCACGGCGAAATTCTTTTCCTCGCCATGCTTGAGGTACTCGACGCGGGTCAACAATACCCCGGCGTTTCCGACCAGGGAGCGCCCCGGTTCGATCATCACCGTATGCCGTCGCTCACCGAGTGTTTCGAGAAGCATGCGCACCAGCTGTTCGTGTGCCGGTGGCGATTCCTCCGTGTAACGGATGCCGAGTCCGCCGCCGAAATCGATATGCTCGATTTCGATTCCGTCTGCCGCCAACGCGTCGACCAGACCGACGACCTTGCGGGCCGCATCCGCCATTGGCGCCAGATCGGTCAGTTGCGAGCCAATGTGGCAGTCGATGCCAACCACGCGCAGCGCGGGGCTGGCGTGCGCCTGCCGGTAGAGCCGCAACGCGTCTTCGAAACGGACACCGAACTTGTTCTGCCGCAGGCCGGTTGAAATGTAAGGATGAGTCCGCGCGTCGACATCCGGATTGACACGAAAGCTGACCGGAGCAGCGACGTGTGCCTCATCGGCGATGCGCGCCAGGCGATGCATCTCGGATTCCGACTCGACGTTGAAGCACAGTATGCCGGCTGCGAGCGCCTGGCGCAGTTCCGCTTCACTTTTTCCGACGCCCGAGAAAACGACCCTGCGCGGGTTGCCGCCCGCTGCCAGCACGCGTTTGAGTTCTCCGCCGGAAACGATGTCGAAGCCACTGCCGAGGCGCGCCAGCACGTCGAGCACGGCAATATTGGAATTGGCTTTCGCGGCATAGCAGATCAGGTGCGGATGTTTGCCGAAGCCTTCGTCATAGGCACGATATGCCGCCGTCAGCGCGGCGCGTGAGTAAACGAAGCAAGGGGTGCCGTACTGTTCGGCTATGCGGGTGAGCGGCACATCCTCGACGTGCAGGGTGTCGTCGCGGTCGGTAAAGAAGTTCACAGCACGTCGTCCTTGTCACCGGCTTCGGGCTCGAGGTCTTCGTCGCCGGTGTCGAGTTCGACGCCTTCGTCAATCGATGGCGCTTGCGCGGGCGCTGCTTCCTCTTCCCCCGCGGGCAGATAGAGTGCGCCCTTGGAGCCGCAGCCGGCCAGAAGAGCCAGAGTCAGTATCAGTATCGTGTGGCGCATGTTTGCGTGTGCTTCGCGCAAGGCCGCCGAGTGTAGCATGCGCGCTTGCGTTGGCGGATTGCTGCCAAAAACCGGATTCGGACTTCATTATGCGTAAACCCGTCAGCGGAATTGAACGGTTTGCGAAAGTCACACGGGCGGCGATCCGCGCCTTGCCCTGAACCCGGTGCCTTCGCCCTGCTGAATGTCAGGCAACTTGCCGGCATCAGATGTCGAGGTACCAGTGGCCGCGCTCGTTCAGGTGTTGTCGCGCCGCCAGGTGGCCCGGAAAGTGGCGCTCGACAATGCGCCAGAACCGTTTCGAATGGTTCATTTCAATCAGGTGCGCCAGCTCATGCACGACAACGTAATCAACGACTTCCTGCGGTGCCTGTACCAGTCGCCAGTTCAACCGCACCTGGCGTTTCGAATTGCAGCTTCCCCATTGTGTGCGCGCATTGGACAGAAACATCCTGGGCGCAGGTAGTTGCATTGCCGTTGCATAGCGGGCGATGCGTTCGCTGAAGTTGCGCGCGGCGTGCCGCCGATACCAGCCAATGGCAGCTTCGCGAATCCTGGTTTCGCTGGCGGCGTCGGCAACGGTAATCTGCAGGGACCACTGATCAAGGAGCACCGGGGGCAACATTACCGCATCCGCGACGATCTTCAGGGTCAGGTCTTGGCCGAGAAATGCCAGCCGTTCGCCATCGGACCAGCGCTGCTCACGCGTTTCGTGACCGGACCATTCGTCGAGTTTTTTCAGTATCCAGTCGGCTGCGTCAGCCATCGAGCGCCGGATGCGTGGATCCGATGCGTTCCACGGCGCGGATACAACAAGACCATTGCCGTCCACGCTAAAGGCGATGCTGCGCCGTCGCCGGCTGCGTTTGAGGACGAAATCGACCTGTCGCTCGCCAAGGCAGGCGGTTTGCGGTTGCGCTACCACGTCAACCGGGAAGAGGTCGGCTATCAGTGGCGCGCGCTGCCCAGTCTTTCCACTTCCCGTTCGACCCAGTGTTCCACCTCTTCGATCAGTTGTTCCGGCTTCCGGCCGGCGGCGTCCAGTGCCGGACCAATACTCACGGTAATCGTGCCCGGGTATTTGATAAACGCGTCGCGGCCCCATACGGTGCCGGCGTTGTGCGCGACCGGGACGATTTTCGCTCCCATTTGCGCGGCAAGCCAGGCGCCGCCGACATGATAGCGTCCGCGCTGCCCGGGTGGAATGCGCGTGCCCTCGGGGAACATCACGATCCACCAGCCTGCCGCCAGACGCTCGCGGCCCTGTTCGAGCGTCTGACGCAGAGCGCGTACTCCGGCACTGCGGTCAATCGCAATAGGGCTCATCATTGCGAGCCCCCATCCGAAAAAAGGAATCCTGAGCAGGCTTTTCTTGAGGACCCAGACCTGGGGCGGGAATATCTGCTGGTAGGCGAGCGTTTCCCAGGCCGACTGATGCTTGGAAAGAATGATGGACGGTTCGGACGGCAGGTTGTCGGTGCCGATGACACGGTAGCGGACCCCGCAGATTGCGGATACCGACAGCATGATCAGGTAGGACCATCGCGTGATGACGCGATAGCGCGTCAGCGGCCTGAACGGGAACGTCAGCAGCGCGATGAAAGAGAAGGTGACCGTGAGAGGGAACCGCACGCACTCGAACAGCACTGAGCGCAGCAGTGGGATGATCATGATTCGGCAGTGATGTGGCGCACGGCCTCGGCGAGGTCGTCAAAAACCAGCGTGTTGGCGGGCAGGTCGGCGGCGGTCCTGGTTTGCTTGCCCTTGCCGGTCAGCACCAGTATCGGTTGCGCGCCCACAGCCTGCGCTGCCTGCAAGTCGCGCAGCGCATCGCCAACCGAAGGCACACCGGCCAGGTCAACATTGAAGCGCTGGCCGATGTCGATGAGCATACCCGGCTTGGGTTTGCGACAGTCGCAGTTCGAATCGGCCGCGTGCGGACAGTAGAACAAGGCATCGATTCTGCCGCCGACATGCGCCAGCGCCCGGTACATCTTTTCATTGATCGCGTTCAGCGTGCCCATGTCGAACAGACCGCGGCCGACCCCCGACTGATTGGATGCAACGACGACGCGATAGCCCGTGTGATTGAGCTTCGCGATCGCCTCCAGGCTCCCGGGAATCGGCTTCCACTCGGAGGGGCTTTTGATGAATTTCGCACTGTCGACGTTGATGACACCGTCGCGATCGAGAATGACCAGCTTCATGATGAAGTCGATTCCGTCGAAAACTCGCTAAACATTAATCGCCAATGCCTGAACAGTCAAAGTCGGCGTTCGGGCGTGCGTTTTGAAACAAGACCCAAAAAACGCTCACCGCAGAGTACGCGGAGAACGCAGAGGGTACTACGCCGAGACGAAAAGGGCGCGAGGCGATGAAATGTCGACTGCTCCGATGATTGCTACCGGGGTTCCTGGAATCTTGTGTTCTCCTCAGGTTTTCACCAGTTCTTGCGTTTGCTCAGCGTCCTTTGCGCACTCTGCGGTGAATGTCGGGAGATAACTGTAAACGCGTAGTTTCCCCGCCGCCAACGCGCTCATGCCGCCAGCTTGGAAATATCCGCCACCCGGTTCATGAGTTGCTCCAGTTGCGCCAGCAACGCCAGCCGGTTGTTGCGCGTCATCGGCTCATCGGTCATTACCATGACCTCATCAAAAAAAGTATCGACCTCGGCCCGCACTCCGGCGAGCAACTTCAATGCATCGGCATAGTCGTCGGCCTCGACCAGCGAGGTGACTTGCGGAAGCAGTTTGTTGACGGTTGCAAACAGGTTTTTCTCCGCCGGTTCCTGCAGCAGCGCAAGTTCCGGGGCGGCGGCAACGCCATCGGTTTTCTTCAGAATGTTGCGGATGCGTTTGTTGGCCGCCGCCAGGCTTTCGGCTTCCGGCAGCCGGCGAAATTCGCGCACTGCCGCCATGCGCGGCATTACCAGGTCGATCCGTGTCGGCGACTGGCTCAGCACCGACTCGATTTCATCGGCCGAGAAATCCTGATCGCGCAGGTAGCCACGCAGTCTTTCCAGCATGAAGCCGTGCACATCGGCAGCCACGCTGTCGGCAAGCATCTCTTTCGGGAACCCGGCATGTGAGAGTTCGAGCAATTGCAGCAGGTCGAGCGGCAACTGCTTTTCGATCAGAATGCGCAGCACGCCCAGCGCGTGGCGCCGCAGCGCAAACGGATCCTTTTCGCCGGTGGGCACCAGTCCGATGCCGAAAATACCGATCAGCGTGTCGATTTTCTCGGCCAGCGCGACCGAGGCCGCGACGTTGCCCTCGGGCAGGGCGTCGTTGGCGAAGCGGGGCCGGTAATGCTGCTCGATGGCATCGGCAACCGCGCTGTCTTCACCATCGTGCAACGCGTAGTAGCGGCCCATCACGCCCTGGAGTTCGGGAAACTCGCCAACCATTTCCGACATCAGGTCGGCCTTGCACAGCCAGGCGCTGCGCTCGGCCAGTTCGACCTGGCTGTTCAGCCGTTCGGCAATCGATCCCGCCAGCTTGCGGATGCGCTGCACCCTCTCCAGTTGCGTGCCCAGCCTGTTGTGGTACACGACATTGCCGAGTTTGGGGACCAGTGTTTCCAGCTTCGCCTTGCGGTCGGTGTCGTAGAAGAAACGCGCATCCGCCAGCCGGGGCCGAACCACGCGGCGGTTGCCGTCGATGATGTTGGACGGATCCGCTACTTTCATGTTGCTGACCAGCAGGAAGCGCTCGGTCAACCTGCCCTTGCCGTCGAACAGCGGAAAGTATTTCTGGTTGGTACGCATGGTGAGAATCAGGCACTCTTGCGGAACCTTGAGAAACTCGCGGTCGAAGTCGGCGGCATAGACGACCGGCCATTCAACCAGTGCCGTCACCTCGTCCAGCAGTGCGTCGTCGTACTCGAGCGCGCAGCCGAGATCGTCGGCCTTCTGCCTGAGTTGTTTTTCGATCTCGCTGCGCCGCGTCTCGAAACCGGCGACCACCTTGCCCTTGTCCAGAAGCGCGGACTCATAGTCGTTTGCGTGATCGAGGCGGATGCGCTTTTCGCCGAGAAAGCGATGGCCATGCGTGATGCGCTCCGCAGTCAGTCCGAGCAGCGTTACCGGCAGGACCTGGTCGCCCCACAGTGCCACCAGCCCATGCGCAGGGCGGACGAACTTGACGCTCTCCAGCCCGCCTTCGATCTGGTAGGTCATGACCTTGGGAATCGGCAGGCGATCGACGGTCTGTTCCAGCGCGCTCTGCAGCTCATCGCGTATCGAACGTCCGGCAGCAACCGACGGCAGATAGAGCATGTCGATCTTGCCGTCGTTGCGTGAAACAATCGACGGCACTGCGGTTTCGTCGCGGCCAAGCGCGGACAGGCGCTTGATCAGCGCCGGCGTTGGCTTGCCGTCCTTGTCGAAGCCAACTTTCGCGGGGACGAGTTTTTCATCGAACGCCTTGTCCGGCGACTGATCGCGGACCAGGCTGATGCGCGCCGCGAGCCGGCGCGGCGTGGCGAACCAGTGCGTTTCACTGCCCGACTCGAGCAAGTCTGCCCGGGCGAGTTGTTCACTCAAGCCGTCCGCGAAAGCCTCTCCTAGCCGGCGCAGAGCCCTGGGGGGCAGTTCCTCGGTGATCAGTTCCACCAGCAGCGTGTCGCTCATTGCGATGCCCCCGCCGTGCCGGTTTTCGATTGGCGCCTTGCGAGAACGTCGGGCAGTTCGTCGGCAGCGACGAACGCATTGACTGCAGCATCATCGGCGCGTTCGAAACCGCGGTCGCGCCGTGACGCGTAATAGGTCTGCGCGGCGAGCCGGGCCAGTGCGCGAACGCGCCCGATGTAGGCGGCGCGTTCGGTGACGGAAATGGCGCCGCGTGCATCGAGCAGGTTGAAGGTGTGCGAGCACTTCAGCACCATCTCGTAGCCCGGCAAGGCGAGCCCGGCTTCGAATATCCGCCTGGCTTCGGTTTCGAACTGCACGAAATGCTGGAACAGCACCTCCGTGTTGGCGAGTTCGAAGTTATAGGTTGATTGCTCCACTTCGTTCTGGTGGAAGACGTCGCGGTAGGTCGTGCCGGGCGCCCACTCGAGATCGAACACGCTTTCCTTGCCCTGCAGGTACATCGCCAGGCGCTCCAGGCCGTAGGTGATCTCGCCCATGACGGGTTTGCAGGCGATGCCGCCGACTTCCTGAAAGTAGGTGAACTGGGTGACTTCCATGCCGTTGAGCCAGACTTCCCAGCCCAGGCCCCAGGCGCCGAGCGTGGGGGATTCCCAATCGTCTTCGACGAAGCGCACATCGTGCTGCTTCGGGTCGATGCCGATGGCGACCAGCGAGCCCAGATACAGATCGAGGATGTCGGGGGGCGAAGGCTTCAACACGACCTGATACTGGTAGTAGTGCTGCAGGCGGTTGGGGTTGTCCCCGTAGCGACCGTCCTTGGGACGCCGCGATGGTTGAACGTAGGCTGCCCGCCATGGTTCGGGGCCGAGTGCGCGCAGGAATGTCGCGGTGTGGAAGGTGCCGGCGCCCACCTCCATGTCATAGGGTTGCAGGATGGCGCAGCCTTTTTCGCCCCAATACTGCTGGAGCGCGAGGATGATGTTCTGGAACGAGAGCATGGAAAAACTTCGGAAGAATCAGAGGTGCGGGAAGCCCTGATTCTACCGGGTTTCGCTGCTGCCAAGCGGCAGCAGGCGCGGCGCCGATTATTTGTTGCGGCCGATTATTTCTGACGCGCCTTGAGCGCTTCGACTTCCCCTTCGAGCAGATCGATCTGGTGCTGAAGCGAACGGATCATGCCATTCACACGCCCGACATTGAAATAGGTGACGTCCTCAACCGGGGCGTCGAAGGTGTTCCCGTAGCCCAGCCATGACGAGTCATAGACCCTGACCTTGCTGAATCCAAGTTCCTGCAAAACCACGGCTGTTACCGAAGAGCGTGAGCCACTCTGGCAATAGACGATGGTTTCCTTGTCCGGGTCGAGTTGCGCATACATCGCCTGCAGCGCTTCGCGCGGCTTGAGGTTCATGCCGTCCTTGCTGTCGACTTGCTTGCGGGCCAGCTTGCGCGGCGTTTCCGGGTCGATCCAGTTTTCCTCGTAAGGCATATTGATGGCGCCCGGCACGTGGCCGCCGCGCAATGCCCGGATATCTTCTCCCGTGAATTCGCTGACGCTGCGCGCATCGATGATCTGAACCGCCGGATCGTTGATCTTGCGAATGACTTCGCGAGTCGTGGCGAGCAGGCTTTCGTCCGGATTTGCGGTGAACGTCGCGGGCGGCAGCTTCACCAGATCCGTGTCGATGGCGTTGCCCCCGTCCTTCCAGTCGTCGATACCGCCGTGGTACACGGCGACTTTGGCAACGCCGAGGTAACGCATGGTGATGTAACCGAAGTAGGCGTCCGGCCGTGCCTTGCTGCCATATAGCACCATCTCGCGTGTGTGCTCGATGCCGGCTTCGCCGAGAATGCGCTCGATCTCGCTGATCGCGATGTAGTCCTCGGTGCGGGAGTCGCGCAGCACATCGGAAACGCTGTCGATGTTGATGGCGCCAGGGATGTGGCCGCGCAGGTAGTCGTTCTGGCTGCGCATATCCCATATCAGCGCACCGCGGTTCATCGCGTCCTTGACGAAAGCCGTGTCCACAATGATTGGCTCCCGTGGCTGTGCGGCGACGACCGGGCCCAGCCCCGCAATCACGAGGGCGACGAGGGCGCGGCGTATCAGGGAGAGGCTGCTGAACATGACGAACTCCTTTTACCTTGCTCGTTGGTCTGATTGCCGTATCCGCGCGTCCGGATACCTGGCTTTCCTGGCGTATCCGCAGATCCGGATACTTCGTTTTGGCGCATCCCGGGTCCGGATACTGTGCCGCGCACTATAACGCCGGTGCGGATGGCGGCGCTTTGACGAACATCAGCGTTTGCGCAGCGAAACGGTCCCGGCTTGCCGATCTCATCGACTGGCTGGCGCGATGCCGCGCTGGCCCGCCGCCTCCGGGGTCAGGGTTTTCCGGCTTTGAACCGCAGAAGCGCCGCCGCGATCATTGCCAGCGCTGTCAGCAGGAACGCGTAGTTACCCCAGTGCATGTAGGGCGTTGTACCAGAGCGGCCCCATACCAGCGCATCGATGACCGTGGTTTCGAATTCCGGTGCGATGTCGCGCACGCGCCCGCGGTGGTCGATGACCGCGGTGACCCCGGTGTTGGTCGCGCGCAGCATGGTGCGCCCCGTTTCCAGTGCGCGCATCTGGGAGATTTGCAGATGTTGCCGCGACGCCAGCGACCGGCCCCACCACGCATCGTTGGTGAAGTTGGCAAGTATCGTTGCCTCCGGAAGCTGCCGGATGATCTCCTCGCCGAATACGTCTTCGTAGCAGATGTTGACGGCGACCTTCTGCCCGGCGACAGCGATGGGCCGCTGGTTGGCATCGCCGCGCGAGAAGTCCGACATCGGGATGTCGAGCATGTTCATGAACCAGCCGAGCGCCCAGCGCATCGGGAAGTAGTCGCCGAACGGCACCAGGTGCACCTTGCGGTATGTCTGCGGCGGCGAGGTGCCGCGGCTGATGACACTGTTGTAGAACTCGCCGGTGCCGGCGTATTCGGGAATCCCGGTGAGAATGTCGCCGCCGACGCTGCGCGCATGATCGCCCAGCGCGTCCAGATAGCCCGCCGGCAGATTGATGTCGAACATCGGCAACGCGGTTTCGGGCAGCACGATCAGGCGGCTGGTCGAGGCGCGTGCGAGGTCGAGATAACGGATCAGCGTTTCGCGTGCTTTTTCCGGCCGCCACTTCATTTCCTGCGGAATGTTGCCCTGAACCAGGGTTACCGTGACCGGCTCCTTGCCGAACGGGCGGGTCCATTCGATGGTGCCAAGCCCGAACCCGCATCCCAGAATCACGGCCGCCAGCGCGGCAGGACCTGCTGCCGCGGTCAGTGCCCGGCGCACCGGTGCCGCCGAACCGGCACGGCGTTGGCCGGTTTCGTTGCGATGCGCTTCGACAGTATCCGCGACGCGGCGGTAAATCAGCGCAATGCATCCGGCGGTCGTCGCCGTGGCCAGCGATACGCCGTAGACACCGAGTGCGGGGCCGTATCCGCCAAGCGGGCTGGCCGGGACCTGTGAGTACCCCAGCGCCAGCCATGGAAAGCCGGTGAATAACCAGCCCCGGGCCCAGTCGGACAGCGCCCAAAGTGCCGGAAACAGCAACAGCAGCTTCAGACCGTCCGGTGTGCGCAGCCGGTAAACGAGGCCGCTGGCGATGGCAGGACAGGTTGCGTAGATTGCGCAAAAAACCAGTGTCGCCGCTGCCGCGACCGGCATCGGCATTCCGCCGTAATCGTGCAGACTGACATAGACCCAGCTCGTTCCGGTGACCAGCAGCCCCAGTCCGAAGGAAAAACCGATTGCGACCGCGCGGCGTGTCGACCCGGCCCGCAGCAAAAGTACGGCGAACGCCGCAAGGGTAATCAGGGGTATCGGATAGAGATAGAACGGTGCGAAGGCTGGTACGGTCGCCGCGCCCAGAGCGAAGGCCAGTGCAGCCAGCTTACGCGTCACCTTCCTCGCTTTCGTCTTCGACTTTCCTGATCAGCAGCGAGTGCAAGCGGCGGCTGTCGGCACGCAGGATCTCGACCTCGAGATTGCCGATTCGGTAATGCTCGCCTCGCTTCGGGAGCTTGCCAACGTGGGCCAGTACCAGACCGCCGATGGTATCGAAGTCATCGTCCGAGAAGTTGGTGCCGAAAGTCGCGTTGAAATCGTCTATTTCGGTCAGCGCCTTGACCCGATAACGGCCATTCCGGTCGCGCACGATGTTGGCCTCGGTTTCGTCAAAATCGAACTCGTCCTCGATGTCGCCGACGATTTGCTCCAGCACGTCTTCGATCGTCACCAGTCCGGCCACGCCGCCGTACTCATCGACCACGATGGCGATGTGATTGCGGTTGCTGCGAAAGTCCTTGAGCAGCACGTTGAGCCGTTTCGACTCGGGTATGAACACCGCCGGGCGCAGCATGTCGCGCAGGTCGAATTCGTCCGGGTTCTGGTAGTAATTGAGCAGGTCCTTGGCCAGCAGGATGCCGATGACATCGTCCTTGGTCTCGCCGGTGACCGGGAAGCGCGAGTGCGCCGTATCGATGGCCGTGGCGATGATCTTTTCCATTGGATCCTTTACATCGACCATGTCCGCCTGCGCGCGCGGCACCATGATATCGCGCGCCTGAAGTTCAGATACCTGCAATACGCCCTCGATCATCGCGAGTGCGTCACCGTCCATGAGGTTGCGTTCGAAGGAACTGTGCAGGAGTGCGATCAGTTGTTCGCGATCTTCCGGTTCGCGCATCATCAGCGCGCCGAGCCGCTCCATAAGGGAGCGCTTACTCTGTGGGTCGTCCATTTCTGTTATTGGTTCATCCGCGTTGTTTGAGCGTAGGGATCAGCATACCCCAGCTTCGATACGATTTCCGATTCGATCCCCTCCATCAACTCGGCGTCCTGCCTGGTTTCGTGATCGAAGCCCTGGAGGTGCAGCATGCCGTGGACCGTCAGGTGGGCGAGGTGTGCCTGTAACGACTTGCGCTGTTGGCGCGCTTCGTCCCGGATGACGGGAATGCACAGCACGATATCGCCGGAGAGCGGGCGGGTGTCCGGGTAGGCGAAGGTGAGCACATTTGTCGCGTAGCGGCGGTGACGATAAACCGAATTCAGTTCCAGGGCTTCGGCGCGATTGACCAGCCGCAGGGTGACTGCAACGGATTCGACAAGCGCCGCGCGTGCCCATTTGCGAAACAGCGCTGCTGTCGGCAGGCCGCTGCGGGCTACTGCAAACTGCACCGTCAGGTCCAGGCGTAGTGGATCGGTGCGGTGCGCACCGGTTCGATTGACACCGGTTCGATTGACCCTGCCCCGGTCCGGGCTAATGATCAGCGGGGTACTGGTGCGTCTCGTAGGCATTGACGATGCGTTGCACCAGCGGATGGCGCACAACGTCCTCGGAGAGGAAGCGGGTGAAGGCAATGCCGTTCACCTCGGCGAGGATGGTCGAGGCGTCCACGAGGCCGCTTTTCTGCCCTTTGGCGAGGTCGATCTGTGTGACGTCGCCGGTAACGACCGCGCGGCTGCCGAAACCCATTCGTGTCAGAAACATCTTCATTTGTTCCGGCGTGGTGTTCTGCGCTTCATCAAGGATGATGAAGGAATGATTCAGCGTTCGGCCGCGCATGTAGGCAAGCGGGGCGATTTCGATCGTCCCGCGCTCGAACAGCTTGCCGACTTTCTCGAAACCCATCAAATCGTAAAGCGCGTCGTAGAGCGGGCGCAGATAAGGATCGACTTTCTGCGCCAGGTCACCGGGCAAAAAGCCCAGGCGCTCGCCTGCTTCTACCGCGGGGCGCACCAGCACGATGCGTTTGATGGCGTCGCGCTCGTAGGCGTCCACCGCACAGGCAACCGCGAGATAGGTTTTGCCGGTGCCCGCCGGTCCGATACCGAAAGTGATGTCGTATTCCTGAATCTGCTTGATGTACTGCACCTGGCGCGGCGTCCTGCCGTGCAGATCCCGGCGCCGGGTGTGCAGTACCGGCGCTTCCGTTGTCGGGACCGCGATATTGCTGCCGCGCGCGACTTCGATCAACCCGAGCTGGATGTCCTCGACCGAGAGATGTTGCGTGGCTTGTTTGTAGAATTGCTCAAGCGCTTTGGCGGCTACGCGGCTTTGGTCCGGGCCGCCGTTGACGCTGAAATTCTCGCCCCGGCGCGCGATCGACACATCGAGCGCGGTTTCGATTTGTTTGATGTTTTCGTCCAGCGCGCCGCACAGGTTGGCGAGGCGTTCGTTGTCGACGGGGGAAAAAGACAGTTCGAGTGGTTTCAATTCGCCTCTTTTCAGGCCACTTCCTCGATGAGGACTTCGCCGCGCAATGAATGCGCCAGGGCCTGGGTTATCCTGATGTCGATGATCTGCCCCTGCAGTCGCGAAGGGCCGCGGAAATTTACAACGCGGTTGTTGCTCGTGCGTCCGGCCAGTTCGGAGGCGTCCTTTTTCGATGCGCCCTCGACCAGCACCGCCTGAATGCTGCCGACCATCGACTGGTTTGCCGACTGCTCCAGCTCATTCAGTCGCGCCTGCAGCCGCGCCAGGCGCGATTGCTTGACGTGCAGCGGCACCTGACCGGGGAGCGAAGCGGCCGGCGTGCCGGGCCGGGGGCTGTACATGAAGCTGAAGCTCGTGTCGAAGCCGACGTCGTCCACCAGTTTCATCGTGTCCTCGAAGTCGGCATCGGTTTCACCCGGAAAGCCGACAATGAAATCGGACGCGATGCGCACGTCCGGGCGAGCGTCGCGAAGCCGGCGAATAATCGACTTGTACTCCTCAGCAGTGTAGCCGCGCTTCATTGCCGCCAGTATGCGATTCGAACCGGACTGCACCGGCAGGTGCACATGGTCGACCAGTTTCGGAAGTTGTGCGTAGGCGTCGATCAGCCGTTGCGAAAACTCGCGCGGATGCGATGTCGTGTAGCGCAGCCGCTCGATACCCGGAATTTCGGCAACGTATTCGAGCAACAGCGCGAAATCGGCGATCTCTCCGTCCTCCATCGGACCGAGGTAGGCGTTGACGTTCTGGCCCAGCAGGGTGATTTCCCTGACGCCCTGGCTGGCGAGTTCGGCCACGTCGGTCAGCACGTCATCGAACGGGCGCGAGACTTCTTCGCCGCGGGTGTAGGGGACGACGCAAAAGCTGCAGTACTTGCTGCATCCCTCCATGATCGAAACGAATGCGGTGCAACCGTCGACGCGCGCGGGCGGCAACGCGTCGAACTTCTCGACTTCCGGGAAGGATATGTCCACCTGGGCGCGTCCGTCCCTGCGGCGCGCTTCGATCAACTGCGGCAGGCGGTGCAGGGTCTGCGGCCCGAACACCACATCGACAAAAGGCGCGCGCGAAACGATTGCGTCGCCTTCCTGGCTGGCGACACAGCCGCCGACACCGATAATCAGGTCGGGCTTGTGCTGTTTCAGGTGACGAACGCGTCCCAGATCGCTGAATACCTTTTCCTGTGCCTTTTCCCGCACCGAGCAGGTGTTGAACAGGATGACGTCGGCCTGTGCGGGATCATCCGTTTTTTCGTAGGCGTCGGCCGAGCCCAGTATGTCTGCCATCTTGTCGGAGTCATACTCGTTCATCTGGCAGCCGAAGGTGCGGATGTAGACTTTCTTCATCAGCGCGGTCGGCCTCCCGTCGCCGGTGCGCTGGTTCGCTTCGGATGCAGTGCCGCTTCCTCGCGGGTCAGCAGCCAGATGGCGAACAGTTCGCCCCGCGAGTCGAGACGGTACATGATCTCGGCTTTTCCACTTGGCAGGGAAACCGGCACGATGATCAGGTTATGTTCGTTGAAGATGCGCCCGCCCGCAGACATTCGATAGGTTTTCTTGTCGATGCGGTAGTACGGATACTCATGCGATTCGATGGTGCCGCGCCGCGCGTCCTGCGGGAACTCCCGCACGGCTTCCGCCGGTGTCAGCCACAGCAGTGAAACAAGCAGTCCGAAGACCGATAAAGTTCTACCCATAAACGGACCGGAAACAGTCGAATCGAATTGGTGCAGGTTGGTTTGGCAAGAGTGACGGCACGCCCGTTGAGGATACCGCAAACGATACACAACCACGCGTGAAAGGGAAATGGTGGCGAATCAGGGATTTGAACCCCGGACCAACGGATTATGATTCCGCTGCTCTAACCGCTGAGCTAATTCGCCACGTGCCGTGTCCAGCAGGGTTGGGAAGGTTACTGAGGCCCCTAACCCTTGTCAAGGCAAAAGCCCCGGCGAAACAGCAGGTTCGCACACGTGTAGACTGTCGGGGATGAACGTTGACGTTGCCATTGTCGGTGGCGGCCTGGTTGGGGGCTCTCTTGCGGTCGCGCTGGCCGATGCCGGTGTCAGCGTGGCGCTGGTCGACGCCAGCAGTGCCGCAGAATCTGCGAAGAGCGCTGCATCCGGATTCGACCAGCGCGTGTTCGCGCTCCGCCCGGCAAGCCGGCAGTTCCTCGAAGCCTGTGACATATGGCGCCACGTGGACGAAGCCCGGGTCGCGCCTGTCTACCGAATGCTGGTGACCGGTGATGACGGTGCATCGCGGCTGACGTTCGATGCTTATCGAAGCGGCATCAACGAACTGGCAGTGATCGCCGAGAACAGCGTGCTGCAATCCGCCGTTCACCGTGCGCTCGCCGGGCGTGCCCTTGTGACCTGCCTGACTGGCCGGCGTTGCGAAAATGTACGCTGGGAAGGCGAGTCGGTGTCGGTGTCACTGGATAACGGCGTGACGATTCAGGCGCAACTGATCGTCGCGGCTGACGGCGCGAATTCTCGCGTGCGCGAACTTGCCGGAATCGAAGTCACCCAGTCCGCCTACGGCCACAGCGCAGTGGTCGCTAACTTCAGTACGTCCCAATCTCATGGCGGTACGGCGTGGCAATGGTTTCGCCCGGACGGCGTGCTGGCATTGTTGCCGTTGCCGGGCATGCATGTGTCGATGGTGTGGTCGACGCAGCAGGACCATGCGGATGAGTTGATGCGTCTGGATGCCGGGCAGTTGTCTGCCAGGGTCACGGAGGTCTCGAAAGGTGTGGCCGGAGCGTTGACCAGCGTCGGCGCTGCCGCCGCGTTTCCGTTGCGGTTGATGCGGGCGGCGAGCGTCGTCGGGCCGCGGCTTGCCCTGGTCGGTGACGCTGCGCATAATGTGCACCCGCTTGCCGGGCAGGGTTTGAATCTCGGTCTCGGTGATGCGCAGTCGCTGGTCGCAGCAATTACCCGGCGCGGGCCCGACGAAACTGGCAGTCCCGCGGTATTGGCCCGGTACCGGCGCAGCCGTGCCGAGGAAACGATGGCGATGGCGTTTGCCACCGATGGGTTGCACCGTCTTTTTCAGTCGTCGGCCCCCGGTGTCGCCTGGCTGAGAAACACCGGGCTCAGGCTGACCGATCGGTTTGCGCCACTAAAATCCATTCTGGTGAAACATGCGGCCGGATAGGCGGTCATATGTTTGCACTCACTCTAGCTAAGGAATATCTCATCATGCGGCTCCGGTTTCACACACGCTTCCTTGTTGCCCTGGGCTGCATCGCCACGGGTTTTATGGCCATGGGTTTGATGATGGCCAGCGCACACGCCGAGAACGGCAAGTTGCGCGAGGCGATCAAGGCGAAGTTTCCGAATGCAAACGTCCAGTCGGTTACCGAAGTGCCCGGCCTCGGACTGTACGAACTGGTCATTGACGGCTCGATCTACTACTCGGACGGGGGATTCAACTACCTCATCGACGGCAATGTCATCGAGGTCAAGTCCATGAGTAACCTGACTGCCCAGCGCAAGCAGGAGATCGAGGCGGCCGAGTTGAAGAAGCTGGCGATGCCGTTCGACGATCTGCCGCTCGCCAACGCCTTCAAGAAAGTCTACGGGGACGGTTCGCGGCGCATGGCCTACTTCGCTGATCCGAACTGCGGATACTGCAAACGCTTCGATATCGAAACGCTGCCCAAACTGAAGAACACAACCGTCTACGTGTTCCTGTATCCCATCATCGCCGAGCAGTCGGTGCCGACGTCAAAATCGATCTGGTGCTCGGCTGACCGGGAAAAAGCCTGGGACGACTACGTGGTTCGTAGCATCAAACCGAAAGCGAAACCGGATTGCGACAATCCGGTCGACGACATTCTGGCGTTTGGTTACAGCAAACGCATTCGCGGCACGCCGACACTGTTCTTTTCCGATGGCTCGCGGGTCAGCGGTGCCTTGACGCTCGAGCAGCTCGAACAGCGGCTCGAGAAAGCCGAGCAGAACAAGGGCGGTTGATGCCCGAGCGATCAGCGCCGCCGAGCGGGCCTTGCGGATGGTGCCGGCCGGGCGGCGGAGACGGTGTGCATGGAGCGTATCAAGCGCACTGATCCTGCCGGGGTTGCGGCCCTGAAGCGGTTGCTCTTCGCAATCGCCTTGTCTGTGCTCATGCACGCCTGGGCGGCTTCGTTCGGCCCCGAACGGTTGCGTGACAGCACGGCGTTGTCAGCAAATTCCAGCATTGTGTCGCCGCGAATCGGCATGCTGACGGTGTCTCTGCAAAACAGTGTCCCGACACCCGAAGCACGGCTGGGCGATGTGCCGGGTCCGGGGCGCCAGCCGGCTGCAATCAATGCGCTTGTCGCGCCCGACGCACGTTATTATCCGGTTGAAGAACTGGACGTCCTGCCGGTCCCTCGGCAGCCGATCCGCATGCCGCAGGCGGTGCTTTCTTCGGGCACCGTGCGTTTGCTCACCCGTATCGACGCTTCAGGGCGCGTCATGGATGTTTCGGTTTTTGATTCCGGGGCGGACGCAGCGCAAAACGCTGCCGCAGTCGACGCGATGCGGCGTTGTACCTTCTTCGCCGCGCGCAAATCCGGGCGTCCGGTGCGCAGCGAAGTGGTGATCGAGCTGCCACGCATCGCCCGGACGTAGACGCGCGATCCGGGGTTAGCTCCCCGTGTGGTCGGCCGGGACAGATCCTATTCTGGCCGGCGTGCCGAAGTTTTGGTGACGCCGGGCAGCAGCACCCACATCTGACCGGACTGACGCATGCGTCCGGCGAGTTTGGCGGCGTCATCGCCAAAACCCCAGAAGAAATCGGCGCGCACCGCGCCCTTGATCGCACTGCCTTTGTCCTGGGCGAACATCAGCCGGCTGAGCGGTTTGTTTGTATTGGGCCACGAGGTCGCCAGATAGACAGGCGCGCCCAGCGGCACGCTCTGTTCGTCCACGGCGATACTGCGTCCCGGCGTAATGGGAACGCCGAGTGCGCCGATCGGCCCGCCAATGCCGGACGGCAGTTCGCGGAAGAAGACGTAGGCGGGATTCTCCGCCAGCAACGCCTTTAGCTGGGCGGGGTTGTCGCGGCCCCATTGCTGTATTCCCTGCATCGAGGCCTGGGCGAGCGTGAGTTCACCCCGCTCAATGAGGATGCGCCCGATGGAGCGGTACGGGTGGCCGTTGTGGTTGGCATAACCAATCCGTACGATTTCACCGTCGTCCATCCTGATACGGCCTGATCCCTGGATGTGCAGGAAAAACAGTTCCACCGCATCATCGACCCAGAGAATCTCTTTTCCATCCAGCGACGCAACGCCTTGTTCGATTTCGCCGCGCGTGTAGTAGGGGACGATGTGGCCGTTCTCGCGCCGCCCCCGCACGCGTTCACCCTTCAGTTCGGGGAACAGTGCGTCGATATCGATCGTCAGTAAATCATCGGGCGTGCCATAGAGCGGATAGCGGTACTTTTCCGTCCGCGTCCGGCTGCCGTAAAGCAGCGGTTCGTAGTAACCCGTCACCAGGCCGTCGAGCGAGCCGTCGGAGTTGAACACCCGGTACGGTTTGAACCAGGATTCAAAAAAATTCCTCAGGCTGGTGCCGTCGTGCCGTTGCATCTGCGTGGCGGCCCAGCAGGGTGCCTGCCACTGCGGTTGCGATTTCAGCGCCATGCACGAGCGGATGAAGGCGGGCCATGCTTCCGCGAGATCGTCGGTGCGCCAGCCGGGCAGTTCGCCCCAGGCGACCGGTTGCAGATAGCCGGTTTCCTGCGGCGGTGGCTTCACCCACGGTGAAGATGGCGCGGCGGGTTTCAACGCAACAGACGACTCTTCGCTTTTCCGTGCCGGCCCGGTCTGGCTGGCTTCCGGTGGACGTGGTGCCACTGCGGGCGACGCTGGCGCCGCAGTCACGGATTCCGAAGTGGCGACATCCGGCGCAGCCGGTTCAGCCGCAACGACTTCGCCTGGTTGCCGGCGCGGCATTTCGGCCGGAGACTGGCTGGGCGTCACGGCACAGGACGTGAGTGCGGTCGCTGTCGCCAAGACGGCAGCAGTCAGGCAAACTTTTGCAATTCTCCCGAAACGGCTTGCTGCCATCACGAAAGGCTATCCGATGTTCTGGGTTTTTCTCGAGCTTGCACTGGGTCTCGCGTTATTCGTGTTCCTGGTGTGGTGGACTTTACCGAAAAAAGACAAGAGTGACTCGTCTGACAACTGAGGTCCTGCCGAATTCAATGAAGCGCTCGTGTTCATACAAGCACCCGGTTTCAATGCAAAACCCTGGGAATGCTTAAAGTGAATTCCGGAATGGCCGCCTCAAAGCGTGTGCCGTCTTCCGCAATCATCTGATAACTGCCGCGCATTGTGCCAACCGGCGTGTCGAGAGAGGCACTGCTGCTGTATTCGAACTCCGCCCCGGGTTCGAGATCCGGCTGTTCGCCGACAACACCTTCGCCGCGAACCTCCTGAACACGCCCGTTCGAGTCGGTGATGATCCAGTGACGGCTGAGCAACTTCGCGCCAACCGTCCCCTTGTTGGTCACCTTTATAGTGTAGGCAAACAGATAGCGCGACGCTTCTTCGTCGGATTGATCCGGAAGAAAAACGGATTTTGCGACAACATCGATTTTGTAGGCTGGCGTCGTCATGGGCGCAATTTGAAACGAATCGCGCGCGGACTGCAAGTGTGTGGCGTTGAAAATAACCGGAATCGGGCAGCTTGCCGAGCGCGCGGTCCGGCAGATTTCTCACCAACGAGACGCAAACGAGAAACCCTGAAACTGCTCGCGGTGAACCGCCACGCTTGCCGGTTTGTGGTGCACGCCCGGCGCTCTGATCCGCACGATCGCACGCAAAAGCGCGTTCGCCGGTGATGTTTTGGCTACAATTCGGGCACATTACCGAACCGGGCGTCACACCATGAGCAAATCTCGCAGATCATTCCGGATTGCGCCAAGCATTCTGTCCGCCGACTTCGCAAGACTGGGCGACGAGGTTCGGTCGGTGATTGCGGCAGGGGCGGACATCGTCCACTTCGATGTGATGGACAATCACTTTGTGCCGAATCTGACGGTGGGTCCGCTGGTCTGCGAAGCGATACGGCCATTGACCGACGCGCCGATCGACGTGCACCTGATGATCGAGCCGGTCGACCGGATCGTGCCGGACTTCGCCAAAGCTGGTGCCAACATCATCAGCTTTCACCCGGAGGCGTCGTCCCATATCGATCGCACCATCGGCCTGATTCGCGACAACGGTTGCCGTCCGGGGCTGGTATTCAATCCGGCAACGCCGCTATCGTACCTCGACTGGACGCTGGACAAGATCGATCTGGTGTTGATCATGTCGGTCAATCCGGGATTTGGCGGGCAGCAATTCATTCCGGGCGCGCTCGACAAGCTCCGCGAAGCGCGAAAGCGTATCGACGCCAGCGGGCGCGACGTCTGGCTGGAAGTCGATGGCGGCGTAAAGGTCGATAACATCGCGGACATTGCCAGCGCCGGAGCGGATACCCTGGTCGCTGGATCGGCCATATTCGGAAGCGGCGACTACAAGGCCACCATTGACGCGATGCGCGCCGAGTTGGCGAAAGTATGAATGACTCGCAGCGAGCGTCCGGACGTGACTGAATCCACCACAATCACCTCTGCTCTGGGCTTCCCGATCGACGTAAGTGCCGTGGCCTTCGACCTGGACGGAACGCTCGCCGACACCCTTCCCGACCTGTATGCCAGCGCCAACCTCATGCTGCGCGATCTTGGCCGTAGCCAGACCGGGCGCGAAACCGTACGTGCGTACATCGGCCAGGGAATCGACAAGCTGGTCGAGCGTCTGCTCACCGATGACGCCGGTGCGGAACCCGAACCCGGGTTGCGGGACCAGGCGGGCGGGATTTTCCGCGAACA
Source organism: uncultured beta proteobacterium (assembly GCA_963792855.1). Classification (GTDB taxonomy): domain Bacteria; phylum Pseudomonadota; class Gammaproteobacteria; order Burkholderiales; family Eutrophovitaceae; genus SG8-40. The sequence goes on along the minus strand of CAWBXZ010000016.1, from coordinate 68,744 downwards.
CTACCGGCAGCGATTGACGCGCGAATCCCGCCTGTTTCCAGGCACCGAGCAAACCCTTGTGAAGCTGCGCGAGTCGGGGATAAAGCTCGCTTGTGTGACCAACAAGACCGACGCATTCACACGGCCGTTGCTGTCCGGGCTCGGTGTTCTCGGCCTGTTCGACGAGGTGATCTGCGGCGACACGCTGGCGCGGAAGAAACCGGACCCGCTGCCGCTATCCTATTGCGCCGAGCGATTTGGCATCGTTCCGGCGCGGTTGCTCATGGTCGGGGACTCGCAAACCGACACGCTGTGCGCCCGTGCTGCGGGCTGCCCGGTGGTCTGTGTGCCGTTTGGTTACCGGTCCGGGATGGAACTGCACGAACTCGATTGCGATGCTATAGTACCGGCCGTTTCAAACCTGTTCGAGCTGATTCGGTTACCCCGATCATGACTTCCGCGAGACCTGAAAATTCGGGACATGCAATGCAGATTTGCCGCCGCTGGCGTTGCGCGCCGGCATGCTGGCGTCTTGTCTGACGCATCGTTGGTCCCTTTTTCATCGTTTTCGGAGTAAGTCGTGACAGAACAGGAGTTCAAGCAACTCGCCGCTGAGGGTTTCAACCGCGTTCCCGTGGTACTGGAAACCTTCGCCGACCTCGACACGCCGCTGTCGGTCTATCTCAAGCTCGCCAACAAGCCCTACTCTTACCTGCTCGAATCGGTACAGGGCGGAGAGCGCTTCGGGCGCTATTCCTTTATTGGCCTGCCCGCCGAAACCCGGTTCGAAGTGCGCGGACATCTTTGCCGCGAAATGCGCGGAAATGAACTGGTCGCCGAATCGCAGCAGGACGACCCGCTGGACTGGATTGCCGAACAGCAGGCGCGGGTGCGCGCTGCCCCGCGCCCGGATCTGCCCCGCTTTCTTGGCGGCCTGGTCGGCTGTTTTGGTTACGAGACGGTCAAGTACATCGAGAAGCGCCTCGCCGCCAGTGACAAGCCGGACTCGCTGCAAACGCCAGACATCCTGCTGCTGCTCTCGGAACAGATTGTTGCGTTCGATAACTTGTCCGGGAAGCTGTACCTGGTTGTGTACGCCGACCCGGGAGAGGCTGGCGCCTGGCAGCAGGCACAGGCGCGCCTCGAACAATTGTTGGGCATGTTGCGGCAAAGCGTCGAAGTGCCGCCCGAGAGCCCGACCAACGCGGTAGCGGCCCGGTCAGAATTCGCCCAGCCGGATTTCATGAAAGCCGTGGAGCGGGCGAAGCAATACATTTACGACGGCGACATCATGCAAGTGGTGTTGTCGCAGCGCATGAGCGCGCCGTTCGCCGCGACGCCCTTGTCTTTGTATCGGGCATTGCGGGCGCTCAATCCTTCGCCGTACATGTTCTATTTCGACATGGGCGACTTCCATATTGTCGGCTCGTCGCCGGAAATTCTGGTGCGTCTGGAAAACGACGTCGTCACGCTAAGGCCAATCGCCGGCACCAGGCCGCGCGGCGCCACCCGTGAAGCGGACCTCGCGCTGGAGAAGGACCTGCTCGCCGATCCCAAGGAACGTGCCGAGCACGTGATGCTGATGGACCTGGGGCGCAACGACGTCGGGCGCGTTGCCCGGACCGGTTCGGTCAAGGTGTCGGAGACCATGGTTGTCGAACGCTACTCGCATGTCATGCATATCGTGTCGAACGTCGAGGGCAGGCTCAAGCCCGGGCTCGACGCCATGGCGGTACTCAAGGCGAGCTTTCCGGCGGGGACCGTGTCCGGGGCGCCGAAAGTCAGGGCAATGGAAATCATCGACGAACTGGAGCCGAGCAAGCGCGGAATCTATGCGGGCGCGGTGGGCTACCTCGGTTTCAGTGGCGACATGGACGTCGCCATCGCGCTTCGTACCGCTGTCATCAAGGACGGCACGCTCTACGTGCAGGCCGGCGCAGGAATCGTTGCCGACTCGGTGCCGGAGAGCGAATGGGTCGAGACGCAGAACAAGGCACGCGCGCTGTTGCGCGCGGCGGAGATGGCGCAGGCCGGCCTGAACAGCAGGTTATCGTGATGACTTCTGCCGCACTCGGCAAAGTATCTGCACCACAAAGGCACGAAGATCACGAAGTGTCACGAAGATTTTTTGTGGCGACACCGGTTCTGTCGGCACAGGTTCTGTCAGCACCGGTTCTATCGGCACCGGCTCGGACAAAGCGCGGCGCCGCAGCGACTGATCTTGCAGGACGCTCTCCGGATTTTTGGTGTTTCTTCGTGTCTTTGGGCCTTCGTGGTAAGGGATTGTCATCATGCTGCTGATGATCGATAACTACGATTCGTTTACCTACAACCTGGTGCAATACCTGGGTGAATTGGGTGAGGACGTGCGTGTCTATCGCAACGACGAAATCACGCTCGAGGAGGCCGAGGCCTTGCGGCCGCAGCGTATCGTTGTCTCGCCCGGGCCGTGCACGCCCAATGAAGCCGGGGTGTCGGTTGCGCTCATCTCGGCCTTCGCCGGCCGTGTGCCCGTGCTCGGTGTGTGCCTTGGGCATCAGTGCATCGGCCAGGCTTTCGGCGGCAGGATCGTGCATGCGAAAACGCTGATGCACGGAAAGACCTCGCCGATACATCACGCCGCGCAGGGTGTTTTTCATGCACTGCCCGATCCGTTCACGGCGACCCGCTATCACTCCCTGGTGATCGACCGCGACACCTTGCCCGAGTGTCTGGAAGTGACGGCGTGGACCGATGACGGCGAGATCATGGGTGTGCGCCACAAGACGATGCCGGTCGAGGGCGTGCAGTTTCATCCGGAATCGATTCTCAGCGAGCACGGGCACGCGTTGCTGAAGAACTTTCTCGACGGAGAGCGGGCATGACACCACAGGAGGCGCTGGCACGAGTCATTGAGCATCGCGAGATTTTCCACGAGGAAATGCTCGATGTGATGCGCCAGATCATGCAAGGCGAGGTCTCGCCGGTGATGATTGCTGCAATCATCACCGGTCTGCGGGTGAAAAAGGAAACCATCGGCGAAATCGCGGCGGCCGCGCAGGTGATGCGCGATTTCTCGACCAAGGTGCCGGTCGCCGACAAGACGGCGCTGGTCGATACCTGCGGTACCGGAGGCGACAGTGCGCACACTTTCAACATTTCGACTGCTTCGGCCTTTGTTGCGGCCGCAGCCGGCGCGCGGGTCGCGAAGCATGGCGGACGCTCTGTTTCCAGCACCTCCGGCAGTGCCGACGTGCTGGAGGCGCTCGGCGCCAACCTCACTGTCACGCCGGAACAGGTCGCGCAATGCATCGAGCGCATCGGCGTCGGATTCATGTTCGCGCCCAGTCATCATTCGGCGATGAAGCACGCCGCACCGGTGCGGCGTGAGCTTGGCGTGCGTACCATTTTCAATATCCTCGGCCCGCTGACCAATCCGGCCGGTGCCTCCAATCAGGTCATGGGCGTATTTCACCCCGATCTGGTCGGCATCCAGGCGCGCGTGCTGCAGCGCCTCGGCAGCCGTCACGTGATGATCGTGCACGGCGCGGATGGCCTCGACGAGATATCGCCGGCCGGCGAAACGCTCGTTGCCGAACTGAAGAACGATACCGTCAGAGAGTACCGCATCGACCCGCAGCGCTTCGGCATGAAAGCCGTCGATCTGGCTGCCATCCGGGTCGACGATCCGGCGGCCGCGAAACAGATGCTGCTGGACTCGCTCAGCGGCGAACATGCGCCAGCACGGGATGTCGTCGCGCTCAATGCGGGGGCGGCAATTTATACGGCGGGCGTTGCGGATAGCCACGAAGCGGGTGTCCGGGCGGCGCTGGAAGTGATTGGCAGCGGAGCGGCGAAGGCCAAGCTCGACGAGTTCGTGGATTTTTCAATCGATTCAAACCTGATCTGCTCACCGCGGAGGACGCAAAGGCGCGGAGTCGGCGCATGAGAGAAAACGAAATTGGTGAGACGTTGCTGGGATGCGCGATTCGTGTTCACTCTGCGCTTGGCCCCGGCCTTCTTGAAAGCGCTTATGAAATCTGCCTGCTTCACGAATTGGCGAAAGTCGGCCTGGAAACAGTGCGGCAGGTCCCTTTTCCAGTGTTATATGACGGACTGCAACTTGACGCCGGTTATCGGATAGATTTGCTCATCGAGAATAGCGTCATTGTCGAGGTGAAGTCAGTTGAACAACTCTTGCCGATCCACACTGCCCAATTACTGAGTTATCTGAAGTTGAGCAATCGAAAGCTGGGTTATCTTCTGAATTTCAACCGTCCAACTGCGGAAGGCATCAGGAGAGTCAATAATCTGTAAGGAGCCTTGACTTCAATTGGCTTGGCGGACGTCTGGTCGCCTTGGCCCCGTCATTCGTGGTGTACTTTCAGTGAAAATTATCAGAAGGGGAGTTTGTCCGATTTTCTCTGCGTACGTGGCGCCCTTTGCGGTGAGAGGGAATTTTATGTCCGACATTCTTGAAAAAATTCTGGCGGTCAAGCGCGATGAAGTCGCCGCTGCGAAAAGTGTCCGGCCGCTGTCTGCGACACGCGCCGCTGCCGAAGCCGCCCCGGTGCCGCGCGATTTCGTGGCGGCAATGCAGGCGAAGATCGCGGCCGGATCGGCCGCGGTAATCGCCGAGGTCAAGAAAGCGAGCCCGAGCAAAGGCGTGTTGCGTGAACGCTTTGACCCCGCGGAGATCGGCCGGTCTTACGCGGCGCACGGCGCGGCGTGCTTGTCGGTGCTCACCGACGTACAGTTTTTCCAGGGGCATCCGGATTATCTGGCGCAGGCGCGCGAAGCGAGCGGATTGCCCGTGTTGCGCAAGGACTTCATGATCGAGCCGTATCAGGTGTACGAAGCGCGGGCGATGGGCGCGGACTGCATACTGCTGATCGTTGCGGCTCTGGATGATGCGCGCATGCGCGAACTGGAAGCGGTCGCGTTGTCGCTGAACATGGCGGTACTGGTTGAGGTGCACGATGCGGCAGAGCTCGAACGCGCGCTGATGCTGCAAACGCCTTTGGTGGGAATCAACAACCGCAATCTGCGCACCTTCGAGACGCGACTCGAGACGACGCTCGACTTATTGCCGGGTATCCCGGACGGGAAGCTGGTGGTTACCGAAAGCGGCATTCTCTCGCGCGCCGATGTACAGCGCATGCGCAGCGCCGATGTTCACGCATTTCTGGTTGGCGAAGCGTTCATGCGCGCGGAAAATCCGGGCGCCGCGCTGGACAGAACTGTTCCGGCTGACTTTGACCGCAGACCAGGGTGCCTTTCCGCGAAGTCGCGAACACGCTGATGAGACGCTATCGATTGCGCCGCCAAATGCCATTTTCTGGATGATTTGAACGCCGATCGCATCTGCTTGCGCAAGCGATCCTCTTGATCAAATCGCATTTGATCGACAGGCGATCTCGACTGCGTTTCTTGACTCTGCGCGCTCTGCGTCCCATGCGGTAAGCGATTTGCCTGTTTCGGCGATCCGAGCCAAATTCAGAACCGGCTTGAATAAAGCGAATTAACTTGTTGTCAAAACGACAAAATCCGACGTATCTGTGGATAACTTTCCAGATATCCCGAAAAGTCGTTACTTTTTTGCAACAAATCTCCCGCAAGTGCATGTCTGAGGGCGAAAAGCTTGCTTCCACCTGTTGCACTTTGGCACAATCCTCGCAACTTCTTCTTTCCCGGGAGAGGTTGGAAAAAGGGGTGGGGCGATCCAACGCCTCAATTGGGAGGTGCCGAAACCAATAACAGCACCTGCCCGGCTTAAGCAAACATTAAGGAGATAGCATGAAGAAGAGTCTGATGGCGCTGGCAGTAGCCGGCGCGTTCGCGGTTCCGTCCGCGGCGATGGCGGTTGACGTCAGTTTTGGTGGCGAGTTCGACCTCGCGGTCGAACAATTTGACAATGGCGTCGAGAGCCAAAGCCAGATGAACAACACCCACTCGCGTTTCTGGTGGGACATGGTTGACGATCTGGGCACCGGCCTGATGGTCAAGGGTCACCTTGAACTCGACGTCGGCGCAGTCGGTTACCACGGCGGCGGCGCTGTCAACCAGCCTGATGGCTCTGGCGGCATCAACAACCGTAACAGCTACGTCGGCCTTGCCGGTGAGAGCTGGGGTGAAGTCCGCTTCGGTACGCAGGAAAACATCCATGAAGCGACCGGTTACGCGGTTGACCCGTTCCACGGCGCAGCAGGCCCCGGCGGTAACATCGTCAACGGTTTGGGACAGCCTGGCATTAACCCCCTTGGAAGCGGCCAGAACCTGAATGCGGTGTTCAACGGTACCAACATCGGTGCTCGCCGTACCGATTCGACCATTACCTACATTTCTCCGAACTGGGGCGGTTTCAGTCTTCAGGTCGACTATTCTCTGGAAGGCTCGAACTCTACCGGACTGAGCACGGCTCCTAACACAGATGCCTGGAATGAACTGTTCTACGGTGCGCGCTATGATGGTCAAACCAGCTTTGGTGGCTGGCGTGTTTACGGCGCTGGTGCCGACATTACAGGTGCGCAGTTCAGCGGCATTGACCTGACGCCTATTGGCGGGATTGCGAGCGAGTTCATCCAGATGGACATGTCCGGCTATCGCCTGGGTGGCGGTATGACCTTCGGCAACTTCGCGATCGATGCGATTTTTGAAACCAACGAGTGGAAGGTCACGACAGGTGCATCAGCAGGTGCTGCCGGCACCAAGATCGAGCGCGATGGTATCTGGGTTGGTGGTTCCTGGATGATTCCGACCGGCAAGCTGGCCCTCGGTTACATCATGATGGATGATGCCGATGTGAACGGCGCGTCGATCAACGGCAGCGATACGACCAACCTCTCAGTCGGTTACTACCACACGCTGTCGGCCAACTCGAACCTCTACGTCATCTACAATACGATGGACAATGGCGAGAACGCGCAAAGTAACATCCAGAACGGCGTCACAACGGAAGCAGGAAAAGACCCGTCAGCCATCTCGCTTGGCATGTACCTGGTATTCTAAGGTTTAGCCATCGAGATCAGCAGTACTCGAAAAAGGACGCTGCCACAGACTGTTTGATGCTGGATTTGGTTTGAGCAGGTGTTCCTGAAAAAGCCCGCGACTTTGGTCGTGGGCTTTTTCGTTTCCGCTGCCGGTTTTGTGTAATCGAGAAGCACGATCTATGACCCGTGCGCCATTTGCCTGTTCAACTACCCGTCGCCACCAAGGCTCCGGCTTATCGCACGGCTGATTGCTTGGCCACGGTCGTGCGCCTGAGCCGCCCGCCAATGAACAGCCCCGATAGCGTGCACGCGACGCCGAAGACCATCGCTGTTTTGGGTGCACCGATGAGATTGGCGAGATTGCCGCCAGCAAGAGCGCCGAACGGAATCATTCCGAGGAAAGCCATGGTGTAGAAACTGACGACGCGGCCGCGTTTGCTGTCCTCGACGACTGATTGCAGGATCATGTTGGTGCCGGCGGCGGTGACGATGATGCCGAATCCGAGTAGCACCATCAGCGCGAACGTCAGCCATAACCACGGAGACAAGCCCACCGCCAGCAAGGCGAACCCGGCAAGCATGCTGGTGAACATCAGGCGCCGTGATAGCCGTTCGATACTGCCGCGGCTTGCCAGATAAGCCGTTCCCATGACCGCACCGAATCCGGCGCAGCCAACCAGAAACCCCAGTGTTTCCGAACCGCCGCCATACACATCGCGAGCGAACACCGGCATCAACACGATGTAGGAAGAGCCAAAGAAGGCCACGCAGGCAATCAGCGCCAGCAGTTCGCGAATCTGGTGATGCTTCCAGGCGTAAGCAGCGGCATCACGTAGCGACTGCAGGTATCCGGCGACCGCGGCATCGCGTGACGGCGTTAACCGGGGCAGCGTCCACGCCATCCAGACCACGCCCAGATAACTCATTGCGTTAAACAGAAAACAGTATCCTTCCTGAACATAGATGAGTACCACGCCGGCGATCGACGGGCCGATCAACCTCCCGCTGTTCATCAGGAAGGAATTCAGCGCAATCGCGTTGGGCAGGTCGTCGCGGTTCTCCACCATGGTGACGAACAACGAATGGCGAACCGGCGTGTCGAGACCGGCCACGACGCCGAAGAGCAAGGCCATTGCAACCAGATGCCAGGTCTCGAATGCGCCCGACAGAACCAGAGCGCCGAGCAGCAAGGCCTGCATGGCGGCGAAGCTCTGCGTTGTAATGAGCAACTTGCGCCGATCGAGCCGGTCGGCGAGCACACCGGAGAAAGGCGCGATAAACAGAATCGGCGCCTGATTGGCGAACGCCACCAACCCGAGCATCGCCGCCGATCCGGTGGTGCGATACACCAGCCATTGCAGTGCGATCTGCTGCATCCAGTGGCCGAGTATCGATACCGCCTGGCAGTAGAAGAATCTGCGAAACAGCGGGTGCTTGAGGGCGCGGAAGGTGTTTAGGCCGAGCAAAAGGGTTTCCCGTTTCGCGTCTCACCACAAAGACACGAAGGCACAAAGCAACACAAAGAAGGCTATGAATCTATCTATTTCCCTGGGATTCGAAAATTCCGAAGGGGATTTGTCAGAAATCCCACCGCATGCCGAGTGGGCTCAAGCCAGAAGCGAATCGTCAAAGAATGATGCGACGAATCCCCTGTTTCATCAATGCGACGTTGAAATTCAGAAGCAGGCCGAGCCTCATTCTGGAAAGCTTCAGGTAGGTCAGTAGTTGTGCTTCATGAACAGGCAGGAGTTTCTCTGCAGACTTGAGTTCGACCACGACGCATTTATTGGCAATGAGGTCTATGCGCAGACCGGGTTCAACAGCAACGCCTTCGTAGACAATTGGTACGCTAACCTGCCGTTCGTAACGTACGTCGCGCTTTGCCAATTCGATACCGAGACATTTTTCGTAAACCGATTCCAACAGGCCGGGACCAAGGGTCGAATGAATTCTTACTGCGGCATCAACCACATGCCGCGCAGTCTCCTCGGTTTCTTTGGGTAAAGGCATGGTAACAATCCTGTCGGTTGGGGCTAGAACCCGTTCCAAATGCTCGAACCGATGTTGCTCGCTACCCATTCATCCGGTTCAGAATACCAATTGAGAGCATCGTGTTGCTCGGTGTCTTTGTGCCTTTGTGGTTGAGATTTTTCAACTCAGGCGATCGAGCTGCTCCTTGGTTTTTTCGAGCGTACTGGTGAATTCGGCTAAGCGTGCCTTCTCCTGAGCGACAATTTCCCCTGGCGCACGCTCGACGAACTTCTTGTTGCCAAGCTTGCCGTTTGCCTTTGCGATCTCGCCTTCCAGCCGCGTGATTTCCTTGCCAAGGCGTTCTCTTTCCTCGGCAACGTCAACTTCGATTTTCAGCATCAGCTTGAAATCACCGACGATCTCGACCGGCGCGTCGGCCTGCGGAAGATCGCCATCGACCGTGCTCACCTCCGACAGTTTGCCGAGCGCGGCAAGCGGTGCGCGCCATTGTTCGACGAACGACCTGTCACCGCTTATCAGCAGGGGGACGCGTTGCGCTGGCGAGAGTTTCATTTCGGCGCGCAGCGTGCGGCAGGCGGTCACGAGACCCTTGAAACGGGATACGTTTGCCTCCGCTTCTTCGTCGATCTTCGAGAGTTGTGCCTCGGGATAGGGCGCCAGCATGACACTGTCACCAGCGCGCCCGGCGAGCGGCGCCACTGTTTGCCACAACTCTTCCGTGACAAACGGAATGACAGGGTGCGCAAGCCGCAGTATCGTCTCCAGCACTCGTATCAAGGTGCGCCGGGTAGCGCGTTGTTGCGCTTCGTCGCCCCGCTGTATCTGTACCTTCGCAATCTCGAGGTACCAGTCGCAGTACTCGTCCCACACAAACTGGTAGATGGCGCTGGCGACGTTATCGAACCGGTACTCGGCAAATCCTTTCGCGACGTCCGCTTCGGCGCGTTGCAGCTGGCTGACGATCCAGCGGTCTGCCTGCGAGAAGTCGAGGTAGCCGCCGGGCGCGCAGGCCGCGGCGTCGTGCGAATCCAGCCCGCAGTCCTTTCCTTCGCAATTCATCAGCACGAAACGCGAAGCATTCCACAGCTTGTTGCAGAAATTTCTGTAGCCTTCGCAGCGGCCGAGATCGAAATTGAGCGTGCGTGCGAACGTTGCCAGAGATGCAAACGTGAAACGCAGCGCATCAGCGCCGAATGCGGGAATGCCGTCGGGGAAATGCCGGCGCAGGTATTTTTCGATCTTTTCCTTGTGCTCGGCGCGCAACAGACCGACGGTGGACTTTTCTACCAGCGCAGGCAGGCTGATGCCGTCGAGCAGGTCCAGCGGGTCGAGCGTGTTGCCCTTGGACTTGGACATTTTCTGCCCTTCGGCATCGCGCACGAGGGCGTTGATGTAGACATGCCGGAACGGAACTTCGCCGGTGAAGTGCAGGGTCATCATGATCATGCGCGCGACCCAGAAGAATATGATGTCGAATCCCGTAACCAGCACGTCCGATGGCAGGTATTTCTTCATGTCCGGCGTGTCTTCCGGCCAGCCCAATGAGGTAAACGGCACCAACGCGGAAGAAAACCAGGTATCGAGCACGTCGGAATCGCGGCGAAGCGCGCCGGTGTAGCCTTGTTGTTTTGCCTTGGCTTGCGCCTGCGCTTCACTGGCTGCGACGTAGATATTGCCATCGTCGTCGTACCAGGCCGGAATCTGATGCCCCCACCAAAGTTGGCGCGAAATGCACCAGTCCTGGATGTTCTCCAGCCAGTGGTTGTAGGTCGAGGTCCAGTGTTCGGGATAGAACTGCACGTCGCCGTCGGCAACCGCTTTCAGCGCGGCGGCGGCAAGGCCGTCTGTTTTCACGAACCACTGATCGGTGAGCATCGGCTCGACAATCACACCGGTGCGCCCTGAGCGCGGCACCTTCAGTTTGTGCGGCTTTTCCGATACCAGAAGTCCTTGCTCCTGAAGTTCGGCGAGAATCCGCTTGCGTGCTTCGAAGCGGTCCAGCCCGCGATAAGCCTGCGGCGCGGTGTCGTTGATCTTCGCATCGAGTGTGAGCACGTTGATCGGCTCAAAGCCATGCCGCTTTCCGACCAGATAGTCGTTGAAGTCATGGGCTGGTGTAATCTTGACGCAGCCGGTGCCGAAAGCGGCATCGACATACTCATCGGCAATGATCGGAATCGTGCGACCGGTGAGCGGCAGCACCAGTTGTTTGCCGACCAGACTGGTATACCGATCATCGGTCGGATTGACGGCGACGGCGATGTCGCCAAGCATGGTCTCCGGTCGTGTTGTCGCGACCACCAGCCCCGTGCCGCCATCGGTATCGGGATAACGGATTTCCCAGATACGCCCGTTTTCCTCTTCGCTATCGACCTCAAGGTCAGACACGGCGGTACCGAGGACCGGATCCCAGTTCACCAGTCGCTTGCCGCGGTAAATCAACCCCTCTTCGTAGAGCTGGACGAAGACGTCGACGACTGCGCGCGACATACGTTCATCCATGGTGAAGTAGCCGGCGTTACCGCCCTCGGTATCCGCGTAACCCCAGTTGGCAGATGCACCGAGGCGGCGCATCTGACGCATGATTGTGGCGCCGGAATGCTGCTTCCATTGCCAAACACGCTCAACGAATTGTTCGCGCCCGAGGTCGTGCCGTGTCTTGCCCTCCACTTCCAGTTGGCGCTCGACAACCAGTTGGGTGGCTATGCCGGCGTGGTCGGTGCCGACGACCCAGTTGGTATCGAGACCACGCATACGGTTATAGCGAATCAGCGCGTCCATCAGCGTTTGCTGGAACGCGTGGCCCATGTGCAGCGTGCCGGTTACATTCGGCGGCGGGAGCTGGATGCAGTAACTGCCTTGTTTTTCGTCGCCTTCTTGTGCGGCGGACCGGGCGGCAAAGTAGCCGTGAGATTCCCAGAATTCATACCAGCGATTCTCGATCGCGTTCGGCTCAAAGCTCTTTGCGAGTTCCATATGTGTTGCGTGGGCGTGCGTTGCGTCGGGTGTCGGGGAAGCGCCTGATTATAGCGGCTGGCGATCACCGATCGTGATCGGCATCCGCGTTGTCTTCCGTGCCCGTGTCCTCATTTGCGACATCTTCCCAGCGCAACCGCACCAGCTCCGGTAACGCAAACCGCAGGGAGCGGTGCAGCACGGAGAGCTTGTGCTCGTGGACGGGCAGCTCTTTCGAAAATCTTTCCATTTCCGCATCGATGGCGGCCACGAGTCGCGAGGAGATCATCTCCCGTGGATCGGCGGGATCGTTTTCCTGATCTGTCTTTCCCCGGGTTTCTCCGGCGGCCGGTTCAATGGGCTCGACGGCGTCGGTGAGCGTGGGAATGGCGCTTTCATCCGCGTCCGGTACCGCGTCGGTGAGCAGCGGGGGCGGATCATGCGGTTTGCGGGCGTGACCCCTTTGCATGAGGTTATCAAGCTTGCTGAACAGCGGGTCGTTGCTGTCGCTTTCTTTTGCCATGACGCTCACGACCCTGGTTTTCCAAGATCGTGGGTAATGATCTGATAGCCGCGATCGCGGTAGAAGCGAAAACGTTCACGCGCTCTTTTGCGGTCGTTCTCGTCGTCCGTGACGATCTCTATCAGTCGATGGAAGCGGCTGAAGAACGAAGGGGTTTCGTCGCGCAGGTTTATCAGCACGTCCTCGTGAACCACCGGCTCGGTGATGTGATCGACGATCACGGGCGTCACCGCTGCCAGAGGTTCCGCCGCCCGGCAATGCGGCGTAAAGCCTGTCGACGGCGTCGACCACAACAGACGCGACAGGCGATCGGTCACGTCGTTCTCGGGGGTCAGGATCATTACCCGGCGGTTGCGCGCCAGCGCTTTGGACGACAACTGGCAGCTCGTGCGCAGTTTGTCATTTGCGTTGGTGTAGAAAAGAACCTCAGTCATTGCTCAGATCGAAAGCGGAAGAACGAACCGCCAGGACACAACGGACGCCAGGGTCCACAAAGCACAGCCGGTCCGGATGTCAGCGGCCCCGGTATTTGGCGCGTGCCGTGGTGCCGGGAAGTGCATCGCATATGGATCTGTCGATGCGCGTCGGTAACGGTGTGATTGCGTGCCCGGTATTTTCGATGATTTCGAACGCCTGTGCGAAACCGGAACGAACGCATCCTGACTTGGTGTGGCTTTGTGCCCTGGTGGTGAGGTTCGATGCGCCAGCACCACCCGCGTCACCATCCGGCACGGGTCATCAGGAATTGCGTGAGCAAGGGCACCGGCCGCCCCGTCGATCCCTTCTCCTTGCCCGACTTCCAGGCGGTGCCGGCGATGTCCAGATGCGCCCAGCGGTACTTCTTCGTGAAGCGCGCCAGAAAACAGGCTGCGGTTACGCTGCCGGCCGGTCTGCCGCCGATATTGGCGACATCGGCAAAATTGCTGTTCAGCTGTTCCTGGTAATCATCCCAGACCGGCATGCGCCAGGCCCGGTCCCACGAAGTCTGGCCGGCGTCGATCAGCTCACTTGCCAGTTTGTCGTCGGGGCTGAACAACCCGGTCGCAACCTTCCCGAGAGCGATCACGCACGCGCCGGTAAGCGTGGCGATGTCGATCACGGCGGCCGGTTCGTAACGCTCGGCATAGGTGAGCGCGTCGCACAGAATCAGCCGGCCTTCCGCATCGGTGTTGAGGATTTCGATGGTTTGTCCGGACATGCTGGTCACGATGTCGCCCGGGCGCGTTGCCAGGCCGTCGGGCATGTTCTCAACCGCCGGGATGACACCGACCACATTCAGCGGCAGCTTCATTGCGGAAACCGAGTGCATGGTTCCGAAGACGCTGCCGGCGCCGGACATGTCGTATTTCATTTCGTCCATTTCGGACGATGGCTTCAGGGAAATGCCGCCGGTGTCAAAGGTGACGCCCTTGCCGACGAGCACAACCGGTTTTTGCTTTGCCGGCCCGCCGCGGTGTTCGATACAAATGAGTTTCGCCGGTTGCCGGCTGCCCTGTGCGACGGCTAGCAGCGAACCCATGCCGAGTTTTTTCATCTGCGCAACATCGAGCACATTGACCCGCAAGCGGTTCAACCGTGTCATCTTCTTCGCCTGCTGTGCCAGATAGTCCGGCGTGCAGATATTCGGCGGAAGATTGCCAAGGTCACGGGCGAGATTGACGCCTTCGCCGATCGCGCGGCCTCTGTCCAGCGCTCTTTGCGCCTGACGCGACGGTTTGCCGTCGATGCCGAGGCTGACGCGGCTCAGGGATTTGCCTGCTTTCCTGTCGATGTCGGTTTTCATGACATCGAAGCGATACGCTGCGCCAACAGCGAGCGCCGCAATTTGCGTTGCCACCCATTGCTCGTCGTTGCCGGTGGCGCGCAATTCGGAAACGAACAGCATCGCGTCGGCGATTCCCGCGCTGCAGAGCGTGGCCAGTGCGTTTTGCATGGCTTTGCGAAATTCGCTGGTATCCAGCTGGCCGTCCTTGCCTGCGCCAATTACAAGCACGCGGGCAGCGCCGATGGCTGCAATATCGAACAGCATCAGGGCCTTGCCGGGCGTGCCGTCGAAATCGCTGATCTTCAGCGCGCGGGACAGTTGTCCGCCGCTGCTCTTATCAATGCGCCTGGCGGCATCGGAGAGCTTCCTGTTGCGAAATGCCGGCACGACTACACAGGCCGTCCTGACCTTCTCCGGTTGCGCATTTTTTATGCTAAAGTCCACCGCGAACTCCCTATATTCGTATCGTCGTTTCAACAACTTAGCATTATCTCTTTGTGCCGAAGCAAAAGTCAAAGTTACGATGATTTTCCGGCGGACACTTCTCCGCGAATTCGCGATAACAGGTATCGGCACCTTGCTCATCCTGCTCGCGATCACTGTCACCACGCAGTTCATTCGATTTCTCGGCTACGCAGCGCGCGGCCGCATCTCCACCGACGCAGTGGTCACTTTTCTCGGACTGGCGGGGCTGCGTTATTTGCCGATACTGCTGTCGCTGGCGCTGTTTATTTCCATTCTCCTGAGCCTGAGCCGTGCCTACCGTGATTCGGAGATGGTCGTCTGGTTTACCAGCGGTCAGGGTTTGTTGTCATGGATACGGCCGACCTTGCTGTACGCATTGCCGCTCGTGTTTACGATCGGATTGCTGAGCCTGCTTTTGACGCCCTGGGCGACGGGCAAGTCGGAGGAGTACCGGCGCTTGCTCGAGAGCCGTGAGGACGTCTCGGCAATATCGCCGGGAGTTTTCAAGGAGTCGAAGCGCGGTGACCGGGTTTTCTTTGTCGAGAAGCTGACGATGGATCTGTCCGTCGTCGCGAATATTTTTGTTTATTCCGAAGAAGATCAGGAAACCGGAGTCACGGTCGCAGCGCGCGGTTTTACTGAAACAAGTCCGAACGGTAGCCGTTACCTGGTGCTGGAAAGTGGCCGCCGTTATGTTGGTCCGCCGGGTACCGCCGAATACAAGATCATCGAATTCGACAAGTACGCCGTGCGGCTTGAAGAGAAGGCCCAGCAAACCTATCTGCCTTCGATCCGGTCGCGCCCCACCAGCGAGCTGTTGGAGGACCGGAACCCGGAAACCGATGCGGAACTGGTATGGCGGGTCGGCATGCCGCTCAGCGCGCTGGCGCTGAGCATGCTGGCGATTCCGCTTTCGTTCGTGAATCCGCGAGCCGGACGTTCCGTTAACCTGATGTTGGCCGCGTTCTCTTATCTCCTCTATAACAATTCGCTCAGCATTGTCCAAACCTGGGTCGGCCAGGAAAAGGTCTCTTTCGCGATCGGGCTGTTGGGACCGCACCTCGTGACTTTTGCCATCGTTGCGTTCCTGTTCTATCGGCGTGTCGCCGTGTCCTCGTTGTTCAGAAAGCTCAGAAGGGGGCCCGCGTGAGAATGCTTCGCCGCTATGTTGCGCGACAGGTGTTCGCGGCAACGGCCCTGGTATTCGCAGCCCTGCTGTTTCTGTTCGGCTTCTTCGACTTCATCCAGGAGCTCTCCGATGTGGGTCGAGGCGGCTACGGTCTGCCGTTGGCCGCTCTGTACGTTGCGCTCAGTCTGCCAGGACGCGCCTACGAAATTCTTCCGGTTGCAGCGTTGATCGGAACCTTGTTCGCGCTTTCGCAGCTGGTGATCAATTCCGAGTACACCGTGATGCGTGTTTCCGGAATGTCGATGCGCAATATGGCGGTTTCGCTGACCAGAATCGGTATTACGCTGTCGGTGATTACGTTCCTTCTTGGCGAGGTCGTTGCGCCGCTGACCGAGCAGGCCGCGCAGAGCCTGCGATTCAAGGCCACCACCAGTACTAACGTGGTTGCGCAAGCGTTTCGCTCGGGATTGTGGGTCAAGGACGCCAACAAGTTCGTCAACGTTTCGCGCATCATGCCGGAAACCGTTATCCACGATGTCCATGTTTACGAATTCGACGATCGCTTCCGGCTTCATACGATCAGTCACGCATCTCGTGGCGAATACCAGCGCGACGATCTCTGGGTGCTGCACGATGTCGTCCAGACGCGATTCGAGGGCACAACGACATCGGTGAACGAGATTGCGCAATGGGAGTGGCACTCGGTGCTCAAACCGTCAATTCTCAACGTGCTGATGGTTGTCCCGGAGCAGATGTCGGTGTGGGACCTTTACGCCTATCTGGAACACCTGCGCGCCAACAATCAGGAAACGGTGCGCTACGAGATTGCCATGTGGCAGAAGATTATTTATCCGTTCGCAGTGCTGGTGATGATGGTGCTGGCATTGCCGTTCGCGAATTTCCAGGCGCGATCCGGAGGAATAGGCGCGCGAATCTTCACCGGCATCATGCTTGGCCTGGGCTTTCACCTCGCGAACAGGTTGTTCGGCCACCTCGGGTTGCTCAACGCCTGGCCGGCGCTTTTCAGCGCGTTAACGCCGATGCTCGGTTTCCTCGCCGCGGCGATCTGGATGATGCGAAAAGTCGAAAAGCGCTAGGACGCCACCTGTCACATTGAATCGCCTCGCAAACCTGCGGCAACGTAACCATCTTCGTGAAGCATGCAGGCTAGGTTTGCACGCGTTCAGGGGGCTGCGTATTTTCGGCGAGCACGATGCGCGATCCGCACAGGCGATCATGCAGAAATTGCCGCTCCGGATCGACAACCGCCCACAACAAGCCGATTCCGGTGCCGATGCTTATCAGCGCGACAAGGTAGCGTAGCGTTGCGGCGCGTGAACCGAGCAAGGATCCATCGACGGCCGTCACCCTGAGTCCCCATGTTTTCTGAGCGAGGGTCTGACCGCTGCGCACCCAGCAAAACACGAGATAAGCGCCACTGATGCACAGCAGGTAAGCGAAGAAAACCCAGCGCCAGAGCCCGACCGGCGATCTCCCCGAGACGGCGATGAACAGGTAGGCGGACACAAACACGATGGCAAACAGCAGCACGGCTTCATAGGCCATTGCCGCCAGTCGCCGAAAAAGCCCGGCCGGAACGACTTGCCAAGGAGTGCTCATTACCGCCTCAACAAAAGCCGCAGGTGGCGTGAAGGCCCTGCAATCCGCTGCGACTCCACGTCTCCGGCAGTCCTAATCCTGCCGGCTTCCATCGTAATGTCGTTCGCGCAGTTCCCGGCGCCGGCTTTCCGGCAAGTCCTGGTATTCCTCCCAGCGTAACCGCAACTCCCGGCGCTCTTCCGGGGACAGTTCCTGTAGCTGGCGATATCGCTCGCGTGCCCGCTCGCGTTGCTCTGGCGTCAACTGTGCCCATTGGCGCATGCGTTGCTGCAGGCGCTGTTGTTTCTCCGGCGGCATTTCGGGATAGCGTTCGGCCACGCGCAGCCAGCTTTGGCGGCGATCGGGCTCGATCTGGTCCCACTCCCGTGCCAGCGGTTCGAGGATCTCGCGTTGCCCGTCAGTCAATTCCGACCATGTCGGTGCTGTTTGAGCCAGTGCGGCCGCCGGCATCGAAACCAGCAACAGCAATGCCGCCGTTACTGTTCCTGATCGTATGAAGTGTGCCGAAGCCATGCATCGAATCCCGGGTCCGTATAAGCGTGAATTGGAAGCTCGTCGGCGAGCAGCGCCGTCTCGACGTCGAAGGGGTCCTGCGTCGATTCGCCCTGCAGAAAGAAGACAGCACCTGCCGCCACCAGAACAAACAGCGCCGGCAGCGCGACGCCAAGCAGCCTCCGGTGGCTGCCGATCCACTCCGAGAGCCTGAGGCGCAAGGGCACGGTCCGGGGCGAACGCGCCTGCAACGCACGCCGTCGGGCATCTGCGAGCCGGCCGGAAACACCGTCTGGCAGATTGCCCAGATTGTGGTCGAGCCTGGCCGCGATGCGCCGTGCCAGATCGTCCTCATTCATAGTTCTATGCCCCGATTCCTCAGAAAAGCGGCGATGCTGTGGGTGGCCCGCGAGCAGTGCGTCTTTACGCTCCCTTGCGAGCACCCCATCGCCGACGCGGTCTGCGCCACGTCCAGTTCCTCCCAATAACGCAGAATGAATGCCTGCCGTTGACGTGCCGGCAATCTTTCCAGCGCTTCCTCGATAGCCGTCGCGACCTGGGTAGTCTCCAGCCTTCGCTCCGGCTCGTCCTGTTTGCCCGATTCTACTTCCAGCGTGTCAAGAAAATCATAATCTTCATCCTGCCCGGAGGAGCGAAACGAAGAGAACAGCGTCGTCCAGGTCGAGCGCACCTTCTGCCGGCGATAGAAGTCACGAATGGTGTTTTGCAGGATACGCTGGAACAGCAGCGGCAGTTCCGCTGCGGGCCGATCGCGGTAACGGTCGGTCAGTTTGAACATCGCGTCCTGAACAATGTCCAAAGCGGTGTGGGTGTCACGCACGGCAAACATCGCCTGTTTGAATGCCCGGCGTTCCGCCTGCTCCAGAAAATCACCCAGTTCGCGTTCAGTAGCCAGCGTCTTGTCGCTCCGTGCCGGTCCTGCGCAAATTTAAGTCAGGCCGGTGCGTGTCCGGGCAGATCGTTTGGCTGTTGCGTCTGGTCCACATTGTGCTGGGCTTTGTGATCAGCGGGACCCCGGTTGTCGGCTAGAGATGAATTTGCCCGGTAGATGCGGGCGGAACGGTCGAACGAGTCTCATAGGTCTGATTTTATGGCGTAATGGGCTACAGTGGCGCTAGAATGTTGGAGGTTAACGCATGCATAGTGTAAACCTGACGAATCACTTTCTGATCGCCATGCCGAACATGGCCGATCCCCATTTTGCCAAGTCGCTTACCTACATTTGTGAGCACAACGAACAGGGTGCGCTCGGCGTCGTGGTCAACCGACCGACCGAGATGACGCTTGCGACGTTGTTCGAACAAGTTGACATCCCGCTCCAGAATGAGGCGCTGTCCCGGTTGCCGGTGTATTTTGGCGGTCCGGTGCAGGTCGACCGGGGGTTTGTGCTGCATCGCCCGGTTGGGGGCTGGCAGTCGACACTGAACGTCGGCGGTGCAGTTGGCCTGACGACGTCGCGCGATATTCTCGAAGCGATGAGTGCGGGCAACGGGCCGGACTCGGAGGGACTGCTCGTGTCGCTTGGCTATTCTGGCTGGGCGCCGGGCCAGCTCGAACAGGAAATAGGGCAGAACGCCTGGTTGACGGTCGCGGCGAACACGTCGATTATTTTCGACATGCCCGCAGAAGCACGTCTGGGCGGAGCGATGAGCCTCCTCGGCATCGATCCCGCGAGCCTTTCCGAAGAGGTCGGGCATGCCTGAAGGCAATCATCCGGCGGCATTTCCGCGTGTCAATGCCGACTGAAACCGGGAATGTCGCAACGAGAGAAACGGCAAACGCCCTGCATCGCGGTGCGGTGATGGCGTTGGATTTTGGCGAGCGGCGCATTGGCATTGCGGTTGGTGACCGCGAGCTTGGTATTGCGCACCCGTTGGAAACCTTGCATTACCGTCACACGCAGGATCCGCTGACCCTGATCGAAACACTGGTCAGGGAGTGGCAACCTGTACTGTTCGTGGTCGGGTTGCCGGTCAACGCAGACGGCACGGAGCATAAACTGGCGCCGGTCGTGCGCCGTTTCTCTGCGAAGCTGACGCGCCGCTTCGGTGTGGCGACAACGCTGGTTGACGAACGATATACGTCGGCTGAGGCTTCGGGGATGCTGCGTGACGCCGGCATTCGCGGCCGTCGGCAGAAAGCATATCTTGACCAGGTGGCGGCACAGACGATACTTGAAGATTTTTTTACCAATGACAAAACCATTTCCTGACACCGAGAAACTTCTCAACAACCTGATCGAGGGAATCCGGGGCAACATTAAACCCGATACCGGTATTATCGGCATCCATACCGGCGGCGTATGGGTTGCCGAGCGGCTGCACGCCGCTTTGGGCAGCAAGGTGCCGATGGGAACGATCGACATCGCGTTTTATCGTGACGACTATAGCCGGCGAGGTTTGCACGGTGACGTCAAGCCGTCGGACATCCCGTTCGATGTCAACGGCCGCGACATCATTCTCGTCGACGATGTGCTGTATACAGGCCGCACCATCAGGGCGGCGATGAACGAGCTGTTCGACTATGGGCGGCCGGGTTGCGTAATGCTGGCAGCCCTCGTCGACAGGGGCGGCAGGCAACTGCCGATCGAACCCCGCTTCGTTGGCGCGCAGGTTTCCGTCCCCGAAGAGGAACTGGTGTCACTGCGACGCGATGACAAAGGCGTACTGAGCCTGTCCACCAAGCCGCGACCGACGGCACACGACCAGTCGTGAGCCGCAATCCTCAACTTGACAGCAGCGGGGGCCTGACCCATCTGTTGTCTATTGAGGGGCTGCCGCGCGATACGCTGGTTCACGTTCTCGATACCGCCCGCTCGTTTGTCTCTGTCACCGAACGCGACATCAAGAAGGTCCCGCTGTTACGCGGAAAGTCGGTTTTCAACCTTTTCTTCGAGCCCAGCACACGCACGCGCACTACGTTCGAGATTGCCGCCAAGCGGCTCTCGGCCGATGTAATCAATCTCAACGTCGGCGCTTCCGCTCAGAGCAAGGGCGAGACGCTGCTCGATACCATTGCCAATCTGTCGGCGATGCATGCCGACATGTTCGTTGTACGGCATTCCCAAAGCGGTGCGCCCAATCTGATCGCGCGGCACGTCGGGCCGAATGTTCACGTCATCAACGCCGGCGACGGGCGGCATGCGCATCCGACGCAGGCCTTGCTCGACATGTTTACGATTCGTCATTACAAGCACGACTTCGCGGGCCTTCGGGTCGCAATCGTTGGCGACATCCTGCATTCCCGGGTCGCCCGGTCACAGATTCACGCGTTGACGTCGCTGGGCGTGGCAGAAGTTCGCGTGATTGCTCCTGCGACCTTGTTGCCGACGGCCGTGACGCGGCTGGGCGTCCAGGTTTTCACCGACATGGCCAGGGGGTTGAAGGGCGTTGACGTGGTGATCATGTTGCGGCTTCAGAATGAGCGCATGAACGGCGAGTTGCTCCCGAGCGCGCAGGAGTATTTCAAGAATTACGGTTTGAGCCCGGAAAAACTGGCCCATGCCGATTCGCAGGCGATCGTGATGCATCCCGGCCCGATGAACCGGGGGGTGGAAATCGACTCCAGCGTCGCGGATGGCACCCAGTCGGTGATTCTGCCGCAGGTCACGTTCGGGATTGCGGTGAGAATGGCGGTGATGTCTATCCTGGCGGGCCAGTCATGAAGACGCATATCGCGGGAGGGCGGCTCATCGACCCGGCGAGCGGCTTCGACGAGCATACCGACGTCTTCATCGATGGATCCGAAGTTGCCGCCATCGGCAAGGCACCGGCGGACTTTCGGGCCGACCGCACGATCGATGCGCGTGGACTCGTCGTCTGTCCCGGTCTGGTGGATATCGCGGCGCGCTTGCGCGAGCCGGGCCTGGAATATCGCGCTACTCTGGAGAGCGAGGCGGCAGCGGCTGCCGCGGGCGGGGTCACCAGCCTTGCCTGTCCGCCCGACACCGATCCGCCGCTGGACGAGCCGGGCCTTGTGGAAATGCTCAAGTACCGGGCGCGCAATCTCAACCTGGTGCAGGTGTATCCGATAGGCGCGCTGACTCAGGCCTTGCGAGGCAGCAAGCTCACCGAGATGTCTGAACTTGCCGAAGCCGGATGCGTTGCATTCTCTCAGGGGGATGCACCGCTCCCCGACCCTCAGATGTTGCTCAGATGCATGCAATACGCCGCTACGCTTGGGCACTCTGTGTGGCTGCGGCCGCAGGAAAACAGCCTGTCCAGTGGTGGTGTTGCACATGACGGTGAAGTTGCGACCAGGCTGGGCTTGCAGGCGATCCCTGCCGTCGCCGAAACGATCGCGGTATCGACAATACTCTTGCTGGCCCGGGAAACGGGTGCGCGCGTGCATCTTTGCCGGTTATCGGGCGCAGAGAGTGTGAATATGGTGCGGCAGGCGAAAGCCTCGGGCTTGCCGGTGAGTTGCGATATCTCGGCCAATCATTTGCACCTGACCGACATCGATATCGGTGACTTTGAGTCCGCATACAACCTGATGCCGCCACTGCGCTCATCGCGGGATCGTGATGCCTTGCGAGCCGGGCTGGCCGATGGAACCATCGACGCAGTCTGTTCCGATCACACGCCGGTCGATGACGATGCCAAGCAACTGCCCTTTGCCGAGGCGGCGGCCGGCGCAACGGGCCTGGAACTGCTTTTGCCGTTGACGCTCAAATGGGCGGATGAGGCGGGAATCGCGCTCGCTGAGGCGCTTTCCTGCCTGACTTCTGCGCCCGCGCGCTTGCTGGGCATTCCGGCCGGCCGTGTTGCCGTCGGGGCGCGTGCAGACCTGTGCGTATTCGATCCGTCGCGGTCCTGGCTCGTCGACGCCTCACGGTTTCGAAGTCAAGGACACAACACGCCTTTTGCCGGATACGAGCTTGAAGGCAAGGTCTTGTATACGCTCCTGGGCGGCCACATCGTCTACGAGTAGCGACCGGATGTTCTCCGGTGCTGCCGGCCACCGAGGCTTGCATTCGGGGCATGAGAACCAGGTGCATCCCGGGTCCGTTTAATTTTTCGTATTCACTCTGTTGATTGTTGATGATGAATCCATTACTTGATTTTTCCGGGCTACCCCGTTTTACCGAATTCAAGCCGGAGTTTGTTGCCCCGGCTATATCGCAGTTGCTCGCCGATGTACGCAAGGTCACCGGGCAAGTCACCGGGGACGAAACCGAACCGACCTGGGACACGTTTGTGACGCCGCTCGATGATGCCGTCGAACGGCTGCGACGGGCATGGGGTCAGGTGGCCCATCTGAATGCGGTGATGAATTCGACGCAGCTTCGTGAGGTCTACAACGAGACCTTGCCGCAGGTAACGCAACTGTTCACCGAACTTGCGCAAAACGAATCGTTGTTTCGTCGGTACAAGGCACTCAGGGCATCGGCGGCCTATCAAACGCTAAGCGACGCGCAGCGAAAGTTTGTCGAGAACGAACTACGGGATTTCCGGCTCGGAGGGGCAGATCTGGCGCCTCGGGATAAAGCGGAATTCGGGAAGAATGCGCAAGAACTTGCAAAGCTTTCCTCGCGATTCAACGACAATGTGCTCGACGAAACGAACGCGTTCGAACTGCTCGTCACGGACAAGAACGATCTGGCCGGACTGCCGGCCGACACTGTCGAGGCGGCCCGGACGGCGGCGAAGAACGAGAACAAGGAGGGCTGGAAGTTTACGTTGCACGCGCCGTCCTATCTGCCGGTATTGCAGTACGCGGACAATCGTGCGCTGCGCGAACGCATGTACCGTGCTTTCGTCACGCGGGCTTCCGAGTTTGGCCCTCCCGAACATGACAATACGCCGCTGATCGTCGAGATTCTCAAACTGCGCCGCCGACAGGCCCGGTTGCTTGGATACGAGGATTACGCCCAGCTTTCGCTGGAACCGAAAATGGCGGAGTCATCCCGGCAGGTTCTGGACTTTCTGACCGACCTTGCCGCCAGGGCCAGAACTTATGCGCAACGCGATCTCGATGAGCTACGAGGCTTTGCAAGAGATGAGCTCGGGCTGGTGCCGCTCGAGAGCTGGGACGTAGCCTATGCTTCAGAGAAACTTCGTCTCGCCAGGTACGCTTTCTCCGACCAGGATATCAAGCAGTATTTTCCCGAACCCAAGGTGCTCGAAGGCATGTTTGGCGTCGTGCAGAAGTTGTACGGGATCGAAATATCCGAGGAGGAGGCGACCCGCTGGCATGACGATGTGCGATTTTTCGCGATTCGCGACCACAGCGGCGAGCTTTTAGGCCGGTTTTACATGGACTTGCACGCCCGGCCCACAAAGCGAGGCGGTGCGTGGATGGACGATGCCATTACCCGGCGTCGCAAGCAAGACGGGCTTCAAACCCCCGTTGCCTACCTGAACTGTAATTTTTCGTCTCCTGTAGGCGACAAACCGGCTTTGCTGACGCACGACGAAGTGATTACGCTGTTTCACGAATTTGGCCATGG
Source organism: uncultured beta proteobacterium (assembly GCA_963792855.1). Classification (GTDB taxonomy): domain Bacteria; phylum Pseudomonadota; class Gammaproteobacteria; order Burkholderiales; family Eutrophovitaceae; genus SG8-40. The sequence goes on along the minus strand of CAWBXZ010000016.1, from coordinate 44,384 downwards.
CCTGCACCATTTGCTGACGCGCGTGGACGTGCTTGGCGTTTCAGGCATCAATGGCGTGGAGTGGGACGCCGTCGAGCTTCCCAGCCAGTTCATGGAGAACTTTTGCTGGGAATGGAATGTGCTCAAGGAAATGACACAGCACGTAGACACGGCCGAGCCATTGCCGCGCGAGTTGTTCGACAAGATGCTGGCGGCGAAAAACTTCCAGGTCGGCATGCAGACGCTGAGGCAGATCGAGTTTTCCATGTTTGACATGAATATCCATCACCAGTACGAGCCGGACGGTCCGATTTCGCCGATGCGGGTCCTTGACGAAGTCCGCAAAAAGGTCGCGGTGATGATTCCGCCGTCATACAACCGGTTTCCGAATGGTTTTTCCCACATTTTTGGCGGCGGGTACGCGGCCGGCTACTACAGCTACAAATGGGCCGAAGTGCTGTCGGCGGACGCCTACAGTGAATTTGAAGAACACGGGGTGCTCGAAGGCAATGTCGGGTCGCGATTTCGCGATGAAATCCTGGCGGTGGGCGGTAGCCGGCCGGCACTGGAGTCGTTTGTGGCGTTTAGGGGGCGCGAGCCGAGTATTGAAGCGTTGTTGCGGCACAGCGGCATGAGTGATGAGCCGGCCGTTGCGCACGCCTGATCGGAGAAACAGATGATGATGGGAAGGCTGCTGGCAGTTGGGGTTGTCGCACTGGTCTCGTTAGGCGCCGCTGCCGCGGACACATATCGCTGGGAAGACGAGGCGGGCAATGTTCATTATGGCGATGAGCTGCCGCCTGCCGGTGCGAGGAATGTCCAACGCCCGCACCTGTACGATGAAAGCTCGGAGCAGGTATTGCCGTATCGTCTGCAGGTTGCGGTGAGCAGGTTCCCTGTGACGCTTTACGTGACCGATTGTGGCCAGCACTGCAATTCGGCGCGAGAACTGCTTCTCAGGAGGGGGGTTCCGCACACGTTGCTGGACGCCGACCGCGCAGAGGTGCAAGAGGAACTGATGGCTTTGACCTCGGGTGCCCGGGAAGTGCCTGTTGTCAAGATCGGGGGTACGGTGATCAGAGGGTTTGAAGCGGCGCAATGGAATAGCGCCCTTGATTTCGCCGGCTATCCGAGCTACCCGCTCGTAGAGATAACGCCAACGGTGCCGCAGGTTGCAGAAAAAGTCGACCAGAACGTCGATGCCGGCGCCGGCGATGATGAGCAGGGTGAGTCCGACTACGAGGACGTTGAATACATCGAATAGGGCATTCCCCCGGGATTGACTGTCCGCCCCGATAAAGCGGCGCTTCTTGTAGAAATGTACCGATAAGCGGCCGTTTTTCTTCGTTTGCCCGTTGCCATCGTTAAAGGAATGGCGTTTCACGGCATGTGGCGCAGGCATTCCTTCCCGATCTGCTCGCCATCGCAGCGGTGCTTAACAAATTGATAGTTTGTGTGATTCCGCGTGTCGAGAGCTGTCAGATCCCGGCTAAAGAAGGGATCCGGGGCCGATGTTGGCCCGGTTTGTGCACTGACCCGGGTTACCGCAGTGAAAGCGGGCTATCCCGCTTTCATTACCGACAGCTGAGCGACTTTTGACCGAACCGCGAACCGACATGCAGGATTTCTCCGAGCTACGAACCGCCAAACGGATTAGCGTCACGCGAAAAGGCGTCCTGACTTCGGAGGATGATCCACTGGCTTTGACGGCACTTGCCGAGCAGAATACCTGTCTGATCCAGGACATGAGCGAGACTGGCTTCCTGCTTCTGACTACAGAAAGGTTCTGGGAGGGGCAGATTCTCGGCTTCCGTTGCGAGCTTTTGCCGGGCAGGGTGCTCGAGTGCAAGGTGGAGGTCGTTCACGTTGGCGACTCGGTGATTGGAACAAAGGTTGTCGAAATCGATGATGCAGGCGTGGAGTTATGCAAGGCTTTCTTGCGAGATCAGTTCTCGACAAGCCGCGATCAGGACGTCGCGCGGGCCGCGCCGGCGCGCAAGAAGCAAGGCGACCCATCGGCGGCAATCACTCAGAACAAGCGCGCTCGCAGCTGGTTTACAAGGAAGGGCTCGCGATAAGCTTCTCGCGATGAGTCCGGGCAAACCGGACTGGCCCGTTCGATCGTTGCGGCTTGGTTGCCGTTTCTGCTGATGTCGAAAGCGCGCCGACCATGAGACACGCAAAAATAGTAGTTCTTTGCCTCGTGATGGTGTCGGCGACTGCGCTGGCCGATGCGTCGGGGAGCGCCGGTTCCCCAGTCGACGCGCAAGAACGTGCGACCGCACTCAAGTTGATGAAGGAGTTCGCCGAGTTTGGTGACGCGGCGGCGCAGTTCACCCTTGCCGTAGCGTACGAATTCGGTCTGAACGTCCCGCAAGACTATGAGCAAGCCGTGTACTGGTATCGCAAGTCCGCGGAGCAGGGACTAGCGGTGGCGCAGTCGAGCCTCGGCGTGATGTATGCCAAGGGGAAAGGCACTGCGCAAGACGGCACGCAGGCGGCGTACTGGTACGAAAAAGCGGCCGAACAGGGAGACGCGAAGGCCCAGAACAACCTCGGTGCGGCGTACTATCGCATGGAGGGCGTCCCGGGTGACGATGTGCAGGCGTGCTTCTGGTGGATACTCGCGTCCGTGCAAGGCAACAGGAACGCGCACCGCAACCTGCAGATGATCAAGAAGGAAATGACGCCGGAGGAAATCGCCGAAGCGCACCAACTGGCCAGTCGATGGTGGCGCAGCAGATAAGAGATTTCCCCAGGGGCAGGTTCAACTACCAGTGGAGTTGATTCTGTTGAGGCGGCCGGCGCCCTCCTCTGACCTCGCGCGTCGGACTCCGTAATGCTTGTGTTGGCTTCTGTCGATCTTGCTGCGGCTGCCGTGTCACGCAGCGCGCCCTGTTCCAACCTGGTTACCTGAACACGGGACCTGGTTCTCCCCGCAAAGATCTTTTCAGTGGTTCCAATTGGAAAAGATGCAGTGGCACCACATGCGTGGTTTCGCAAAGTTGGTTTGCAAACATTTGGTCAACGAGAGTCACGGGTGAGAACCGGCTTGTGCGTGTACCAGCGAAACCGATTTTCATATGCACGCAATTCGAATGTGGATTCTTTGCAGAGCGAACCGGCCATGCGAAAGCGCTCCATTACGGCGCGGAGCGCCGTAATGGACAAGCCCGCAGTTGATTTGCGGCGTGCGTACACGCAAATCACCCAGCCAAACCGAATACAATCCAGCCAACACGATGCCGAACAGTAAATGGATGGCTGTATGCAAATCGCCACATGGAACGTGAATTCACTGAAAGTCCGGCTGGAGCAGTTGCTGGGCTGGTTGCAAGAGGACGCGCCGGATGTCGTTTGCTTGCAGGAAACAAAGCTGGATGATCCGAAGTTTCCGGTTGAGGAGATAGAGGCGGCTGGATATCGGGTTGTTTTTTCCGGACAGAAGACCTACAACGGCGTGGCTATTGTTTCCCGCGCGCCCTGTGCAGCTGTTGTTCGCGGCATACCCGGTTTCCCTGATGAACAGAAGCGGGTGATCGCGGCGACGATCGGCGCCATCCGTGTCGTTGACGCTTATGTCCCGAACGGGCAGAGCGTTGATTCCGACAAGTATCGTTACAAGCTCGACTGGCTGGCTGCGTTTGCCGCATGGCTGGCTGATGAACGGGCGCGTCATCCGGAGATGGTGGTCGTTGGTGATTTCAATATCGCGCCGGAACCACGCGACGTGCACGATCCGAAGGCGTGGGAAGGCAAGGTGTTATTCAGCGAGCCGGAACGCGAGGCATTCGGGACCCTGATTGGTCTCGGCTTCGTCGACAGTTTTCGATTGTTCGATCAGCCGGAGAAAACCTTCACATGGTGGGATTACCGGCTCAATGCGTTCAAGCGCGGTATGGGGCTGCGCATTGACCATATCCTGTTGTCACCGGCTTTGGCGAAACGCTGCCAGCGTGTTTCCGTCATCAAGGACATGCGGGCCCTCGAACGACCGTCGGACCATGCGCCGGTGGTAGCCGAAATCGCCAACTGAACGGCAAGACGATGCCGGCTCGCAGAACGCGGTGAAGGGCGGATAAAACCGAAAGACATCGACTCTCCGGCATCAACAGTCCGGAATCTTTGTCCCAGCTCGTCAACAGGTATTAACGGGGTATTCGTTGGCCGCTGCTGCCGCTATCGACAATGTGTTACCGATGCCAACGGCGGGCGCAGCGCGACGTCAGGATTTTTCCTTTGCGACGTCCTCTTCGAGACCAAGCTCCTGTATTTTTCTCGTCAGCGTGTTCCGGCCCATCCCGAGTAACTGGGAAGCTTCGATGCGGCGTCCACCGGTATGCGCGAGGGCGCGCAAAATCAGCGCGCGCTCGAACTTGCGGCTGAAGTCGTCGAGGATGCCGGTTTCGCCGCGTCTGAGGCGCGACTCCGCTTCGCGCTCCAGCGCACCGACCCAGTCATCGCTCCCCGCCTCGCCGGCTTCGTCCCGCAACTCGGGCGGAAGGCCCTTCGTGTCGACGGTGACGCCGGGCGCCATGACCGTTATCCAGTGGCACACGTTCTCCAGCTGCCGCACGTTTCCCGGCCAGTCCCGCGAAGCAAGGTACTTGATCGCGTCATCGGTCAGGCGCTTCGATTCCACGCCGAGGTCGTGCGCGCATTTCTTCATGAAATGGCGCACCAGTAGTGGAATATCTTCACGTCGCTCCCGCAGCGGCGGCAAACGGAGCCGAATGACGTTCAAGCGGTGAAAAAGGTCTTCGCGAAACAGTCCTTCCTTGACCCTTTTTTCGAGATCCTGGTGTGTTGCGGTGATGACGCGCACGTTGGCGTGCATCGGCTGATGTCCGCCAACCCGGTAGAAGTGGCCGTCGGAGAGCACCCGCAACAAACGTGTTTGCAGATCCGGTGGCATGTCGCCGATTTCGTCCAGAAACAGGGTCCCGCCCTCGGCTTGCTCGAAACGGCCGCGGCGCATCGCCTGTGCGCCGGTAAATGCACCGCGTTCGTGGCCGAATAATTCGGATTCCAGCAGGTCTTTTGGAATGGAGGCGGTGTTGATGGCGATAAACGGTTTGTTTGCGCGTTGACTATGCCGATGCAGTGCCCGTGCAACCAGTTCCTTGCCGGTGCCCGATTCGCCGTTAATCAGAACGGTGGCCTGGGATTGTGCGAGCCGGCCGATTGCACGAAACACTTCCTGCATGGCGGGTGCCTGCCCCAGGATTTCCGGCGCCGCCTCCGGTAGCTCCGTTACGTCGTCCTGTCGCTGGCTCTCGTCCATTGCGCGGCGAATGAGGTCGATTGCATGATCGACGTCGAAAGGCTTGGGCAGGTATTCGAACGCACCGCCCTGAAACGCGGCTACGGCACTTTCGAGATCCGAATACGCGGTCATGATGATGACCGGCAGGTTCGGATGTTGCGCGCGAATGGTTTCCAGCAATTGCAGCCCCGAGCCACCCGGCATCCTTATGTCGCTGACAACCACCTGGGGCACGCTGGTTTCGAGCGCAGCGAGGGCGTCAGGGGCAGAAGCGAAGGTGTTGAACGCTATGTTCTCTCGCGCGAGAGCTTTTTCAAACACCCAGCGTATGGAGCGGTCGTCGTCGATAATCCAGATCGGTTTCATGATTTAGCGGCAATAGCTGGCATTCATCTGTCTCTTCCTGGTTCCTCGACCGGAAGCAACACGGTGAAACACGTTCGCCCGGGTTCGCTTTCCAGTTCGATGGTGCCGTGATGCTGGCTGATAAACGTTTGCGCAAGCGTGAGGCCCAGACCGCTGCCATCTTCGCGGCCTGTAACCAGGGGAAAGAAAATGCGGTCCCTGATGTCTTGCGGAATCCCCGGGCCGCTGTCGATTATCTGCACCGATATGGCGATCTTGTGCAGCTTCTTCGCAAGGGTTACGCGGCGCGCCACCCGTGTTCGCATCTGAATCTCGCCCTTGCCCTGCATCGCCTGGGCGGCGTTGCGCGCAATATTCAGAACGGCCTGAATGATCTGCTCGCGGTCGCCGGTCAGTAACGGCAGGCTGGTATCGTAATCGCGCCGAACGAGCAGGCCTGTCGGATGTTCCGCCAAAAGGACGCTCCTTACCCGCTCCAGTACTTCGTGAATATTGAAGTGGATTATTTTCGGGCGACGGTGCGGTGTCAGCAGCCTGTCCACAAGTAGCTGCAATCGGTCAGCTTCCTTGATGATGACCTGGGTGTATTCGTGAAGTTCGGCGCGGTCGAGTTCGCGGTCCAGCAGCTGTGCTGCGCCGCGTAATGCGCCCAGTGGATTCTTGATTTCGTGAGCGAGGTTGCGAATCAGTTCCCGATTGTGCTCACTTTGGTCAAGCAGTCGCTCCTCTCTGGCAATTTTCAGTTGCTGGTTGAGGACGTTGAACTCGATCAGGAAATGCTCCGCCAGCAAACCCTCGCCCGGAGTCACCGTGCACGACAGTTCCAGCTTACCCCCGCTAGCATGAAGCGAGACCTCATGCTGCGTATAACTGCAGTTGTTGCTTTGGACGTAGTCGAGCGCCGCCATCATCGGTTTGGCGTCGTCAAACACCTTTTCAAGGGGATGGCCAACAACGTTCTTCGCACTCAGCGCAAACAGGTTCTCTGCCGCCGGATTGAAGTAGCGCACCGACCGCGTGGCATCGAGCACAATCACCGCGGTCGCCAGGGTTTCAAGGCCCGGGTATGCCGCTCTGTCGATTTCGATGACACTCATGCCGGCGCCACGCGGTTGCGCGGGCGGTGCGCGCCGGTGCTCCAATCGGGTGTTGGGATGCCTTCAGGCGCGGATGGCGGCGTGCGGCGAAAACCGGCGCAGGCTGTCAGCGCAGATTCTGGATTTCGCGCCGCAGGGCCTGCACGTTGCGTTCGTGATTTTCCACCGCTTCGCGAAACGGCTGGACGCGTTCGAGGTAACGCTGATAATTGCTCTCGTTCCCCAGTCGGATGGATTCCTGCTCTTCCAGCTGGCGGCGCGCTTCCTGCAGATTGCGCTCCTCCGCCGCGAGTTCCTCCTCGAGGATGCTTCGCCGGCTGGCGTCGCGCTGGCGCTGGGTGTCGCGATCGACACTTGGGAACGTGTCCTTGGCGTCGGGTTTCGGGGGCGAGGTGTTGTTGCTCGTTGTTGCAGGAGGCTTCGCTTCCCTGAAACAGCGGATTTTCGTTGCGCCCTTCGGGGGCGACTGGGTGACGTTGGAGTACGTGACGTTGCCCTGCGCGTCCCGGTACATGCAGATCTCCGCGCGCGCCGAAGTGGCGCACAACGCCAACCCCGTCATAGCGGCCAGCAGTGGTATCGCTAATCGAATCATATGTCGATGAGTGGCCATTGTCGGCCCTCGAGAACTGATCTTGCACCGGAGTCTAATCAGCTATGGCAAGTGTGGCAATCGAACTGGCGGAATACATCTGGCTTACTTGGCGTTAGACAAAAAAGGGCGGGTGCTCCCCGCCCTTTTTCGCCGGCAGCATCCCGTAATCAGAAGCTGTAATACATGTCGAATTCGACCGGATGGGTGGTGGTGCGGAAGCGGGTGACTTCCTCCATCTTCAGGCCGATATAGGCATCGATCATGTCATCAGAGAGCACGCCGCCCTTGGTGAGAAACGCGCGTTCCCTGTCGAGGTGGCCCAGAGCCTCTTCGAGCGAAGCGCAGACATGGGTGATCTTGCTTCTTTCCTCAGGCGGCAGGTCGTAGAGGTTCTTGTCGATGGGGTCGCCAGGGTGAATCTTGTTCTCGATGCCGTCGAGGCCGGCCATCAACAGTGCCGTGAACGCGAGATAAGGGTTGGCGGTCGGATCGGGGAAGCGAACTTCGATGCGCCGCGCGGCCGAGCCACTCACGTGAGGAATGCGTACCGCCGCGGAACGGTTGCGCGCCGAGTAGGCGAGGTTGATCGGCGCTTCAAACCCCGGAACGAGGCGCTTGTAGGAATTGGTGCCAGGGTTGGTAATCGCGTTCAGTGCGCGCGCATGCTTGATGATGCCGCCGATGTAGTACAGGGCAATTTCCGACAGGCCTGCATAGCCATTGCCCGCGAACAGGTTCTTGCCGCCTTTCCAGATCGACTGGTGTACGTGCATCCCCGAGCCGTTGTCGCCAACGATCGGTTTCGGCATGAAGGTCGCCGTCTTGCCGTAAGACGCGGCGACGTTCCACACCGTGTACTTCAGGATCTGATTCCAGTCGGCGCGCTTGACCAGGCTGTTGAAGCGCGTGCCGATTTCGCATTGGCCCGCGGCTGCGACTTCGTGGTGATGAACCTCTACCTCGACGCCTTGCGATTCCAGCGCCAGCGACATCGCATTGCGTATGTCCTGCAGCGAGTCAACTGGCGGAACGGGAAAGTAGCCGCCTTTCGCCGGCGCGCGGTGGCCCATATTGCCGCCTTCAAACTCGATGCCGGTAGACCAGGGCGCTTCCTCCGAATTGATCTTGACGAAGCTGCCGGACATGTCGGTCTTCCAGGTGACGCTGTCAAAAATGAAGAATTCCGGTTCGGGTCCGAAGTAGGCGGTATCGCCGATCCCGGTGGACTTCAGGTAAGCTTCCGCACGTTTGGCGATGGAACGCGGGTCGCGATCGTAGCCGGCACCGTCAGACGGTTCGACCACATCGCAAGTGATGTTGAGCACCGGCTCGTCAGTAAAGGGATCAATACGCGCGCTGTCAGCATCGGGCATGAGCAGCATGTCTGACGCCTGAATGCCTTTCCAACCGGCAATGGAAGAGCCGTCAAATGCATGGCCGTCTTCGAACTTGCTGGCATCGAAGACTCTCGCGGGTACTGATGTGTGCTGTTCCTTGCCGCGGGTGTCGGTGAAGCGCAGGTCAACGAATTTGATATCGTTGTCCTTGATCATTTTTACTACGTCGGCCGGTGAAGCCATTTTTTTCTCCTGGACTGAGGGGTTGGTTTACGAAACAAAATGAGCGGAACGCATGAGCAGAAAGCATGCCCTGTGTAAATACTCATATTAATCAGCTGCTTACACAGGTCTTCCCTGCCGGCCAGGCGAGATAATGCACCAATGTAAAGCGATAATTTTCGAGGGCGCACTATTATAGTGCGAGATTCATGCATGGCAACTTGTTGCGGCGTGCTCGGGTGTGTAAATGGCCGGTTGAAGCGCTTACCAGATCAAAATGTTCCACGGAGTGAAATAAAATGACGATATCCGGGATTCTCGAAGAAGCGCAAGCGCGCGCGCGCGACAAGCAGTTGCCCTATATTGGTGCGCTCATGCCGTCAGAGGCTTATGCGTTGCTGCAAGAGGCCCCGGGGGCGAAACTGGTCGACGTGCGCACGCGTGCTGAATGGGACTATGTCGGGCGCGTACCCGGTGCGGTGCAGATCGAGTGGCAGCGTTACCCGACGGGCCAGCCGAATCCGGATTTTCTCGTTGAACTCCAGTCCCAGGTCGATCCGGAAGGGCTGGTGATGTTTCTGTGCCGTAGCGGCGTGCGCTCGCATGCCGCCGCTTGCGCAGCGGCTGCGGCTGGTTACACGCAGGCGTTCAATGTGCTCGAAGGATTCGAAGGCGACAAGGACCGCAACGGGCACCGCAATTCCGTCGGGGGATGGCGGGCAGCAGGGCTGCCGTGGGTGCAGAGTTGACACGGCGCGGCGACGATGCGGTGATCGTGACCGCAGCCTGTCGAACGCCCGGCAGCGCAGCCCGGTTTGGCTTCAGAGCGCCGTCCACTCCACCCAGCCCAATTGCCAGGTAATCAGAACGAGCCCGCCGAACACGATCCGGTACCAGGCGAAAGGCCGGAAACTGTGTCGTGCAACGTAGGCGATCAGGGCGCGCACCGTCAGCAACGCAGCGAAGAATGCGGCAATGAAGCCGGTAGCGAACAGCGGGAAATCGGCGACCGTGAGCAGGTGCCAGTTCTTGTATAAGTCGTAGACCGTGGCCGCGAACATGGTCGGTATGGCCAGAAAGAAGGAGAAACGTGTCGCCGCCTCGCGGGACAGGCCCAACAACATGCCGCCCATGATCGTCGCGCCGGAGCGCGAGACGCCGGGAAACATCGCGACCGTTTGCGCGAAGCCAACCTTGAGCGCGTCTTTCCAGTCCAGTTTGTCGATGTCGACGATGCGGGGCTGATGCGGGCGCGATTCGATCCAGAGTATCAGGAATCCGCCAACGACCAGTGCCATTGCCACCGTCAGCGGCGAGAACAGGTAGGTCTTGATGGTGCTGTGAAAAAGCAGGCCAATAACCACGGCCGGCATGAACGCCACCAGCAGGTTACGTACAAATCTTTGCGATACTTCATCGCTGACAAGACCGCGTGTGACCGAAACAAGCTTCTCGCGCTGTGCCCAGCATACGGCGAGAATCGCTCCGAACTGGATCGCAATGGCAAAGACCTTGGCGCGCTCATCGGTGAAGTCCAGCAGGCTGGAGGCAACGATCAGGTGGCCGGTGCTCGATACCGGTATGAATTCCGTCAGGCCTTCAATGATGCCCAGTAATAATGCCTTGATCAGGTCCATCAGTTCGGTTTGTTCATGGTTGGTGACGACAGGGTAATGCGCCCGGAATCCGGCTCCCGGACATCGTCACGTCGCCGTCTGTGAGATAAAAAGAAAGCGGCCGGCACTTGCCAACCGCTTGTCGGGTGCGCTTTCGGGCCGGATCAGGTCTTCCTGTAAATCTCCGCGCCGGCTTCGACGAATTCCCGCGCCTTGTCGGCCATGCCTTTCTCGAGCGCGTCGGTGTCGTCAATATTCTTGCTGGCTGCGTAGTCTCGTACGTCTTGCGAGATTTTCATCGAGCAAAAATGGGGGCCGCACATAGAGCAGAAATGCGCAAGCTTTGCACCTTCCTGCGGCAATGTTTCATCATGAAACTGTTTCGCTTTCTCGGGATCAAGGCCAAGGTTGAACTGATCTTCCCAGCGGAATTCGAAACGCGCTTTTGACAACGCATTGTCGCGAATCTGTGCGCCCGGATGCCCCTTTGCCAGGTCGGCGGCGTGGGCGGCGACCTTGTAGGCCATGATGCCTTCCTTGACGTCGTCCTTGTCGGGCAGGCCCAGGTGCTCCTTGGGCGTCACGTAGCAGAGCATTGCTGTGCCGTACCAGCCGATCATCGCCGCACCGATTGCGGACGTGATGTGATCGTAACCGGGTGCGATATCCGTCGTGAGTGGGCCAAGCGTGTAGAACGGGGCTTCCTTGCAGTGTTCGAGCTGCAGGTCCATGTTTTCCTTGATCAGGTGCATGGGCACATGCCCCGGGCCTTCGATCATGACCTGTGTGTCATGCCGCCAGGCGATATCGGTGAGTTCGCCCAATGTCTTCAGCTCCGCGATCTGCGCTTCGTCGTTGGCATCGTAAATGGAGCCCGGCCGCAATCCATCGCCCAGGCTGAATGCGACGTCGTAGGCTTTCATGATTTCGCAGATATCCTCGAAGTGCGCATACAGGAAACTTTCCCGGTGATGCGCCAGGCACCACTTCGCCATGATGGATCCGCCCCGCGAAACGATGCCGGTCATACGTTTTGCGGTCATTGGAATGAAAGGCAGTCGCACGCCGGCATGGATGGTGAAATAGTCCACTCCCTGCTCCGCTTGTTCGATCAGCGTGTCGCGGAAAATCTCCCAGTTCAATTCCTCGGCTTTGCCGTCGACCTTCTCGAGCGCCTGGTAAATCGGTACGGTACCGATCGGAACCGGCGAGTTGCGAATGATCCATTCGCGCGTTTCGTGAATATTCTTTCCGGTCGACAGGTCCATGACCGTATCGGCGCCCCAGCGGATCGCCCAGGTCATTTTCTCGACCTCTTCCTGAATTCCCGAAGTCACCGCCGAGTTGCCGATATTGGCGTTGATCTTCACCAGGAAGTTGCGGCCAATGATCATCGGCTCTGTTTCCGGGTGATTGATGTTGGCCGGGATGATTGCCCGGCCGCGGGCAACCTCGTCACGCACGAACTCCGGTGTGATCAACGCCGGCACGGCGGCACCAAACCCTTCGCCGCGATGCTGCCGCGAAATCAGTGCCCGCTGCTCTTTTGTCAGCGATTCCAGATATCGCTCGCGCTGGCTGTTTTCGCGGATCGCAATGAATTCCATCTCCGGGGTGACGATTCCGCGGCGCGCATAATGCATCTGGCTTACGTTGCTGCCGGATTTTGCGCGGCGCGGCTTGCGTGCCAGCTCGAAACGCATTTGCGCGAGCTCGTTGTCCTGCAGGCGGGCCTGGCCGTAATCCGAAGTCGGGCCGTTAAGAAAAACCGTGTCCGCGCGCTGGTCGATCCAGCGGCACCGCAGCGCAGGCAGGCCTTTTCGGATGTCGATGCTGCACGCAGGGTCGGTGTACGGGCCGGACGTGTCATAAACAAAGATCGGCGGGTTTTTCTCGTTTCCGAACAATGCCGCCGTGTCCGCCTGAGTGATTTCACGCATCGGCACGCGTACGCCATCCCGGGTGCCGTCTACATAGGTTTTCCGGGAGTTGGGGAGTGGAAGGACTGCAGCAGCGTCAATTTCCGCGGCAGCATTCAGGAATTTCGGATTGGCATTCATGTGGCGCTCCTAAAGGAAGACGCAAGGAGTGCACTTTTTTGAGGGGTGCGCTTCCCTGCCTCGGCATTATCCGTACAGGTGCAAAGGGTCTGGAACCTGTCTCACGCTACCTTGCACTTGCGATGCAGTCAGTGCGCCGCGGCATGCCGTCGTTGGCGATCCCGGCAATACCGGCATCTGGGAATGTTACCGGTACTGGCCGGACACTTTGCCCTTTAGGCAAGTTGCAGAGCGCCAGATACTGCACGACCGCGAAACGTGTGAACGGGTTCGAATCTCACCATGCGCTTCGCCAGTAAAAGCCGGACGCAGGACCCCTAACGCGTCGGCTGATGCTAATGCAATTGTGTGATAATTGCCAGCCGCTCCATATCCGCGGTATGTTCTGCTTCTTCGGTTCGTCGCGCCGGAAATTTGTCAATCGAACATTTGTCAATCGAACAGTGGCTATCCAGTAATGAACTTTGATCAGGCCCGTTTCAATATGATCGAGAGCCAGATTCGCACGTGGGACGTGCTGGATCAGGCAGTGCTCGACGCGGTAGCTGCCGTCAAACGCGAAGATTTTGTCCTTGAGCCTTACCGCAAGCTGGCATTTGCCGATATGCAAATTCCGCTGCGGCGCGTTCCGGGAGATCCGGGCGAATGCATGCTGACGCCAAAACTCGAAGCGCGCATGCTGCAGGAACTCGGGCTGTCAGCCGATGACAAGGTTCTGGAAGTCGGTACCGGCAGTGGCTATGTGACGGCACTGTTGAGTCGCCTTGCCGGTCGGATCGTGAGTGTCGAGATCGTGCCCGAGTTCACAGAGTTGGCCCAGGGGCGTTTGCAGTCGGTGGGCGCGGGCAACGTCACCCTGGAAGTTGGTGATGCCGCCGGTGGATGGGCGAATGAAGCGCCCTACGATGCCATTTTGCTCACGGGTTCGGTTCCGACGCTGCCTTCAGCCTTCAGGGATCAGCTCAAACCCGGTGGGCGGGTGCTTGCGGTGATCGGAAATGAGCCGGCCATGACGGGAACGCTGGTGACACGCGTGACGGAAACCGACTACAGTTCGCGGGGTTTGTTCGAGACCTGCATTCCTCCATTGCGAAACGCTCCGCAAGGCACGCGATTCGTCTTTTGACCACGACGTGCCACCAGATTGCGCGAACGTTCCTGGCTGGCGCTGTGCCGGGGATTTTCGAACCAAGAGGAGAAAGAATCTGATCATGAGAAAAACGATAAAAACCGCTTTCGCATTGATGGCGTTTACCGTTGCCGCCCCGGCGCTGGCGATAGACCTGATGGACATATACGGGCAGGCGCAGGTCAACGATGCGAGCTACGCGGCGGCCAAGGCGCAATACCTGGCGCAGCAAGAGCGCGTGCCCCAGGCCAGGGCCGGGCTATTGCCGGACATCAACTTCGAAGCCGGCTACAACTACAACGACGTAGACGTGCAATACGACCAGCCCACCTTCAACTCGGGGCGTCGCGACTACAACGCCTACAACTACGGGATCAACCTGAGTCAGCCGCTCTACCGGCGCCAGAACATGCTCGGCGTAGACCAGGCCTACCTCCAGATCGCGCAAGCGGCCACGGAGCTCGATCTGGCCGGCCAGGACCTGGTGCTTCGCACCGCGCAAGCCTACTTTGACATCCTGCTCGCGCGTTTCAACCTGAGCACGGTGCGCTCGCAAAAGACCGCGGTGCGCGAGCAGCTCGAGCAAGCCAAGCGCAACTTCGTGGTGGGCACGGCCACCATCACCGACCAGCGCGAAGCGCAGGCGCGCTACGACCTCGTGGTCGCGCAAGAGCTCGGTGCCGAGAACGAGCTGCGTGTTGCCACCGAAGCGGTGCAGGTGCTCATTGGCCAGCCGCTGCAAGGCGAAGTAGCCGGACTGCGCCCCGGGGTCAGTCTCAGCCCGCCCAGTCCCGCCGACATCAACGCCTGGGCGGAGCAATCCTTGCAAAGCGCGTTGCAGGTGCTGCGTGCCCAGCAAACGCTCGAGATTGCGCAAACGGAAGTCAAGCGCCAGCGCGCCGGGCACCAGCCCACGCTCGACCTGGTGGGCTCGCTCTCGCGCACGGACCAGGAATCATCGGCCTTCGGGGTGGGTTCGGACACCAACAGCGGCGTCATCGGGCTGCAATTCAACCTGCCGCTGTATCAGGGCGGGGCGATCAGCTCGCGCACGCGCGAAGCCGTTGCGGGGCAGGAGCGCGCGGCGCAGGAGCTCGAGCAGGCGCGCCGGCAGGTGGCACAGGCCGCGCGCGAAGCCTATCTCGGGGTGACCAGCGGCATTGCGCAGGTCGGGGCGTTCCAGCAAGCGGTCGCCTCGACGCGGCTGCAGCTCGAATCGACCAAGCTGGGCCAGCAGGTGGGGGTGCGAACGGCGGTGGACGTGCTCAATGCCGAGCAGCAGCTCGTCATTGCGCAGCGTGATCTGGCGCAGGCGGTGTACAACACGATACTGAGCCAGTTGCGCCTGCAGGCCGCGGTGGGCAGCCTTGCCGAAGCCGATTTGCAGGACGTCAACCGTTTGCTCGAGCAATAAGGCTCGCCATTCCGAACCGGCGCTGATTTGGTTTAATGCAGGCGCCGGTCGTTCCAGATGCCAAGAAGGTCATGCGGCAGCGCATTATCGCGCTGCGCGACGCGTTGAGCGTCGATGAGCGCGATCAAAAATCGGCTGCAATTACCTCGAAGCTGATCGCTTTGCCGGCCTTTGCCCGCGCGCGCACGATCGCGGCGTTCGCTTCCTTTGGCACGGAGTTCGACACGGGCGAATTTCTGGCGGTTACATTGCGGCAGGGCAAGCGCCTGGTCTTGCCGCGTATCCAGCCCGGGCGTCGCGAACTCAGGTTTCATTTCGTGGCGAGTCTGACCGAATCCCTGATAGCGGGGCAATGGGGAATTCCCGAGCCCGATCCGTCGCTTTGCGCCGAAGCAGATCCGGGCGAGATCGATTTCATGCTGGTTCCCGGCGTTGCGTTCACGCCGGATTGCGAGCGCCTTGGCTATGGCGGTGGTTTCTATGATATTGCGATAGGCAATACGCGGGCGGACACCTTGAAAGTCGCCGCGGTTTTCAACCTGCAGGTCGTTGACGCGATCCCCCTCGAGCCACACGATCGGTGCGTCGATCTCGTCGTCACTGAGCGCGCATCGTATGCAGCGCACAGTTGAAGCCTTCCAGCGTGCCAGCACACGGAAAACCTGACCCTGGTACCGCAACATCACCCCGGCGCGAATCATCCAATACCGGTCGCAGCCGGATTGCGCGAGTCACTGCGTCATCGCGGCGAAATGTCCCGCGACAGGCCCTAGAGGCCGATGGCCGCCAGTGTCTTGCCGGTCGCACCGCGGTGCGCCGCCATGAACGCTTGTCCGGCTTTGCCGATCCGTTCGGCATGCATCCGGTCGGTCAGTAACCTTGAAACGGTCGACGCCAGCGCATCGGAATCGGCTACGCGAAGTGCGGCGCCCGCTTCGATCGCCTGTTCCGTCGCTTCTTCGAAATTGAAGGTGTGCGGGCCGACGATAACCGGTTTGCCGACTGCGCACGCTTCCAGCAGGTTCTGTCCGCCGAGCGGCAGCAGGCTGCCGCCGACAAACGCAATGTCGCAGGCGGTGAAATACGCGAACATTTCTCCCATGGAATCACCGAGCACAACGCGTGTCGCCGGGTTGACCGGATGGTTCTCGCTGCGTCGCTGAAACACCAGACCGGCGCGGGTCAGCAGGTCTGCCACCGTCCCGAATCGCTGCGGATGCCGCGGCACGATCACCGTCAGCAATGCCGGATCCGCAATTCCCGCGACGGCCTCGAGAACCTGCGTTTCTTCTCCTTCGCGTGTGCTTGCTGCCAGGAACACATGCCGCTCCTGTCCGAACTGCTTTCGCAGGGCGGCGCCAAGCTCGAGCTGTTGTTCGGGCGCGGCGCGGTCGAACTTCAGATTTCCGGTCACCTCTACGCGTGACGCGCCCAGCTCGCCGAAAACGTTGTGCGTCGCGCGTGGTTTGCGCGCAAACGATATTTAACGCGCCCAGAAGGTCGCGCGTCAGGCGGGGGAAACGCGAATAACGTTTTGCCGATCGCTCGGAGAGTCGCGCATTGACCAGGTGTACCGGAATGCCGCGGCGGCGGCAGCGCGCTACCAGTGTTGGCCAGAGCTCGGTTTCCATCACGATCGCGCACTCCGGACTGAAATGCCCCAGGAAGCGGTCAACCGCCGGCGTGAGATCGTAAGGGAGGTAGCAGTGCAGTACGCTGTCGCCGAAAAGCGTTTCCGCAGTTTCTCGACCGGTCGGCGTCATGTTGGTCAGCAGGATCTGCTTGTCAGGATGGCGCTCGGTCAGTTGGCGGATCAATGGCTCCGCAGCGCGCGTTTCGCCTACGGAGACGGCATGAACCCAGATGATCGGACGCGATGCCCGTTGCCTGTAAAACCCGAATCGCTCACCGACGTTCGTCAGATAGGCAGGCTGCCGGCGCGCCCGCACCGCCAGTCGCACCAGGGCAAATGGCACCAGCAGCCACATCAGCAGCCGGTAGAGTGCGTGTGTCACAGCAAGTCCGGTTGGACTTCCCGAATGGCGCCAACCACGTCTTCGACGCCCGGTGGCTGGCCGATATTGCCGCGATAAGCCGTTTTGCCGGGACCTCGCGGCCCGGTGTCGTCCGGATTGGAATCGCAGAAAATACCGACGACGGGGCGTGACAACGCGGCTGCGAGATGCATCAGGCCGGTGTCCACGCCAACGACCAGTTCCGCGTCCGCAATCAGCGCGGACAACTGGTCGAGCGAGAGCTTGGGTGCCGTCAGGGTGCGGCCGCCTCCTACGGCCAATCGGTCGCTGCGTCGCAACTCGGCGTCGTTTCCCCAGGGCAGCACGCAGCCCAGTCCCGCCGTATTGAGCCGGCCGATCAGGTCCAGCCAGCGTTCTTCAGGCCACAATTTGGCTGCCTGCGCGGTCGAATGAAGCACAACGCAATAGGGACCGTTGATCAGATGTGGATTGGGCACCACCGGAGCAATGCCGTAGTCGATAAAATTGTCGAGGGGGTAGGAAAAAGCGCGTGCCGCGAGCGCGCGGTTACGTGTGAGCATGTGCATTTCCGGCGCGAATTCGTAACGGGCATCGTAGAATCGGGAAGCCATCGGCTCGCGAACGGTGTTCTTGCCGAAACCGTGCATCGGGCCCTTCGCGAAACGCGCGAACACGGCACTCTTGAGCAGCCCCTGGGTATCAAGAATCGCGTTGTAGCGCACCTCGCGCAGAGCGTGCCGCAATGCCAGCAGTTCGCGCCAGTTCTGAATCAGCCATGGGGCCTTGCGCCAGCGCCGCAGCGCAACCGGAATAACGCGATCGACGCCGGGATGCATCTCGACAATCGGTACGTATTGCTCTTCGACCAGCCAATGAATTTCCGCATTCGGAAAGTTGTGCCGCAAATCGCTGGCTACGGGGAGGTTGTGGATGACATCACCAAGCGACGATGTCTTGACGAGCAGCACTTTCGGGTTGCCGTCAGTGCGCCCTCGCTTGCGTGTGGCCGTGGCCGCCGCCGATTTATCCGGTCTCATGTTCGCTTGTAGTCATCTTCGAACCGAACGATGTCGTCTTCCCCGAGGTATTCGCCGGATTGCACCTCGATCAGATACAAGGGCGTCTTGCCGATATTCTCCAGCCGGTGTCGCACGCCGAGCGGAATGTAAGTCGACTCGTTTGCGGACAGCATGAAGGTCTCGTCACCGCGCGTGACGCTCGCTGTTCCTGAAACGACCACCCAGTGTTCAGCGCGATGATGATGCATTTGCAGAGAAAGTTTTTTGCCCGGCGTGACCATGATGCGCTTGGCCTGAAACCGCTCCCCTGCATCGATGCCTTCGTAGTAGCCCCACGGCCGGTAGACACGCTTGTGCACCAGAGGTTCGTCGCGTTGCGCGGCCTTGAGTGCTTCGACCACGTCTTTTACGCGCTGGGCGTGCTCCTTGCGAGTGACCAGCACCGCGTCTGCGGTTTCGACAATGACCATGTCCTCGACACCGACCGCAGCCACCAGCCGGCTGTCCGCACGGACGTAGGAGTTCCTGACGCCGTCAAGGTGCACATCACCTTTGGTTACGTTGCCAGCCTCATCGGCCCCGGTTGCCCGCCACAGTGAAGACCATGATCCGATATCGCTCCAGCCGATGTCTGCTTCCACAACCGTGGCGTCGTGCGTCTTTTCCATCACCGCGTAGTCAATCGACTCCGACGGGCAATCGACAAAGTCGCGCTCGCCGAGCCTGCAAAAGTCGAGATCCTCTTGCCGCGACTGCCATGACCTGCGGGTGGCTTCCAGGATATCGGGGCGAAATTTCTCCAGTTCCTCCAGGTAGCGCGCCGCGCCGAACATGAACATGCCGCTGTTCCAGTAGAAGCGCCCGGACGCGACAAACTCAGACGCCCGCTTCGCATCGGGTTTTTCGACGAAGCGCGCAACTTCGAAGCAGCCATTCCCGCCGCTGCCGCGCTCGATGTATCCGTAGCCGGTTTCGGGCGCATCCGGGACGATGCCGAAGGTCACCAGGCGGCCGGACTCGGCCTGGCCCAGTCCCCGCATAACGGCTGCATGGAATGCCGCTTTGTTGCGAACCATGTGATCGGCGGCAAGTACCAGAATGACCGCGTCGGCACTGTGTTCCATTGCTGCCATCGCTGCGACCGCGACTGCGGGCGCCGTGTTGCGGCCAACCGGTTCCAGTATCTGTGCCAGTGCGCTGACGCCGATGCGCTGCAACTGATCGGCCGCGAGAAAGCGGTGCTCGTTGCTGCAAACGACAATGGGCGCGCTGACGTCCTTCAATCCCTGAACACGCGTGATCGTATCCTGGAGCATTGATTGCTCGGTGATGAGTGGCAGGAACTGCTTGGGCAGCAGCGTTCGGGACAGCGGCCACAAACGGCTTCCGGAGCCGCCGGACATTACAACGGGGATCAGCATTGGGTGACACCTTGCAGAGACAGATCGATATGGGGATGGTGTTGCAATTTCCGCGCTAGGGTCGAATCGACTAAAATCAACCGCATTGCCTTGATGCCGCTGCCATCAGTTATCCGGAAAGACAATGCCGCAATCCATTTTCTGTTTTCCACACGACCTGGCCGTAATGTCCGATCCGGTCATTTTTGCAATTGAGGTCTCATGAGTATACCTAACCAGTGGCTGCCGGCCTGATGAGTAAAGTCGCTCTGATCACAGGAATCACCGGGCAGGACGGTGCCTATCTTGCCGAGTTCCTGCTTGGCAAGGGCTACACGGTCCACGGCATAAAGCGACGCAGTTCGTTATTCAATACCGACCGGATAGATCATTTGTACCAGGATCCCCACGTCGACAGCCGGCGTTTTATCCTGCATTACGGCGACATGACCGACTCGGTAAGCCTGACGCGCGTCATTCAGCAAGTCCAGCCGGACGAGATCTACAATCTTGCGGCGCAAAGTCATGTCGCGGTGTCGTTCGAAGAGCCGGAGTACACGGCCAATTCCGACGCGCTGGGGACATTGAGAATGCTGGAAGCCATTCGCATTCTCGGTCTGGAGAAGACGACACGTTTCTATCAGGCCGCGACATCCGAATTGTACGGCCTGGTGCAGGAGACGCCGCAGAAGGAAACGACGCCGTTTTATCCCCGTTCGCCCTATGCTGCCGCCAAGTTGTACGCCTACTGGATCACGGTGAACTACCGCGAAGCCTATGGCATGTTCGCGTGCAACGGCATCCTGTTCAATCACGAATCGCCCGTGCGAGGGGAGACCTTCGTCACCCGGAAAATCACCCGCGCCTTGTCGCGCATAAAGCTGGGGCTTCAGGACTGTCTGTTTTTGGGCAATCTCGATGCCCGGCGTGACTGGGGCCATGCGCGCGACTATGTTGAAGCCATGTGGTTGATGCTGCAGCAGGAACAGCCGGATGACTTCGTCATTGCGACCGGAAAGCAATACAGCGTGCGTGACTTCGTGGCCACCGCCGCCGCGGAACTGGGCATAGAGATCAAGTGGCAAGGGTCGGGCGTGGACGAGTGCGGTTATGACGCCGCCGGCAAGTGCATCGTCAGGGTGGATCCCCGTTACTTCCGTCCTACGGAAGTCGAGACCTTGCTGGGTGACGCAACCAAGGGCAGGAAGCAACTCGGCTGGTCGCCCCGGGTGAGTTTCGAAGAACTTGTTGCGGAAATGGTTCGCGAGGATCTCAGGTCAGCGGAACGCGACGAACTGGTCAAGAAGCACGGGTTCTCCACTTACGACTACCACGAGTGACGATGCGCCCGGAGTCCAGAATCTACGTCGCCGGTCACCGCGGGCTGGCCGGGTCGGCACTTGTGCGCCGGCTGCGGGCCGCAGGTTGCACGAACATCATCACGCGAACACGCGACGAAGTCGATCTGACCGATCAACAGGCAACGAGCGAGTTTTTTGAGCAGGCCAGACCCGAGTACGTCTTTCTCGCCGCAGCGAAAGTCGGCGGCATCGTCGCGAACGACACCTATCCCGCCGACTTTATCCAGCAGAATCTGGCTATCCAGACGAACGTTATTCATCAATCATGGCGCGCGGGCGTGAAACGCCTGCTTTTTCTGGGATCTTCGTGTATCTATCCGCGGGACTGTCCGCAGCCGATGAAGGAGACGGACATCCTGACCGGACCGCTCGAAACAACCAACCGTCCTTACGCCATTGCCAAGATTGCCGGAATCGAGATGTGCTCCGCCTACAACCGGCAGCATGGGACGCAGTTTCTTGCGGCCATGCCCACCAATCTGTACGGCCCCGGGGACAATTACGATCCGGAGACATCGCATGTCCTGCCCGCCTTGATCCGCAAAATGCTGGAGGCCAAACGCGACGGAAAGGAAGAGGTGGTCGTATGGGGGACGGGAAGGCCCCGACGGGAGTTCCTGCACAGCGACGACATGGCGGATGCCTGTGCGTACCTGATGTCTTTGGGAGATGCGCGTTTCGGGGAACTGCTGGACCATTGGCCGCCCCTGATCAACATAGGTTATGGCAG
Organism: uncultured beta proteobacterium; assembly: GCA_963792855.1. Lineage (GTDB taxonomy): Bacteria > Pseudomonadota > Gammaproteobacteria > Burkholderiales > Eutrophovitaceae > SG8-40. Next base: position 22,796 of record CAWBXZ010000016.1, on the reverse strand, counting down.
TGACCTGACCATTCGTGAAACGGCAGAGCTGATTGCGTCGATTGCCGGTTTCCCGGGCCGGCTGAGTTTCGACTCAAAGCGGCCTGACGGCACGCCGCGCAAGCTCCTCGATTGCACTCTACTGAGCGAAATGGGCTGGAAGCCGAAGATCTCCCTGCAGGATGGAATCAAGCGGGCCATTGACGATTTTCTTGCCGAGACACGCGGGGACAGCTGAAGTTCTCCCGGGCGGGGTTCTTGCATCCTGCTGTCAGGAATTTCTATCGCAAACGCAAATATGAGCGCGCACGTCGGCGAAATCGTCATCGAGGCCGGACACGGGGCACGCCGGTACTGGTCGGACCTGTGGGCGTATCGGGGGTTGCTCTACTTTCTTGCCTGGCGTGACATTCTCGTCCGCTACAAGCAAACGGTGATCGGTGTCGCCTGGGCGGTCATCCAACCACTACTGTTGATGGTCATTCTGACCGTTGTTTTCAGTCGGCTAGCCAAACTGCCGTCAGGCGGCGCACCCTATTCCCTGCTGGTATTCAGCGGCCTGCTGCCCTGGTTTTTCTTTTCACAGGCATTCAGTAATGCGGCGAACAGTCTTATCGGCAACGCCAACATGGTGTCGAAGGTTTATTTCCCGAGGATGATCATCCCCCTCAGCGCCGTTGTTGTCTGCCTCGTGGACTTCGCGATTGCACTCGTCCTTCTGCTCCTGATGGCACTGGTGCTGGGCGCATTGCCCGACTGGAGAATCGTCGCGCTGCCGGCATTCCTTGCGCTCGCGTTTGTGACGGCGCTGGGTGCTGGGCTGTGGATGGCTGCGCTCAATGTCAAGTACCGTGACTTTCGATATGTCGTGCCTTTCATGATCCAGATCGGGATGTACATATCGCCGGTCGGCTTCAACAGCAGCCTGGTGCCCGAGAAATGGCGCATGTTGTATGCGTTGAACCCGATGGTCGGTGTCATCGACGGATTCCGCTGGTCGCTTCTCGGAGGAAAATCCGACTTTTACGTGCCGGGATTGATCGTTTCGGTTGTGCTGTCGCTCCTCTTGCTCCTGTCGGGTATTTCCTTCTTCCGCAAGACGGAACGCCGTTTCGCCGACCTTATCTGATATGGCGTATGTCATTCGCGCGCAGAACGTCGGAAAGAAATATCTGATTTCGCATCAGCACCGTGAACGTTACGAGGCGCTGCGCGATGTGCTTGCCGGCGCGCTTCGTAATTTTGCCAGGCGCTCCGATTCGCGCAACGCAATTCGGGGGCAGGACGCGGCGACGGAAGAATTCTGGGCGCTGCGAGATCTCGACATGGAAATCCAGCAAGGAGAGCGCGTCGGCATCATCGGGCGCAATGGTGCGGGCAAGTCGACTCTTCTCAAAGTGTTGTCGCGCATCACGGAGCCCTCATCCGGCAGACTCAACATTCGCGGACGCATCGCCAGTCTTCTGGAGGTCGGCACCGGATTTCACCCCGAATTGACGGGCCGGGAGAACATTTTTCTCAACGGGGCTATCCTCGGCATGGGCAAGGCCGAGATCAAGCGCAAGTTCGACCAGATCGTCGACTTCTCCGAGGTCGAAAAATTTCTCGATACGCCGGTCAAGCGCTATTCCAGCGGCATGTATGTTCGGCTGGCATTTTCGGTCGCCGCTCACCTCGAGCCGGAAATCCTGGTTGTGGATGAAGTGCTGGCGGTGGGCGACGCCGCGTTTCAGAAGAAGTGCCTCGGCAAGATGGGCGATGCCGCAAGTGACGGGAGAACCGTACTTTTTGTCAGTCACAACATGAGCGCGGTCAGACAGCTGTGCGAACGCGGCATCGTCCTGGATGGCGGTTCAAAGGTGTTCGATGGTCCGGTTCCGGATGCAATAGAGCACTATCAGGCGCGGGTGCTGGGCGACGCGGAAAGTGGCAATAACAACCCGGTCACGTTCGACAAACCCGGTTCCGGCGTTCCGGCCTGGCTGCGCTCGGTTGCACTGGCCGGCAACGACGGCGCGCTGACCTTGTCCGTTGAACATGAACACGGGTTTTCGGTTCTGCTGGATATCGAGATCGGGGAAAGCTCGAAGGATTATTATTCCGCGCTGATCGCCCACGACACTTATGGAAACAATATCTTCTTCTCCACTGACGAAGATTTCGAAGAGTCTCCGATTGCCGATGCACCGCCCGGGCGCTATCGGTACCGGATAACGATTCCGGGAAAGCTTTTGAAGCCCGGGACTTATTACCTCACGCCCATGGTCGGGTTGCGGCGCAAGGGAAAGATCGACCGGCGCGACTCGGCGCTGCGGCTGGAGGTTCTCGATACCATGACCCGGCGCGGCGCGAAACGGCTTTACCGATCGACTGCGCTGGTGGCGCCGCAGCTCGGCTGGTCTTTGCTGGGGGAGGCGGCGGATGCCACAGGGGAATGAGAACCGGGCAAGATGCGGCCTGTGTTCCGGATTGCCGGCTTTCAAGCGGACGTTCGGCCTGGAACGATCGGGTTGGCGTGTCATGCAACGGGGCGCGCATGGCTGACCTGAAACAGCTTGTCCGCATCGGCGATGCGCAGATTGGCGAAACGGCACCCGTGTGGATCATTGCAGAAGCAGGGGTCAACCATAACGGCGACCTTGGCCTCGCGCTCGAATTGGTGCATGCGGCAAAAGAGTGCGGCGCCGCTTGCGTCAAGTTCCAGACGTTCCGGTCCGAGCGGGTAGTTACGCGCGCCTCGCCCAAAGCCAGGTATCAACTGGAAACAACCAGCGTTGACGAGTCGCAGTTCGAGATGCTGAAAAAACTCGAACTCGACTATGACGCGTTCGGCCGAATCGCCGAGGAATGCGCGCTTGCGGGCATCGCCTTCCTGTCGACGCCTTACAGCATCGAGGATGTTGATCTTCTCGAATCGGTGAATGCTCCGGCCTACAAGATCGCATCGGCGCTTGCGGTCGAGCCGCCGTTACTCGAAAAAGTCGCGGGCACCGGCAAACCCGTGTTGTTATCGACCGGAATGTGCACGATGGACGAAGTGCGGGCCGCCGTCCAGACCCTCAAACAAGGTGGTTGCGAGGAACTGGTTATATTCCAGTGCACCACGGATTACCCCTCCAGGCTGGAGGAGGCGAATCTTCGCGTCATCGCGTCCTTGCGTGAACAGTTCCGCTGCCCGGTCGGCTATTCGGATCACAGCGAGGGTTTGCTCGCGACAACGGCCGCCGTGGCCCTGGGCGCTTGCGCCATCGAGCGCCATTTCACACTGGACCGTACGATGCCTGGTCCGGACCACCTGGCGTCGTCCGATCCCGCGGAACTGCGCTTGCTCGTCGAGGCTGTGCGAAACGTCGAGACCGCGCTTGGTTCGGGAACGAAGAGCCCGACTGCGCGGGAGAGCATTAACAGAAAAAATATGCGCCGGGGCATCGTGGCCGCGCGCGGGCTTTCCGGCGGTCACCGGCTCGAACTGGGCGATCTTGCATTCAAGCGGCCGCTGCAGGGCATTGCGCCGGACAATTATCAACGAGTCGTTGGCCGCTGCCTGACACGCGACGTCGAGGCGGACGAGCCGATTTCATGGGCTGATCTCGGATCGGGTGATCTCGAATTGGGTGATCTCGAATGAAGGCGCTGGCAGTGGTTGTCGGTGCAGGCGGCCACGCGAGGGTTGTCGGCGCCTCGCTTCGGTCCCTGGGTGTCGAGATCGCTGCTTTTGTCGATCCGGATTTTCCCGGCAGGCAAGGACAAGAGTGCCCGGGAGATGATCGCCGGCGCCCCGGTGACTGGTGGCTGGAAGGACCTGGGGAGATTTCCTGCAAACGAATTCGATGCCTATGTTGCGCTCGGGGACAACGCCAAACGAAAGGCCGCCGTCGAGCAATTGCGTGCGGCCGGCTACGCACTGCCGGCGCTGATCCATCCGGCGTCGCGTTTGGAGGCCGGGGTGGTCGTTGGCGAGGCATCCTTTGTCTGCATGGGCGTCAACCTCTCCGCACAGGTGCGAATCGATGCGGGGGTTATCGTCAACACCGGTGCCCAGGTCGATCATGAATGCGAGATCGGAGCCTTCGTCCATATCGCCCCCGGTGCCGTAATCGCCGGTCGCGTGTCGGTGGGCGCGGGAACGTTCGTCGGGATGGGAGCACGCGTCGCGCACGGGCTGTCGGTCGGGCCGGGCGCAATCGTCGGTGCCGGATCGGTGGTGCTGAAAGACGTTCCGGAGGGGGCAAAAGTGTTGGGGATATATCACTGATGGCTGTCGGTGCATTGCTGCCGTCCGGAAAAGTATTCGTATCCTCCGGTGCATTCGGGCGCATGCACGTTGAGGAGATCGTTGCCGCCGCTGGCGAGGCGGGCGTGCGACACATCGAACTCGCATCGGGAACGCGGCATGGCAGCGGCAACGGGTTGGCGCGGCTGCTGCAAGACGCGGGCAGGCGCCGTTTCGCTTTCCTGATCCACAATTATTTCCCGGTACCCGCCGAACCGTTCGTGTTGAATCTTGCTTCCGCGGACCCGGTGAACCTCGAGCGCAGTATCAATCATGTACGCAATGCCATCGATCTTGCCGCGTTGGTGCAGTCGCCTTTCTACAGTGTCCATTGCGGCTTCTGCATCGATCCGTCGCCGGGTGACCTGGGCCGCGCCTTGCGTGGGCCGGCAATCCCGCCAGAGCAGGCGATGACGGTGTTCGTCGATTGCGTGCAGGAACTCGCCGGCTACGCAAAGACCAAGGACGTCGACTTGCTGCTCGAGAACAATGTGCTCTCGCCGATGAACGCGGGGAAAGTACAGCTTCTCGGGGTGACGCCCGAAGAAATTGAAAACCTGTTCGACCGCATTGATCGGCCCAACGTCGGGCTTCTGCTCGACGTCGGCCACCTCAAGGTATCCGCGGTGACACTGGGATTCGATATGGTTGCTGCGGCTGCCCGGCTCGCGCCGCTGGTGCGCTGCTGTCATCTCAGCGATAACGACGGAACGGAAGACAGCAACCAGGTGATTGCAGCGGATGCCTGGTTCTGGGGGCCGCTGCTGGGCGCGTTGGACACGCCGCCCCACTGGGTGCTCGAGGCATACAACCTGCCGTTGCAGACAGTGGCCGAACAAATGGCGTTGATTGAGGCCAGAATCGCATGATCGGAAGTATGTTTCGCCATACAACGGGCGGCTGGGCAACCAGGCGCAATCCAATTGGTTGCGATCCGATTGGTTGCGATCCAATTGGTCGCGATCGAATTTGTTGCAATCCGGACACGCCATGACACGCGACTTTGACCGCAACCTGCTCGACGAATCCGCCAGCCTGCGCGACGTGTTGCAGCGGCTGAACGAGGGCGTATTTGGCGCTGTCTTCATTACGGATGCCAACAAGCGCGTTCTCGGGATGCTGACGGACGGTGATGTCCGGCGTGCGTTACTGGGTGGCGCCGTCATGACGGATCCGGCAGTCAGGTCGATGAACCGGACGTTCATCAAGGGCCGGGCGGGCGCCCCGCACGCGGAGAATGTGGCCAGGTTGAGCGAAAAAGTTCGCCATGTTCCGCTACTCGACGAGTCCGGCCGTCTCGTTGACATGCTTTCCTGGGCGGAGATGCTGCGTGTTCCGCTAATGCAGCCCGCGCTTGGCGGCAACGAACTCGCCTATGTCTCCGACTGCGTGACGACGGGCTGGATTTCCTCGCAGGGCGAGTATGTCCAGCGCTTTGAAAAGCAGTTCTCCGAATTTCTCGGCGGCCATCATGCTTTGGCGGTCTCCAGTGGCACCGCCGCGTTGCACCTTGCACTGAAAGCACTCGATATCGGTCCGGGTGATGAAGTCATCGTTCCGGATTTCACGTTTGCGGCCACGGCGAACGTTGTGCTCCATTGCGGTGCGACACCCGTCCTCGCCGACGTAGACCGGGCAACATGGAATATCGATCCAGGCGATGTCGAACGGCGCATCAGTGAGCGTACCCGCGCGATCATTCCGGTGCACCTGTACGGTCATCCCTGCGACATGGATCGCATCAACGCGATCGCCCGGCGCAATGGTCTGAAAGTAATAGAGGACTGCGCCGAAGCACAGGGCGCGCGCTATCGGGGCCAACCGGTCGGAACGCTGGGAGATGTGGGCTGTTTCAGTTTCTTTTCCAACAAGGTGATCACCACCGGCGAGGGCGGCATGGTGACAACGGCAAATGCCGAGACCGCCGACCGGCTGCGTTTGTTGCGCGATCATGGCATGCGCCGCGGGCGGCGCTACTGGCATGAGATCGCCGGCTTCAATTACCGGATGACCAATCTTCAGGCGGCAGTGGGCGTCGCGCAGATGGAGCGCGTTGACAGGTTTATCGGGAGAAGAAAGGAAATCGGCGAGCGCTACATCGAGCGGCTGGAGAATGGTCCCGGTCTCGTCATGCCGCCCCGGGAAGCATGGGGAGAGACGATTTACTGGATTTTTTCGATGCTGGTCGATCCGGAGGTTGCCGGCATTTCCCGTGATCAGCTCACGGTCGAACTGGAATCGCGCGGTATCGAGACCCGGCCGTTCTTTATTCCGTTGCACCTGCAGCCCCCGTACAGGAATGAGGGGGAATTTCCGGTCAGTTCGCAGATTTCGTCGCAAGGAATCAGCCTACCCTCGGGTAACGAGATGTCCGACGCGGAGATAGACCGTGTGTGCGACACGATTCACGCCATTTTGCAGAGCCACAACAACAGATGAATGCAGACAGCAACAAGACGGTTGCGTTGGTCCTGGCGCGTGCCGGGTCCAAGCGCGTCCCGAAGAAGAACATACGATTGCTCAACGGCAAACCGCTGATTGCCTATACCTTCGAAGCGGCGCTCGCATCGGCGTGTTTTTCCGAAATTGTTGTTTCTACTGACGATGAGCGCGTCAGGGAGATCGCCGTCGCGTCGGGCATTGGCGTGGACGAGCGCCCGGAAGCGATGCGGGGCGATACGGTACGGGCGGTCGAAGTAGTCGAAGAGTATCTGCAGCGGACACATGCCGGCCAGCAGTACCGCAACGTGGCGATGATGCTGCCCACTTGCCCGTTTCGCAGCGTCGATGACGTTCAAGGCGCGATGCAGGCGTACCAGGCTTCATCCGGACAAGTGCCGTTGCTGACTGTCACGGCGTACGAGTTTCCCCCGCAGCTTGCGCTCGAGCCCGGCGACGGGAATGTGATGCGCATGACCGATCCGCAGGCCTACGCGCAGACAACGCGCAGCCAGTCGATACCGCCGCGGTTTCATCCCAACGGCGGTCTTTATGTCGCGCCAATCGAACTGTTCCTGCGCGAACGCAGTTTTTTCATGCCGCGCATGTTGACGTACCGGATGCCGGCCGAACGCTCCTTCGACATCGATTATCCGTGGCAACTGGAGCTGGCCGAGCACTGGGCGCGGGGTCTTGATGCCCAACGTGGGTAAGGGTGTGACCGGTCGTTAACTTCAAAGCAGAATCTGCCACAACAGTCGGAGCGATTGTTTCACATCCGACAGCATGGTGAAGCTGAAGCCGGGCGCCGAGTAGATAACGGTCAGGACCGTTCCCAGGAAATACGCAAGCGGTTTTGAAAGGTTTTGTCTGAGCCAGCCCGAGAGTGCGAGGCGGCGCCATTTGCCGTACAGCCAGATGCCCGATGCGTGCCACATGCCCCAGCACAGCCAGGTGAGGCTGATGTGGTGCCACATGCCCATGACGGTGAAGCTGCAGAACAACGCCAGCGTCGGTTTGCGGGTTCTGCCGAGCACCGGCATGCAGACGGCGGCCAGATCGCGGCCCGATGAGATGTCGCCGAGCAATGGCCCATAAGCGACCGGCTGCAAGATGCTGCCTACCAGCACAGTTTGCTTGAAATATCCGACGCGCAAATTGTCGGATGGGGATCACTCGAGACAGGCCGAGCCGCCGACATAGACAATCTTCGTCAGTTTCTGACCGTCATCATCATTGATCGAACGGATCGAAACGCGTTGTAGAGTCGGTTATCGTCCGCATTGCGAAGCAGACAGGATGGCAGGGAAGCGGTTCGCCATCACCAGTCGCTGATTCCAAGCAAAGTAACGGCGGTGATGATCAAGAGCAGCCGGGTGATAAACCGGGCGAAAATGCGGTGGGGTTTCTACCCGATGCCGACGAGCCGGCCATAGTCCATGACTGACTACTGGATGTGACCGGGTGAATCAGCGTAGGGCGCGGGCCGGCAGCGCGGCGCCAGTTTGTACGCAGTGACTTCAGCACTGGCACCGGCAGATGCTCGCCGAAATTCATCAGGGATCGGAGCCGATCGAGCGCACCGGCCTGTTCCGTTTGCGCTGCCGGACGAATGAAATTGGCCGGAACGCTACCGAACCCGTTGCATACAGCGGTGTCGTGATCAGATTCCGGTCATCGGAATCGATGCCGAGGCGTTGCGCTGTGCTCAGGGCGTTGCCTGCCAGTAGTGCCCCCGCCAGTGGAATGGCTTTGGCCGCCCCGGACGATCCCGAGGCGAACAATATGACGCAGTGCGCCGTTTCGTCGGGGACCGAAACCGCAGGCCCTGCCGGTGTCGGGCAGTCCGTTACCGGCCCGGTTGCCGTGCTGTCGAAGTGTGCGCCACCCTCGAGTCCCGGCATCGGCAAAGGGCGGGTTCGGGAAGGTTGATGTTGCCGGAGAACAGGCCTGGCCGGGGGCTGAGCGAGGCCTCCATTGCCGCAAGGGTTGCGTCCGGGTAAATGATTTCGCGCGGGACGGCGGTCGTGCCGAGTGCCCGGATTGCCCCGTAGGCCGTGGAACGATCAAAATCGTCATTATTGCCGGAGACGTTGGCCCTGCAACCCGGCCGCCCTCGTGCTCCGCCAGCGATTGCGCGGTTGCGTTGATGGCCTCGAGCAATTGTGCATCGGAAAGCTCGCGGTCTCCGAATCGGACGGCCGGTGCATCGGGGCTGCGGGAGACGTTGCGTTAAAAAAGACCGGATTGCTCTGCCTGGCTGGCTGTCCTCGACGAGTTCGATCAGGATATTCCGGACGGCAAGGACTGTATGCCACTATGCGACAGGCGTTCCAGCTCGCGATCGACATATTCTGTTTTCGAATCCTCCGGATCGGCGACGGCGAAAGCCACATGATCGGTGGTCAGTGATTTCATGTCAGAAGCCAAAGTAACTGAAGTCCGTCACGCCGTTATCGTTCGCGAGCAAACCGATTGCGGCATCCATCGTGAGCGTGCTCAGGGTTTTGCCCGGATGCTTGCACGAAGCTTGCAAGGTTGCTGTCCGATCGCGTTCTTCAGGGTTCAAATCGATCCCGCCTTGTTGATTTCGAATCGTTTTCAAGAAATTGCCGGCTTTGAATAATTCAATGCAATTAGTGGTTTATTCGACCATGGCCGGGCGAGAAAAGCTCGAGTAGGAGCGCACATGGGATTGTCCTCGGCGTATCGGGGAGTCTGAGGAACGCCCGTTTCGGCGCGGGCAGCGTGGCGTTCCTGATACTAAAGACTGGATGGTAGAAAAAGCATGACCGAAAAGACCAGGGGAGCCGTGTTCTCCCGCCGTGTTGTCGGTACCGTTGTGCCGGTGTTGGCGATGTTCCGGCAAGATGGCGCCCTCGATGAAACCGCCATTTCTGACTACGTTGAGTTCCTGATCGGGTGCGGCGTCGGCACGCTCATGTGCACGGTCGGCAGCAGCCGTTACGATGTGCTTACCGTTCCCGAAATGCTGCGAGTCAACCACATCGTTTCCCGAACAAGTGCCGGCCGCGCCGTGGTGATCGTAACCACACCGAGTATCGGACCGACGAGCCAGGCTGTCGAATTTGCGCAAGCGGCCTCGGATGACGGTGCCGACGCGATCCTCGCGGTCTACCCGGACCGCTTCTATGGCGAGGAATCGATCGCCCGTTTCTTCGAGAACATTTGTGCCGCAGCCGACATTGGCGTCATGATTCACGAAATGCCGATACGCGCTGGCCGGGCGTTCGAGGCACCCTCTGTGCAATATTCGCCGCGCCTGGTCGAACGGTATCCTGGCGTGTGCCAATGCGGTCGGCCTCAAGGAAGAGAGCGGCAATCCCGAAATCATCAGCCGGTTGAACCGCATGTTTGCCGGCTGCAGCGCAGTGGTCGGCGGGCGCGGCGGCATGGCGGCCCACCTGGCCGCCCGGGAACACGGTCAGGTCGCCTATCTGGCCAGTGTCGGAAACTTTGCCCCGGCGGTCGAACTGGAATTCGCCAGGCTGGTTGCCGCGGGGTGCCGTGACGAAGCGCAGGCAATTGTCGAGGAGTACGAGAAACCGTTTTTCGACGTGGCGGTGAACCTTGGCTGGCATCTGGCACTGCGTGAAGCGATGGCCATGGCAGGGCATTGCCCGCCATTCGAACGCCAGCCGATGATGCGAATCGCGCCAGACGAGCGCCGGAAGCTCGAAGCCATTACCGGCAAGATCGTTTCATTCGGCGAGCAATGCGCACGCCCGCAAGTGAGTGCAAGCGGATGACGAGGTTCGCAGGGCCAGAGCAATCGATACAGGTCGGCGGCAGGACAATCGCTGACGGATCGGCGTTCATCATTGCCGAGATGGCGTGCGCGCACGACGGTGACTTCGGCAAAGCGAAGGAACTGATCAATGTGGCGAGCGAAGCGCAGGTCGATGCCGTGCAGTTGCAGATTTTTCATGCACCCGCGAATGTCGTCGGACATCATCGCTTGCGAAGCGTGCTTGAGAAAATCCAGTTCGATGCAAGCCAATGGCAGGAGCTGGTGGCAGAGGGCCGCAAGTTGCGGCTGCCGGTATTCGCCTGCGCTTACGATCTGCCGAGCCTGGAACTGGCGCTGCAGCTTGGAGTGGACGGAATCAAATTCAATTCGGCGGACCTGGGCAACCGGGAGATGCTGGAGCTGGCAGCGCAATCGGGTGTGCTGTTTACGCTGGGCACAGGCGCGTCGCGCCTGGAAGAGGTTGGCAGGGCACTTTCCGTTGTTCTCGAGCATGGCGGCAGGCGTGTCGTGCTGATGCACGGGATTCAGGCATTTCCAACGCGGATCGACAAGGCAAGCATTCGGCGCGTCGGCGTACTGAAGCAGGCATTCGGTGCGCTCGTGGGCTATGCAGATCACACCGATGGCGATGATCCCTTTGCGGGCGTAGTCGATCTGCTTGCATTGGGGGCCGGGGCGTGTGTGCTCGAGAAGCACTTCACGCTCAATCGCGGCGACAAGGGGCTCGACTACCAGGCGGCTCTTAATCCGGATCAGCTCGCGGCCTATGTGTCCGTCGTGCGCAATGGCCTGCGTGCTCTTGGGAGCGGATCGCCGCAGCCTTTCGACGAGGACGACCGGCGCTACCGGCAATTTCAGAAGAAGCGCATCGTAGCCGCGCGCGAGATGCCCGAAGGCACGGTTATCACGCGCGCCGATGTCGCGCTGTTGCGTACCGAAGACGGCGAAGGCATGGACGCCTCGTCGCTCGACATCGTTCTCGGCAAACAGTTGCGCTGTCCGCTGAATCGTCATGCTCTCGTTCGGCCGGAAGATCTTGTACAAGATTAATGGGTTCTGAGCCAGCGGGCATCGTCGACGGCTGCTCACTGGAGCGCCTGACGCTTGCGATCCGACGCACATTTGCCGATATCGAAAAGTCGCTCCCGGGCGTTTTTCTGTACGACGGCATCTCGCTGCGCGGAGCGCTGGAGCGCCGTGTGTACCAGGAAGCCTCGCTCGATCCCGCCAGGTTGGCGGGCCTCGCGAAGGCAAGCGGAGAACGCGGTATTTTTTCCGAGTGGTTGCCGAACGAGAGGCCGGGAGCCGGTTTGCGTAGCGCGCTGGAATATCTGAAAGCGAATTTGCGCTTGATCGCGCGCGGATATTTTTGCCGGGTTGGGCGGCCTATGAATCCCGGGCCCGAGTTCGTGTTTCACGTGTTGCGACCGCGATTTGTCGATTTTTTCCGGCCGGTCATTGATCGGATCGGCGCGCAACGCTGCGCCATTTTGTGCGAGCCGGGATACGGCGTGGAAGAGGCGGCCGCGCGTCATGGCTTGAAAGTGGTTGAACGTCATCCGGCACGGTTACGAATGGGGGCCACCACCCGTCCGCCGAAAGCGGCTTTACCGTTCTACTCGATTGCCGTCATCTCTCTTCTGAATGCGCTGGGTACGTTAAAGCGATATCAGCCGCGCGCCGTCGTTTTTGCCGAGGCGGCAAGCTTTCCGGAAGAGATCGTGGCGCGCGCTGCCGGTGCGCTCGAAATCGCCACGATACGGGTCCAGTACGGGCGCGCCGGATTGCTCAGCCCCGGCTACTATGAAATGCCGTATGACAAGATGCTGATGTGGGGCGACGGATTCGTTGAGCGTTTGCGCGGCATCTCTCCCGATTGCGATTACGCCGTCACCGGCAGCCCGCTGATGGACAAACTTGCCCGCGCTCCATTGCGCTCCGAACATGCACTGTTTACGGATGACCGGCCCGTGGTCACAGTTGTTTCCCAACCCGAGTGCGCCAGTATCACGCGACAGGACTACGAGACGCTCGTCTCGATCGTCGACCGCGTTCTTCGCGCGAATGGGGACGTACGTGTGCTTGTTCGACTGCATCCGGCCGACGAGGCGCTCGATTTCGACCGTTTGGCCGGTCAATGGCCGGGGCGTATCCGTGTGACTGCGGCAGAGGATTTTCCGCTGGATGTGGTCATCGGCGGCTCCGCGCTGGTGCTCGGGCTTTATTCAACAGTGCTTTCCGAAGCAGCCGCAGCGGGTGTGCTGCCGGTGGTGCTGAGGCTGGGTGCGCGCCACCGTATTTTCCCGTGTCCTGAAGAAGAGGGCGCGGCCGTCCTCGTCACGGCGTCTGACGAGGCAGTGGCGGCAATCAGCTCGCTCGCATCGGATGTCTCGGCGCGGAAGCGATACGACGCTGGGATGAAAAGTTTTGCGCGGAAATATTTCGGTCCGATGGACGGTGGGGCGGTTGAGCGTATTGCCGCGCACATCGAAGCCACGGCCTTGTGAAGGGTTGCGTCAATGCAATCTTGCTCTCGACGGCAGGCAAGGCAGGCCAAGTTTGACCGGCGGTTTCCGATCGTCAGCGGCGCAACGGCGGAACACGGGTATGCGGCATAGTTCGGCTATTCGGGGTGCCAGGGGCATACGCGACGCATGGCGGCGTCTGGTTCGCAGATGCCTGCTGCGTGTGCAGGCGCGCAGAAGCCCCCTGAAGATCGTGCTTGGCTCGAGCCGTGTCCATGTCCGCGACTGGTTGCTCACCGATATGGATCAGTTGGACATCACCGCCGAGACGGACTGGCAGCGGTATTTCACACCCGGCAGCGTGGATGCCATTCTGGCCGAACACGTATGGGAGCACCTGACGCCGGACCAGGCGGTCGCGGCGGCGCGGAACTGCTTCGCGTATCTGCGCCCCGGCGGGCGACTGCGCATTGCGGTGCCCGATGGCCTGCACCCGGACCCGGAGTACATCGAGGCGGTCAGACCCATGGGTTCGGCCGCAGGCTCCGATGATCACAAGGTGCTGTATACCTGCGACACACTGAAGCAGCTCATGGAAAACGCGGGATTTGGCATCCGCGTCCTTGAATGCTTCGATGCGAAGGGCAATTTTTTCTCGGCAGACTGGCATCCCGAGGATGGAATGATCAGGCGGTCGGCGCGCTTTGACAGTCGTAATAGCGACGGGGTGCTGCGATACACATCAATCATCATCGACGCGTTCAAGCCACAGACATGACACCGGCAGATCGCGAGCAACTCAAACCCCGATGGCTGTTTCCGGACAAGGCGTTGCGGCGACACCAGTTGCAGCGACACCGTTGCGCGACATCAGGGGCGTGCATACTGGACCACCGATGTCTTCGGATCATAGTCCCATGGTCTTCGTCTTGCTCCCGGTACACAATCGCCGGGAGATTACGCGCCAGTTTGTTGCTTGTCTTGCCGCGCAAACGCATCCCCGCACGCAACTGATCGTTATTGATGACGGGTCAACCGACGGCACTGCGGCAATGGTGATGCAAGCGCTCCCGAAAGCCGTCATTATCAAGGGAGACGGCAACTGGTGGTGGAGCGGGAGCATGCAGCGAGGCTACGAGTGGCTTTTGCGGCATGCGCCCGGAAATGACGACGTGGTGTTACTTGCGAACGATGACATTCGGTTCGAGCCGGACTTCCTGAAACGGGCGATCACCCGTCTCCAGGGGCAACCGGATGCGCTGCTTGGCTCCCGGTTGCTGCATCGAAAAGGTGACGTGCCGCTAGAGACCGGTGTGCACGCAAACCTGCGCCGCTTCACTTTTCGATCCGTGAAACCGGAAGAGGCCATCGACTGTCTCCCCACGCGCGCTTTGTTCCTGCGTTGGAGTGACATGCGCCGGCTTGGGGGTTTTCATCCGCGCTTGCTGCCCCAGTACTGGGCGGATTACGAGTACACGCTGCGGGCACGCCGTCTCAACCTGCGGTGTGTCACCAGTGGAGATGTAACCATTAACGCGAATATGGAGACGACCGGCCATCATGACCTGGACGCACTGACCGGGCGGAAGTTCGTGCGCAGCCTGTTTTCCGTCAAGACGCCACTGAATCCCGTCTACCGTTCCGCCTTTGTCCTGCTCGCCTCACCCTGGCTGTGGAAACCGGTTAACTTGATGAACGTGTGGTGCAGGGCCGGTTTTCGCATTCTCTGGCAGGGTGTCCTGCATCAACGATTTCCACGAAAGGCAATGTCCAGGGCTTCGGCCTGACCGGCGTGAAAGCACGAGAGATGACCGACGCACAAGACTACATCGCGACCAGCTACCAGGCTCATGAGCATGCCTACGACGCCTACGCCAGGGAAGGGGAAAAGTCCGCCCATGCGGCGGCGTGGCTCAAATCCGGCACGATCAACTATTGGCGCTTCGAACGCATGTACCGGCTTGCCGACCCGCTGCTGCAGAGTTTGCCAGGCTCGGAATGGCTGACCGTCGGCGATGGTCGCTACGGAATGGACGCGCAGTATCTGAACGCGCATGGTGCGCGTGCCTTGGCGACGGATATTTCCGACAAGCTTCTTGATGAAGCGAAAAGCGCGGGGCTGATTGCCGACTACAGAAAGGAAAACGCAGAATCACTGAGTTTCGACGACGGGTCATTCGATTTCGTATTGTGCAAGGAGTCGTACCATCATTTCCCGCGCCCGATGAAGGCGCTTCACGAAATGCTGCGGGTTTGCAGGCGGGGGGTCATCATGATCGAACCGAACGATCAGGTGATCGTCGATGGCTACGTCCCGGCGTTAAGCCGCATGGTGAAAGATGGAATCAAGAGGATGCTCGGACGTTCCACCCACTACCATCATTTCGAGAGCGGTGGAAATTACGTGTATGCGATTTCCCGCCGAGAAATGGAAAAAGTGGCGCTCGGAATGGGACTTGCACACGATTGCATTCAAGTGGATAAATGACTGCTATCTGCCCGGCGTCGAGTTCGAACCGGCGGTTGCCGGCAACGCGTTGTTCAGAAAAGTCACCAGGAAGATTTCGCGGTTCGATTTGCTGTGCAAACTGGGAATCAGCCAACCGGGGTTGCTTGCAGTTGTTTTCTTCAAGCAACCTCCATCGGAAGCTGTGAGAGCCGCTCACCTGCAGCAAGGCTTCAGGGTACGGGATTTACCCCGCAACCCTTTCCTTGATGATATGCGTGCTTCAAGGGGCTAGATCAGTGCCTTCCGTATTGCCAGCTCCGATTGCGCTGTTCACGTATAACCGCCCGCTGCACACGCAGCGGACGGTGCAGTCGTTGCAGCGTTGTGCATTGGCAGGCGAATCAAGCCTGCACGTGTTCAGCGATGGGCCGCGTGGTGCGGAAACGGAGCCTGCCGTGCGCGACGTCCGCTCCTTTCTCGGAACCATAGACGGGTTTGCCAGCGTCGATGTGCATGAGCGCGAGACGAATGCCGGACTTGCGGATTCGGTGATTGAAGGTGTGACGCGCCTGTGCCAGGAGTATGGCAAGGTCATTGTCGTTGAAGATGATCTTGTGGTTGCGCCAGGATTTCTGAGATACCTGAATGCAGCGCTGGAACGCTATCGAAACGAACCGCGCGTCATGCAGATATCTGCCCACATGTTTCCGGTCGATGTGCCCACCACCGATGATGCGTTTTTTCTGCCTTTTGTATCGTCATGGGGGTGGGCGACATGGGACCGTGCCTGGCAACAGTTTGATCCGCGAGCGGCGGGCTACGCGCAATTAAGGGATGATCCGGGGCGCCGGCGTGCTTTCGATATGAACGGTTGTTTTGATTACTTTTCCATGCTCGAGGCCCAGCTTGCCGGCAAGGTCGACTCGTGGGCCATCCGCTGGAACCTGAGTGTGTTCATGAACAACGGCATGGTGCTGTATCCAAGAAACAGCCTGGTCGAAAACACAGGTTTCGATGGCAGCGGTGTTCACTGCCGCGGTGATGCAGCGGATCGAATGATTGACCCCGATTTCCTCCCGGAGCATTTGCCGTCTCCGGGCATTGACGAAGGAATCCAGGCTCGGGTGTTCGAGTACTTTCGGGCCCGGCGCAGCCCGGTCAACAGATTGCGTGCCCTGGTGCAGCGGGTGTTGCGGTGATTAACCGGGCCAAAAAGCTGCTCGACTGGCTGGCGAAACTGCGCTTGTCCGGTCGCGCCGGTGTCTCGATCGCGCACCGAACCCGGGTGGCTTGGCGCAGGATTCGCTTTGTTGAAGGGTGCGTGCTCTCGATTGGCCCGGACTCTATCGTCGAGGCTGCCATTCGCTATGATCGAGCGGGTGCAGCGGTCCGTATCGGGGAACGAACCTTCATTGGTGCCTCGACGCTGGTTTGCGCCGAGGCGATCGAGATTGGTGACGACGTTCTTGTGTCATGGGGCTGCACCGTCGTCGACCACAATTCCCACGCGATTGCCTGGCATGATCGACGCCGCGATGTCACGAACTGGTTCGTTGGCAAGAAAGACTGGGCGAACGTGGAGCGTTCCGTGGTGCGAATCGGCAACAGGGTATGGATCGGGTTCAATGTGATCGTCCTTAAAGGCGTCAGTATCGGAGAGGGTGCTGTTGTCGGCGCAGGCTCGGTTGTCACGCGTGATGTGCCGCCCTATACGGTTGTCGCGGGTAATCCGGCGCGGCCGATACGTGAACTGGAGGCGCATGAGCGCTGAACAAATGGACTGGGAAAGCGCAGTGTTGTCCTTGCGCAACCGGCCCGATCAAGCGGAACTGGTGCGCGCATGCTTCTATGATGATCCGTTAATCTCGGCTGCGCGCCGCTATCGTGAAAGCGGCGAGTGGCAGGCTGTGCGCGAGTTTTTGCCGCAGCCCGCAGGAAAGGCACTCGACGTTGGGGCGGGCCGCGGTATTTCTACCTTTGCGCTGGCGCAGGAAGGCTGGGGCGTGGTCGCGCTCGAACCTGACCCCAGTCCGGTGGTGGGAGCGGAAGCGATCCGGTCGCTTTGCCGGGAGGCGGAAATCGACTGCGAGGTCGTGCAGGAATGGGGTGAGCGGCTGCCGTTCGAGGACGCCAGCTTCGATCTGGTTTATTGCCGGCAGGCACTGCATCATGCGCGTGACCTGACAGTGTTGTGCGCCGAGATCGGGCGCGTTCTGCGCGACGGCGGAACGTTTATCGCCACGCGCGAGCACGTCATTACACGCCGTGAAGACTTGCCGGCATTTCTCGACAGCCATCCGCTGCATCACCTGTATGGCGGTGAAAACGCCTATCTGCTGTCGGAGTACACCGGCGCAATCGAGTCGGCCGGGATCCGGTTGGTGCGGGTCATCAATCCGCTGCAGTCCGCAATCAATCTGTTTCCCGAAACACTCGACGGGGTGAAGCAACGGATTGCGCAACGCCTGGGGTTGCCGGTGTCGAGGTTGATCCCGGATTTTGCGGTTCGCTTGCTGGGCGGTTATCTGAAGGTGCCCGGGCGCCTCTACAGCTTTGTCGGGACGCGGGCACCTCGTGGTTAGGAACGTACTGGTCACCGGCGCGCACGGTTTCATCGGCCGGCATGTTGCACGTGCCTTGTCGAAAGATGGCTTCCGCGTAACCGGTATCGGCCACGGCAAATGGCGGCCCGACGAGTGGAAGGACTGGGGAATCTCGGCGTGGGAGGAGTCAGACGTGACGCTCGGCGCGTTGCTGACGCAAGCCAGCGTGCCCGATGCCGTGGTTCACTGCGCAGGGGGCGGGTCCGTCGGCCACTCGGTAACGCGACCCTACGACGACTATCTGCGTACCGTGGCGTCCACGGCTGCGGTGCTCGAATTCATGCGGCTGTACGCACCTGATGCAGCGCTCGTTTACCCGTCAAGCGCGGCGGTTTACGGCCATGCGGGCAAGCTGCCGATTGTCGAAACCGACCCGTTGCGTCCGGCCTCGCCGTATGGCGTGCACAAGCAGGTTGCCGAGCAGTTGTGTGCGTCGCACGCGAGCCATTACGGTATCCGGGTTGCGGTCGTCAGACTGTTCTCGGTGTATGGCTGTGGATTGCGCAAGCAACTGCTTTGGGATGCCTGTTCCAGGATAAGCAACGGAGGCACCGAGTTTTCGGGGACGGGTGAGGAGCTGAGGGACTGGTTGCACGTCGACGACGCCGTAAGCCTGCTGGCACTGGCGCTTGACCACGCCAATACCGACTGCAAGGTGCTCAATGGCGGGAGCGGACAGGCAGCGTCCGTGTCACAGGTCCTCGGAGCAATCGCGGATGCGCTGGACACCGCCCTGCCCATCACGTTCACGGGGAAGGTGCGGCAGATGGATCCGGTCGCCTACGTGGCCGATATTTCACGTGCGCGGGCACTGGGCTGGAACCCCTCCATGCAATGGCGTGAGGGTGTCGACGAATACGTCCACTGGTTTCGGACTGGTGCAAATTGATACGCGTCGGCTTCATCAATATCTTTGCGGTAAATAGCTGGCTTGGCGGGCTGAACTACCTTCGCAACCTGTTGCACGCGGTTTGCGCTCTTGAAAGCCGGCGCATCCAGCCGGTTTTCATTACCGGGCAGCGGACCAGTGAAAAAATCGCAAGCGAATTCTCTTTCATGCCGCTGGCCCGCACCAGCGCGCTCGATCGCGGACGTCCGCTATGGATGCTGCGAAAGTTGTCTACGAAATTCGTGGGTGGAGACACGATCCTGGGCCGCGTTCTGCGCGATCTCGATGTCGATATCCTGTCCCATTCCGGGGATCTGGGGCGTGGGGCGCGCATGCCGTCGATTGCCTGGATACCGGATCTGCAGCACCGTCACCTCTCGCATCTTTTCAGTGATGAGGAGATCGCAACGCGCGAGCACAATATCGCACGGGCGCTCGAAGCCAATGTGCGCGTGATCGTCAGCAGCGAGACGGCGGCGGCGCACTTGCGTGCCGGAAGCCGGCGTAACAGCGACAAGATCCGGGTGCTGCGATTCGTATCGGGTTTGATGCACGGGTGCGCCATGCCCAGGGAAGACGACCTGCGTGCCTGCTATCAGATCAAGGGCCGCTACATGCTGTTGCCCAACCAGTTCTGGGCGCACAAGAATCACAGGGTTGTGGTCGAGGCGCTCGCGCAACTGAAACGGGATGCGCAGCCGGTAACGGTTGTCGCTACCGGGCTGATGCGTGACCCCAGACAGCCGTCGCATGTTGCGCAACTGATGGAGACGGTGGCGCGGTTCGGTCTCGAGGAGTTGTTTCGCCCGCTCGGTGTGGTGCCCTATGCCGACATGCTCGGCTTGATGCGCGATGCGGTCGCGGTCATCAACCCGTCGTTGTTCGAAGGATGGAGCACCAGCGTCGAGGAGGCGAAATCGATGGGGAAAACGGTCGTGCTGTCGAACATCCCGGTTCATATCGAACAGGCGCCGGACAGGGGCATCTACTTCGACCCGCAGAACGCGGACGATGCCGCCCACGCAATCTCGAAGGCGTGGTCGAATTATGATCCCGGCGCTGATGAGGCGGCAATGTCGAAAGCGTCGCTGGAACTCCCGGGGCGCATACGCCGTTTTGCCGAAAACTATCAGTCGCTTGTTATCGAAGCGCTGGAAGCATCCGGGCAGTGAAATGATTGCCGCGAACGCCGTATGGCGCGTTTCCGGGATGCGTCGGTCAATGCGACAATTCCTGCCATGATCAGGACGGCATTCGCGTTGCCCGACCGGGAGCGCTGGACTGGTGGTTATCAGTACTTCGTCAATCTGTTTCGAGTGATCGCCAGGTACGGTCGAGAGAGGGTTCGACCTGTCGTTTTTGTGGCGGAAGACTATTCAGAGGATGCGCTGCAACCGCTGCGTGAGGGGATAGCAGACATTGTCCGTTGCGTCCCAGCGGGCTCGAACCGATGGCGCTCGCGGCTTGCCGGCACCGTGCTCACAGGCATCGATCGCAATGCCCTTTTGCTTTACCGGGAACATGACATACAGGTGGTTTTTGAGTCCGCGACGTGGCACGGCTGGCGCTTCCCGCTTCCCGTCATCGCCTGGCTGCCCGACTTTCAGCATCGGCGCTTGCCCGGCATGTTCGCAAGGCGGGCCTGGCTGCAGCGGGAACTGGGCTTTCGAGCGCAGATTGCCGCCGCGTCCGCCATCATGTTGAGCAGCGAATCCGCGAGAGACGATTGCGAAGAACTGTATCCTGCATCAGCCGGCAGAACCAGCGTCATTCCGTTTGCCGTAGAGCCGGACGATCAGGCCTATATGGTGAGCGAGGACGACGTGCGGGCCCGTTATGCGATTTCGGGGCCCTACTTCTACCTGCCGAATCAGTTCTGGCGCCATAAGAATCATGCGGTGCTGATCGAGGCGCTGCGCATTCTGCGAAGCCGGGGCGCGTCCGTTATGGTCGTAGCGTCCGGTGCATCGGTCGATCCTCGTCACCCGCATCTTTTGGAATCTCTCGTAGAGCAGGTGAAAGAACTGGGCCTTGGGGAGGCCTTCCGCTTCTTGCGATTGATCCCGCGCACTGATGTCTACGCGTTGATGCGCGGCTCGATCGCTGTCGTCAACCCGTCATTGTTCGAGGGCTGGAGTACGACGGTCGAGGAGGCCAAGGCCATTGGCGTGCCACTGGTGCTGTCCGACATCGCGGTGCACCGCGAGCAAACGAACGGAGCGGCAGAGTACTTTGATCCGCTATCTCCGGCAGATGCTGCGGCAGCACTCTCGCGCGCGATCGACGCGGCGGGGAAGTCTGCCGCTATCCCAACCTGTTCGGAGGCACGGGCCGCGAACCTGGAACGGCTCGAATCTTACGCCCGTCGCGTTGAGGACCTGATCGAGCGATTTGCCGGGAGTGCTCCGCGGTCCGGATCATCGGCATAAAGTATGCGTGCCTTGTGTAGCCAGCTGCTGAGTTCCGGGATCTGATGAAACTGTCCGTCGTTACCGTCTGCCTGAATGCCCGCGAGACCATTTCGGAAGCGCTGGAGTCGATACATGGGCAGACGTACCGGGATGTAGAGCACATCGTTGTCGATGGCGAATCCAGCGATGGCACCCTCGCAATACTGGAAAAGTACCGTACGGGCATTTCAACCGTGATCTCGGAGCGGGATGCCGGGCTCTATTTCGCAATGAACAAGGGCATCGAGGCAGCGACGGGCGAGTATCTCGGTTTTCTCAATTCCGACGACGTCTATCACCATGACCAGGTCCTTGAACGCGTTGCCGGCGCGCTGGCCGGCCACCGGGCTGATGCTGCCCATGCCGACCTGGTTTACGTGGAGCGGAACAATCCTTCCCGGGTCATGCGTTTCTGGAATTCCAGGCCCTATGTGTCCGGCATGTTCGAGGCGGGGTGGCATCCGGCGCATCCGACGCTGTTTGTGAGAACGGATTTGTTAAAGCAGATTGGCGGTTTCGACACGCGTTACCGCTATCACGCGGATTTTGACCTGATGGTGCGCTTGTTCGTTGAGCGCAGGATCTCTTCGGTGTATATCCCTGAAGTACTGGTGCGCATGCGCACCGGCGGACAATCGACCCGGTCGCTGCGCAACATTTACAGGGGCAACCGGGAGTCGTGGGAGATCGCACGCCGTGCCGGGATCGCCGGATCGCCGTTGTGGATTCCTCGCAAGCTGGGGTATCGGGTCGCGCAATTTTTCCGGCGGCCATAAGGCAGCATTCGATGAATTCCCCCGCCGCAATAACGGACCATCGTGGTAAACGTTCGCCATGGCACAACTGATCCAGTACGGACTGATCTTCGCCGGCACGCTGGTGCTGCTGCGCCTGTTTGCCAGGCTCGCCAGGCGGGTTGGACTGGTCGATTACCCGGGCCGGCGCAAGCGGCATCGCGGAGAGATTCCCCTGATTGGTGGGCCGGCGATTTTCGCCGGCCTGGGGTTCGGCGTTCTGTTCACCAGCGAACCCCTTTACCCCTACCGGCCGTTGTTTGCGGCCCTTGCGGTGCTGTTGATCGCCGGTTTGCTCGATGACCTTCGGGATTTGACGCCCAGGCAGAAGTTCTTCGCGCAACTGATCGCGGGGCTTTGCATGGTTTACTGGGGCAACCACACCGTCCTCAGTCTGGGGGACCTGTTTGCCATTGGTAACATCTCCACGGACTACTGGGCGGTCCCGTTCACGCTGATTGCCCTGCTTGGCCTAATCAATGCGGTAAACATGATCGATGGCGCCGATGGTTTGGCGTCCGGGCTGTCGTTGATTGCACTGATGTTTCTCGCGCTCAGTGCAATGCTGACGGGTCGCGCGATGGCGGCAGAGATATTATTCACGACTGTCGCGGTCGTGCTGGCTTTCTGGGTGATGAACATGCGTTTCCCGTGGCAAGCGCACGCGAAGGTATTTCTGGGCG
>CAWBXZ010000015.1:0-90467 GCA_963792855.1 uncultured beta proteobacterium | reverse complement strand
TGCTTCTGACTGCAATGCCAGCATCGATGGCGAGAACGCCATCAGGTCATGAATTGAATTGTCTCTTTGTGTTTCCATATCGGCACCCAACGATCGATCGGGTTCTCTATACCAACCGTGTTCTCCCTTGCTGCAATTCCTCGTACGGTTGCAGGGACTGTGCTTCCGAACCGAACTGCGGCGCGTTCAGCACTTGTTGTGCAGCACCAACGCCGATTCCTGACAGCGAGCCGCTCAGTCCGTACCGATAGGCAAGATCACCGCCCAATGCCTCGCTATCGCTGCCCGCCAGGTGCGCATCGAGCAAGGCGTTGGCAAGCGACCAGTTGTCGACCTGACCGGCGGCATCGAAAGCCGCCGTGACGGCAGCAAAGTCGAAGGTTTGAACTTTCTTGTTCAACAGCGGGTCGCTCGAACCGGCATCAAACTCGGCCATCGCTTCGGCGATCACTTGCAGATTGACCACGCTTCGGTGGTCACCGTCATACCAGTCGACGAAATTGATCTGTTCACCGTCGCCGGTTTCTAGTATCAGGTCGTCGTGATCCCGACTCAGGCTCAGATCGTCATACCCGATGCCGCCGCCTAGCGACACCGTGTTGCCGCCACCGTGCGCATGCTTGACCTTGTCACGCCCATCACCGCGGTTAAACGCAATGATGTCGGCGCCCTTGTCGGCCTTGATCTCGTCATCACCTGCGCCGCCAATGTACAACTCGTTATCGCGGCTGCCATCGAGCTTGTCTTCTTCGGCGCCGCCATCCAACAGCGCCACGCCCGACTTGTTCTTGAGATTGTCGTCCCCGCCAAGGCCTTGCATGATGTCGGTGCCGTCGCGGCTGTCGAGCTTGTTCTCTTCGTTATTGCCCGCCAGGAAATTGTCGAATCCATTTCCCTTGCCGTCGATCTTGTCCGCGCCGACAAGTATCAGGTTCTCGAGGTCGTGATCCAGGTCCCATTTGATGCTCGACCTGACCGTATCGATACCCTCGCCCGCGTTCTCGATAACCTTGTCCTTATTCTTGTCCACAACATAGATGTCGTCACCCGCTCCGCCAATCATCTCGTCGTCACCCGCACCCCCGTCGAGCCAGTCGTTGCCGGCGAGGCCGGTTAGCGTATTGTTCTGGTTATTGCCAATGAGCACGTTGTCGGCGTCGTTGCCGGTTCCGTCGACGTTCTTTCGCATCGCCAACCAGCGTCAGGTTCTCGAGGTTCTCGCCCAGCGTATAGCTTGAAGCCGTAATCACCTCATCGATGCCTGCGTTGGCACCTTCAATCACAAAGTCACCGCGGCTGTCGACAAAATAGGTGTCATTGCCATGGGCGCCGGTCATGGTGTCGTCTCCGGCGCCGCCATCGAGAATATCGTTACCCGAATGCCCGGTCAGGACATCGTTACCGGGGCCGCCGGTAAGAACGAGATCCGGATAGAGAACCACCTCCAGATCGAAGTCATCGGCAACACTCAGACCAAGGAAGTCCTTTGCCGTGACACGTATCGTGATCGCCCCGGCTTCCGCATAAGCCGGCACGCCGCTGAAGGTCCGCGTAGCGGCATCGAAATCAAGCCAAACCGGTAATGCAGAGCCGTCCGGCAGACTCGCGCCGTAGCTCAACACATCACCCGCATCGACATCGCTGAAGGCATCCGGCAGCAACTGAAGCGAGAACAGGTTGTCTTCAAGGGCGACTTGGTCGGCAATGGCAGTGGCCACAACCGGCGCGTCATTCACGCCATTCACCGTCACGCTCACAGTCGCAGTCGAAACCTCACCGCTCAGGTCTTTGACCATGTAGTCAAACGCATCAGCGGCGGACTGACCTTGCGCCAGTGTCCGGAACAGCTCGCCCGCATCGTAGACCACGGTTCCGGCTGCGGCATCGATGCTGACTGGCGCGCCCGCCAGTGAAGCCGTCGCTGCCGTCAACGACAAGAAATCTCCAACGTCGATGTCGCTGTCATTCATCAGCAGGGTGGCGAACGGCACCAGGTCCGGCACGCCGTCTGCCTGAACGGCGATGACGTCATTACCCGCGACCGGCGCATCGTTGACGTTCACCACAGTCAACCTGAACGAATCGCTGGCGTGCTCACCACCGGAATCCGTCGCGCGCACGCGCACGTCCACAGTACCGACGTCTGCATTTCCCGGCGTGCCGGTAAAGCGGCGCGCGACTGCATCGAAGCTCAGCCACTGCGGGAGCTCGCTGCCATCTTCCAGCGCGGCGGAATAGCCAAGCGCGTCGCCGATGTCGACGTCTTCAAATGCGTCAGACGGCACCACGAAGTCAAATTCGCTGTCTTCGTTGACGGCCTGATCGATGATGGCGTTAGCCACCATCGGTGAATCGTTGGTATTCAACACCTCCAGAGCGAAGTCGTCGTATGCGCGCTCGCCGCTGCCGTCGGTCGCCGTCACCCGCACGTTCAGCGTTCCGACATCATCGTTGGTCGGCGAGCCGCTGAATTCGCGCGTCGCGGCGTTGAAACCGAGCCATGCCGGCAATACGCTGCCATCAGCGAGGGTCGCGGTGTAGGTGAGCGTGTCGCCGGTGTCGGCATCATCGAAAGTATTGGCCGGCACGATGAAGCTGAATGCGCTGTCTTCGTCGATGGTTTGATCGGTGATGGCATTGGCGACCACCGGCGGCCGGTTGACCTGGATTTGGGTACGCGCCTCCAGAGTGGCGCCATCCCAGAGCGTGCCGTCGGCGAAAGTGACCTGCTCGATACGCGCGCCAGGATCGGTGAACCAGTCAATGGCGACCCGATCGCTTGTGGCATCGAGACTGACGACGATGTCGCTGTCTTCCCGGGCGACGGTAACGTCGTTCGGGTTGGCAAGGACTCGCAAGGTATCAACGTCACCGGCCACCGCGGCCTCACGGATGATGTCCTGTCCGGAACCCGCTCCGAAAACATAGGTGTCGCCACCCGTACCGCCCTCCATGACGTCATTGCCAGCCAGGCCGTCGATGCGATCTGCCAAATTGGTCCCGTAAATCAAGTCGTCACGCGCGGTCCCCGTCAGATCGAAACCGCGGTCCAGCAGCTCCTGGTACGTCATGCTCGTCCCGTCGGCGAACACGAATCGTTCGACGCCGTGCCTGCCACGGGCATCGTTTGGATTGAAAGTGTTGATATGTACCGCGTCGCCTGAAGTACCGATTCGAATCGTGAGCGAGCCGAGCTCCAGGCTGAGCATCTCCGGTGTGATGCCGTCACCGAAGACCAGACTGTTGGGTGCGTTGGAGGTCGATGTATCGATGATCGTATCCACGCCATCGCCGAGATTGAAGATATAGGTGTCGTCACCTGCTCCTCCCAGCAATGTGTCGTCGTCCTTGCCACCTTCCAGATAATCGTCATCGGCGCCACCGAGTAACAAGTCGTTGCCGTCGCCGCCGGCCAGATAATCATGGCCGTCGCCACCATCGAGTGCGTCATCTCCCGCACCGCCCAGCAATACGTCATTTCCCTCGTCTCCATAGAGGTAATCGCTGAACTCCGACCCGGTTATCTGATCGTCACCTGCTCGGCCGGAAATTTCGTAGCCACTTTCGGGTGAATACACATAAGCGTCGGCCGCCGTGACCTCGATCACGTTGTCCAGGTTCTGCGGATCGAGACTGACAGACGGAACCAGCATCGCATCGAGTAGTGCCTGAATGCTTATCGTGCTGCCATCTGCAAAACGGAACCACTCCACGCCACTGCCAAGGCTGTCGTCGGCGTGGGGAATGACGACCAGGGCCGACTGTCCGGCATTCATGGCAATGTCCAGCGCGGCGTAGGCCTGGATGCGAGCCGTTTCCGGGTTCTCCAGAAGAATTTCGACGAGACTCGTCGAAGCAATCAACGCTGCCGGCGTGATGCTGTCCGGCAAGTCGAGATAGTCCGCGGCAGGCAGTACGCCCTGATCGTAGAGAGGTAACAGCGCCGCGAAGTCGTTCGCGCCGGTAAGCGGTGGCGCAGGCAGTGGCTCGATGTAGTAAATCAAGGAAGGGTCGGCAAGTACCAGCGACTTGGTGCCCTCCCAGTCTTCGGCCTCATCTTCAAACCACCATTCGTTGAATTGCGGATGATCTTCAATGCCTGCGGCCGGGTCGAGCAACCAGTCAGCAACTGCCTGATCAACCGGGAAGTCAGCCGTATCGAACCAGTCTCCGGTAACCAGATACAGGCCACCGAACTCGTCACGCACCTCCCAATCTACGATGCCGAGCTGTTCACCGTAGTACCAGGCCCGATAAACGTCAGTGAAGTTGCTTTGGTTAACAACCAGGTCGCTGCCCGTCTCGCCGTCACGAAAAACAAACACAGACCCGCTTGAGAAACTTTGCAACCAATCGCTTCCGTCGCCACCCTCCAGGTAAGTGCCGTCGATCAACCGGTCGTTGCCACTTCCGCCAAGGAGAACTGATCCGGATTGCAGCAAGTCGTTGCCTTGCCCGCCATACTGAAAACCCGCACCCGATACGACATCGTCTCCACCGCCAGCGTCCACCAGGGTCCTGAAACCTCCATAGATATCATTGGCGGAATCTCCGGCGAAGACCTGCTCGATCGTATAAGTGGTTTGCTCCTCGTTAAATACGCCCGAGACATTCGCCGGGCTTGAGCTGGCGCTCAGATAGAATCCAACACCGAACGTATCTGCCGGCTGCGCCGACAATCCGGTGATCTCACCCGTCGCCATGCCTGAAAAAGAGGCGGTCTCTTCTGTTGTCGTGTACAGGAAGTCTCCGTTGTTGAAGATCTGGCGCTCGATAACAATCCCGGTCGATCCAACCGGCAGGCCCCAGTCCACGGAAAGCACGACATCATTGCTGGCCCCTTGAGTGTCCCCTCCTGCTCCAGCGAAGATCTCCGCATCGTCGGTCACGACGACGGATTCCACGATGTCGACCGTGCTATTCGAAACGGTTGGCTTGTTTAACGACCAATTCTCGGAGTAGTACTGCTCACTCGAGAACACGCTCGAGGCACCCGTCGCGAGATCTTCCTGGATAGTGGTAATAGTCTCATCGGTCGTTTCCACACTCGCCAGAATCTGGGTGCCTTCAAACCTTCTCCGTTGAAGCTGGTTTTCGCTGACAACGTCGTAGCCTTCAACCAATACATAAAACTCTCTAAGCCCGGCTTTGGCGTCGAACCTGAAGTCATCCCATAGCGCCTGTACGTGATCCGCCTCGCGTGCCTCCGTAGCCTGAACAATCGATTCCACCGTCGCAGACGCGCCGACTCCATCCTCGATCGACCAGCTCTGCGGCGTGCCATAGAAATTTTGTATCGTGACAGCAT
Organism: uncultured beta proteobacterium; assembly: GCA_963792855.1. Taxonomy (GTDB): domain Bacteria; phylum Pseudomonadota; class Gammaproteobacteria; order Burkholderiales; family Eutrophovitaceae; genus SG8-40. The sequence continues at coordinate 85,159 of CAWBXZ010000015.1, read as the reverse complement.
CCGCAGTACCGCGAATGGTAACGCTCAGATCGTCCCCGATCCTGCGTGCTGCAATGCTGTGAAATGAAAGGTCAGCGCCTAGCTGGATGACGCTCCCTTCGACAGAAGTATCGACCAGCGTATCCATGCCGCTCCCAAAGGTGAGCGTGTAGCGGTCTGCGCCCTCGCCACCCAGTAGCGTGTCATCGCCACCGCCACCGTCCAGAACGTCATCACCGGCAAGGGCATCGATCGTGTCGGCGAACTCGGTGCCGGTCAGTGTGTCGTTGCCGGCCGTGCCAACGATCGGCGGTACTTCCAGCGCATCGAGCACCGCGGAGCCAATCACCGTGCCGTCGGAGAAAGTCAGCGCTTCGATCTTCGCGCGTGGGTCGTTGTAGTAGTCCTTGACCTCGACGCTGTCACCACTGAACAGAGTTACGGAGAGATTGCCGCTTGCCAGCCGAGCGAGCGTCACATCGGAAGAGGAAATCCCATCAGAAAACGAAACAACGTCGACATCCGCTACGTCGCCGTCCTCGACAATGAGGTCCTGCCCGTCGCCTATGGCGAATACATATGTATCCGAACCCTCACCGCCGATGGTCTCGTCGTTGCCGACACCACCAATGAGCTGGTCGTTGCCAGTGCCGCCGTCGAGCCGATCGTCACCGCTGTAGCCACGAAGTACATCATTCCCGTCAAAGCCGGAGATTTGGTCGTTACCCGCGTTACTTGAGAGCGTGTCATCGCCGGTCGTGCCGTTCAGTGTGAGCGGATCGGTCAGAGTTGCGCCGAGCAACCCCTCGTAACTGACCCTGGTGCCATCTGCAAACGAAAACAATACGAAGGCTGGTTGTAGTGGATCGATCGCGACGATGCCGTGCGTTCCGACATAGAGACCGAGATAGTTGGAACCCGGGCCGTCGGTGGTGTTGATGATCTGTAAATCGGCCAGCGCAGTGCCATCAACGAACTCAAGGGTGTTCGCGCCCGCGTCGTCGACAATCTCATCCAACGCATCGGCAAAGTAGTAATCGTCTCCCTCGCCACCCTCCATCAGGTCTGTGCCTTCACCTCCGAACAGATAATCGTCACCTCCGTAGCCTCGTAGGTAATCATTACCTGCTCCACCCGAGAGGAAGTCATTTCCCTGAAACTCAACTGGCACATCATCGGCGTCGCCAAAGAGCTGATCATCACCATCGCCGCCAAATAGCGTATCGTCGCCACCATCGCCCTGTACGTGGTCGTTACCATCACCGCCGTCGAGATAGTCGTTGCCATGGACAGCAAAAGCGACTGTGCTCGAATCACCTTCAAGGTAATCATTGCCGGCACCGCCGTATAGCACGTCGTCCTTGCCGTACCCGTACAACTCGTCGTCGTCAGCACCGCCGTCAAGGTAATCGGCGCCATGCCAGCTCTCATCAAGACTCGATTCGTCACCGATCAGAATGTCTGCGCCAGTGCCGCCGTGCAACTCGTCGGCGCCGCCGTCGCCGATAAGGACGTCATTGCCAGCACCGCCGTCGAGGTAGTCAGCCGCGTGGAACTCGGGAAAGGTGTAAATGCCAGTCGTGCCGCTGCCGATAGCGCCTTCGGTCACATCACCAAAAAGGACGTCGTCGCCATCTTCGCCGAAGAGCGAATCGCGCCCAGCAAAACCGGCAATCAGATCGTTGCCGGTTCCGCCTTTCACATGGTCCTCAGCTACGCCACCGTAGACCGTGTCGTCGCCGGCTCCGGCGTCGATCGTATTGGCACCGTCATTCGCGCTGAAGTACGATCCACTGACCCCACTCAGGAGTATTTCCCCATTGGGATAGGAAACGCCATAAGCGGGCACGTTCGGATCATCGAGCTGGCCCGGTTGAATATCGACGACGAGTTCACCGCCACCGAGAATAAAGTCCCGGCCAGTTCCACCAACGATGACGTCCGATCCGGCCCCGCCGTCGATGAAGTCGTCGCCTTCGTTGCCTTCTATATAGTCATCGTCATTGCCGCCCAGCAAGACGTCGTTATCAAGCCCGCCGTAGAGTTCATCATTGCCGTCGCTAGCGATGAGAATGTCCTCGCCGGACTCCCCGTAGAGCTTCTGGTCGCCCACCCCGTTTGTAATGAAATCGCGGCCGGTACCGCCGTAAGCTTCGTTCCCTTGAAAACCAACAACGATGTGGTCGTTCCCTTCAAAGCCGTAGAGAATCTCGTACGGCGCGGTGGCGATCAGCGAACCCGTCGCGCCTGGCTGTGCGCTTCCGCTGTTGTCGCTGGCAGCGGTCCCGTTTATGTCAGTTGTAGGATTCGGATCGGGCAAGGAATTGGGAATTTCGATTCCGAAGTCACCATTTAGGAAATCCTGAATAACGAGCCCTTCCTCCTCTCCCGGCTTGAAAATGACCAGCTGTGAGGCAATGTCGGGTTTGCCGGCAACGATGAAGCGAATCCCCGTCCCCGCGTCCTCAAAGAGATTGGAAATATCCTGAGATACTTGCGTAATCGTCGAATTTTCATCAAACGTCTGGGCAAGGAACTGTATCGACCCGAGTTTCCGGTTATCTGGACCTTCGCGTTCATCGATTATCGTGTCTACACCGTCACCTTGACGGACAATGTAAGTGTCGTGACCAATGCCACCAAGGAGAGTGTCATTATCGGCGCCGCCGAGAAGGGTGTCGTCACCGCCCCCGCCAAGAAGCATGTCTTCGCCAGCGCTTCCTTCAAGGTAATCACGCCCCTCTCCTCCACCCAACACATCGGGCCCGAGGCCACCGTAGAGAGAATCGTTTAGCGCCCCCCCGGTAAGCAGATTGGCAGCGTCATTCCCGAATACGACTCGCTGACGATCGCCTTGCTCCAACTCTTCTGGATCGAAGTATGGGACGAATTCGATACTCTCGCCCAACGTATCAATGCTCGCGTATACCGTTTCTCCGCTATACGAGAAAAGTCGCTCGAATCGATCTACTCTATCGTTTGTGCGCGCATTGTTGACGGCAACAAGCATCGCCGCGCGATCGTTGATCCACTCGATTGTAATATCTCCCTTGCCAGTCGAAGGATCGTACAGGTCTAGCTCGCCGTTGGCGTTGTGCTGGTTGTATAGGGCATCATCGCCCACCAAAACAAACGGATCGAGGTTCAGCAGCGCATAACGATAGGCAATATTTGCTTGCGCGACACCTTCAATTTGTCAGCGCTGAACACGGTCAGATCGCGTAACGTCAACGTACTGATAGATCCTCGATAGGCTGAGAGTTGACGATTTCATCGAATTTCTTGTGAAACTCATTTCGCAAATTAATGTTGGCAAAGTCATTGTCCGACGCTTGCAGCTTGTACTTTCGTGGTGATTCCAAAAACCCGGCCAAGCGCATCGAGAATTTTCTCCAGAGACTCGTAATCCTTGCTGGAACCGGCCAGGAACACTGCATCCGAGCATGTCTTCAGTGACATCCGGAGCAAGAATCTCAAAAGCGGCCATGAGATTGAGGCTGTCTTGCAGCAAGGCCAGAGAGTGGCCATAGCCAAACCAATCCAAACTGAAAGGACTTGGAATCTCCGAGATTAGTGGTTGGTCTTCATAGAAGATGCGACGGCTGATGCCGTGCCTGATACCTCCCCGCGAAACGATGGAGTCCCAACCGCTGTCGCCCTCGTAATTGGATGCCCAGATATCCACAGTGTTGGCCATCGGCTCTCTTTCCGCCGTGTAAGGATTGCCAATGTAATCCGACACCGATGCCGCACCTTGAACCAAGGCCTGAATTGCGTACATCGCCAACTTGTGGCGTGGGTTGTCATAAAGGCTGTCATAGACTGCGTTTGGCTCAGAGATAAACTGGTTGTACCACTCTTCTTCCATCGAAAGACTTTCCGGGTCGTTGGATGGGGGCAGCGAAACGATCCTCGGGTCATCGAACACGGCTTTGTAGACCGTCCAGACGGCCGAAAAGCCGCCTTGCGCGATGCCCGTGCCAATTCCATTAAAAAAATACGTGTTGCCTACGACGCTATCGTGCAGCTCGGTAAACGCCTGCGCCAGGTTGGCACCCAGCGAGTAACCTGTGACATTGATCGGTGTCGTGCTGGCTGCGAAGTCCGCTAGATTCTGGACATCGGGAATCGTGAATCCATTTTCCCCGTTCACTGCGGTGCCGTTCTTGATCGACTCCCAGAATGCTTCGAGACTGTTGAGTCTGGCCAAACGCCCAGCCGTCAACCGCAATTTCGACTCCTGCACTAATATCGCCCGGGTCCCTTATCGTCTCGATTGAATTCCGTGCTGCGGATGGACAGGGTGTATTCATTGCTCTCGTTGTCGAGAAATATTGAGGCGGAGAAGCCGGATTTGTCGAGGACATCTTCGGTCCCCAGATAGCCGCATGTCCTCGTTTAACGTCAAATCTTGGTGAGCAATGAGGGTGTAGCGGGGTTTTCCGTCAGGTCCGCCCGTTTGGAATAGCTCTGCGATGATTCTGGGCGCTCCAGCGAATTAACCGTGTTGCCACTTTCTAAAGCAGCCACAACTCTGGTCATTTGTGATTTGGCTCGTCAAAAACGCTTCCGCAGCCATTTGCAAATTGACCATGGCTGCATACTTACTGATTTGTCCGTTCGCCATAATCACTCACTCCGTTGCAATGTAGTTTCAAGTTGCTCTTCGGAAGGGAAGCCTCTCTCGGGCGGACCAACACTGCGTGTAAAAAACCTAACAAATCGGCTCTCCGATGGACAAATTCGTTTCTGGTGAAAAGCACCAGACGCGGTCCAACGAAGACCTCTCGACGGCAAAAAGTCCCCACTCGCTCGAAAGTAACCCTTGCGCTCCGCCAATACTTCGTTCGTCTGCAGATCAATAATCTTGATGCGCCCCGCTCCTATCCAGTTGTCGCGCATATCTTTTGTGGTGAGGTCTTCAGTCAGATAGCCGTAACGGCTTTTCAACTGATTCACTGCTTTCTGCTTCCTAATGAAGCGGGGACTGGGGTCAGTTACAGATTGGCTGTTTTTATAGGCTGGATTGCTTACTAGATAAATTCGACGGTAGAGATTTGCAGTAGGAGAATTACTCTCGGCGTGTTGTTCAACAAACCAATAACCTTGTTTTCCGAGAGGCATATTTCTTTCACCAGTCACTTCTTCGCCGCGCACGTTCTGGTAAGTCACTTTCTCTCTGATGGAGGAACCCCCAACCAAACCGCTCATATCATCCCGATCGCCCAGTGCCCATCCATAAGGGTCCACCATGCCGTACTGATCACTCAAGCCTCCGGGTTTTGATGTAATCGCATCGACTCTCGCCCGCATCTGAAACACGCCCTGCACGTTTTCCACTGTCCGGTAAATCTTGTCACCACCGTCCTTGGCGCAAAGGCGCGCCACCTCATCCTTTGCTCGTTCGAACTTGTAAACAATCCACTTTTGATTGACCAGATCCGCGGCTAACGCCCACTACCGGCAACCCGAAAAAAAAGAGCGCGGCAATCTTTGTGGTCTTGTAGTTCTTGAGCCACAGGGTGATACCGCAAACAATTGCTCCGAGCCCCCATGACACGACAAAAATCATTCCCCATCCGAATAACCATTTCATACCATTACCCTCTTCAAGATTTCAGTATCCAAGCCGTTGGTAGAAAATAGTGCGAGGGCAAACTTGAGCTTGTTTCGGGGTCGGACCTCGCTAAGCATCTGACGCTCCAGACATTAACGTCCCAATAAACGCTGTTCTCAGCCCTTAAAGGCACCATTTCGGTATTAAAGCGAGCCGTATAAGCAAGCAGCGGCTCGCGTAACGTGTAACTTTCCTCTTCTTGCATCACATCACGATGTTTCGCGGTGATGCCCAGTTTTTCTTTCACCCTTTCTGCAAATCGTTCACTGCCTACCGCAATGGACTCTGACCAGTGCGCCTGGCGCACCTGGGTCGTCTTCTTCAAGTGCACTTGCTACCCACTGCCTGTGTGCACTCTGCAATTCTTCCGTGGAGGAGAACCCGCAAAGGTCTGTCAGTGCAGTGAGGTCAATGAGTCGGTAGCGACTCGGTGGGGTTTGTATTTCGTTATAACCGCTGTGTTCCCATTGCCGAGGATGGGTCAACTGCGCCAGCGCGCACCATGTTCAGATCGATGTAGACCAAACAGCGGTGCAGGTGTGCATCCACTTTGAATTGCCGTTGCGTGATAGCGGTCTTCCCAGAACGCGCCTTGTCGTGCCTTTCTGCGGTTGTACTGTTGTGCTGTTCTGCCTGCGGCCAGTTGCATGCTGCGCGAAGTGATGTCTTCACCTCGGTCCAGTACGAGCAGGTGAATGTGATTGGAGGTCACGACGTAGTTCAGAATGCACAGATCGAAGCGCTTGCGTGCTTGATACAGCCACTGCAAGTAGTTGCGCCGGTCGCGCGCGAACTTGAGCAGGAACTCACGCCGGTGGCAGCGGTGCGTGATGTGCCAGACAAGGCCATGCAGAAAGTGTCGGTTGGCGCGCGGCATCGATTGAAATCCTTAGAGTGCGGTTTTGGGCATCAAAAAAGGCTTTTAAGGCTCAAAACAGTACTCAATCTGATCTGTAAAGGTTGCATTTCAAGACGTTGCAGAGGTCCGACCCCGTTCGTGGGATCCTCAGGAATTTACCGGTGTTGCCTTGTGTTGCAATTGCGAAAGGATTAACCCAACTTGAATGCTCTGCCGACAGGCTTCTGCGGCGGTTGCAAATTGACCATGTCTGCATACTTTTGTAATTTTCCGTCGGCCAGAATCGTCATCCTCTGCAGATTCGGTTCACTCGCCTTCGGATGTAAATCTGCGTTGGTTCGCAACACTGCGTGTAAGGGGCCTAACACATTTGCCCTCTGGATCGTAAATCCTTCTTGGTGGAAAGCACCCTGACCATGCTTGACTGAAGCCCTTTTTTGGCGACAAATCTCCGCTGAGCACGGAAAGAACCCTGTGCGTTCCGCGAGACTTTGTACTGTTGCATATTTATATCTTTATACGCCCGGCCCCTATCCAGTTATCGCGCATATCTTTCGTTGCTGAGCTCTTTCGGTGGAGCAGCCGTAACGGCTGAGCAATTTCTCCACGCGGCGACCTTGCTTTACCTCATATGCTGGCTTTCCCCTTTGGCATTGGTTTGCAGGTCGCGCGGCGTCTGGATCACTGACCAGTAAAGGCTTCACCGATAGTCCTACCTCGTTCCGGGACATTCGACTAGGCTGTTGTTCAATGAACCAGTAGCCCTCGCTGCCTCGCGGTGGTTTATTCTGGAATATGGGTGATTCTCCTACGTACATTGCCATCTCTTCGGCGTCTCCCTGCGCCCTTCCGTAGAGATCCTCGATTCCATACTGGTCACTCATTGCGTGATAAGAGGTCCTCATCTGGCCTTATAGACGAATCAGGCAGCCTCGCCCGCATCTAACATGCCCACGTTTTCCACTGTCCGGGCACTGTCACCACCGTCATCGTGCAAATCGCACCACCTCCATCCGTTGCTCGTTCGAACTTGAACAATCCCCTCTTGTTGACCAGATCCGCGGAAACGCCCACGACCGGGCAACCCAAAAAAGAGCGCGGCAAGCTTTGTGGCCTCGACTCCTCGAGCCACAGGGAGAGACCGCAAACAATCGCCGTATCCCCCAGATCAAATCACTCCCCATCCGAATAACCATTTATACTCATTACCCTCTTTGATACTTCAGTCGCCAAGCAGTTGGTAGAAAATAATACGAGCACAAAGTGGAACAATCACGTAAAAGATCGTCAGCGGTATCCAGTTTACCCCAAAAGCTCCAGTAATGAAACGCGCATGTTTTCTTGCATCTTGAATTGCTCGCTTGTCGACCGTGTGCGTATCTAGCACTGCGTTTCGTTGTCTGGCAGACCTTTAGATCGACGCTAGTACCTTTGCGTATTGGACCTTCCGGGCAACCGATGCGCAATCAACACAATCGTGACCTTACCCCTGAGCGCATTGATCGTCTCCCCGAATGCATTCGCCGTTTCTTCGTCCAGATTACTGGTCGCCTCATCGAAGATCAGTATCTTCGGGCGCTTGAGCAGTGCTCGTGCGATGGCGATGCGTTGCTTCTGTCCGCCGGACAGTCCGGCGCCGTGTTCGCCGATGGCGGTCTGGTAACCCTGCGGGAGTTGCTCGATGACGTCGTGTATCTCGGCCATCCTGCACGCCTGGATGATCTGCTCGAAGCTCGCATGCGGATTGGCAACGATGATGTTGTCGTAGATGGTGCCGGAGAACAGCACGGTTTCCTGCGGGACGACGCCGAAGTGGCTTCTGCAGTTCGTTGGCCGAAAGGTGGCGGATATCGAGGCCGTCGATTCTGATGCTGCCTTCGGTCGGCTGGTAGAAGCCCTGCATCAACTTCGCCAGCGTGCTTTTGCCGCTGCCCGATGGGCCCATGATGGCAATGGTGCTGCCCGCCTCGATCTTGAGGTTGAGGTGCTGGTAAAGGTACGGACGGTCTTCGCCGTAGCGAAACGACAGGTTTTCGATCTCAATTTTGCCTTCGCCGTGGCGGCTTCTTGCCGGAACAGTGGAGTACGGCTCGGGCGGGGCGTTCATGACGTCGCCCAGCCGTTTGACGGCGATGGCGGCTTGCTGGAATTCCTGCCACAGGCCGGCGATGCGCAGCACCGGTTGCGACAGGCGTGCGGTGAACATGTTGAACGCGACCAGCATGCCGATGGTGAAGCCGACGTTGTTGATGACGTACCAGGCGCCGACACAGAGAATGGATACCGTCATCAGTTGTTCCAGCGTGGTGGTGGCGACGTTGTAGGTGTTGGATAGCTGCCGGGTACGAAATCCGGCATGCAGAAAACTGGCGAGATAGTCGCCGAACGTTCTCTTGAGTTGCGGTTCCATCTGCAGCGATTTGACCGTTTCGATGCCGGAGATGTATTCGGTGAGGAAAGCCTGGTTTCTGGCGCCGAGCAGAAACTGCTTGTTGATGCGCCTGCGCAAGGTGGGCACGATGGCGAGGCTGATAACCGTGATCGTGGCGAGAAAGCCAAGTGCGATCAGGGTCAGCAGCCAGGAGTACCAGAACATGATCGCCAAAAACACCACCAGGAACGGCAAGTCGAGGATCAGCGCGATAGCGGCACCGGTGATGAATTCGCGTATGGTCTCGACCGCGTGCACGCGCGTGATCACGACGCCGGTCGGGCGGTGTTCGAAGTAGCGTGGCGGCAGCTTTGAGCAGGTGTTCGAAGACCTGGCTGCCGAGCACGGCATCGACGCGGTTGCCGGTATGCAGGATCAGGTACTGACGCGCCCAGGACAGCGCACCGGAGAACAACAGGAACATCACCAGCCCGAGCCCGATGACGTACAAGGTGCTCATGGTCTGATGCACGACCACCTTGTCGATCACGACCTGGGTGAAGATCGGCGTGGCCAGTGCGAGAATCTGGATCACAAGAGAGGCGGTGAGCACGTCCCGCCAGATTTTTCGGTGCTTGAGGAGTTCGGGGACAAACCAGTGAAACCCGAACTCGGCTTTGGTCAGGTGGACCGCGTCGGCATCTTTGAGCGGTGCGTCTTTCGGCGCGAAATGAATGTGCTCACCAGTAAAGCGTTGTTCGAACTGTTTGCGCTCGACGATCTCCGGCACCTTGCTGGTGCGCGAGAAGTACTGTACGCGCTCGGCGTCAACGGCGGTGACCAACACCAATTCGCCAGTGGGCGGTGGGGGCATCTCGGTCGTTTCACTCTTTTCGTCACTAACGAGATGGGATGCGGATCGTGCATCGCCACCGCCGTCTTTCGGATTGACTGATTCCGGTGTCGCGATCAGTACCGCAATGCAAGGCAGATCGGTACGCGCAAGTTTGTCGAGCGAACGAGAAGCAACCTGGGTGTCAAAACCGAGTGTCTGCGCCGCAGCCTCGAGCGTGGCCACGGAATAGGGCGGCGCGAACTGTTGCAACAACAGTTGCGCATCAAATGGCTTCTTGTGAAGCCCCGCAATGCTGGCCAACGCCCACGCAAGGTCAGCACCGCTAACGGGTAACCCGTAGTAACGGTCCATGCTGCCAATCGCTTATTGCTTTTTATTTTTGTGTTGCGTTGAGCACAGATTCCCGAAAACCTGCACCCTCCCTTACGTTGCCAGCCGCTCAACACCGAAATAGTCGTTATGCGGTTGGCATCGCTCCTCCGTGCCCGTATCCGGTTCGTTAGAGGAACTGCCAATAATAATCAGAAAACCGGAAAGATCCAATAGAACAGTGTCTTAACCTCACACTCGTTCCTCAGAATCAAAGGCTTACCGGGGTTGCTTGAGGCGGGTTGGGAACCATATCGAGGGCATCGCAACCTCGTAGTGAGGCAAATCGTATCGTGATTGTCACACCTATTGACGAAAGAACGGTTAAAAGCGGGCTTCGAACACTCACCTGGGTCCAAATCGTGGAAACATCCATGGCTGCCTGGTCATCAGCCCTTGCGAATATGTCTAATATGACATATATTGGCGATGGTGAGCCCAACACATAAACCACTCGCTTGGCTTCACGGAGAAGTTCAATCGCCTCCGTTCTCTTCAGCCGCGCGTATTCAAGTCGGGTATTTACTAAGACTGCTTCAGAGCGGCCATCAGGTTTCGTTGCCTCATTCCCGACCGATGCCAACGATTGGAAAACGTTGTCATGAGCTCAGAATCACGGACGAGAACAAGATTTGGCGAATCGTTTAAAGAATGGATCCGGACGCAATTGTGATTGCTGAGGTGTTCGAGAAGAAAACAAGCAAAACACCTAAATCGATTATTGACCTATGTAAGAAAAGATTGAGGAACTACGATAATGAAAGCGGCCAAGAAAAGAGCACTTGAAGCCAAGGGCTGGAAGACGGGGTCTGTGGCTGAGTTTCTCGACCTGTCACCGGAAGAGGCTGCGTATATTGAGTTGAAACTTGCCTTAAGCAAATCGCTCAGACAAAAGCGCGTAAAAGAAAAACTCAGCCAGGTCGAAGTGGCCAGGCTCATCAGAACCAGTCAATCGCGCGTCGCAAAGATGGAAGCGGGTGACCCGTCAGTTTCGATAGACCTGCTGGTCAAATCGCTTCTGGCCCTCGGTGCGTCTCCCAGAGACCTGGCCAAAGCTATCTCATAATTGAGAGCCATCTAGAAGCTGCACCATTCTGCGAAATTCCCGCTGCGACTCCGGGCATCGCGTTGCCCAACATCCGGCCACAGATCCAGATGCTTCCTTCCTGAGTACCGGTATTTCCGCACATTCTCGCTGCGCCACGCTTCGCAGCGCCTGCGGCTCCTGATCCGTAATCTGTAACCACTCGCACGGTTAAACATTTACGCGAGATGACTACTCACCCATTACTTACTTTCTTAGGAGATACCACCATGATCATCAAGACCACCATCGCCACCGCCCTGCTCGGACTTTCGATGAACGCCTTCGCCGCTGTGAGCGATCTGTCAAACGTCACCCACGGCCAGAAAGCCGGCCAGGCGCAGCAAGTCGGCCAGATCACCGAGCCGCGCTGGAGTGACCGCAACGCAGGTGCGCCGCGCAGCGACGTCAAGCCCTTCGCGAAGTCCGCTGGCAACTACCGCTTCGGCGATTTGTCCTCGGTCACGCATAACTGAGTTCCTCCCCCTCCGGTTGATTCGCTCAACCGTGCGAGGAGGCTGTCGGACAGCAAATACTGTCTGGTGGTCTCCTCGCATTTTTTTGGGCGCAAGGCGCCCGCGCCGCAACAACTGACAGACTCCCTTTGGGCCTCGATCCGGGCGCGTAACGCGTTGCCGCGACAAACCGCGCGTCGTTCTTACCGATACTTCGCGGCGGTAATGAACTGGGCGAAGGACTCACACCAGACAATGACGGTGTTGTAGTTGGCCGGATCAATCGTACCGGGCAACTCGACCACGAAGTTCTCGAAAGGTTTTCACATCGCCCACCCGAACCATTTGGTCCTTCAGCCGGATAAAGTCCTGCTCCGTCTCGACGAATTCCGGGGAAAGGTACAACTGGTAGTCCGGACCGGGTGCCAGTTTCCCTTGCAGCGTGACCGCCTGCGGCCCGACCGAGACCTTGCCTTCACCCCAGTGCAAGGCGTCGCTGTCCTGCAGATCGCGCCTGAACGTACCCGTGAATAATGCGTAACGCGCGATTGCCTGTATCTCGGTGTCTGCCGGTGCCGGCGGCGCAATCAGTATCGGCAGCAAGTAGATGCCAGCCGCAAATCCGATTGCCCCTGCGAGCAGATGTGTAGCCAGCCGTAACAGAAGCTTACTCATTGCGATTCCCGATCCATGTGTTGCGTCAACTCTACCCAATCGGCTTTGGCGTATCGTGGCGCGGTCCGCTACTGGCCATTGGTCTGCCGATAGTTCTTTTCGCCATCCTCGTTGATCATTTGCAAAGAGACATTGATTAAAAGGATCGCAAAGAACAGGGGGGAAACCAGCCACGCCGGTCCGTTTTCGGTGACATAGAAGAACGCGCCAAAGCCGAGCACCAGAAACAGCCAGATGGCGAATCCGACTCTTGGCACCTTGTAGTGGAGTGTGCGGCCCCTCGCGAACCAGATCGCTGCGCCGAGGACGCTGGTGATCCAGAGCCACTTCGGCAGATATTTCGTAAACTCCCAGTGCGCTTCATTGCTGAGCGCGGTGCTCACGTACGGGAGCAAGTAGCCAAATCCGAAACCGATGCCACTCAGTGCGAGCCAGACCACTACCGCAAACCAGGTCACGCGCCACACGTCGCCAATCGTGGCGTAGCGCAAATACGGGAGGTACTTCTCTTCGTCGGGCCTGTCCTGGGTCATTCCGCAATCTGCTTGCTGTTTGGCGGGATTATCCTTGATGACAAAGAACTCATACCACTTGCGTGTTGCGACTGCCAGCAGTCTACCCTTGCTTCACCCGGAAGGACATCGCCGCATCGGGTTCCGGGCGCGCATACCCGAAAGCTTGATGGATGCGGATACCGGACGCGACGCTTCACACTGGCGATCAGACCACGCTTAATACGACCCGCCCGCGGCGGCCGAAAAGCAACCTGCCGCTGAACCGGGCAGGCCGGCGCCGCCCGCCGGACCGGCCGACTCAGACAAGAAACAAGGTGGCGAGCCCGAGAAAAATCAGGAAACCCATGCTGTCGGTACTGAAGGTGAGCAGTACCGATGAGCCAATGGCGGGATCGCGGTTCATCTTCTGCAGCGTCAACGGCACCAGCATCCCGACGGCCGCGCCAACGAGAAGGTTGAGCATCATTGCCCCGACCATTACCACGCCGAGTCCGATACTCCCGTACAGCAACCACGCAAAGGCACCGGCAACGCTGCCCCACATCAGGCCATTGAGAAAAGCGACCGAGAGTTCCTTGGCCAACAGCCGTTTGGCGTTGGCCCGGTTTATTTCACCGAATGCGAGCGCACGCACAATGAGCGCGACGGTCTGGTTTCCGGAGTTGCCGGCAATGGCGGCGACGATCGGCATCAGCGCAGCGAGAGCAACGAGCTTCTCGATGGAACCTTCGAACAAACCGATCACGCGTGAGGCGAAAAATGCCGTGCACAAGTTGATCGCCAGCCACAGCCAGCGGTTCCTGGCGCTCTTCCACACCGAGGAAAACAGGTCCTCGTCGCGCAGGCCGACCTTGCCGAGGATTTCATTCTCGGTGTCTTCCCTGATGTAATCGAGGATGTCGGTCACGGTGACCCGCCCGACTATGCGGTTACGAACGTCTACAACCGGAGCGGACACGAGATCGTAGCGTTCCACCGCCTGCGCGGCATCGTCCGCCTTGTTTTCGGGTTGAAACGACACGAAGTCCGTGGTCATGACCTCCGAGACCAGGCGCTCCGGGGCAGACACGACCAGTTGACTGATGGGCAGGACGCCGCGCAGCGATTCGCGCCGGTCGACAACGAACAACTGGTCGGTATTCTCCGGAAGCTCTTCCATGCGCCGCAAATAACGCAACACGACTTCGAGGGTGACATCCTCGCGTACCGTCACCATCTCGAAATCCATCAACGCGCCAACCGTGTCCTCCGGATAAGACAGCGCCGCGCGCAGTTGCTCGCGCTCTTCGACCGAGAGCGAGCGGAACACGTCTGCGATGACGTCGTCAGGCAGGTCCGGTGCGAGGTCGGCGATCTCGTCGGTGTCGAGTTGCTCGGTCGCCGCCAGCAACTCTTCCGGGTCCATGTCCGCGATCAGGGTTTCGCGAACGGCATCGGACACCTCGAGAAGAATCTCGCCGTCGAGCTCGGCCTTGACCATGTTCCAGACGCTCATGCGCTCGTCGAGCGGCAACTGCTCGAGTATCGCGGCGATATCGGCCGGGTGCAGGGTATCGAGCTTGTTCTTCAGCTCGGCGATGTTCTGTTTTTGCACCAGGCCTTCAACCAGCTCGTGGCGCGGCATGTCCTGCTTGTGCACCAGACCTTCGACAAGCTGGTGCTTTTGCAGGATGGCACGTACTTCCGCCGCGGTCTCCTTGACGCTGTCGACGCGCTTTTGCCTGTTGTCGGTCCGGTCTTCTGCCATGGAACGTCAGAACTGCGTAATGTTGTGCCCGTCAGGTTGTGGCCGTCCTGCATGACGGCACTCGTTTGCTTCCAAAAGTGACCGGGCGCCGAGGCCCGCTCACGTTGTCGCGCCCGAAAATATCGCCGCGGCGCGACGGGCCCCGTGGCAGCAAGCCGATACGGTGCCTTACAAAGGTGTCAGCTCGACAAACGGTTTGGTTTCACAGCGCACACGGTCTTTGCTGATCCCGGCGCGGAACAGTTGCAGCTTGCCCGCTTTCCATGCATATCCGTAGTAGCTCTTCCCATCTTCCGAGGTCAGGTCTTCGGCCTCGAAGTACTCACAACCGGCCGTCTTGTCGTTAATCGAAAGTTCGAAATAGAAAGTCTTGTCCGGAAAACTGGCCTGGCCCGTTTCACTGAACATCCATTCCTGCCCGCTCTTGTCCTTGTAACTGCCAGCAAGAACGATACCGTTTACCACCGGACCCAACTCCATGCCGACATGTTTATAGTTGGCCCACTTTCCATCCATGATGAACGGGTCCTGGAAAGCCAGTTCGCGAAACTTGCGATCGGCGTCGCGCTTGCCCTTGAACCAGACGAACTCAGCTTCGTTGCTCGATGTCGGCTCGTTCTTTTTCGCCAGAACCAGCCGATACGAATCGGGCTTGAGATCCGGCTCGACATCGAGAACAAACATCAGAGCGGCCTTCTCGAAATCGGTCGCGAGGAAAGGGAATGCACGCCCCTCGCGCCTGATGGCGATGATCATGGGCTTGATATTCTTGGCCGCTTTGTGGGGCATGCGAGATTTTTTCAGCGTTTCGATATAAGCGTCGTGCATCCAGATCCCCTCGAGATCGTTGATGAAAACACGGTCGCTACGCGCCTGGTTCTGCGCCATTGCCGGGACGGCTGCGGCAAAAACGAGAATGGCACAACAGGTGGTCAGTATGAATCCTTTTTTCATGATCTTCGGTTTCTCTTGCTGTTAGCTGTAGTCAAAGTACCGGTCGCTGTTTCCAGTAACCGGTTGCCTGTTCGAACGCGTGGCCGATTTGCAGGACACCGAAATCATCCCGGTAACGCCCGACAATCTGCACACCGACCGGCAATCCATTGGCGGAGAACCCGCACGGAACGGACAGCGCCGGTTGGCCGGTGACGCTGATCCAGTAACACGACTTCATCCAGTCAACGTAGGTCGTCATCTGCTCACCGTTGATCTCGGTGACATAAGGCACGTTTACGTCGAAAGGCAGCACCTGCACTACCGGCGCCACCAGAAAGTCGTAATTGTCCATGAATTCACGCATGCGGTGAAACAACAAAGTGCGCTTGCGCTCGGCAGCACCCAGTTGCGGGCCCGACAGACGCTGGCCTTCTTCTATATTCCAGACAACGGTGTCCTTCATTTGTTCGCGCGCGGTGTTGAGCAATTCCCCGTAAGACAGTTCGAAATTCCATGCGCGCATCACCTGAAAAATCTCATCGGCGTCGCGCAGGTCCGGGTCTGCCTCCTCGACAACGCATCCGAGTTGCTCGAACACACTGCGATGCGATTCCAGCACGCGCCTGACTTCCGGTTCGACCGGCAAGCCGCCGAGACTGCTGCTCCAGGCAATCCGCAGTCCCTTGCAGTCGCGTTCCAGCGGTTGGGAAAACAGCGACGCCGGCTGCTCGATCGAGATCGGCGACCGCGGGTCGGGGCCGGCGATCGCCGACATCATCAGTGCCACGTCGGAAACGGTGCGCGCCATCGGCCCGACCACGGCAAGCGGGAACCATCCCGCAAGCGACGGCCAGGACGGCACCCTTCCTGCAGAGGGGCGCAGGCCGACCACATTGCAAAAACTCGCCGGATTACGCAACGATCCACCCAGATCAGAGCCGTCAGCGATCGGGATCATGCCGCTGGCAAGCGCAGCAGCCGCGCCGCCACTTGATCCGCCGCACGTGCGTTCAAGGTCGTAGGGATTGTGCGTAGCGCCGAAAACGCGATTGAACGTCTGCGAGCCGGCGCCAAACTCCGGCGTGTTGGTCTTGCCTATCGTCAATGCGCCGCCCTTGCCGAGACGCTCAACGATGATGGCATCCTGCTGTGGAACAAAGTCGGCGAAGACCGGCGATCCGAAAGTCGTGCGTATGCCCCTGGTTGGCGCCAGGTCCTTGTGCGCGACCGGCAAGCCGCATAGCGGGCCGCCTTGCTCGCCTTTTGCAATGAGTGCATCGAGCGCGCGCGCACCCTCCATTGCCCGCTCGGGTACGAGCGTGACGATGGCGTTGACGGCCGGGTTATGGCGCTCGATCTGATCCAGATGCGCCTGCATCACTTCGGTCGCAGATACCTCGCGCCCGCGAATCAGTTGCACCAGTTCCGTCGCCGGGAGAAAACACAGTTCCTGTTGGTTCACGCCGGACATGGTACCCGACTATGCCTGCCAGGCAGGTCGGGCGAAAAAATACAGCGAGACCCGGCGACGGGTGTAATCGCATCGCAGCGCCCCTGTCCGGGCGCCACTAATCCTGGCGCACGATCTATCGTGGCGACATTTATCCTGGCGCCATTTATTCTGACGCCATCTATCTTGGCGCCATGATTGCGTCACGATAGCGCGCCGAAGAAGCATCGCCAAAGATCGGATGCCCGCCGAGGATGCCAATGCCAAGTACTTCGAAGAACTGCTGGTAATCCGGAAACGGCCGGGACTTGATCTGTTGCTCGAACATTGTCGAAAACACCTCTGCGCCCGCTGCCTGGTCGAGCCTTGCAAGCACGTCCTTTGCGTCCCAGCGCTGACCGGTGCCGAGGCAGCATCGGTGCATTTCCAGCAACGCATCGTCAAGCGTGAAGCGGTTGGCGCTGGACTGGCGCAATTGCAGATCGACTCCGAGCATATAGGCCGCGCCGCCCCAGTAAACACGGCGGTAGAGCCCCCGTCTGCCGATACGCTCGGACGCCTCGTGCACCGTGTATTCGCTACCCACGGCTTCGGCGTCCTCGAACCCCTGATACATGCGCCGCCACGCTTCCTCGGCCGGTATCAATCCGCCACGCGCCATGGCCACGTTCTGGTAGTAGGTTGGCAATCCTTCGACGAGCCAGGCATCGCCCCATTCGATATAGGGAAGAAACAGATGCGACATTTCGTGCACGACGCTCCAGTCGCGCATGAACTCGCCCTCGGGATAGTTCGGCCGCACGAAAAGATGGACCGCCGGCCCGCCGCCGCGCGCAACATACGCCCAGGGCACCGGCTTGTTGCCGCGCGGCGTCGGCGCAACGATCACCTGCAACCGGGCAACCGGAAATACACCGTAAACGCTGGCCACGGCACGGGCGGCACGCTCGACCCAGCGCGCCAGGGCCGCGCGCAATTCCAAGCCCGGATTGTCGATAAGTACCAACTCCAGCCGTGCCCCGGGAACCGACAGTTCGATCGGGTCGAATCCGCCAATGGCGACTACTCCCGGCCAGTCACGCGGCGTCGCACCGACACGAAACACGTTGTCACCGACGCGCTGCCACGGCGCCGAGACCGATACGCCGGGCGGCAGTTCGAAGCGAACTTCGAGGGCACCGCCCTCCGGCATCTGCGCCGGACGCCACAGCCAGTCACCAATCGAAGTCAGCAGGTCGCGGCCAATGCGCCGTGTCTCGGGGCCGCCGGTCTGGGCGCCGGTCGTCTCCGGCTTGAGTTTGACGACATACTCGACACAGGCATTGTCGGGCACTTCCGACAATACGACCTCCCAACCGCTGACCCTGAGCTTGCCGGCAGTACGCAACTGCATTTTCTCGAAGTGCAAAACGGCCGTGTCGTCAGCAATCAGGGTACGGGGCGCGCGGCCGTCAAAGCAGGCGAGCACTTCGAACCGTTCCAGTCCGGGGCTGACGCGCACCGTGTACTGGTGCAAGGGCGCCGCCACTGCCTGCGCGCAAGAGCCAAGCGCGATCACGGCGGCGAGGTGCGCGAAAAAATTCTTCAACTCGGGCTGGCCTGCAGGCCGATTCCCTGGGCGGTGATCGAAGCCGCCAGCGGCACCAGCAGGAAAAGAACCAGTTCGACTGTGAAGTAACGCCTTACGAAAACAATCGAGTCAGCATCCGGCAAGCCACCCTCGGCCGCTTCCCGATGCCATTGCGCAACAATACGGCCCGGCGTGATGGCGATCAGCAGCATGGCCGCGAACACGGCGAGCTTGATGTAGAAAACGGGATTGCGCAGATAATAAGCGCTCGGCTGTACTGACCAGAGCAACAATGCCAGCCCGCTCGCGAGCATGACGGCGGCAGCGACGGCAATCCCGAGGCAAAAGAGGAAAAACCGCTGCAACTGCTCGCGGTCATGCAAATTGCCAAAGCCAAGCAGTTGCACGAACAGCAACGCGCCCAGCGCGATCATCGACAGACTGTGGACGTAAGCGAATAAGGCGGACATCGGTTATCGATTATTCGACAGATACACGAAGCATGCTTGCACCCTCGCCGCTCATGATCGCGTTGCGCAGGCTCGCAAGCGGCGCATCGGGGTCCAGACTCACGCCCCGCCCGGCCGGTACCAGACCAAGTTCGCGGTAGGCGTCTGACACATCGGGGAACCGTGTGCTGTCCACATACTCGTCGAGCAAATCGGTGAAGACGCTCGTTGCGGTCAGTTCGTCGAGCCTGGCAAACAGCTCACGCGCGCGCCATTCCCGGCGCATGTCCGAACAGCACGCATTGAGCGCCGCAAGCGCCGAGTCGAGGGATTGCGAACCGCCGCTGATCTGGCGCAAGCGGATATCGGCCAGCATCACGATCGCCGTGCCGCTCCAGTAAACCCGCATGAAGAACCGGCTGCGATACATGCGTTGCGTCGCCTCGGCCAGCGTCAGGTTTCTGGCTTCGCTGCGGCCACGGCCAAATCCGGCATGCAGGTCCGACCACGCCTGTTGCGCTGACATGCGCCCGGACCGGGCACGCAGAACGTTCTGGTAGTAGGTCGCCACGCCTTCCGACAACCACGCGTCGCTCGAATCGACGAGCGGCAGCAACAAGTGCGAAAACTCGTGCGTCGCCGTCCAGTCGTCGTAGAACTCCTCGATCGGCCGGCGCTGATTGATCACGAAGTGCACGGCGGGACCGCCGCCGCGCGCAACGAACGCCCATGGCGTTGGTTCGCGCGCTCTTGCATTTGGCACGACCATGACCTGCGCGCGGGAAAAGGGAAAGTGACCGTACAGGCTGCCCACCATTCCCGCAGCGTCGGCAATCCAGTCGGTAACGCTCGCAATATCCACCGGCGGCGAACCGTCAAGCACGGCAACGCGCAACTGCGAACCCGCCACCTCGACCGTGTTTTCAGCGAACCGGCCAAACGCGGTCCAGGCGGGCCAGTCAGCCGGCGTATGACCGAGGCGAAACGTGGGCCGGTCGGCACCGTCGACCGGTAGCCAGGGTACCGATACGGAAATTCCGGCGGGCAGGTCGAAGGCCAGCTCGACATCGATATCCACATCGACAACGTCCGGGCGCCAAAGCCACAAACCCGCAGATACCGCGACGTCCTTGCCGATGCGGCGCACCTTGCCGCCGGTGCGATCGTGGCGACTGATCGGGCGCGAGACATCCACCCGGTAGGTGAGGCAGCCGTTGTCGGCTAACGAGTTGAGTGGAATATATCCGCTGGGCGCGATTGCCTCGCCGGTGGCGTCATTGCGCACGCTGATTAGCGCCAGCGGCGCGTCGAGCGACTCCGCCACCAGCGTTTCCGGCGGCTTGCCATCGAAACAGGCCTTGACGCCAATCTGTTTGAGTTCGGGGTCGATCGAAGCGGTAAAACGGTGCACGCGCTCGGCCTGCGCCATTGCGCACCAGCTTGCGGCCAAAGCCACGCCAAGCCAGCAGAGCATTTGCAGCAGTCGGTCAGTAACGCCCATTCAGTCACCCCAGTCCCGTGAATACATGCTACCGCAACCCGTGCCAACCGGGCAGCAGCAAGCCGATTGACAGTCAGGCAGCGACGGAGGCTTTTGGTTCGTAGGCGAGATTCGAAGCCAGCCAGCGCTCCGCTTCGGCAACCGGCACGCCCCGGCGCCGCGCATAATCTTCGACCTGATCACGGTCAATCCGGGCAACGGCGAAATAACGCGCCTCTGGATGCGAGAAGTAAAAGCCGCTGACCGCCGCCGCGGGGAGCATGGCGTAGGACTCGGTCAGCTTGATACCCGCATTGTGCGTGGCGTCGAGCAATTCGAACAACAAACCTTTTTCGGTGTGGTCGGGACACGCGGGATAGCCTGGCGCCGGACGAATGCCACGATATTTCTCGGCAATCAGTTCTGCGACATCGAACTTCTCGTCCCGCGCGTAGGCCCACCAGTCGGTGCGCACTCGCTGATGCATCAGTTCGGCCAGCGCTTCGGCGAGCCGGTCAGCCAGCGCCTTGAGCATGATCGCGTTGTAGTCGTCGTGTTTCGCCTCGTAGGCGGCAACACGCTCGTCGATGCCGATGCCCGCGGTCACCGCGAACGCGCCGAGGTAATCGGCGACGCCGGTGTGTTTCGGCGCAACGTAATCGGCAAGGCAATGGTTGAAGCGATCGGCCGGCTTCACCATCTGCTGGCGCAGGAAATGAAAGCGGGTGATCGTCTCGCTGCGCGATTCATCCGCGTACACCTCGATGTCGTCGCCGACGCTGTTCGCCGGATACAGTCCCACCACCGCATTCGCCCGCAGCCAGCCCTCGTCGATGATACGCGCCAGCATCTTCTGCGCGTCGTCGAACAGATCGCGCGCCGCCTGCCCGACCACTTCGTCTTGCAGAATCTTCGGATAACGGCCCGACAGTTCCCATGTCTGAAAAAACGGCGTCCAGTCGATCAGCCGTGCAATGTCGGCCAATGGGTAGTCGGGCAACACATGCAGGCCGGGATGCGCCGGCACCGGCGGGCGATACTGACCCCAGTCGGTCGGTACGCCGTGCTCGCGTGCCGCGGCAATCGCATGGTGCGGCCCCTGACCCTTCTTGCCCTGATGTTGCGCACGGGTTTTCACCGCTTCGTCACGAACCTGCTCGACGTAGCCGTCACGCAGATCCGCCGAAATCAGATTGGTGCACACGCCGACCGAACGCGAAGCATCCGGCACCCACACGGTCGGACCGGAATAATTCGGCTCGATCTTGACCGCGGTATGCACGCGCGATGTCGTCGCACCGCCGATCAACAACGGTATGGAAAATCCCTCGCGCTCCATTTCGCTGGCGACATGCGCCATTTCCTCGAGCGACGGAGTAATCAGCCCGGACAGGCCGATGATGTCGGCCTTTGTTTCGCGTGCCGTTTCCAGAATTTTGGCCGAAGGCACCATCACGCCGAGGTTGACGACGTCGAAGTTATTGCACTGGAGCACCACTGCGACGATGTTCTTGCCGATATCGTGCACATCGCCCTTGACCGTGGCGAGCACGATCTTCCCCTTGGGCTTGCCCGCGTTACCGGTTCTTGCCTTTTCTTCCTCGATATAGGGAATGAGATGGGCAACGGCTTCCTTCATGACGCGGGCCGACTTGACCACCTGCGGCAGAAACATCTTGCCGGCACCGAACAAATCACCCACCACGTTCATGCCGTCCATCAGCGGTCCTTCGATGACATGGATGGGCTGTTGCGCCGCCTGTCTCGCCTCTTCCGTGTCTTCGATGATGTACGTGGTAATGCCTTTGACCAGCGCGTGGGTCAGCCGCTCTCCCACGGTGCCTTCCCGCCAGGACAGATCCTCGCGCGTGACTTTCTTGTCAGCGGTATAGTTCTCGGCAAATTCGACGAGACGCTCGGTTGCATCGGCGCGGCGATTGAACAGCACATCCTCGACGCGCTCGAGCAGCGCCTTGTCGATATCCTCGTAAACGCCCAGCTGGCCAGCGTTTACGATGCCCATCGTCATGCCCGCCTTGATGGCGTGATACAAAAACGCGGTGTGAATCGCCTCGCGAATGCCGTCGTTGCCGCGGAAGGAAAACGAGATATTGGAAACGCCGCCCGACACGCTGGCAAACGGCAGGTTTTCCTTGATGTATCGCGTGGCCTCGATGAAATCAATGCCGTAGTTCGCGTGCTCTTCGATACCCGTAGCGACGGCAAAAATATTCGGGTCGAAGATGATGTCTTCGGGCGGGAATCCGACTTCATCGACCAGCAGCCGGTAGGCGCGGGTACATATTTCCTTGCGCCGCTCCAGCGAGTCGGCCTGGCCTTGTTCGTCAAAAGCCATGACGATTGCGGCCGCACCATAGCGGCGCGCCAGTTTCGCCTGGCGAATGAATTCCGCTTCGCCCTCTTTCATGCTGATCGAATTCACCACCGGCTTGCCCTGCACGCACTTCAGGCCGGCCTCGATGACTTCCCATTTGGACGAATCGAGCATCGCCGGCACGCGGGAGATGTCCGGCTCGGAGGCAATGAGGTTCATGAAGCGCTTCATGGTCGCGGCGGAATCGAGCATCGCCTCGTCCATGTTGACGTCGATGATCTGCGCGCCGTTCTCGACCTGCTGACGCGCCACCGACAGGGCCTGCGCGAAATCACCCGCTACGATCATGCGCGCGAAGGCGCGCGATCCCGTTACGTTGGTGCGCTCCCCGACGTTGACAAACAGCGAATCCTTGCCGATGTTGAGCGGCTCCAGCCCCGACAGGCGCAGTTTCTTCTCGATTGTTGGCGGCGTTCGCGGCTCGACATGTTCAAGGCGTTTCGCAATCTCGCGAATGTGCGCCGGCGTCGTACCGCAACATCCGCCGGCGATGTTGAGAAAGCCCGCCCTGGCGAAGGCTTCGAGAAACGATGCGGTGTATTCGGGGCTCTCGTCATATTCACCAAACGCATTCGGCAGACCCGCGTTGGGATGCAGGCTGGTGTACACACCGGCGACGCGGGAAAGCTCCTCGATGTGCGGACGCAGGTCCTTGGCGCCAAGCGCGCAGTTCAAACCGATGCTGACCGGCCTGGCGTGGGATACCGAATTCCAGAACGCTTCCGGTGTCTGGCCGCTGAGCGTTCGTCCGCTGGCATCGGTAATGGTCCCCGACACCATGACCGGCAGCGAAATACCGTGCGTTTCGAAAAAACCGTCGATCGCAAACAGCGCCGCCTTGCAGTTGAGCGTATCGAACACGGTTTCCACCAGCAGCACATCGACACCGCCCTCGACCAGTCCATTGACCGATTCGGTGTAGCACGCGACCAGTTCATCGAAGCTGACATTGCGGAACCCCGGATCGTTGACGTCCGGGGAAATCGATGCGGTAGCGTTGGTCGGGCCCAGCACGCCGGCCACGAAACGCGGTTTGCCGGGGGTCGCCTTGCTCCAGGCATCGGCGCGCTCGCGCGCCAGGCGTGCCGCTGCCCTGTTCAGTTCAACCACCCTGTCGGTCAACCCATAGTCGGCCATCGAGACCGAGTTGGAATTGAAGGTGTTGGTTTCGATAACGTCGGCGCCGGCTTCCAGAAAGGCTTCGTGAATTCCGGCGATGACTTTTGGCTGGGTGAGCGTCAACAGGTCATTGTTGCCGCTTTGATCACAGTGGTGGTCGTGAAAGTGATCGCCGTGATAATGCTCGCGAGAGAGTTTGTGGCCCTGAATCATGGTGCCCATGGCACCGTCGAGAATCAGAATGCGCTCGGCAAGCCGCTCGAGAAATACTTTTTTACTGTCAACCGACGTCAAATACAGTCCCCTGAAACGCAAAAAACCCGGCCGCTAAAGCAGTCGGGTTTCACTCCCACGCTTTAGCCACATTTATTAAGCGCCTGCAAGCTGAGAATCAAATCGGCGCAACTCGGGCGAAAGTTAACCTGTCGCGGCACTGCTGTCAATTCGGGCCGCATGCGGTGCCGGGCCTGCATCTCTTCAAATGCGTGCTTTAGCGCACGGAAGAGGCTAGCAATGTCCGCTCCACCCATGCCGTTTGTGCACCGTTTGCGCATCATCGATATCTGGAATCCGGGGCGTGGTGACCGTGCTGCTGCGTGCGCCGCGCTATGCGCATTGGCGAGCCGTGAGTAAACTACGGAAGCAGCCACGACAACGACGACGACAATGCGCCAAATCATGATTGCGTACCCGGGCGGAAACAAACCGTCCTGTCCCGAAGAGGCGGAGAGGCATTTTCCAAAGCACATGGATTGGCTGTCCGCGCTGGCAGAGACGGCAACCCGACCTGATGGCACCGGTGCCGGGCCAAAGATGATCGCGGGCAAGTCGTTCGCCTGCCAGTCAAAACCGCGCAGATCCTTGTTCTTCCCATGCTGAACTCGCTCGAAACGAAAATCCCTCCGCCGGTTGTGGCATTGCTCATTGCCACCGCCATGTGGGGCATTGCCAGTGCAACCGTCGACTCGGGTGCGCCGGCAGGCCTGCGTTTGCCGCTGGCGGGTTTTCTCGCCGCTGTCGGTGCGTTGTTCGATCTCTCGGCGCTGCTCGCATTCCATCGCGCCAGAACCACCATCAACCCGATGAAACCGGGCAGCACGACGACGATCGTGCAATCGGGCGTTTACCGTGTGACGCGAAACCCGATGTACGTCGGTCTTGTGTGTTTCCTGTGCGCATTGTCAGCGTACCTGTGGTCGGGCTGGGCACTGCTGGGGCCGGTTGCGTTTGTCGCCTACATCAGCCGCTTTCAGATCCTGCCCGAGGAACGAGCACTGACGCGAGTGTTCGGCGCCGAGTACGAGTCGTACAAGGCGAAGGTGCGCAGATGGCTGTAATACATCCGGTTTATTGCAGCAAACACCGACTGACGGACTCGCCGCTGCGCAACGGGCGGCATCGACGCGGCGCCGACCGGCATTACAAGGTTCCACATCGCACGAAAAGGAAACAATCGTGAATCGCTCAATCAATGCAGGGGTGGCACGCCATGTCGGCAGCTACAGCGACGCCGTGGAAATCAACGGCGCCAGGCGCATCGTCTACGTATCGGGCACGCCCGGCATCAACAGCGACAGCGGCAAACTGCCGGAGGGATTTGCGGAACAAGCCGACCTCGCCTGGAAGAATATCATCCGCATCCTCGAGGAAGCGGACATGGGCGTCGAGGACATCGTCAAGCTGACCCAGCATTTGATCAGGCGCGAAGACCTCGCCGCATATCGCGACATACGCACGAAATATCTCGGCAAGTGCGCACCGGCATCGATGCTGACCTTCCTGCCGGAACTGGTGTGGCCCGATATGCTGATCGAGCTCGAAGTGGTTGCAGCGAAGTAATGCACAGGTGAACACCATGCCGCCAGCATCCTCGTATTCCGCAAACATGGACGCCGAGAACACCTACCAGGTCTTCGACTGGCTGTGGACTTCCGGACAGCTTTCGCAACAAGACATCGGCAAGCTGCCTGCGCTGGGTGTCGAGGCCGTGATCAATCTCGCACCGCCGACTTCGTCCAACGCGCTTGCCGGCGAAGCCGAACTGGTTACCCGGCAGGGTTTGGCTTACGTGCAGATTCCGGTCGACTGGGAACGCCCCGAACCGGCCCGGTTCTTTCAGTTTGTGCACGTAATGAAGGCGTTCGAAGGACGCAAGGTGTGGGTGCATTGCGCGAAAAACATGCGGGTTTCCGCATTCGTGTATCTGTATCGGCGGTCCGTGCTCGGCGACGCAGAAGACGCGGCATCGTTCCCGATGCGCGAGATCTGGCAGCCGAACGAGGCGTGGCAGGCATTTATCGGCGACGTTGCCAGCAACCTGAACGTTCACCGGCAATGCTCAGGCTGGGTATCGACCTCGGCGGCACGAAAACCGAAATCATCGCCCTGAGTGACGATGGTCGCGAGCTGCTGCGTGAACGCGTGAAGACAGAGCGCGGCGATTACCGGGCAACACTGGAAACAATCGCCTCGCTGGTCGCGCACGCCGAGCAGGCGCTGGGCGAACGCGCAACCGTGGGCATCGGCACACCGGGCGCCGTTTCGCCATCCACCGGGTTGATGCGCAACTGCAATTCAACCTGGCTGAACGGGCAACCGCTGCTGGCCGACCTGACCCGTCGCCTCGATCGAAACGTGCGCATCGAGAACGACGCCAACTGCTTCGCGCTGTCCGAGGCAACCGACGGCGCCGGCGCCGGTCATCGCGTGGTGTTCGGTGTGATCCTTGGCACCGGCGTTGGCGGTGGCATTGTCGTGGATGGCAGACTGCTATCCGGGCCCAATCGCATCGCCGGCGAATGGGGCCACAATCCGCTGCCGTGGCCGCGCAACGACGAACGGCCGGGCCCGCGCTGCTATTGCGGCAAGGATGGCTGCATCGAAACATTTTTATCCGGGCCCGCGCTCACCATTGACCACGCCCGGCACAACGGTGTCGAGCTCGACGCTGAGGAGATCGCCGACGCGGCAAAACGCGGCGAAGCCTGTAGCGTGGCAAGCATGGAGCGTTACGAACAGCGACTCGCGCGGGCGCTGGCCAATGTCATCAATGTGCTCGATCCGGATGCCATCGTGCTGGGAGGCGGCATGTCGAATATCGCGCGCTGGTACGACAACGTCCCAACGCTGTGGACACAATGGGTGTTTTCGGATCGTGTCGATACGCCGCTGCTGCACAACCGGCATGGCGATTCCAGCGGCGTGCGCGGGGCGGCGTGGCTGGGTATCTGAGCGTGCGCCCGCGCAACGTCACTTGGTCGCGATGGCTCCGACCGCCAGATAACCCGAAAGTGATAACCGGCCGATTGCGGTAGACTCCTGCCTTCGCGCCATCCCGGTCGCTGCGGTCATACCCACTGCGTGCATCAGCAATTCCGCCAGTCAAAGCGGAGGTAGATTGTTTCGCCAGCTTCCGGGAAAACACCAACAACAATCTGTTCCGGAAGACTCTGCATGCCCAATCTGCTCGAACCACTGACCTTCAGCCACGGCCCGACCATGAAAAACCGCTTCATGCTGGCGCCACTCACCAACCAGCAAAGCCACGAAGACGGCCGCATGTCGGAAGAGGAATTCCGCTGGCTCACGATGCGCGCCGAGGGCGGTTTCGGTTTGACGATGACCTGCGCCTCGCACGTGCAGGAAATCGGCAAGGGCTTTCCGGGACAGATGGGCATCTGGTCGGACGATCACCTGCCCGGCCTGACGCGCCTGGCGAATGCGATCAAGGCCAATGACAGCATTGCCATCGTGCAGTTGCATCACGCCGGACTGCGGTCACCCAGCGAAGTCATCGGCACGACGCCGGTTTGCCCGTCGGATAACGAAAAAACCGGCGCCCGCGCACTGACCCATGCGGAAGTCAAACAGTTGGTCGAGGACTTCATCGCCGGCGCCTTGCGCGCTGAGAAAGCCGGCTTCGACGGCGTCGAACTGCACGGCGCGCACCAGTACATCCTGTGCCAGTTTTTCAGTGCCGAAATCAATCGCCGTGACGATGAATACGGCGGCAGTCTCGAAAACCGCTCGCGCATCCTGTTCGAGATCATCGACGGCATCCGCGCACGCTGCGGCAAGGATCTCATGCTGGGCGTGCGCTTGTCTGCCGAGCGTTTCGGCATCAAGCTCGCGGATTCCGTGCAGATCGCACAGCGATTGATGGCCGAGGACAACATCGATTTTCTCGACATGTCGCTGTGGGACGTGTTCAAGGAACCCGAGGAAGACGAGCATAAAGGCCGGACATTGATGAGCTACTTCACCGAACTCGACCGGCACAACACCCGGCTTGGCGTTGCCGGCAAGATTCGCACGCCACAGGAAGCCGAAGCCACCCTGGCCGCAGGCGCCGACTGGATCATGCTGGGGCGCGCGGCCATGCTGCAACACGATTGGCCGAATCGTTACAAGGCGGACCCTTCGTTCAAGCCCGTTGAGATGCCGGTCCCGCGCAAATACCTCGAGAGCGAAGGCATCTCACCCAGGTTCCAGGACTACATTCAGGGAAGATGGCCGGAGTTCTTTGCCGACTAGGAGCCAACTCCGGGTTCAATAACTGACACCTACCGGTCCCACACTTCCTTCGGGACCGGCAAGGTCGGCCGCGCTCAACGGTCGGTCCGGTTCGATGCCGCGGCTTTCCAGAATCAGCGCAAGCTGCCGTGTGTGCCGGGGCATCATCAATCGCATCGGCACTCCCCTGCACCAAACCCGGCGTCAAGCAGGGTCAATCTGGAAGAGATTTCGATGGTGGTTGGTCTTTGCACAGATGGTGCAAAGGTCATCAGATCGCGTTCGGGGTGCATGGTAAACAACGCCGCAAGCGCGGCATCGCTGTGACGCCAACTCGACCGCTTTTTGCCGCGACGTCGTCCATTCCTGTACCGACACCGCGTCTGGCTGGCATACATCGATGCACAACTTGCAGCCGGTGCAACGGGCCGCATCGACACGGTAATGAAGTCCGCCCTCCTGGTTGACGAACGTGATCGCACTGGTCGCACACACCCGAACGCAAGCATCGCAGCCATCACAACGGTCCGCATCGATCGAGGGAACCGCGGGAAAGACTCTGCCCGCCGGCTCCGGTGCCCCAAGCAGGCTCGCGATCGTCGCGGGTTTGCCGGTCTCCCGCGCCACATGACCGGGGTCGACGAAGCGTCGCAGAAAAGCGCGCCGTCGAGGCAAAATTTCAGGCTCGCACCGCTTCTCACGCGCCGCGGCCTCCCATTGTCCGCCCGTCAGGTAACTCACCTCGAGTCCGGGCAGACTCCAGGAGCTCAACACCTCATTGACATGCTTCACCGTCTGGCCGAGTCGCGCGCTTCGCGGCCGGCACTTGTCGCAGTCTCCCACAGCGACCGCAATCTTTCGGACTCCATCCCGGTGAAGACGCAGCGCATTTCGCCAGCTCAGCGCATGCACACACGGCATTGATTGCCGATCGCCGGGCACACCGGACTGCTCACATGCGAGGAATGCGGTCGTTTCCTTGCGCAATGACGCAACGTCAGCCCGGCCGAATTTCGAATCGATCGCCTCTTGCGGGCAGGCCGCGACACAGAACGCACAGCCGTCGCACGCATCGGCATTGAACTCCAGCGCATACTCGCCAAGGGCAAGCGCCCCTGTGGGGCATGCATCCGAGCACGCCTGGCAACTGGCGCTGGCCGCCTGATCGTGCACACATCGCGTCTCGTCAAAAACCGGGTGGCCGTCGTCGTCGACTGGAGATGAGAATACCGGGCTCATTGCAATCCGCTCGATGTGCGCGAATCCCGCGTTTACCACGAAGGTCCCGTTCCGGGATGAAAAACCATCGGGACAGCCTTGGTTTCGTGTCCGGGCTTCATGCGTTTCTCGATCTCTTCCGGCGTGGGTCGCGGCTCACCGATAACCTCGGCCAGAAGGTCGCGCAGCTCCTCGCAGTATGCCGACGTCAACAGGGCCGCTCCGGCGTAGAACTGTGTCTCACACCGGCGTGCAACTTCGGAAGCGAACGCCGGCAGCCAGCGCAACAGGTGCTCGTCCATGAAACGCGCAATCTCCGCGAGGTCCGCATCACCTGACCGATGAAAAAGTGTTCCAATGAAGTGCAACTGCGCCACCAGGTGGTCGTCCGAACGCACGCGCCAGTTCTCCACCGCGAGGCCATACTGCCGATACCAGGCACGAGTCTGAAATGTCGCGTCCTGCAGCGCGAGTCCTTCGGGATCCAGCCAGACCGATTCACACGGCGACACCTGATAGGCGTGGTTCAGGTAGATAGCAGCGTAGTCAGCGGAAAGCTCGTCGAGCACACGGGCAGGTGGCGCCTCGCCAATACCGGCCATGGCCTCACTGAACAGCGCCGCTGCTTCCTGCACGTGATCAGAACCATTGGAGAGCGCCAAGGTCGCGGGAAAATCGCCCTGCCTCAAACAGGAAAGCAATTTCTCTCCCAGTTCGCGGTCGTGTAGTGCGGCCAGGATGCGAAGGTCATCGCCAATGGCGTCTCGGATACGCCGCAGCAGCATGGCATCTTGATCTTCGCAGTCTGTTCGAACTGTTGGTTCGGTCAAGAGTTCACCCGCCATCGACACGGCCCTTGCTATGCGGAACGAATGCGATCGACGGATGCGTCAGCTCGGGATCAGCGAAATTCTTCACCGCTTTCACCGGCTTTTCGCCCGGCGCCATGGCCTTGGTCTCGTATTCCCCCGCCCACAGTTCTTCGATCGGCCCGATGTCGAGCACGCGCATCATGCAGGCAGCCACACAGTAGGGCTTGCGGCCGGCTTCGATCTCGTCCACGCACATGTTGCATTTCTTGACGATGTTCTCTTCCACATCAAATTGCGGCGCACCGTAGGGGCAAGCCGCCTCGCAGCGCCGGCAACCGATACACAGTGTCGAGTCAATGTCGACGATGCCATCCTGCTTGCGCTTGAAGATCGCACCGGTCGGGCAGGTCGGCAAACACGCGGGCTCGGCGCAATGGTTACACGACATGTTGACCTTGTATGCGTATACATTCGGATAGGTGCCGCCTTCTACATACTGCACCCGTCGAAAGCGCGGCCCTGAGGACAGACCGTTTTTGTCCTTGCACGCGATTTCGCACGCCCGGCACCCGATGCAATCGACGTTGTTGTGGATAAAGCCCAGCTGCATATCCGGTTTTACCGGCACATAAGTCTCACGCTTGCGTCGGCGTACCGCGGCTTTGACTTTGTCCTTGTCGAGATTATCTGCCATGGTGTCGCTCCTTGAACTCGCGCGCGGACATCACATGTCTCGCCGAAAGACGTGGGACCTCGAAGTAGCCAAGCGATCCCAACCGGGCTTGTGTTGCAGCGATGTCTTCTTGATATTGACCAGAATCGTGTTGTAGGCAAATGCGCCAGCCGGACTTGGTTCGTCGAGCGTGAGAAAGTCAGGGTTGCCCGAACGATCAACGCCATTCTCATCCAGATCCATCCACGCCCCTTCGTGCAAGACCGCAACATTCGGCATGCAGCGCTCGGTCGCATAGACCGGCACCACGACACGCCCCCGGTCGTTCCACACTTCGACCACATCGCCCGTCTTCAGGCCGAGCCTTTTTGCATCAGAGGCGTTAATCGTCACCTCCTGCTCGTAGGTTTCGCGTAACCAGGAGCAATTGTTGAAGATCGAATGCGTGCGCCAGCGCGGATGCGGTGTGATCAAGTGGAAAGGAAAATCCTTTGTCTTGCCACTATTGAGAGATTCCCACGGTTCGATCCATTTGGGGATATAGGGAATCTCGTAACCGTATTTCGTCTTTGTCCAGTCCGTCACCGACGCAAGCTGCCCCGAGAAAATCTCGATCTTCCCGGACTTGGTGAGAAACTTCTTTCCCTTCTCGATCTGATCTTGAAAAGCAACGTAGGGACGCGAGAGCTTGAACTTGTAGATTCCGTGTTGCTTGAACTCATCCCACGACATGGTCACACTCTGACGGCCCATTACCCGCCCTTCCCACCACTGCCGAAGGTAGGCCTCGTCAACGGCATCGTTGTCTTCAAAATACTCCCGCTTTGCCTTCGGGTTGTAACTTGCCCCGAAGCCGAGCCGGTAGGCCAGCTCGGTGTAGATCTGAAAGTCCGTCTTGCTCTCGCCGAGCGGCTCGATGACCTTGGGCCGATGAATGTAGTAATGGCCCTTGTACCAGGGAAGTCCGACGTCGTGACGTTCAAAATGGGTCGCAACAGGAAACAATACGTCCGCCCAAAGCCCGGAGGGCGTGATGGTGGAATCCATGCACACCACCAACTCCAGTTTCTGGATAGCCTGGATTTCCTTGTTGATGTTGGTGAGCTGGTTGAACCAGTCCGAACCCTGCCAGAAAATGCCCCGGATATTCGGGATGGTGCCGTCCCATTTATCACGGCGGGGCCACAGGCCGATCTCTTCCCGACGCACGTCCGGGTAATTGAGCACACAGTGCGCCCAGCGATCGGATTTGATCGCCGCAAACCATATATTGGCGTTCTTGTCGTAGGGATAGGCAACGGACTGGGCAGACCAAGCCTTGCCAACGCCCTCCGCGCTCCCGCCAAGAACACCGACGTTACCGGTCATCGCCTGCAACGCGGCCGCCATGCGGTTGTACTGCTCGCCATAGGCGTTACGTCCGGGCGCCCACGATGCCTTGAGCGCAGCCGGCTTCGTCGTGGCGTACATGTCGGCCAGTTTCTTGATGTCGGCCGCCTTGACGCCACAGATCGGCTCGGCCCACTCGGGCGTTTTGGGCACACCGTCATATGTGCCAAGGATGTAGTCCCTGAAATTCTCCTTGTCCTTCGCCCAGTCCGGCATGGTGCCGGCGTCCATTCCCTGACAGAAGCGATCGATGAACGACTGGTCCTGAAGATTGTTGGTGAAGATGTAATGCGCCATCCCCGCCATCATCGCCGCATCGGTATTCGGCTTGATGGGAATCCACCATGCGTCATACGCGGCAGCCGAATCCGTGTACTGTGGGTCGATCACGACGAATTTGCAGCCGCGCTGCTTTGCCATGCGCATGTAGTAGAAGGTATTGCCGCCGTGGAAGGTATAGGCGGGATTCCAGCCCCACATGATTATCAGTTTGCTGTGGGCAAAGGCATCGTCCTCGTTGCCGTCCTGGATGGTCCCGAAAGTCATGTGCGAGCTGAATGTCGTGCCCTGGTAAGAGGGCACCGACCAGGAGTTGGTGCGGCATCCGAACATGCCGAGGAAACGCCCCTGCAGGCCTTCAATCTGGTCGGATTTGTGCAGCACGCCCCATGAGGCGCCCGCGTAGCTCTGGTCGAGCAGCGCCGTCGGGCCGTACTTTCTCTTTATCTCGATCATCTTCTCGGTGACAAAGCCCAACGCCTCGTCCCACGAGACCCGCTTGAATTTGCCTTCACCGCGCTTGCCGACACGCATCATTGGATAGAGCAAGCGTTCGGCCGAGTACAGGCGCTGGCGGTAAGAGCGCCCGCGCAGGCAGGCACGCAGTTGCGGCTCCTCCTCGGTGTCCTTGCCGTAATGACCGTCCGCCTGGTAGCGCCCGTCGTCTGAGGACAAACGCACAATCACGTCGCCCTTCTTGTGTGCCACCAATGCGTGTCGCGACCCGCAATTGTGCGCACAACTCGTAACAACCGTGTTCAGCTCGTCATCGCGCGGGTAAGGCTCGTAGGGAAACGCCTGCGCCGAAGGCGTGGTTCCGATATCGAGCACGCCATTGATTGCCAGCACGCCGGCACCGGCCGCACCGGTTTTCATGAAAGTGCGTCGTGACTGGTCGATCCCGTCGGCGAGCGTTTTCAGATCTCGAGGTTTGTTCATGTTGTTGTTCCGTTCTGTGCCTGGCAGTGGATTTGTCGTTCCGGACTCTGATCACTACCTGTTCCGAAAGCGCGCTTCGGATTCGGTAGGCCGCTGCTGCGCCCATTCCGGCGTCTGTTCCGTCATGCCCGGCCATGAATGCCGCGGATAGGGAAACGCGATTCGATACCAGGCACGTCCGCCATGGCATCCAAAACACACATCACCGTTCTTGCTGCCGGCTTCTTCGATCGCTTCCGCTTTGAGGAAATTGACCTGGTGCCGGGTCGTTCGGATGGCCGCATGGCAAACCAGGCAATTGTTGCCAAACATGCTGCCGGAGCTATGCCAGTCCGACGGCAGCCCCATTACCTCGTATGCTAACTTGCCGTGACACATGAGGCAGGTATTCGGATTCACCTGCTTGCGAAGCGTGAATGAATCGTTGGCCGAGTCGGGCGGGACCGGCGCCTCCTCGCGCGGGTCGTGGCCCTGATGGCAGGTGTTGCATTTCATGTCCATCAGGGTTTGCGCC
The DNA here is from genome assembly GCA_963792855.1 of uncultured beta proteobacterium. Lineage (GTDB taxonomy): Bacteria > Pseudomonadota > Gammaproteobacteria > Burkholderiales > Eutrophovitaceae > SG8-40. The sequence continues at coordinate 50,897 of CAWBXZ010000015.1, read as the reverse complement.
AACGGTGTAACCAGATGGCGGCGGTGAAAACTCTCCTGCCCACCCTGATAAGTGGTCAGTGTCTGATACCAGGCCAATGAATCTTCTGCCTTGACGCCGGCAGGCGATTGCGCAAGAGGCTTGTTATCCAGCACCTCGCGATGGCAGGCGAGGCACTGCTCATTGGTCGCGTGCTGTATCTGTGGCTGGAAATGAATCGGGTCCCACAACGCTCGCTGGTAATCGGGGGCGTCCTGCGCCCACGCCGCCGCCAGCCCCGCAGAAAAACACATCAGCGCCGCGACCTGCACGAAATGATTGGGTTTCAGCATTGGTCACCCCCCGGCAAGAACCCGGGGGACCTTCCAGGTCCCCCGGGAGCCGACCATACGACAGGCTCCTCGTGATAAGAATCCTGCTAGTTGCACGTCCCACCCTGGACGGACATGCCGGACATGCCGGGACTGCAATCCATTCCGGACATCCCCTCCATTTACTTTTCTCGATGAGCGGGGTCGTACTCTCCTTCCATACTACCCATACCACCCATGCCGCCCATGCCCGACATACCGCCCGACATACCGCCCATGCCATCCATGCCGCCCATACCGCCCATGCCATCCATGCCGCCCATGCCGGACATGCCGCCCATGCCCGACATGGCGTCAGGCATGTTTTCGGGTGCGTTCGGATCATACCTTCCTTCCATGCTACCCATGCCGCCCATGCCGCCCATGCCGGACATACCGCCCGTCATGCCGCCCATGCCATCCATGCCGCCCATGCCGCCCATGCCATCCATGCCGGACATCCCATCCATGCCCATGCCGGACATCCCCGACATGTCATCCGGCATTTTTTCGGGCGCGTTCGGATCGTAGTCTCCGGACATGCCGGTCATCGCATCCATGCCCACCATTCCCTGTTGTCCATGGTGCTCCGCAAAGGCACTCGAGGCGCCCGCGGCAAATGCCAAACCAAGACACAGGACCAACGCTTTCCTTGATTTCTGATTCATTTCTGTCTCCTCATGGTTGTACGGCCTGGTTCGACATGACACCGTTTAGGCCGTGGATTCCGCACCCCGGTCTGCCGAAAGCGATGAGGAAACATATCCAGCCCTCAACGCCTTTTCGCCGCTGATTATCGGGAGACCGTCAAATAACACAGCCTCCTTTTTTCAATCTTAGCCAACCGTCGCGGGCATCATTTGACGTGTATCAATCGGTGCGCAAGATCATCGCGCTCGCGTTCTTGCAGCACTGCGCAAGTTTCCCGAACGAGAGCGGTTTTCGTGGATTGGCGACCCGAATCGGCTCGGCTGGGCCAGGTTTGCCCAACACATCGGGTGAGGATGATCGTCGCTGCTGCAATACGGCTAGAGCAGCGTCGGTCGCTCCCGTTGCGGGAGCGCACTCATTATTTCGGGGCGACGGCGTGTTCTGGCTGATGCCAGCCACGGATATCGTACAGGCCGGTCATCCCCGGACGATTGAACGGCGTGTACCAATTGCCCTGGTCATCGAGAAATCGCAGGCTTGCCGGGTACGGCCGGGAGATGCCGGTCAATGCCCGCTGAAACCATGCCGAATCGTGATCGACACTGGTGATCACCGGCGCCCCGGCAGGGCGCTGCCATGGCGTCGTACCGGCGACCGGGCTATCCGCCGCCCAAGAACTAATGGAGCTGACACCCGCGAGAAGTCCAATTATCAGCAATAGTGTTTTGGGTAACATCTTTCACCTCCCGAATACGGCGCCTGGCCGATTGTCCAATGACCGCACTGCCGAACCGCAAATGATAACGCGGGTCGTATGACCGTTTGCAAAAAAATGTCCTCCGCGACAAACGGCCAGCGTCGCAATTACTCACCGGTCGGCCTGAGGCCGGCGCCTGAAGGAAGTGGCGGCGCGGCAACCGATGTGCGCGACGCGCTGGTTGCAAGCGCGGCGAGACGATCGCGGCGCACGCGACCATCGTGATCGGCAACCGGGGCTAACGGTCCCAGACTTCCTCGGGCACCGGCAACCCGGCAAGTTCGGCCGCACTCAGCGGCCGGTCCGGCTTGATCCCGTGGCTTTCCAGAATCAGCGCAAGCTGCCGAGTGTGCTGTGCCGCGTGCCAGGCCGTGCGCTCCAGCACTTCGTGCATCGGCCGCCGCCCGTAGTAGGTCGGCACGGCGTAAGCGAGCGAGGGATCGGTTTCCTTGCGCCACCACTCCTGCGCTTGCTGACGAATCTTTTGCGCCCAGCGCATCAGTTCGTCGCGGCCCCACTCCTCTGGCGGCAAATCGTTGAAACCTTCGAATTGCAGTTCCGTTTGTTGCGCCGCCTGCAAACCCATTTCAGCGACGCGAACGACATGGAACACGAGCGCTGCAACGGTGCGGTTGCGGTTGCGAAACACGCTGCGCAACTGCTCCTCGGACAATTGTCCGGCAAGGCGCGATGCGGTCGCCAGCACCAGATCCAGCTTGGCGACCAGATCTTCCGGCGCCAGCATCTCCATGCTTCCCGTCTTGAGGTCGAGGAACCGGATGACGTCATTCAGGGACTGCGCAAGCGTGTAGTTGTCGCCAAGCGCCACGACGGGCACGCTGCGCGCACCCAGTTCGGTCAACTGCGCCAGCCCTGCTTCATCGTTGTGAACGTCGATGGATTCGAACTCGACACCTTGCGAGGCAAGAAACTCCTTCACGCGCAGGCACGAAGTGCAGCCGGGCTGCCAGAAGACCCTGATACGTGCGGCGGTCTTTTCGCGGACCGCTTCGGTGACTTCGCTGCTCACTGGTGACATTCTCTTTTCCGGCATGGACGATGGACTCGCAGGGATTCTACCCCTCGCATGGGAGCATCCGCCGTTCACCGTATTCCGACAGTGATTTGGTACCATCGATTCAATTCGTGCGTCCGCAGGTTCATTGCGCGCTCACGCAGCAAACATGCAGAAGACAACGAGGATGCCGTGGCCGTCGCAAACGCGGCACGATTCCGGGACCAAGGAGACAGACATGAACGAACCTGTAGGGGACGCGAGCGGAACACGGCTGCGCATCGACATTGCCTCGGACGTGGTCTGCCCATGGTGCATCATCGGCTACAGGCAACTCGAAACCGCGCTGCGCGAAACCGGCACGCAGGCAGAAATCCACTGGCACCCGTTCGAACTGAATCCACAGATGCCGGATGAAGGCGAAGACCTGCAACAGCACCTCGCCGCCAAGTACGGCTCGACACCGGAAGACAGCCGCAAGTCCCGCGCGAGACTGACCGCAATGGGCGCCGAACTCGGCTTCACCTTCAACTACGCCGACGACATGAAAATGGTGAACACCTTCCGGGCACATCAGCTGTTGCACTGGGCCGGCACCCAGGGCCGTGAACACGAACTGAAGATGGCGCTTTTCGAAGCGTACTTTACGCATCGGCAAGACGTGAATGATCCCGAGGTGCTCGCCGATATCGCGAAGCGCATCGGTCTGGACCGCAACGAAGCCCTGGCAGTGCTGCGGGACGCGCGCTTTGCGGACGCGGTTCGCGATGCCGAGCGACTGTGGATAAACCGCGGCATCCAGGGCGTACCGGCGATGGTCTTCAACCGGAAGTACCTGGTGACCGGCGCGCAGGGAGTCGAGAATTTCACGTCGATCCTGCACCAGCTTGGCGAAGAGTTTGCCGCCTGACCGAACCCGCCAGGGAGAACAGCAATAATGTCGAAAGCACAGGTCATTCACCAACTCGGTCCGCCCGAGGTCATGCAATGGGAGGACTGGCCGGTGCCGGAGCCTGCAGCGGGAGAAGTACGGCTGCGTCACACCGCCATTGGCGTGAACTACGCCGACACCTATCATCGCGGCGGCATTTCCCATCCCTGGCCGGTACCGCCCTGCCCGGTGGTCATCGGCTTCGAAGGTGTCGGCATCGTCGAAGGCCTTGGTGATGGGGTAAGTGATTTCAAGAACGGCGACCGCGTCGCCTACGGTATTCCGCCGCTAGGCAGTTACGCCGAAGTGCGCAACTATCCGGCCGACAAACTACTGCACCTGCCTGACGGACTCGACGATCGCAAGGTCGCGGCAATGCTGATGAAAGGCATGACGGCGCAATACCTGCTGCACCGGACCTACAAGGTGCAGCCGGGCGACACGATTCTGGTTCACGCCGCCGCCGGCGGCATGGGGCTGATCCTGTGCCAATGGGCCAAGGCGCTCGGCGCGACAGTCGTCGGCACCGTCAGCACGGAAGAAAAAGCAGAGGTCGCCCGCGCCGCCGGTTGCGACCACCCGGTAGTGCGTTCACGCGAGAGCTTTGTCGCGAAAGTGAAACAGGTCACCAATGGCGAAGGCGCGGCGGTGGTCTACGAAGCCATTGGCAAGGACACGCTGCAGGATTCGCTCGACTGCCTGCGACCGATGGGCGTGTGCGCGGCGTACGGTCATGTGTCCGGCCCGCCCGATCCGATCGACATCATCCAGGACCTCGGTCGGCGCGGCTCGCTGTTCATCACCCGGCCGGCGATCATGCACTACCTCGCCAAACGCTCCGACCTCGAATGGGCGGCACGCGATCTGTTCAAGGCCATCGGCGATGGCATCCTCGACGCGAACATCTCACGGGAGTACGCCTTGAAAGACGCGGTACAGGCGCACGTTGCGATTGAGAGTGGCTCGACGCTGGGTGCCATGGTGTTGATCCCATAGGGGTTGTTACCGCCCGGAATGGCGCACAGTTCCTTCTCGCGGCAGCGCCGCTGTCGCACTCCGCTCCGGTTACGCGAGCGCTACACCCAGCATGCGCCCGATCAAGAACGTCAGCGCACCGGCGCCACCGCCGATCAGCAGCATGCGAAGCCCGCCCGTGATCGCACCACGGCCGATAAACAGGCTCAGGGTTGCGCCGACGGAGAACAGGGCCAATGCGGTCAGTCCGATCGAGATTGGCAACGCACCATGGTGTGCCAACACCAGGAACGGCAATAAGGGAACCAACGCGCCCGCCGAAAAGGCGAGAAACGAAGACACTGCCGCACCGATTGGCGAGCCCAGTTCGTCCGGGTTCAGTCCGAGTTCTTCGCGCGCCAGCGCATCGAGCGCACGATCGGGATCGGCAATGATGTCGTCGGCCATCTTTTTTGCCGTGTCGCGCGGGATGCCGCGCGCTTCGTAAATCAGCGCCAGCTCCCCCGCCTCTTCTTCCGGATACTGTTCGAGTTCGTCCGCCTCGAGCCCGATCTGGTACTCGTACATTTCGCGCTGCGAGCGCACGGAAACGTATTCGCCGGCCGCCATCGAGAACGCCCCGGCCAGCAAGCCCGCGACACCCGACAGCACGATGATGCCGGCGTCCGCAGCCGCACCGGCCACGCCGAGTATCAGGCTGGCGTTGGATACCAGTCCGTCGTTGACGCCGAAAACGGCGGCGCGCAGGTTGCCGCCGCCGGACAAACCGCGGTGGCGGCCCTCGCCGCCGGACTTCGCCCCCGGCACGAAGTGGCGCGGATCGGACACCGCATACAGGGACATGCCGCGTACTTTCATTGCCGTGAGCAGGCTGCGTGTCGAGCGCGGCCCGAAGCGGCGGGTGAGCGCGGCGATGATGCGGCTGCGCATGTCGGGCACGTAGGCAGCCGGCACCGCGCTGCCTTCCTTGCGCAGGTTGTCCGCCCAGATCTTCGCCTGGCTTTCGGCCTCGATCCCCAATTGCCTGAACAGCCCCTCGCGTGCCGTTCCCGCCTCACAAGCCGACACCACGCGGTACAGGTAGGCAGAGCGCATTTCTTCTTTCCAGCTTTCGAGAGCGTCCATTTGGTGCTTTCCTTTTGTAACCTAACCGTTTGCCATGACTGCGCGGTTTTTCGCCCACTCGCGCAACGCCTGGATGCGTTCGCGGGCGATAACCGATAGCGGCCGCGTGCGGGCGATCTCCTCCGAGACGACCGCATCCGACAGTTCCGACCCGCGCGCGTGTGCTTCGTACAAGGCTGCGACGATAGCCTGTTCGATCTCGGCACCGGAGAATCCCTCGCTTGCGGTTGCCAGCGTCACGACGTCAAACGCCGCAGGGTCGAAATCGCGTTTTCGCAGATGAATCCTGAACACCTCGGCGCGCGCTTCGGCATCCGGCAAATCAACGAAGAAAACCTCGTCCATCCGCCCCTTGCGAATCAGTTCCGGCGGCAGCGACTGAATGTCATTGGCGGTGGCGACGAGAAACACGCGGCTCTTGCGTTCCGCCATCCACGTCAGCAGCGTGCCCAGCAACCGTCGCGAGGTGCCGCCGGAGTCGCTGTCCGAATCCGCGGACAGGCCCTTTTCGATTTCGTCCATCCACAGCACGCAAGGCGCCATCGCTTCGGCCGCGCGCAGCGCTTCACGCAAGTTGCGTTCGGTCTCGCCTATCCATTTCTCATACAGGGTCGCACAATCCAGCCGCATCAGCGGCACACCCCAGCTACCCGCCACCGCTTTCGCCGCCAGACTTTTTCCGGCGCCCTGCACACCCAGCAGCATGATGCCGCGCGGCGGCTCCAGGCCCGCAACTTCACTGGTAAAAGCCGCCCGGCGCTGCGCCAGCCATTCCTTGAGCCGGGCCTGCCCGGCGACTTCGGAAAACCCTGCGGTTTCGAGTTCAAGGGTCAGCACACTGTCCGCGCCCAGCGATTCGTGCTTGAACTTCAGGACACGGTCGATATCCGCGCCGGTAATGGCGCCGTCGTCATGGATTGCGTGCCGCACCAGCCGGCGCGCATCGGATGCGCTCATGCCAACCAGATGCTGCACCAGCTGATTGCCCGCATCGCGGCTGCCTTTCACACGGGAACCTTCGCGCCGGGCCCAGGCATCGATCTCCTCCTGTGCCAGTTTCCGCATGCCTTCGGCATCGGGCATGGTCAGGGAGAAGCGTGCCGTGAGCCGGGAAATGTCGGCCGGCAGCTCGATGCGGTGGCTTACCAGCACCAGCGTCCGTGCGGTTTTCTGATAGTCGTTGGCAATACTCTTGATCAGGCGCTGATTGATCGGGTCATCGAGAAAAGGATGCAGATCGATCAGCGTATAGATCCCGTTCTGGCTGGTCTTGTAGATGTGCCGCAATGCCTGCATCGGCTCGAAGGTGAGCGGAATCGAGTCGCTGCGTCCATGACGGCTCAGCCCGTCCGTGACGGTCCAGACAAACAGCGCCTGCTGTTCGAGGTTGCAGATTCGCTCGAGCAAGCCGATCACGCGAGTTTCTTCGTGCGTCTCTATCGCGACAATCGGAAAGCGCGAACGCAGGATCACCGTCAAGTCGTGCTGATCGTTCATGCAAACCTTCGGTACTGTATTGCCTCGGCAAGATGCTGCGCACCCACCTGGGGGCTCGCCGCGAGATCGGCGATCGTACGGCCGATCCGCAGCACGCGGTGATAGGCGCGTGCCGAAAGCCCGAGTCGCGTCAGTGCCGAACGCACGAGCTTTTCACCCTCTGCATCCGGGCTGCAGTATTGCTCGGTTTCCTGCACACCCAGCATTGCGTTCGTCTTGCCCTGGCGCGACAGCTGTATTTCGCGGGCGCGCGCGGTGCGCGCACGCACCGCTTCGCTCGACTCTCCCCATTGCTTGCCCGCAATATCGCTTTCCGCCACCGCCGGAACCTCGACCTGGATATCGATGCGGTCCAGCAGCGGACCGGAAATACGGCCACGGTAACGCGCCACCTGTTCCGGTGTGCACCGGCAGCGTTCGTTGTAATGACCGAGATAACCGCAGGGGCAGGGGTTCATTGCGGCGACCAGTTGGAATCGCGCCGGGAATTCAGCCTGCCGTGCCGCTCGCGACACAACGATCCGCCCCGATTCGAGCGGTTCGCGCAGCACCTCGAGCACATTGCGGGCGAACTCGGGCAGTTCATCGAGAAACAGCACGCCGTGCATCGCCATCGAGATCTCGCCCGGGCGCGGCTGGCTGCCGCCGCCAACCAGCGCCACGGCCGATGCACTGTGATGCGGCGCCCGGTATGGACGTTGTTTCCATCGACTGACGTCAAATCCCTGCGAGCCAAGCGACTGGATGGCGGCAGATTCGAGCGCCTCAGTATCCGTCATCGGCGGCAATATACCGGCCAGCCGTTCCGCCAGCATGGTCTTGCCGGTACCCGGAGGTCCGGCCATCAGGATGCTGTGTCCGCCGGCGGCGGCAATCTCGAGCGCCCGCCGGGCTTCGACCTGCCCTTTGACATCCGCCATGTCGGCAACGGCCGAGGCGTCCGGCTGCGGGTTCCGGCGCCGGCAATCGAGTTGCTCGCGCCCGGCGAGATGGGCGCAGACCTCGAGCAGGTTGCCGGCACCATAAACTTTCGCTTGCCCGACCAGCGCTGCTTCTCCGGCACTCGCCTCCGGCAGCACAAAGGCACGGCCAGAACCATGGGCACGGTAGGTCATGGCAAGCGCCCCGCGAATCGGACGCAGTTCGCCAGTCAGCGCCAGCTCTCCCGCAAACTCGTACTGGCCCAGTTGATCCTTCGGCAGCTGCCCGGAGGCGGCAAGTATGCCGATGGCGATCGGCAGATCGAACCGTCCGCTTTCCTTGGGCAAGTCGGCCGGCGCCAGGTTGACGGTGATGCGCCGGGCCGGAAATTCGAAACGGCAATTGATCAGTGCCGAGCGAACGCGATCGCGCGCCTCCTTCACCTCGGCCTCGGGCAAACCCACGATGGTAAAACTCGGCAGCCCCGCGGCCAGATGCACCTCGGTAGTGACCAGCGGGGCGTCCATGCCCGATAACGCCCGACTGTAGAGAACCGCGAGCGACATGGCTGGCTGGAGGCTCAGTCTTCGTTCCGGCCGCCGAGCGCGCGCTCCAGCTCGGCGACACGGGCTTCCATCAGCGACAACTTCTCGCGGGTGCGTTGCAGGACCGACTGCTGAACATCGAACTCTTCCCGGGTAACGAGATCGAGCCGCGTGAACCAGCCCGACATCAATGCACGCAGGTTCTTCCGCACGTCCTCGACCGGCGTGTTCGCGATCAGGTCATCGACACGCCGGCTGATTTCATCGAGCACTTTGGTATCCACAGTGTTTGCCTCCCGCGCGCGAGTGTAACAAACGGCGTCCCGCCAACATCCTGCTCAGCTCTGGTGCATTCGCCCGCAAGTTCGCACCAGCCTGATGCGGCGACGCAGCATAACGATAATGGAGAAATCATCTAACTATCTGTTTAAATTATATTTATTGCCATGGTACGCCGATTGCGTAATGCACCATCGCACTTTTGCATTGTTCCTTCCATCTTGTAACAGGAGACAGTCATGTTTGAAGCCAAAAAAACCGCAATTGCCCTCGCCGCCGCGCTCGCGCTGCCCGGCGTCGCCTCGGCGGAGCCCTCGATGCCGATCAGCGCCAACCTGACGTTCACCACCGATTACGTGTTCCGCGGCATTTCCCAGACCGATGAAAAGTTCGCCGTGCAAGGCGGATTCGACTGGTCGAGCGAACCGACCGGGCTTTATGCCGGCGCGTGGGCTTCCAACGTCGATTTCAATTCCGACACGTCGGTAGAACTCGATGCGTATGTCGGCTGGGCAAAAACCTGGGGCGACTGGGGGATGGATGTTGGTTACCTCCACTACGACTACCCTGGAGAAAGCAGCCTGAACACCGACGAGGTCTACCTCAAAGGCGCATGGAAATGGCTGTCGGCCGCCTACAACTACACCATCAGCGACGAAGCATTCGGCATCACCGATGCCAAGGGCTCCGGCTATTTCAATATTGCCGCCGAGTACGCCTTCCCGATGGGGCTGGCGATTGGCGGAAGCTACGGCACGACGATGTACGACGGCTCCACGGCGGGCACACCCAACGACACAGCCGATTACGACGACTACAAGGTCTATGCGACCTACAGTGACGGCACCTATACCGGGCTGGATTACACGCTCGCCTGGACCGACACCGACATCGATAATCCTCCCGCTATCGCCGAGGATCGCGTCTTCTTCTCGATATCCAAGAGCTTCTGAGGAAACTGCACAGGTCGATGACATCGTGCATTCGCCCTGTCAGAACGCGGTTATGGCATTACCCGACGGAAATCCCGGCATCACGTTGTTGCACTCGGCGTGGCGGGATTTCCTGACGGCACCAGCAGCAGCGAAGGCTCGAAACGGGGTCGCACCAATTTGGGACTGCTTCTCGCGATGATGCACCGCATTGGTGCGTAAATCTCGCGTAACTGGGCCTGAAATCCTTTAACTATTTGATATTTAATATGTTTTCTAGCTGGCACACAACCTGCAAAAACGACTGGCGCTGGATTGTCCGGATCCGGGGCCTGGCAGCGAACGATGCAGGCACCCGCACATTGAATTCCCGGCGCAGCGCCGGGCTCAACATCTTAGGTAACTGGAGACAACATGAAACTCGTGAGTGCAGTGATCAAGCCGTTCAAGCTTGATGAGGTCCGCGAAGCGCTGTCCGCCATTGGCGTACAGGGCATCACCGTGACCGAAGTCAAGGGATTCGGCCGACAGAAAGGACACACCGAGCTGTATCGCGGTGCCGAGTACGTCGTCGATTTTCTACCGAAGGTAAAAATCGAAGCGGCCATCAAGGACGACGTCCTTGATCAGGCCATTGAAGCGATCGAAAAATCAGCCAATACCGGAAAAATCGGCGACGGCAAGATCTTCGTTTTCGATCTCGAACAGGTTGTACGTATCCGCACCGGCGAAACCGGCGCGGATGCTCTGTAAGGGAGAACAGGAATGCTCAGAAAAATCCTTTCGTGGTCCGCGCTGGCGGGAGCACTCACCGCCGCCACGCCGGTGCTGGCGCAGGACACGCTCGATTCGGGCGATACCTCGTGGATGATTGTCGCCACCGTACTGGTCATCATGATGACCATCCCCGGACTGGCCTTGTTCTATGGCGGCCTGGTACGCGCCAAGAACATGCTGTCAGTGCTGATGCAGGTTTTCGCCACGTTCGCCCTGATGTCGATCCTCTGGGCGCTGTTCGGCTACAGCCTGACGTTCACCGAAGGGCCGTTCAATTCCATCTACGGCGGCTTCAGCAAATCGTTCCTGTCGGGCATCACACCGGATTCGCTCAGCGGCACCATTCCCGAGTATGTGTTCGTGACCTTCCAGCTGACCTTCGCCTGCATTACGCCGGCGCTGATCGTCGGCGCCTTTGCCGAGCGCATCAAGTTCTCCGCAGTGCTGTGGTTCATGGTGTTGTGGCTGTTCCTGTGCTACATCCCGATCGCGCACATGGTGTGGGGCGGTGGATTCCTCGGCCAAATGGGTGCGATGGACTTCGCCGGCGGTACCGTGGTGCACATCAATGCCGGCATTGCCGCGCTGGTTGGCTGCATCGTGCTGGGCAAGCGCATCGGCTACGGCAAGGAAGCCATGCCCCCGCATAACCTGACCTTCACGATGGTCGGGGCGTCACTGCTGTGGGTGGGCTGGTACGGCTTCAACGTCGGCAGCGAACTCGCCGCGGACGGCACTGCCGGGCTGGTACTGATCAACACCCAACTCGCAACCGCTGCCGCGGTACTCGGCTGGCTGTTCATCGAGTGGATTGCGCGCGGCAAGCCGACCATGCTTGGCGGCGCCTCCGGCGCAGTTGCCGGCCTCGTCGCGATCACTCCCGCATGCGCTTTTGTCGGGCCGATGGGTGCCATCATTCTCGGCATCATCTCCGGCATCGTGTGTTTCTGGGCAGTGACCGGACTGAAGTCGATGTTCGGCTACGACGATTCGCTTGATGTGTTCGGCGTACATGGTGTCGGCGGCATTATCGGCGCCATCGGCACCGGCTTCCTCGCCTCGACCTCGTTCGGCGGCGGTGGTTTCGCCGAAGGCGTCACCATGGGCGGCCAGGTCGTGACCCAGATCGTCAGCGTACTGGTCACCATCGTCTGGACAGGCATTATCAGCTTCATCCTGTTCAAGATAATCGATGCGGTCATCGGACTGCGGGTGCCGGAAGACGAGGAACGCGAAGGTCTCGACGCGACACAACACGGCGAGGTCGCCTACCACGTTTAAGCACCGGGGCCGACAAAAACAAAGCGGGGCCCCTGTCAACCAACCCCTGTAACACCCTCCCCCTTGCGGGCGCCTTTCGAGGCGCCCGTTTTTTTTGCGTGCGCAGATTCGATCGCGAACCGGTATCTACTCCGGCCCGCAGCACGGCCGAAACCCTCTGCTACAATCCGCGCACACTCGCGCACTGCCCTCACCCACTCTTATTCCAGGCTGTCGGGCGATGACAATTGCCATCGGACAGCAGAAGAAATGTTCATGAGAATTCTGTTTATCCTCGACCCGCTCGAAAGCATCAAGACCTACAAGGACACCTCCTACGCGATGATGCAGGAGGCGGACGGACGCGGGCACCGCCTTGCAGTGATGCGGCAGGAGGACCTGGTCTGGAACAGCGGGCAGATAGTCTGCTTTGCCCAGGATCTCGAACTAACCGGTAACGACAAGGACTGGTATCGGGTGAGCGGGCGCCGTGCGATGTCGCCGAAGGACTTCGATTGCATCATCATGCGCAAGGATCCGCCATTCGACATGGAGTACGTCTACAGTACCTACCTGCTCGAATTGGCGGAAGAAGAAGGGACACCGGTGTTCAACCGGCCAGGCGCAATCCGCGATTTCAACGAAAAACTGTCCATCGCCCGGTTTGCGGAGTTCATCGCACCAACGCTGGTCACCCGGCATGAATCCCTCATCCGAGATTTTGCCGAGGAACATATCGACGTGATCCTGAAGCCGCTGGACGGCATGGGCGGTGCGTCGATTTTCCGCTCCCGCCATGACGACCCCAACCTGGGGGTAATCATCGAAACACTGACGCAACTGGGGCGGCGTACCATCATGGCGCAACGCTTCATCCCCGAGATCAGCGAAGGCGACAAGCGCGTGCTCGTCATCGACGGCTCCCCGGTGCCATACACACTCGCGCGCATTCCCAAGCCGGGAGAGAACCGCGGCAACCTCGCGGCCGGCGGTCGCGGCGTGGCGATGCCGATTACACCGCGCGAGCGCGAAATCGCGGAAGCGCTGGGCCCCGAACTCAAGGCCTGCGGCCTGTTACTGGTGGGCCTTGACGTCATCGGCGGCAAGCTGACCGAAGTCAATGTCACCAGCCCGACCTGCATGCGCGAGATCCACGACCAGACCGAGTGCAATGTTGCCGGCATGTTTATCGACGCGCTGGAGAGAAACCTTGCCGGGTAAACGCTCGACCGCACGACGACTTCCGGCCGCGGCGTGAAGTTGCAAACCCGGCATACCGGCGCCTGCGGCGTTACAATGCGTGGTTTGGCGGACTGGCACCTGCGCTGAAGATGGTTGGAATACTCCTGATTACCCACGGCACTCTTGGCGAAAGCCTGATTCAATGTGCCAGCCACGTGATGGGCGCCCGCCCGCCCTACGTCATGCAGATCGGCATCACGCCACAGGACGATCCCGAACAGATTGTGCCGCAGGCAATCAGGCTCCTGCGCACACTCGACCAGGGCAGCGGCGTGCTGGTGTTTTCCGACATCATCGGGGCGACACCGTGTAATATCGCGAGCCGGTTGCTGACCCCGGGGAAAGTCGAAGGGGTCGCCGGCGTCAATCTGCCGATGCTGATACGCGCGCTGACCTACAGGGACGATCCGTTGCGGATCGTCGTCGACAAGGCTCTGTCGGGCGGCGCGGAAGGCGTCATGCAAATACCATTCAGTCAGGTTCGCAATGCTGCGTCAGGACATCGAAATCGTTAACCGCCTCGGCTTGCACGCCAGGGCGTCGGCCAAACTCACCCAACTCGCCAGCAGTTTCCAGTGCGAGGTGTGGATGTCGCGCGACGGCCGCCGTGTCAATGCCAAGAGCATCATGGGCGTCATGATGCTGGCAGCGGCAAAGGGAAGCAGCGTCGAACTCGAAACGGACGGACCGGACGAGCAGGCGGCAATGGATGCATTGGTCGGCCTTGATCGAGGACAAGTTCGGAGAGGGTGAATGAGCGCTTGTCATCTTGTTGTCACGCGCGCATTGCAATGTAGGGCAACGGATCAAAGCCGTGGATGCATTTCCACATCCAATGAGTTTCACTGGTCTTACCAGCCTCGGCGTTTCATGAGCCTCACCACGTCATGAGCTTTACGATACATGGCGTCGGCGTATCCGGCGGCATTGCGATCGGGCGAGCCCAACTGGTGTCGCATGCACAGCTGGAAGTCGCGCACTACGACATTCCGGAGTCACAGGTTGCAACCGAGCAATCCCGTTTCGATGCCGCAATCGCCCAGGTCCGCGAAGACCTGACGGAACTCGCCAACCACATTCCGGCAGGTGCGCCGCCGGCAGAGTTCGAAGCCTTTCTCAACCTGCACCGTATGATCCTCGAAGATTCGACGCTGTCCAAAGTCCCCAAACAGCTCATCGAATCCATGCGCTGCAATGCCGAATGGGCGCTGAAGCTGCAAATGGACGCCCTGGTGGAGCAGTTCGCCCGGATCGAGGACGCTTATCTGCGAGAGCGCAAGGCCGACATTCACCAGGTTGTCGAGCGCGTGCTCAAGGCGCTGCTGGGGCGCCCCGGCTACGCGGTGCGCGGCATCCCGGAAGAAAACGCCATTCTGGTGGCGCACGACCTGTCTCCTGCCGACGTGATCGTGTTCAAGCAGCATCATTTTGCGAGCTTCATTACCGACCTTGGCGGCGCAACCTCACACACCGCAATCGTGGCGCGCAGTCTCAACATACCCTCGGTAGTGGCCTTGCATCTGGCGCGAACGCTCATCCGCGAGAACGAAACGCTGATCGTCGACGGCAACAACGGAGTGGTCATCGTCAATCCGGATGCGTCTGTCCTTACCGAGTACAGGCTGCGCCAGGACCAGTTGCAGCTGGAACGCGAGAAACTCAAACGCATCACGCGAACCAGGACCGCCACGCTGGACCACATCGACGTTGAATTGCACGCCAACATCGAACTGCCCGATGACGTTGCCGTGGCGAGAGAAAACGGCGCCACGGGTATCGGACTGTTTCGTACCGAGTTCCTGTTTCTGAACCGCGGCGACCTGCCGAGTGAGGACGAGCAGTTCGAGTCATATCGCCGGGTAGCGCAGGAAATGGAAGGCATGCCGGTCACGATCCGCACGTTCGATCTCGGCGCGGACAAGCAGGCGGAGAATTTCGGCCGCGTCGCGCCGAATCCGGCGCTTGGCTTGCGGGCCATCCGCTTATGCCTCGCCGAGCCGCGTTTGTTCCATCACCAGTTGCGCGCCATTCTGCGCGCCTCGCATTACGGCAGGATCCGGATCCTGATTCCGATGCTGTCCTCGATGCATGAAATCGAACAGTCGCTGCATCTCATTGCCGAGGCCAAGGCGTCGCTGGACACACAGGGCATACCGTACGACGACGCGGTTGAAGTCGGCGGCATGATCGAAGTTCCGGCAGCCGCACTGTCGGTCAACATGTTCATGCGAAAACTCGACTTCCTGTCGATTGGCACCAATGACCTGATTCAGTACACGCTTGCGATCGACCGCAGCGACGATACGGTCGCACACCTGTACGACCCGCTGCACCCCGCTGTTCTCGAACTGGTTTCGCACATCATCCGCAGCGCCAACCGGACCGGAAAACCGGTTGCGGTTTGCGGTGAAATGGCGGGCGACACGCGCTTGACGCGCTTGCTGCTCGGCTTCGGCTTACGCCAGTTTTCGATGCACCCGGCCTATTTGCTGGCGGTAAAACAGGTCGTGCTTCAGACCGGCGTGGCGGATCTGGCAGGAACAACACAGAAGATCCTGCGAAGCCACGTCTCCGATCGCATCGAGAATCTGCTGCAGCAAATGAACGTCTGAAGCGGTTTCGCTACCGATGCGATTCGACTCCGACCAGCTTCCCCAACGGCTCAATCGCGAACTCGCGCCGCTTTACGTGGTATTCGGCGAGGAGTTGCTGCTTGCACTCGAGGCCGCGGACCGCATCCGTGCTGCCGCCGTTGCCGCCGGTTTCGAGGAACGTGAAATATTTATCTCGGAAGCGAATTTTGACTGGAGCGCGCTACGCGAAGCGGGCCAAAGCCTCTCGCTTTTTGCCAGCAAGCGGATGATCGACCTGCGCATACCGAACGGCAAGCCGGGAAGAAACGGCGCCGAGGCGCTCGTTGAATACTGCGACTCGCTGCCGCCGGACACGCTGACCGTAGTGAGCCTGCCGGCACTCGATCGACAGGCGCTGGGATCGCGCTGGTTTGGCGCGCTGGAAAAAGCCGGTGAAACGGTTCACGCCAAGGCGGTAACACGGGATCAGCTGCCGGCCTGGATCCTGAAACGGCTGGCGCAACAGGAGCAAAGTGCTTCGCGTGAAACGGTCGCCTTCATTGCCGAACGCGTCGAAGGCAATCTGATGGCGGCGCACCAGGAGGTGCAGAAACTGGCGCTGCTGTTTGCGCCGGGAGAGCTGCCTTTCGAGGACGTCAGGAACGCAGTGCTGGACGTCGCACGTTTCAATGTATTCGAACTCGGCGCCACCATTTTGCGCGGCGATCGTGCCCATTTCGTACGTATGATCGACGGGCTGCGCGGCGAGGGCGCAGCCGTGCCGCTGGTGCTGTGGGCCGTTGCCGAGGAAGCGCGGACAATGGGCCGCGTCAGAATCCTGCTTGACCGCGGCGTGTCGATGCGCCAGGCAATGCAGGAGCTTCGCATATGGGGCGACCGGCAGAAGTTGCTGCCGCAGGCATTGCGCAAACTCGACCAGCGGCAGTTGCTTCTCGCGCTGGGCAAAGCGGCGCGGGTGGACCGAATGGCAAAAGGCCTGTCGAAAGGCGACGTCTGGGATGCCCTGCTGGATCTGGGCGTGACCCTGATGCCGCAAGGCTGACCCGGCGCCGGACCTTCGCATCGGCGAATCGCTGTAAAATCCCGTCATAACGGCGGGCACACACTTCCATGGATATTCAGTCTTACATGTACGGCATTGGCCGTGACGCGCGCGTTGCTTCGCGCGAGCTCGCGCGCGCCGAAACGCGTGCCAAGAATCTGGCCCTCGAAACGATTGCCCTCGCCATCGAACGTAACAGCGCCGGGTTGCTGAAAGCGAATGCCAGGGATGTCGAGGCCGCAACCGCCAGAGGTCTGGATGCGGCCATGATCGACCGGTTGACACTTGACGGGAAGAGCGTCGCCGCCATGGCCGAAGGATTGCGCCAGATTGCGCAGCTTCCCGACCCGGTCGGCGAAATCAGCGACATGCGCTATCGTCCGAGCGGCATCCAGGTCGGACACATGCGCGTGCCGCTCGGTGTCATCGGCATCATTTACGAGTCGCGTCCGAACGTCACCGCAGACGCGGCGGGCTTGTGCCTCAAAGCCGGTAACGCCGCCATTCTGCGCGGCGGCTCCGAGGCGATACACTCGAATCAGGCGATCGGTGCTTGCGTGCACGAAGGTTTGCGTGCCGCCGGATTGCCGGAGAAGGCAGTGCAGGTCATCGAAACGACCGATCGTGCCGCGGTCGGCGAGCTGATTACGATGAAGGAATACGTGGACATCATCGTGCCACGCGGCGGCAAGGGCCTGATCGAACGCGTTTCAAACGAAGCGCGGATTCCGGTGCTGAAGCACCTGGACGGCGTGTGTCACGTGTATATCGACGACAAGGCCGACAAGGAAAAGGCCATACGCATCGCCGACAATGCCAAGACGCAGCGTTACGGCACCTGCAACACGCTGGAAACGCTGCTGGTGCACAAGGACATCGCCGGCGCCATCCTGCCGGCCCTGGCAAGAATTTACATCGACAAGGGCGTGGAACTGCGCGGCGACGACGCAGCGCGCGCGCTGGTTGCCGGAATGAAGGCGGCGTCCGAGGAAGACTGGTATGCGGAGTATCTGGCGCCGATACTGGCGGTACGCGTGGTGGACGGCCTGGACGAAGCGATTGACCACATCACGCAATACGGATCGCAGCATACCGACGCGATTGTCACCGAGGACTGGAGCCGGGCACGCCGGTTTCTGCGGGAAGTGGACTCGAGCTCGGTCATGGTCAATGCGTCAACACGTTTTGCCGACGGCTTTGAGTACGGCCTCGGCGCGGAGATCGGCATTTCAACCGACAAACTTCACGCGCGCGGCCCGGTCGGACTGGAAGGGCTGACATCGCTGAAGTGGGTCGTGCTGGGTGACGGGCATGTTCGCGGATAAAACAGATCACGGAATCTGTCCGTTATCGCCGCGACGAAATGACGGAACGATCCCGGCGGATTCTCCGTTTTTGAGCGATTGACGCGGCCCGGCCCGGAAACCGGCAAGCGCCGGCCGGCGGTACACTGGTAACCTTGCCAATAAGCAGCCGGAACCGAAAACCGTTCGCCGGCTGATTTTTGTTTACTCGCGTTACAAGAAGAAACGACATGCCACTGATTGAGGTAAAAGTACCGGACATCGGCGATTTCAAGGACATTCCTGTCATTGAAGTTCTCGTCAAACCGGGCGACCGCGTTGAAAAGGAAGATTCACTTGTCACGCTGGAGTCCGACAAGGCCACCATGGACGTGCCCTCGCCCGAGGCCGGCGTAGTCAAGGAACTGAAAGTCAAAGTCGACGACAAGGTCTCCGAAGGCAACCTGATCCTCACCCTCGAAGCCGCCTCGGCCGAAGCAGCGCAAGTGCAGGAAAAAGGCAAGCCGGGGACAAAGGCTGAAGCACCGGCACCTGCGGCAGCCGCCCCGAAAGCCGCGGAAGGAAAAACAGCAGCTGCGCAACCGGCAGCGGCCGCGCCACTGGCGGCGAGCGAAAAAGGCGACATCCACGGCCAGGTGGTGGTGCTGGGCTCCGGGCCCGGCGGCTACACCGCGGCGTTTCGTGCTGCCGACCTCGGGCTGCAAGTGGTGTTGATCGAGCGCTATGAATCGCTGGGCGGGGTATGCCTCAACGTCGGCTGTATTCCCTCGAAAGCGCTGTTGCACGCAGCGCGGGTGATTTCGGAAGCCGAAGAGATGAAAGAACACGGTCTGGCGTTTGCGAAACCGAAAGTCGAGATCGACAAACTGCGCGGCTGGAAGAACGGCGTTGTCGAGCGCCTGACACGCGGCCTCGCCGGCCTCGCGAAGCAGCGGAAGGTGCAGGTCGTGCACGGCACCGGCAAATTCGTCTCGCCGCACATGATCGAGGTTGAAACCGCCGACGGCGTCAAGAAGGTTTCCTTTGACTCCGCGATCATTGCCGCCGGTTCACAGGTGGCTCGCATTCCGGGGCTTCCTTACGACGACTCGCGCCTGATGGACTCCACCGATGCGCTGAAACTGACCGAATTGCCAAAAAGCATGCTGGTCATCGGCGGCGGCATCATCGGCCTGGAGATGGCGACCGTCTATGACGCGCTGGGAAGCAAGATTTCGGTGGTGGAACTCGCTGACAGTCTGATTCCGGGCGCCGACCGCGACCTGGTCCGTCCCCTGCACAAGCGCCTGGAAAAGCGTTACCAGGGCATTTACGTCAAGACCAAGGTCACTGCGCTGACCGCGCAGAAGAACGGACTCAAGGCGACATTCGAGGGTGACAACGCGCCCGACCCGCAGGTCTACGACCGGGTGCTGGTCGCCGTAGGCCGCCGCCCCAATGGCGGTTCGATCGGTGCCGAAGCGGCCGGTGTCACGGTCAACGAGCGCGGCTTCATCCCTGTCGACAAGCAGATGAGAACCAACGTCGCGCATATCCATGCCATCGGCGACATCGTCGGCGAACCGATGCTCGCGCACAAGGCAACGCACGAGGGCAAGCTCGCGGCGGAAGTCATCGCCGGTCACAAGCGCGCCTTCGACGCACGCACCATTCCCTCGGTCGCCTATACCGACCCGGAGATTGCCTGGATGGGCCTGACCGAAACACAGGCGAAGGCGCAGGGCATCGACTTCGAGAAAGCCTCATTCCCGTGGGCAGCGAGCGGGCGCGCACTGGCAACCGCGCGCGACGAGGGCATGACCAAGCTGCTGTTCGACAAGTCCAGCAAGCGCCTGCTTGGCGCCGGCATGGTCGGCCCGAACGCCGGTGAACTGATTGCCGAGACGGTACTCGCACTCGAAATGGGCGCCGATGCGGAAGACATCGGGCTGACCATCCACCCGCATCCGACATTGTCCGAAACGGTTTTCTTTGCGGCCGAAATTGCCGAGGGATCGATTACCGACCTGTACATGCCGAAGAAACGCTGAATCGATGCCGGCAGCAACGCATCCGACGCAGCGAGCACGAAACACCGGCTCCTGTACGCGCACCATCGGCCGATCGTTCGCGGGGTAAGCGCCGATGATGATTCTGTCGGCACCGGAGAACTTCGTTGCGTCGTACACGGCGCCGGAGAAACTGGACGAACCCGCCCTGTGGTTCGTCTACATGGGAAACCACGCTCTGGTCGCGTACGACAAGGACGGCGTGCGAATACCGGTGGCGCGTGATCCGGCCGCGTTGGGTCTGACCGCGCTTCGAACGCAATACCTTGGCGCACTGGCGGGCCGCCACTGTTTCGCCGCTGAAGTCGAGGACGCGACACCCGCGCCTGCCGGGATGCAGTGGTCCGGATTGCGTGCCCTTTACGGCGCACTGGACGACACCATCTTTGCGCTCGCTGGCCGTGCGTTCCAGATCGTCGACTGGGACCGCTCGCACCAGTTTTGCGGACGTTGCGGAACCGCGACGGTGCTCAAGGAAGGCGAACGCTCGCGTGTGTGCCCGTCATGCGCGCAACTGCACTATCCGCGTATCGCTCCGGCCATCATGGTGCTGGTGCAGCGCGGACCGGAAATCCTGCTGGCCCGCTCGCCGCACTTTCCACCGGGCATGTTTTCCGCGCTGGCCGGTTTCACCGAGCCCGGTGAAACGCTGGAGCAGACCATCGTTCGCGAAGTGCGCGAGGAAGTCAGTATCGAGATCAACAATATCCGGTATTTCGCCAGCCAGCCGTGGCCGTTTCCGCACTCGTTGATGATCGCCTTTCACGCCGACTATGTGGCGGGCGACATTACGCCCGACCCGGCAGAAATCGAGGCTGCGGACTGGTTCAGCCTCGACCGATTGCCCGAGAAACTGCCAAGCACCATCAGCATTTCGCGCCGCCTTATCGACGCAACGTTGAGCGAACTGAGAAACGGCTGACAGGAGACAACCCATGCTGAAAATCTGGGGCCGCAACAATTCCGTCAACGTCGAGAAAGTACTGTGGGCGTGCGAGGAACTCGACCTGCCCTTTGAGCGCGTCGATGCCGGCGGCCAATTCGGCATCGTCGATACGCCGCAATACCGCGCAATGAATCCGAATGGCCTGGTGCCCACGGTCGAGGTCGACGGACTGGTGTTGTGGGAGTCAAACGCGATTGTCCGTTACCTCGCAGCAAAGCACAGTGCCGGCGACCTGTGGCCGGATGACCTGGCGGTCCGCGTCGAGGCCGACCGGTGGATGGACTGGAGCAGCACGACGTTCTGGCCGGCATTCCGGCCCTTGTTCTGGAATCTGGTGCGAACGCCCCCGGAGCAACGTGACCCCGAAGCGATCGCGCGATCGTTCGACCGGAGCGCCGAAGTGCTGGGATACCTCGACAGGCACCTCGCCAACCGGACCCACGTTGCCGGAAACAGATTCAGCATGGGCGACATTCCGATGGGTTGTGCGGTCTGGCGCTGGCTGGCCTTGCCGGAGGACCTGCTGGAAAAGGCGCGGCCTCAATACCCGGCGCTCAGGCGCTGGTTCGAAACATTGAGTGAACGGCCCTGTTATCGAAAGGTCGTAATGAAACCGCTCACCTGAGCATGCCGGGGCGGGCGCTCAGGTCCGGCATTGGCATCCGCGATCCCGGTTCCGGCACGATTGACCACGCATGCAGCACTCGCGAACATTTCACGAAAGGAGATCGGCAATATGAAGTTTCTGTCACGTTTGCTATGCACGGCTCTGGGCGCAGCATGTCTCGTCAGTTCCGCCGCCCACGCACGAACGGTCGTGATTGGCCACGTGAATCTTTCTTTCTACGAGGCGACCGCCGCCGTGTTCCAGAATGTTCTGGAGCGTTCCGGCTACAACGTCGCAATGAAGAAGGGTCCGCACAGTGTGATGTATCCGCTGCTTGCCGAAGGTGAATTCGACCTGTTCGTGGCGGCCTGGCTTCCCAACACGCATGGGCAATACTGGGAGGAATACGGCAAGGACCTGACGCTGGTGACACCGCTGTATTCGGACGCGAAACTGTTCTGGGCGGTACCCGAGTACGTTCCCGAGTCCGCCGTCAAGAGTGTGGCGGACCTGGCAAAGCCGGATGTCGCGGCGAAGATGGAAAAAACGATCCGCGGCCCCGGCGCCGACTCCGGCCTGATGATGCGATCGAAAACACTGATGGCGCACTACGATCTGTCACAGGCGGGATACGAACTGTCTCCCGGCAAGGCGGAAGACTGGATCAACGCCTTCAATACAAATATCAAGGCGCAGAACTGGTTCGTCATGCCTTTGTGGCAGCCGCAATACCTCAACAAGGTTGCAAACCTGCGCATCCTGGAAGAGCCCGGGAAGATACTCGGCGAAGCCGACACGGCCTGGCTGGTTGCCCACAATTCAGCGAGTGCCAAGATCCCGAGGCATATTTTCGATATCCTCAAGCGCATGGAGTTCACGGTGGACTGGGTTACCGAACTCGACTACCTCGTCAATGTCGAGGGCTTCTCGCCGCGCGAAGCCGCCCGCATCTGGATGACGCAGCACCCGTATACCGTTGATTACTGGATCGACGCGCAGTGACAACGCAACGCGAATGAGTGCGCAGCGGCCCGACCAATCCGCAGTCGCGGCCGACTGGCGCGCGCGGGGATTCAGTTGCGAAGTCTGGACCGACCCGCCCGGCCAGGTGTGGGCGGATTTCGTGCATGACGTCGACGAACTGGTCATGACCATCGACGGCGAAGTCGAGTTCGAGTTTGGCGGCAAAACCTACCGCCCCGGGCCCGGCGAGGAGCTGCTGATTCCCGCGGGCGCTTCGCACACGGTGCGAAATGCGGGCAGCGCCACCAGCCACTGGTTGTTCGGCTACCGGCGCTAGAGACAGCAAAGAAAGCGCCGCACAGACGGTCGGAGGTTACCGCAAGACTGGCGTACGGTCGGTCCGAAGTTCGCTAACCCGCCGCGTTTTTCCTGGGGCCTGTGTAGTACTCCGGATGCCGTACCGCCACGACCGGGCTATCGGGCGCGTATGCGTGACACGAACCGATCAGGGCCGGTTTTTCTTTTCTGCCTTCGCGTTTGTCGCGCGCAACGCGATCGGCATAGATCGTCTGGAACGCTGTCGTGGCAATCGGGCCCAGCAACTCAACCATGTGGGTGCAGCCCTTGATGCCGGCGAGGAGTTCGCGCGTTTTCCTTGTCCAGCCGGGGCCGATGGTCAGGCCTCTGAGGCACTTGAATGCGGGCGCGATGTCACCGCACATGTTGTAAGGGCCCCAGACCGTGCACGCCTCGACGTCAACAACATTCAGATCGATGTCCACCGTCAGCCGAAGCCACATCTCATGGATCGGTTCGCCCGGCTTCACGTCGCCGCGATCCATGTTGTGAAACGCAATGCTCTTCACATCGACCAGGCGCCCTTCGACGTCGTACAGTCCGTCATCACGAAGGTAGCCATTACACTGGATCGTTCGCGTGTGTTGCGGCTTGCGCGGCACCGGCGCCGGCAGCGGATTGTTCATGCCAGCACCTTTCTGCGCTCGTCGAGCCTGGCGAGCAACTCGAGTTTCTCCCCGTCAGCCATTTCAAGCCAGTCGGCAATCTCGTCGAGTGTGCGCAGGCAACCGATGCAGTAGCCCGTTTCCGGATTCAACTGGCATACGTTCACGCAAGGCGAAGGAATTTCGCGGGTCATCGTTTCTTTCGGGATCGTTTCTTTCAGAATTGGTTCTTTCAGAATCGGTTCTTTCAGAATTCGTTCTTTCGCAATTGGTTGATTCAGAACTGGCGCATTCAAGCTGTTTTCGCCGCGGCTAGGCCGCCTTGCGGCGCTTGATGCCGAGCGCCCGGCCGGCACGCGAGACGGTAGGACGGTCCAGCTGCGCGCAAATGAAATCGGCGGCATCGAGCAAGGCGTCCATGTCTACGCCTGTTTCTATTCCCATGCCGTCGAGCATATAAAGCACGTCTTCGCTGGCGACGTTGCCGGTGGCGCCGGGCGAATACGGGCAGCCCCCCAATCCGGCAACCGAACTGTCGAATGTCGCCATCCCCAGTTCCAGAGATGCCAGAATGTTTGCAATCGCCTGGCCGTAAGTATCGTGGTAGTGGCCGCCAAGCCGTTCAACCGGAACGTGCGCACAGACCGCCTCGATCATGCGCTGGGTTTTCACCGGCGTTCCCATACCGACCGTGTCGCCCAACGAAACCTCATAGCACCCCATGTCGAACAGACGCTGCGCAACCTCGGCAACCTGGTGCGGGCTGACTTCGCCTTCATAGGGACAGCCCAGCACGACCGAGATATACCCGCGCACCCGCAGCCCGGCATCGAGCGCGGCACGGCAAACCGTTTGCTGGCGCTCGAGCGACTGCGCGATGGAACAGTTGGTATTTTTCTGCGAGAACGTCTCGGTGGCGGCGGCGAATCCGGCGATCTCGGTTGCACCGGCGGCAATCGCCGCTTCGAGGCCTTTCATGTTCGGCACCAGCACCGGGTACGTCACACCTTCGCGGCGGTTGATGCGCGCCATGACCTCGCCGGTATCGGCCATCTGCGGCACCCATTTCGGCGAAACGAAACTGCCCGCCTCGATCATGCGCAGTCCGGCATCGGCCAGGCGGTTGATCAGTTGCACCTTCACGTCGGTCGGAACCGATTTCTTCTCGTTCTGCAAGCCGTCGCGCGGACCGACTTCGACCATCTTTACACGTGCGGGCGTATTCATTTCGTCTCTTCCTCCATTGCCAGCAGTTGCGTGCCTTCGGCAACCTGTTCACCGGCTGAAAAGTATATCCGCGCAACCAGCCCGGCGTGCGGCGCGGAGATCGTGTGCTCCATTTTCATCGCCTCGACAATCATCAGCGCCTGCCCCTTGCGCACCTGCTGGCCTTCCTCGACGAGCACTTGCGCGACGTTGCCGGGCAACGGCGACACCAGCAGTCCGCCCGGTTGTTCGTCTTCGACGCTGGTTGCCCGCTCGCGTTCGAGACGATGACAGGCGCCCGATGCGAATACAGTCAGCGCCCCATCGCCGTCGTATACAACCGTTGCATTGATGCGGGCACCATCGAGGTCGGCAACCAGATAATCATCACCGTCCAGCGCTGCTCGCGCGAACACCTCGCTGTTTGGCAATTCGAGCAGGAAACCGCCATCCCGGTAATGGGCGGTCACGCTGACACGCTGGCCATTGTCAGCGAACACGAACTGGTGATGGTTATCCTCGTTGAGCCGCCACCCATCGGTGCGGTGCCATGGTGAATGCCGGTCATCGCTGTTCGTCGCAGCACGCTCGGCTTTCTCGGCGATCTGCAACAGTTCGGACAGCGTCGCCAATGCCAGCACCGTATCGGATGCCGGTTCCGGCTCGGCAAACAACTCATGCCGGTGACGCTCGATCAGCCCCGTATCCAGCGTCGAGGCGTCGTCGCCGGCTCCGGCAAAGGCCGGATGCGACGCCACGCCAAGCAGAAAAGCCACGTTGGTCTTGAGCCCGGCCAGCTCATAGCCGGCAAGTGCGCCGCGCAAACGACGCAGCGCCGCCGCACGGTCGACATCCCATGCAATAACCTTGGCGATCATCGGGTCGTAGTGAATGCCGATCTCGTCCCCGGCACGCACGCCGCTGTCAATGCGAACGTGCGCCGGATCTTCCGGCTGGCGCAAATGGGTGATCGTACCGGTGGCGGGGAGAAATTCCCGGTCGGGATCTTCGGCGTAGACACGCGCCTCGAAGGCATGCCCGCGATGTTCCAGCGCGGCCTGCTGTAACGGCAACGGCTCGCCCGCGGCAACCCGCAACTGCCATTCGACCAGGTCGACGCCGGTAATCATTTCGGTCACCGGATGCTCGACCTGCAGCCGCGTGTTCATCTCCATGAAATAGAACCGGCCGCCGGCATCGACGATGAATTCGACCGTTCCGGCGCCAACATAGCCCACCGCTCGCGCCGCCGCCAACGCCACCTCGCCCATTTCGCTGCGGCGCGCCTCCGTCATCCCCGGCGCGGGCGCTTCCTCGATGATTTTCTGATGGCGCCGCTGCACCGAACAGTCGCGCTCGAACAGGTGGACGTACGCACCCTGCCGGTCAGCGAAGACCTGTACCTCGACATGGCGCGGGCGCACCAGATACTTTTCGACCAGCACGCGATCGTCACCGAAGGACGAACTGGCCTCGCGCCGGGCCGCGTCCAGTGCTGCCCGGAACGCGTCCGGCTGCTCGACGATTCGCATGCCCTTGCCGCCGCCTCCGGCAACGGCCTTGATCAGCACCGGGTAGCCGATGCGCCCGGCTTCGGCCGCCAGCAGCGCATCGTCCTGGTCCTGTCCGTGATAACCGGGAACCAAAGGTACGCCGGCTTTCTCCATCAGCGACTTCGCCGCACTCTTTGAACCCATGGCCTCGATTGCCGCGGCAGGGGGGCCGACGAATACGATTCCCGCCTCTTCGCAGGACCGCGCAAAGGCGGCGTTCTCCGACAGGAAGCCGTAACCGGGATGAATCGCCTGCGCGCCGGTTCTTCTCGCCACCTGGATAATGCGTTCGCCGTGCAGGTAGGAATCGCGCGCCGGGGCCGCACCGATCAGGTAGGCCTCGTCACACGCTTGCGTGTGCATGGCACCTGCGTCGGCTTCCGAGTAAACGGCTACCGTGCGAATGCCGAGGTGCTTCGCTGTTCGCGCAATGCGAACCGCAATCTCTCCGCGGTTGGCTATGAGAATTTTTTCAAACATGGTCATGACGCTCGAATCGCATGTTCATCGCCCGCACCCGGTTCTGTCACGTGGGCCGGATTTCATCGCCCGCTCCATGTTTCGTCGACCGGTTCCGGCGGCTGTGGCGGCGCGCCTGCACCCGCCAGCGCGCTGATTTTCTGGTGCACCTGCCAACCCAGTACAAGACAGATCGCGAAGAAAGCAATGCCCGCCACGGAGCCGGTAATCAGTGCATGAATCGCGACTGTCGTCATGCCACTGCGTTTCGACTCGCACGCCGACCATTTTTCAAACATCGACTTCGCCAGTGCGGGCAGTTGCGCATCGCTGGTGTAGCGCAACTCGCCGACGAACTGATCATAGGTTGGCACTTCCGTTCGTCCCGCGCCGGCGTATTGCCAGAGGCCAACGCCAGCGAGCAGGTTCAGCAGGAATCCAGCCAGACCGAGCGCGCTGAACAACACAACGAGCTTGGTTTTCTGTCGATCGAGCACTGTAAGTTGCGTCAAACTAGTCTCCCGGTACCCAATTCGGTTTACGCTTTTCAAGAAACGACTGAATGCCTTCCTTTCCCTCGTCGGATGCGCGCACCCTTGCGATTCGCTTCGCGGTCTCCTCGATCAGCGCCCGATCGAGGGGTGATCGTGCAATCAGGTCAATCAGCGACTTGGTACCGGCATGTGCGGCGCTGCCACCGGTAACGAGATGTATCAGTATCTCGTCGATCTTTTCGTCGAGCTTCTCCGGCGGCGTGATCTCGTGCGCCAGGCCAATCCGGTACGCCTCGGCGGCAGCAAAGCGCTCACCCGTGAGCATGTAACGGTGCGAGGCACGCGCGCCCATCGCAGCCACGACGTAGGGGCCAATGGTCGCAGGGATCAGCCCGATCCTGACTTCGGACAGGCAGAACTCCGCCTCGAACGACGCGACGACGATGTCACATGCGGATACCAGACCCATGCCGCCGGCGAACGCATGGCCGTGTACCCGGGCAATGGTCGGTTTGGTCAGGGAATACAGTGTGTGCAGCATGCCCGCCAGCGCGAGCGCATCTTCGTAATTCTGTTCGGTACTGTAGCCGGCCATCTTCTTCATCCAGTTCAGATCGGCGCCGGCGCAGAATGACGGCCCGCGTCCGGCCAGGACGATGGCTTTCACCCTGGCGTCGGCTTCGAGGGCTTTGAACGCCGCCGACAGTTCCGAGATCATTGTTTCGTTGAAGGCATTGCGAATGTCGGGCCGGTTCATCCAGACAACGGCAACGTCACGATGGCTTTCGATTTCGAGGGTTTGGTATTTGGTCATTGTTTGTTCCGGCATTTGCTTCAGTCGAAATAGAAACGCTTCGCGACTTCTTCCAGCATGACTTCCGTGGCGCCACCGCCGATCGCGAGCACGCGTGCATCCCGTACCAGTCTCTCGATCGGGGTTTCGCGCATGTAACCCATGCCGCCGTGAAACTGCTGGCAGGAATACATCACTTCGTTAACCAGTTCTCCTGTCAACGCCTTGAGCATCGACACTTCCCGCACACAGTCGCGCTGCTGTGCTGCCAGCCAGGCGCAGTGGTAGAGAAATGCCCGCGCCGCCCGGGTTTTCGAATCCAGCATCGCCAGCCGCTGCCGGATCGCCTGCTTGTCGAACAGCACGCCGCCAAACGCTTTTCTCTGCTTGACCCAGTCGGCGGTCAGACGCAGCGCCGTGCGGCAATGGCCGATTGCCATGGCACCGAGCGCAATGCGCTCGGTCTGGAAGTTCTTCATCACGGCATAGAATCCGCCGTTCTCCTCGCCCAGCATGTTTTCCGCGGGCACGCGGCAGCCGTCAAAGATCAGCTCGGCGGTATCGGATGAATGCCAGCCCTGCTTTTTCAGGGCGCGGCCGACACGAAAACCCGGGGCGCCTTTTTCGACAATGAACATGGAAATACCACGCGAACCCTTGGCGTCGGGATCGGTCTTCGCGGCGACAAAATACACATCGGCATGAACGCCATTGGTGATGAACATCTTGCTGCCGTCGATTACCCATTCGTTTCCGTCGCGCCGGGCGCGGGTCCGTATCCCGGCGACATCCGATCCGGCGTCCGGCTCGGTGATCGCGACTGCGGTGATCGCTTCGCCGGCAACGATGCGCGGCAGGTATTTCTCCAGTTGTGCGCTCGTCCCCGCGTTGACCAGATGCGGCGAGGCCATGTCGGTGTGCACCAGCACGGTGACGATGAATCCGCCGAAGGTCGACAGCGACAACGCTTCCTGGAACACCACCGATGTCATGAGATCCGCTTCGGCTCCGCCATAGGCGGACGGATACGTCATGCCGAGCCAGCCGAGTGAGCCCATCTTGCGCAACACCTCGCGCGGTGTGAATCCGTCTTCTTCCCACTGTTCCCCAAACGGCTCGACTTCACGCTCCAGGAAGCGCGCCACCTGCTCGCGCAGCGCTTCGTGTTCGGGGGTGGTGTAGATGGTGTCACTCATGAGATAGCTTCCGTTACATGCGGAACACGCCAAAGCGTGTTTCTTCGATAGGCGCATTCAGCGCGGCAGAGATACCAAGGCCAAGCACGGTTCGCGTTTCGGCCGGATCGATCACGCCATCATCCCAAAGACGCGCCGAAGCGTAATAGGGATGGCCCTGGGTTTCGTACTGCTCGAGTAGCGGCGCCTTGAACGCGGCCTCTTCTTCCGCGCTCCAGTTCTTGCCGGCTTTCTCCATGCCGTCGCGCTTGACGGTGGCGAGCACGCTTGCCGCCTGCTCACCGCCCATGATCGAAATACGGGCGTTTGGCCACATCCACAAAAACCGCGGCGAATAGGCGCGCCCGCACATGCCGTAATTGCCAGCACCAAAACTGCCGCCGATGATGACGGTGAATTTGGGCACCCTGGCGCAGGCCACGGCCGTGACCATCTTCGCGCCATCCCGGGCGATGCCGCCAGCTTCGTATTTCTCGCCCACCATGAACCCGGTGATGTTTTGCAGGAACACCAGCGGTATGCCGCGCTGCGCACACAGCTCGATGAAATGCGCGCCCTTGAGCGCGGACTCGGAAAAGAGGATGCCGTTGTTGGCAACAATGCCCACCGGATAACCGTAGATATGCGCGAACCCCGTGACGAGCGTCGTGCCATAGAGCGGCTTGAACTCATCGAGTTCGCTGCCATCGACAATTCGCGCGATGACCTCCCGGACGTCATAGGGTTTTCGGGTGTCCACGGGAATGACGCCATGCATCTCGTCCGTGCCGAACAAAGGCTCGCGCGGCGCCTGGACATCCAGCGAGACCGGTTTGCGCAGGTTCAGATGGGCAACGATGCGCCGCACGATCTCCAGAGCGTGCGGGTCGTTGAGTGCGTAATGATCGACAACACCGGAAGTGCGCGCGTGCACGTCGGCACCCCCGAGTGCCTCGGCACTGACGACCTCGCCGGTTGCTGCCTTTACCAGCGGCGGGCCGCCGAGAAAGATCGTTCCCTGATTCTTGACAATGACCGCCTCATCCGACATCGCCGGCACATAAGCGCCACCCGCGGTACAGGAGCCCATGACGCAGGCGATCTGGGGAATGCCAGCCGCCGACATGTTGGCCTGATTGAAGAAGATCCGGCCGAAATGCTCGCGGTCGGCAAAGATTTCATCCTGATTAGGCAAATTGCCGCCGCCGGAATCGACCAGGTAAATACATGGCAAGCGGTTCTGCCAGGCGATCTCCTGTGCCCGCAGGTGCTTCTTCACCGTCATGGGGTAATAGGTGCCGCCTTTGACGGTCGCGTCATTGGCAATGATCACGCATTCGCGCCCCGATACGCGGCCGATGCCGGTGATGAGCCCCGCCGACGGAACGGCGCCTTCGTACATGTTCCACGCCGCAAGCTGCGACAACTCCAGAAACGGCGAGCCGACATCGAGCAGTTTGCGCACGCGCTCGCGCGCGAGCAGCTTGCCGCGCCCGATGTGCTTCTCGCGCGCCGCTTCGGTGCCACCCTGATTGACAATCGAAAACGTCTTGCGCAAATCCGCCACCGCGGCACCGAGCGCGTCGCGGTTGGACTGGAACTCGACGGAGCGCGGGTTCAGTTTGCTACGGATGACCGGCACGTGGGTTCTGTCCTGTTCTATTTTGCGGTCGCCGGCTTTTCCGGCTTCTCGCCGACCGGGCCGCCGGCCTTCTTCCAGGCACCGAACCCGCCCTCGATGTGGGCGACGGGCTCGAGACCCATTTCCTGAACGGCCCGCGTGGCCAGCGCCGAACGCCAGGCGGACGCGCAGTAGAAAACAAACTCCTTGCCGCTACCGAATACTTCCTTGTAATAAGGGCTTTTCGGATCGACCCAGAATTCGAGCATGCCGCGCGGTGCGTGCACGGCGCCGGGTATCATGCCTTCGCGCTGCAATTCACGCACATCGCGCAGATCGACGAATACGACATCGGGATCGCCATGGCGCGCGATGGCGTCGGCAGTGGGAATCGTTCGAATCATCTCGTTCGCTTCGGCAACGAGATCCTTGCAGCCTTTTTTCAGTTCCATCTCAGTCCTTTCAAAATCCACCGGTTTCGAGCCATTTTTCCACCTGATCGAGACGATCCGAGCCCCAGAACGGCTCGCCGTCGATGATGATGAACGGGGAGCCAAACACGCCCCTTTCTATCGCCGCCTCTGTTTCAACGCGAGCGCGCTGCTTCATTTCGGGTGCCTGCGTCGCTGCGAGCAAGGCGTCACGATCGACGCCAACGCCTGAGGCCACATCGGCCGCCGTTTCCGGGTCCGAGATATCCCGGTCCTCAACGAAAAACGCGCGATACAACGCCATGATCGCCGCGACTTTCCTTTCCGGATAGTGCGAGTCCAGCCAGTACGAAATGCGCACCGGCGCCTGACTGGCGATGGGCAATTTGCCTGGCACCTTGAACGGAATTTCCCAAAGCCGCGCCAGGCGTTCCATGTCCCTGCGGGCGTAGTCTCCCTTGAGCGGCATTAACGGCAAGGCTTGCGCCCCGGAAATCCTGAACGCCATGCCCAGCAATATGGGCCGCCAATTAACGGTTCTGCCAAAGCGGTCCGCGATTCGCGGAAGCCGCATCGCCGCGAAATAGCCGTACGGAGACGAAAAGTCGAAATAGAAATCAATCGGAGCCGCCATGGCACCACACACATTCACTGTTCATCATTCAGTGGTCGTAAGCGTTTGCATTGCAGTTGCATTGATTCGCGCATCAACCCTTCGGCGGAAAGTCCACGTCGTTGAGTTTCGCCTGCGATTCGACCAGTGAAGCGACCAGGTGCGCGGGCGTGCCGAAGCCGAGATTGACCGCGTTCGTCAGCGTGTTCAACACCGCCGGCGCCATCGCCCCGGAGATGCCGGCCTCCATCGCCATCTGGTTGTAGTAACGCACGTCCTTGAGCGCATTGGCCAGGCCGAACTTCATGCCGGTGAAGTCGCCTTCCACCGCCTTGCCGGCCACCATCTGGAACAGGCCGGAGTTGGCGGCGCCGGTCGACACCAGCGCGAAATATTTCTTCGGATCGACGCCGAGCTTTGCGCAAGCCGCCAGCGCCTCGGCCGTCAACGCCATCTGGCCAATGGCGGCAAAGTTGTTGATCAACTTGATCTTGTGCCCGGCGCCGACATCGCCTACATGAAAAATATTCTCGCAAAAGGCCTTCAGCGCGGGCTCGATCTCGGCAAACGTCGCGGCGTCCGCGCCGACCATGGTATTGAGGCGCCCTTCCTCGGCTTCGACCGGGGTGCGCGCCAGCGGCGCATCGACGAAGCGCACGTCCTTCGCCTTCAGGTCGGCCGCAATCTTCAGCGTCGAGAACGGCATGCTGGTCGACGTGTCGACGACAATCTGCCCGGCGCGCGCCGACTCGAGAATGCCGCCCTTGCGGTAAACCAGATCCTCGACCTGGGGGCTGCCCGTCACGCACAGAAACACGATGTCCGACGCACGCACCAGGTCAGCGACGTCGCTGGCTTCGCGCGCACCGCGCTTGACCAGATCTTCGACCGGTGCGCGATTGCGGTGCCCCAGAATACTGGTCTCGAATCCTTTCTCGACCAGATGTTTTGCCATGCCGTGGCCCATCAGGCCGACACCGACGAATCCTATTTTCCTTTTTGCCACACGTTTCCCCAGGTTGTTGTTCGCACTCCACCGGGCACGATTTACTCGCGCCGATGAATCAGACCATTTCGATGGCCATTGCCGTCGCTTCACCACCACCAATACACAGTGAAGCAATACCGCGCTTCGCGCTGCGCGCGCGGAGCGCGCCAATCAGCGATACGAGGATGCGAGCCCCCGACGCACCGATCGGATGGCCGAGCGCGCACGCGCCGCCGTGCACATTGACCTTCTCGTGGGCGATCGCATGTTCCCTCATCGCAGCCATGGTGACTACCGCGAAAGCTTCGTTGACCTCGAAAAGATCGACGGTATCCACGCTCCAGCCGGTCGTGCCGAAGAGTTTGCGCATCGCTTCTACCGGCGCGGTGGTAAACAAGCCCGGCTCCTGCGCGTGCGTGGCATGGGCGATCACGGTCGCCAATGGAGTGACGCCCAGCTTTTCGGCAGTCGACCGGCGCATCATCAGCAGCGCCGCGGCGCCATCGGATATGGAGCTCGAATTGGCCGCCGTTACGGTGCCGTCCTTGCGAAACGCCGGGCGCAATGTCGGTATCTTTTCAATGTTTGCCTTGAACGGCTGCTCGTCTCGCTCGACGAATTGTTCGTCCTTGCCGGCCTTGATGGCGATCGGCACCGTTTCCCAGGCGAAATGACCGCTCTCGTTTGCACTGCGGGCACGTGTGAGCGAAGTAATAGCGAAGTGATCCTGCTCTTCGCGGGTGAAGCCGAACTTTTCGGCGCAATCCTCCGCGAAGGTGCCCATCAGGCGGCCCTTGTCGTAAGCGTCCTCCAAGCCGTCGAGAAACATGTGGTCCATCACCTGCTGATGGCCCATGCGATAGCCGCTACGCGCTTTCGGCAGCAGGTAGGGCGCGTTACTCATGCTCTCCATTCCGCCGGCAATCATGATGTCGTTCGTGCCCGCCTTGAGCAGATCGTGCGCGAACATGGCGGCCTTCATACCGGAGCCGCACATCTTGTTGACGGTGGTACAGCCGGTCGCGAGCGGCAAGCCGGCACCCAGTGATGCCTGCCGCGCCGGCGCCTGGCCCTGACCGGCCGGCAGCACGCAACCCATAATCACTTCGTCAACCTGTTCGGGCTTCACCGACGCGCGTTCGAGTGCTGCGCGAATGGCGGCCGCGCCCAGTTCTGGCGCCTTGAAACTGCCGAGCACGCCCTGAAATCCCCCCATCGGGGTACGAGCCGCTGACACGATGACGATCGGATCCGTTGCCATGTTCGTGTTCCTCTTGCTGCCGTTACATGCGATCAGTCGCGCCGCCCCTGAGCGACACCGCGACCGGCCCTGTTACGAAAACGCATC
This sequence comes from uncultured beta proteobacterium, assembly GCA_963792855.1. Taxonomy (GTDB): domain Bacteria; phylum Pseudomonadota; class Gammaproteobacteria; order Burkholderiales; family Eutrophovitaceae; genus SG8-40. The sequence goes on along the minus strand of CAWBXZ010000015.1, from coordinate 16,514 downwards.
GACTCCGGGTAAGGAAAAACATCCTCTACGTGCCCGGCGGCAATACGCGATTTGGTCTGGTTCCAGAATGCTTCACTGAGCAAATCGGCGTGATGCTGGTTGAAGCTCTTGCGCACGGCGTCGTTGCCGAGCAGAAATGTGGCGAATTCTTCGGGAAATACATCCGCAGGCCCGACGGGGTACCAGGGCTCGGCCGACATTTCATCCTCCGGCGTGCGCGGTGCGGGAATCCTGCGAAACTCGCAATCGGTCATGTAGGCAATCTCGTCATAGTCATAGAATACGACGCGCCCGTAACGGGTCACACCGAAATTCTTGAACAGCATGTCGCCCGGAAAGATATTTGCCGCGGCAAGCTGTTTGATCGCCAGCCCGTAATCGCCGATTGCGCGTTCCAGTTCGTCCGGCGTCGCCGCGTCCAGGAACATGTTCAGCGGCGTCATTCTGCGCTCGACGTACAGGTGCCGGATCATCAGCGTGTCGCCATTTTCTTCGATGACGCTTGGCGCCAGTGCGCGCAACTCTTCCAGCAACGCCGGATCGAAACGGCTGATAGGCAGCGCGACATTGGCGTACTCCAGAGTGTCTGCCATGCGTCCCACACGGTCATGCTGCTTGACCAGCAGGTACTTGTCCTTGACCTGTTGGCGGGTGATTTCCTTGGGCGGTGAGATCTCGTCCTTGATGATCTTGAAAACGTACGGGTAGGAGGGCAACGTGAAGACCAGCATTACCAGTCCGCGGATACCGGGCGCGACCACAAACTGATCGCTGGAATGTTTGAGGTGATGCAGAAAGTCACGGTAGAAAAGCGTCTTGCCGTGCTTCTGCAATCCCAGCATCGTATACAGCTCCGCGGCCGGATTCCTCGGCAAGAGGCCGCTCAGAAACCGGATGTAACCCGACGGCACTTCCATGTCGACCATGAAATACGCGCGCGAAAACCCGAACAGGATCGCGATGTCCGGGGCGCGCAACAGAACGGTGTCGACGTACACCGAGCCGTCGGCATTGCGCAATATCGGCACCGCGAACGGGAACTGGGCATCGCCATTGATGATCTTGCCGATCACGTACGCGCCCTTGTTCCGGAAAAACAGGGAAGACAACACCTGGATCTGGTGGTTGGCCTCCAGATGGAACGGCCTGGGAAGACGCGCGCGGATTGCGGCCAGCACCTGGCGCAGATCCCGATCGAGGTTCCTGAACGGATTGCGCAAGCCGAAGTCGCGCAACATCCGGTTGATCGACGTGCGCAGTCCGAACTTGGCGGGATAGTAGCTGCGGTATACCGGCGGGTCCGAGTCGATGTGTTCGGTGGACAGCGCCGGGCGAACGAATATGAAATCGTTATGGTAGTAGCTGCGATGCAGCATCCGGCAACTGACCGAATTGAAAAACGTCTCGGCGAGTTCGGGTTGACGGTGATTGGAAAGCAGGCCGATGTAATGCAGCTTGACCTGCTGCCAGATGGCATCGTCGAGCGCATCGGTGTCGTAGCGGCGGCGCAGGTACTGCTCGCACTCGATGACACGCTTGTCGTAGAACGCGATTCGCTCGCGCGATATGCGCTGCAGCCCATGCCAGTCACCCATTTCGAACAAGGTCTTCGCATGGCGGCTGATTTCACGGAACAGGCGGTAGTGCCGGTTGAACCCGTCAAGCATGCCCTGGGCAATCAGGAACGCGAGGTCGGTTTGTGCGCGCGTGGTGGTAACTGTCATGAGAAAAACGCCAGCCGCGAAGGACGCTGAGGCCGCGCAGAAAAATCCCGCCGGACAACGGTTTCCATCATCGACTATCTGCACCGAGGCGGAACCCAAAGCCATTGTGCTCCGTTCATCGGCAATCAATCGCGGCATTCTCAAGCACTCTCTGCGTCCTCTGCACACTGCGCGGTAAGGGGGCGAAATCACCTGGTTTCGGAAAACAGTTCCCGCCCGATCAACCATCGGCGAATCTCCGAGGTCCCGGCGCCTATTTCGTAGAGTTTTGCGTCACGCCACAGCCGGCCGGTCGGTGATTCGTTGATGTAGCCCATGCCGCCGAGCACCTGTATCGCTTCGCCCGCCATCCAGGTCGACTTTTCAGCCGCATAAAGAATCACGCCGGCTGCGTCCTTGCGCGTCGTCTCGCCCCTGTCACAGGCGCGGCCGACAGCATAGACATAGGCTTTGCTGGCATTCATGGTGGTGTACATGTCAGCCAGCTTGCCCTGCATGAGCTGAAACTCGCCGATCGGCTTGCCGAATTGCTCGCGGTCGTGCAGGTAAGGCACGACGACGTCCATACAAGCCTGCATCACCCCGATCGGACCGCCGGCCAGCACGGCGCGCTCGTAATCAAGACCGCTCATCAGGACATGCACGCCCTTGTTGACTTCGCCGAGCACGTTCTCTTCGGGGATTTCACAATCCCGGAAAACAAGCTCGCACGTGTTCGAACCGCGCATGCCCAGCTTGTCGAGCTTCTGCGCCGTGGAAAATCCCTTGAAACCCTTTTCCACCAGAAACGCGGTGATGCCTTTCGGCCCCGCGTCAACATCGGTCTTCGCGTACACCACCAGAACGTCGGCATCCGGTCCGTTGGTGATCCACATCTTGTTGCCGTTGAGCACATACCGGTCGCCGCGCTTGTCTGCGCGCAGCTTCATGCTCACCACATCAGATCCGGCATTGGGTTCGCTCATCGCAAGCGCGCCAACGTGTTCTCCGGAAATCAGCCCGGGAAGATACTTCCTGCGCTGGGCATCGGTGCCGTTGCGCCGAATCTGGTTCACGCACAGGTTCGAGTGCGCGCCGTACGACAGTCCGACCGCCGCCGACGCGCGCGAAATCTCCTCGACCGCGACGATGTGGGCGAGGTAACCCATATCCGTGCCGCCGTACGCCTCCTCGACGGTAATGCCGAGCAATCCGAGGTCGCCGAACTTGCGCCACAAATCCATCGGGAACTCGTTGCTGCTATCGATCCCGGCAGCGCGAGGCGCGATCTCATTGGCCGCGAACGCGCGTACCGTGTCGCGCAGCATGTCGATGTCTTCTCCCAGCCCGAAATTCAGGGAAGGAAGCTCCTTGAGAAAGGTTTCTCCGGGTTTCATGGTTCGCTCTCCGACTCGTTCCCGGCCGCCCCGACGGCGCCATTGGGAGCACCGGCAGCATGCCGTGGCAACAGACTTTAGTTGACGTTTACGTAAACGTCAATCTGGCTTGCTCGATTGTTGAATTACTATGTTTTTCAGGTGGTTGCCTCTGACCGTCGGCTCCGGCTCCGCTTCTTCAGCTTGCTTCCGGCGCTTTTCCCGAGCAAGGCATGGCACTGCTGTTCGAAACTGGCGATCTCGCCCAGCACCGCCTCGATGTCTTCGCGCTGCTGTTCGAGCGCGCTGCGCCGGTTTTGCAGAACTTCAAGAAAACGCTGGAGCTGTTGCCGGTCGCCCCTGGTGGCGCCGTACATGTCGATCAACTCGCGAATCTCCGACAGCGACAGGCCAAGGCGCTTGCCGCGCAACGTGAGCTTCAGGCGCACGCGGTCGCCGTTGGCATAAATCCGGTTTCGTCCGGCTCGTTGCGGATGCAACAGACCCTGGTCCTCGTAAAAGCGGATCGCGCGGGTCGTAAGGCCGAATTCGCGGGCCAGATCGGTAATCGTGTAAGTGGTGTCAGTCATTTCAGCGCAGTTTACGTAAACGTCAAGTAGAATCCAACTCTGCCGCCCGAATTCGGTCTCGGCCTGCACTCACTACTCATATCCAAATGCCCTCATCCGCTTCCAAGGCGGCGCCCGCTGCGCTCGCGTTCCCCTTCCCCGACATCCCCGCGCCCGGAACGGTTCGGCAGGTCGCCGATGGCGTGTTCTGGCTGCGCATGAACCTGCCATTCGCGTTAGACCATATCAATCTCTGGCTGCTGCGCGACGGCGAGCACTGGACCGCCATCGACACCGGATTGTCAAACGACGAGACGCGCGGGAACTGGGACCGCGTGCTCGCCAGCGACGTCATTGACGGCATGCTGAACCGGATCATCGTCACCCATTACCACCCCGACCACATGGGCAATGCCGGCTGGCTGACGCGGCGCTTCGAGATCCCGATGTGGACCAGCGAATCGGAATACCTGTCTGCCCATGCCAATTACAGCGGCGGGGCCGGCAACAGCTCGCAAGCGGTGGCCGGGTTGTTCCGCGAACACGGACTCGACGAGGAGCGCGTTGCTGCCATTGCGGCGCGCGGCAACGGCTACCGGAAGATCATCTCGGAGCCGCCCGATCGTTACATCCGGCTGCTCGACGGCGACGAGATCCCGATCGGCGACCATGTCTGGCGCGTCATCGCCGGCTACGGACACGCGCCGGAACACTCGGCTCTGTATTGCGCATCGCTGGGTGTGCTGATCTCGGGCGACATGCTGTTGCCAAAGATCAGCACCAATGTCAGCGTGTGGCCGTTCGAACCGCTGGGCGACCCGCTGAAACTGTTTCTGCGCTCGATAGACCGTTTCCTGGACTTGCCCGAAGACACCCTGGTCCTGCCCTCGCACGGACTGCCGTTCACCGGCGCGCACCTGCGGGTGATGATGCTGCACCAGCACCACGAAGAGCGTCTCGCGGAAGTCAGAAGCGCGTGCGCCGCTCCAAGCACGGCAGCCGATCTGCTGCCGGTGCTGTTTCGCCGCAGACTCGATACGCACCAGCTTTTTTTCGCGATGGGCGAGTCGATCGCGCATCTTCACAACCTCTGGTACCGTGACGAAGTCCAGTTCCTGGGCAAAGACGGGAACGGCGCGCGCCGCTTCGCCATTTCACCGTAGGCCCCACAAAAGATGAAAGTCGGCAACGTCAACTACCGGAGCGTATGGCGCGACGGCAACAGCATTGGAATTGTTGACCAGACTCGCCTCCCCTACGAGTTCGGAACGCTCAGGCTGCACACATGCGACGAAGCCGCGCATGCGATCCGGTCGATGAAGGTACGCGGCGCGCCGCTGATCGGTGCCGTGGCTGCGTACGGCGTCGCACTGGCCATGCGCACTGACGCCAGCGACGCTGCGCTTGCGGCCGCAACCGACCGGCTGATGCGCACACGCCCCACCGCGGTGAACCTGCGCTGGTCGCTCGAGCGCATGCGCGGCCACCTCGGCCCGCTGGCACAGGAACAGCGCGGCGACGCAGCCTGGACGGAGGCGCAGCGCATCGCCGACGAAGATATCGAACTGAACCGCGCCATCGGCCGCCACGGCCTGGCATTGATTCGCGACATCGCGAAACCCGGCAAGACGATCAATGTACTCACGCATTGCAATGCGGGCTGGCTGGCGACGGTCGATTACGGCACGGCGCTGGCGCCGATTTATCTGGCGCACGACGCGGGCATTGCCGTCCACGTGTGGGTGGATGAAACCCGGCCCCGCAGCCAGGGTTTTCTGACCGCATGGGAACTGGGTAGTCACGGCGTGCCGTACACGCTGATTGCCGACAACGCCGGCGGACACCTGATGCAACACGGCAAGGTCGATCTCGTGATCGTCGGTGCCGATCGCGTCACTGCGGACGGCCATGTCTGCAACAAGATCGGCACTTACCTCAAGGCACTGGCAGCGAAACACAACGGCGTTCCTTTTTACGCAGCCGTACCCAGCCCGACGATCGACTGGACCATTGCCGACGCAATGGGTGAAATCCCGATCGAGGAGCGCAGCGCCGACGAAATTCGCGTCGTACACGGCCTTGACGACAAAGGGAAAGCGGCGAGAATCGAGATCGGCGCCAGGGACATGAACGTTGCGAACCCTGGGTTCGACGTTACGCCACCGGAGCTGGTAACCGGCATCATTACCGAGGCCGGTATTTGCGCTGCGACCCGCGACGGCCTGTCCGCAATTCGCGCCGCTTCATCCCGACCGGGCGATTTCACAAAAACCACTTCATGACCGAGCTTCAGCTGCGCAAGAACATTCTTTCCACCGCGATGGCGATGAACTCGCTCGGGATCAATCGCGGCACTTCGGGCAATGTCAGCGCGCGCTGGAAGAACGGCTTTCTGATCACGCCCTCCGGGCGGCGCTACGAAGACAGCGGACCGGGTGACATGGTCTTCGTCGACACCGCCGGCAAGCCGCGCGGGAAATGGGCGCCTTCATCGGAATGGCGCTTTCATTTCGACATCTATCGTGGCCGAAGCGATGTGCATGCCGTCGTGCACACGCATTCGAGCTTCGCAACGACGCTGGCGTGCCTCGGAAAAGACGTGCCGGCGTTTCACTACATGATTGCCGTTGCCGGCGGAAACAGTATCCGCTGCGCGCCATACGCCACCTTCGGCACGCAGCAGCTCTCGGATCATGCGCTAGAGGCCCTGACCGGCCGCAAGGCCTGCCTGCTGGCCAACCACGGCATGATCGCCACCGGCGAAAATCTGCAAAAAGCACTGTCGCTGGCGGTCGAGGTCGAAGCACTGTGTGAGCAGTACTGGCGTGCACTGCAAATCGGCAAGCCGCGCATACTGCCGGCCCGCGAGATGAGCACGGTCATTCGCAAGTTCAGGGACTACGGCAAGGAGAGGAAATCGTAGTCGGCAAGTTCACGGTGTTCTGCCGAAGCCGCAATGTGCCCGTCACACGCATGCAATACAATGAGGGCTTGCGACAGCACGCCCCGATACCGGTGATGTTCACCAGGAGTAGCCGCCCGAACCGTCCTCGTATCTCGAAGGCGGAAAAAGCCGGAACCGCAGCCGGCCCGGAGTCATCACCCCGCGGCGTGGGGCCGTGTGCCTGAGCGAATACTCACACCGACAACTCAATCAGCCTGACACGAACAGATATGGCAGACCCGAAATCAAAAACCGACAACGTCGCTCAAGCGACCGATCCGGCCGAATTCGCGCGTATTCTTGCCGAGATCGCGCTGCGCAGCGACCACATCGTCAAGTCACATCTCGTCAGCCAGGCGAAGAAACTCCATGAGGAAAACCCCGACGAAATTGGCGTCGGCAAGGCATTCACCAATCTGGCAACGCAGATGATGTCCGATCCGGCCAGGCTGGCCGAGACGGGCATGAAGATGTGGCAAAGCCAGTTCGAACTGTGGCAAGCGTGGATGAAGCAGATGTCCGGCGAAACCGACCCAGCACAGGCGCCGCAGCCCAAGCCGGATCCCAGATTTCGCAGCGAATTGTGGAACAACTGGATGTTCGACTACATCCGGCAAGCCTATCTCGTCGCCGCACAGGACGTGCAGAACACCGTCGCCGAAGTCGAGGGGCTCGACAAGCAGACCGCCCGCAAGGTCAAGTTCTTCACCAAGCAGTACGTCGACGCGCTGGCGCCGAGCAATTTCGTGCTGACCAACCCCGACGTCCTCAAGACAACGATGGAGACCGGGGGCAAGAACCTGCTCGAAGGACTGAATAACCTGCTGCAGGATATCGACCGCGGACAGGGCAAGCTCGCCATAAAGATGGTCGACAACAAGGCCTTCAAGATGGGCGAGAACGTCGCCACGACGCCCGGCAAGGTGGTGTTCCAGACCGAACTGATGCAGCTGATTCAGTACGAACCGTCCACGCCGGACGTCTACAAGACGCCGCTGCTGATCGTTCCGCCCTGGATCAACAAGTACTACATCCTCGATCTTCGTCAGAGCAACTCCTTCATCAAATGGGCGGTGGATCAGGGAATCACGGTATTCGTGATTTCCTGGGTCAACCCGGATGAACGCCTGGCCGGCAAGACGTTTGACGATTACCTGACCGAAGGCCCGCTGGCGGCAATGAATGCAATCGAACAGGCAACCGGAGAAAAATCGATCAACCTGATCGGCTACTGCCTGGGGGGCACCTTGAGCGCCGCAGCCCTGGGATGGCTGGCCGCGCGCAATCAATCGGATCGGGTCAAGAGCACGACGTTTTTCACCACCATGATCGACTTCGAGGAGCCCGGTGAACTCGGTGTCTTCGTCGATGAGGAAGTGCTTACAAACCTCGAGAAGAAGATGGAGCAGCGCGGTTTTCTCGAAGGTTCCGACATGGCAACGACTTTCAACATGATGCGCGCCAACGACCTGATATGGTCCTTCGTGGTGAACAACTATCTGCTCGGCCGCGAACCGATGCCGTTCGACCTGTTGTACTGGAACTCGGATGCGACCCGCATGCCGGCACGCATGCACACCTTCTATTTGCGCCACATGTACATCCGCAACGAGCTGCGCGAGCCGGGCGCCATCACGCTCGCCGGCGAGCCGATCGACCTGTCCCGCGTGGAAACACCGATGTATTTCGCTTCAACGGTGGAGGATCACATCGCGCCGTGGAAGTCGACCTATGCCGGTGCAAAACTCTTCACGGGGCCGGTCAAGTTCGTGCTCGGCGGTTCGGGGCATATCGCCGGCATCGTCAATCCGCCCGCAGGCAACAAGTACTGGTACTGGACCAACCCGTCGCTTGAGCAGGATGCAGACGGATGGCTGAGTGACGCGCAGAAACACCCCGGCTCCTGGTGGACGGACTGGCGCGACTGGATCGCACCGTTCGGCGGCGACAAGATGCCGGCGCGCAAACCCGGTGACGGCAAGTTGACGGTATTGGAAGATGCGCCCGGCAGCTTTGCCAAATTCCGGCTGGACGCGCAAAAAGACACGGCTGCCGGGAAAAGTGCGCCACTGGACCAACCGGCAGCCAGAAAATCACCCGCAAAGAAAGCGTCCGCAAAGACGCCAGCGAAGCCGAAGCCGGCTTCGCGCCCGCGCGCCAGAAAAAAAACGGACAAGAAAACCGCATAGCAGTCTGAGTACCCCGGGGCGTACACCGGTTGCGTTCCGGATTGCCGTGCCATGTGGCGTTCCCCCTGACCGGAAAAATCTGACGCACCGACACAAGGTCACCGCGCAACGCCTTCCCGCAAGGCCCACGGAACTGTCAGCGTCGATTGCTGTCAACCCGGCAACCGGATGCGCCGATCCGGATCAATTGGCGGGCAGTTTTGCCTCTCCAGAAAGTGTCGCCGTGCAACACCCCTCGCGGTGACAGCCGTTGCCGGAAACGTTCCGGCCAACCCGCACACTGCCCTCCGGTTCAATTCGCTGCGCTTGCACAGGTTCTCAACCTTGCAGTCGCGCTTTTGCCACGAATCCGTGTGATCGACTTTCTCGATCGTTATGTTCGGAATAACTCGTTGGATAAATAAATCAGCGAACACCACAATCCGGATAACAAAAGATTCACGTTCGCAATTTTTTCTAAAGGAGAAACATCAATGGCATTACCCAACCACGAAGGCCGTAAAGTCCCCGAAGTCGCGTTCCGCGTACGCGAAGGCAACGAATGGAAAACCGTCACCACCAGGGAGATCTTCGACGGCAAGACAGTCGTCGTGTTTTCGCTCCCGGGCGCGTTCACGCCGACCTGCTCGTCGACCCATTTGCCCCGCTACAACGAACTGGCGCCGGCATTCTTTGCCAACGGCGTAGACGAGATCGTCTGCATCTCCGTCAATGACACGTTCGTCATGAACGAGTGGGCCAAGGACCAGGAATCGCAAAACGTGCGGCTGTTGCCAGACGGCAACGGTGAGTTCACCGAGCAAATCGGCATGCTGGTCGACAAGTCCGACCTCGGCTTCGGCAAGCGCTCCTGGCGCTATTCGATGCTGGTCAAGGACGGCAAGATCGTCAAGCAGTTCATCGAGCCGGAAAAGCCTGGCGATCCGTTCGAAGTGTCCGACGCCGACACGATGCTGAGCTTCATCAACCCGCAGGCGAAGAAGCCGGACCAGGTGGCAATCTTCACGCGCGAAGGCTGCAGCTTCTGCGCCAAAGCCAAAGCGACCCTGACCGAGCTCGGTTACGACTACGTCGAGATTCCGCTGCAGCACCAGATCCGCAGCAAGGTCATCGGCGCCGTCACCGGACAGCAGACTGTTCCGCAGATCTTCATCAACGGCAAGCACATCGGCAACGCCGAAGAACTGGAGCAGTGGGCTCGCAAGGCGGCCTGAGGTATTCGATGCGACGCCTGAAACGATCAGGCAACATCCGGGAAGATGGCCCCACCAAAAGGCGGGGCCATCTTTGTTTGTGAACACATTCGGGTTGAACTTGTGGCGCCGCATGCACCGGGCACACTGTATCCCGCCGGCAGCGCGAGGTTCGCCTAGATCACGACCGGCTCCAAGATGCGCGCGATGATGCGCCTCGTGCCGACGCAGGCTGTGCAGGCCTAACGGCCGACACGCGCTGCGGCCATGTCGGGGGGCAAAAGACAAGGCCTGAAACTATTTGTTGCGTTGGGGACAGCCGGTCGCAGTCAGGCCGCTGTCGCACTGACGACGGCCGTCACAATATCGAGCGGAGCGCACGGCCCATTCGCAGCAACGATCCGCCGAGCGCGACGCCGCGCAGCGTGGCCATCAGCAAACGGCGCGGCACTGCCAGCAAAACGACCGCAGCGACCAATACCGAGAGCCCCGGCCGCGTGCGCATCATCCGCACACCGCGAACCATACGGTCGACAACACGCAGCGACCGCTTCACGTTGCCGACGTTCTGCGCAAGGCGGTCGCGCTGCGCCGTGCTGCGCGCCACCAACGCCTCGCGTCGTCGAACGACGGCGTTGACTCTTGCGTTCATTGATCGCCAAGCCGCTCGTGGTCCTTCGCCAGCTCATCGAGCGTGCTACCGAACAAGCGCGGCCGCTCGCGCAGCCGAGTCGCGAAACCGCTAATTGCCAATGCGGCAAGCGCGACCGAGACTAGTGCGATCCCCACCGCGACCGCGACGCGATGCGTTTCCCAGAACACCACGATCAACGCAACCGAACCCAACACAACCGCCAGGAAAGCGGCAAACAGCGCGACCAGCCCCCACAACAGGATATGTGCCAGTCGCTCGACTTGCTCCTCGATCTCCGTTCCTAAAAGATCCAGGCGGGTATGCGCGATCGCAACCAGGCTCGCGAGCACCGCCCGCACCGAATCGAAAAATCCGGGCGGGCGGTCTTGCGTTTCGTGTGAGGCTTGCTCGGTCACGCGTGGCGTTACTTGCGACCGATCATGAAACCAAGCAGCAGACCAATTCCGGCGGCTACACCGATCGCATTCCAAGGATTCTCGTGAACGAATTCGTCCGCATGCCTGGCTGCTTCTCGCGAGCGCTCGCCGAGCGCTTCACCGGCAGCGGCAAGGCGCGTCTTGGCATTGCGGATCGAATCCTCGGTGCGCGCCCTGACCGCGGCGACTTTGTCGCCCGCCTGTCCGGCCGTCGCCTTCAACAGTTCCTCGGCATCGGTCACGACCAATTGAAGGTCGGTCATCAGTTTTTCTGTCGTAACGTGTTTCATCTTCATCTCCTGAAAGGGTTTGGGCCGCCGTTCCCGGCCATGATGCCGTTCTGGGCTCCAAGCGTTGCAGACTACCCTGAACGTCGCCGAAGCGCTTGAGCCAGATCAACTCCGATTCACCGTTACCCGGATCCACGCGGGGCTGTGAGAAGCCGGCGCAATACCGTGCCAAGGTGACTGATGCGATTGTTTCGAGCAGCGAAAAGTCCCGCCGGCCTTGCGAAGCTGCCGATCGAAGAACAGCGGGTCTAGCCGAAGCCGCCACTGGTGCACGGGATCGCCCGGCATGAATTCGGGCTGGTTTGCCCTGTGCGGCGATGCCTGGCCTGATGGCCGGGCATCGTACGCACTGCATCAGGGGAAAACGCGCTGGATCTGGTGGCGCTGCGTAAAGCGCGCCTACCCGCTGATGGCTACCTTCAACTACCCTTGCCCGGAGCGTTCCGGTGCATAGTCGCCTGCTTTTCCGACTTGTCGCTCAGGCACGCGGCCAGCGACCCGCGAACGGTTGCCGAAGCGCCCGTTCGACCATCTCCAGGTGATCCTGTCCGTAGAACATGTCGCCGTCCACGAAATAGGTTGGCGAGCCGAACACCGATCGTTCGATGGCCTCGCGGGTGTTGGCCTCATAGATCGCCAGGGCGTCGGCTCCTCGGGCGGCGTTCATCAGCGCGGCCGCATCCAGTCCAACGTCACGTATCAAGCAGCCCAGCGTCTCTTCATCAGCCAGATCAGCATCGTCGCGCCAGTGCGCTTGCAACAGCGCGTGCGCCAAAGCGTCCGCCCCGGCGCCACGCGCCCCGACGGCGATAATGAGGCAGTTGGCGAGCGTCATGTCGTTCCAGTGATGAGCAGGCATACCGGCAACCACCGGCGCGTCCCGGTACTCGGCCCAGCGCTCGATTTCCCGGCCGAAGTAATAGGCTCGATGGTTGTCCGGTCTCGACCGGGTAGAAGTGGAGCCAACGCCGGCGACCCCTTTGTTCCAGTCGTATGGCTTGTGCACGACGACACAATTGGCTTCAGCGGCGATCGCCATGAAGCGGGCAGAGCCAAGGTACGCGTACGCCGAGTGGGCGGAGTAGAAGTATTCGATTTCACGCATGACCAGAATGACCCATGTAAGCAGCTCGACAATTGTAGTCCAGGTACCCGTGGCGCTACTTTCCGGATTTCCTTTTGGCGCGCCGCTTTGTAATATTGCCCGGTCCATTTGCTTCCTCTACAGCGGAACGGATAAGTGCCTGACACATCCACAAAGCCACTTCTTCCGTCTTTTTCCCGTCGAACCCCCAGATATCCTCTGAGCACGACGAACGCTTCGATCCCGAATACCAGAGACAACGCCTGTGACAATCGCTCGAAGTGTTTGCGGCCGAGACTGTTCTTGAGCGGCGCAATCGCTGATGCAAGCAAATCGATGCGATGACCGCGCAGCATGGCTTCTTCGTCACCCATGTGCCCTGCGTGACCACGTGCCCACTGGTCCAGCGAGAGCCTGAGTGCGGCCCTCAGCGTCGCTTCGTACATCTCCATTCGCGGATAAGCGAAACTCAATAGTTCACTCATGCGCTGCTCAGGTTCAGTCGATTCAGATTGCCAGACGAGAATCGGGCCGAGTGCTTCATCAACCGCCGCCTGAATCAACGCGGCCTGCGTCGGATAATAACGATAAGCCGTCGCACGAGAAACCTGCGCCTCTTCGGCGACATCGGTCACAGACGGTATCAACCCTTCCTGCATCAGCCGCATTGCAGCGTCGAGCATGGCCCGCTTGGTACGGGCTCGCGCCCCTGATTCTATTTTCGTTTTAGCCACTCCCCGCCCGCGTTTCCCTTGACCTGAGACGCTCATCTCAATATGATACCAGCGTCTTATAAAAAGACCAGAGTCTTATTGTCTGGTCTTCATGCAGGGCAGCCAGAGTGGATCGGTGGCAAAAATTCCACGAAATTGGATGCAATAGATGCCGCGCTCAAACAGAAGGTCTTCGACCTGTCGCAGTGACAGCGGAGTACATCATCACTCGCAACCAGCATCACAAGCCCCCGATGGCTATCGGGTGTAGTGTCCGCTGACAATTGGAGGAGGCAGAGCCATGAACAAGATCTTGAACCCGGAAACGATTGGCCCGACGAACGGCGCGTATAGCCACGCCGTCGAGGTACCCGCAGGTGCACGCACCTTGCATATCGCCGGTCAGGTGGCGATTGCACCTGACGGTTCCGTCGCCCGCCGACTTTGAAGCTCAGGCTCATCAAGTCTGGCGCAATTTGGTCGCGATTCTGGAAGCGGCAAACATGACTGTGCATGACCTGGTGCACGTCAACCATTGGCTGGTCGACCAGGCTGATTTTGAAACCTACATCGGCGTAAGGGCGAAATATCAGGGAGATGCGCGACCGGCCGCAACGCTGATGATAGTAAAGGACCTGGTCAACCCGAAATTCCGGATCGAAGTTGGCGCTGTTGCGGCCAAGATCGACTGAGCTAGGAGCCTGTCGGACTTAGGTGTTCGATAGCGAAACGATGGGAGAGCGAGGACAGATTTTGACGATTTCGACGCGCATATCGGGAATATGTAAGGAGAAAGCGGTGAAATATGGACCGCTCTCCCACCGTTGCAGCCGAATCATCCTAAGTCCGACAGGCTCCTAGAGCGATTTCTAACCTGATGAGTTCTACAAATCCGTATCCCAGCACAAACGAGCATTCTCGATGACAGACATACCTCACGCCTTGCACGAATATTTGGAAGGCCTTCGCACCCCACCACATCCCTCGGATCGGCGCGAGCTTTGCCGATGACGTCAGTTCTCGTCACCCCCGTGCGCAGCATGAACAAGGCGCAAACACTCGAGTTTCTTACTGCGCTCTACGAAGGATTTCCCAATTGGCACTATGACAACGATCCGCCCGAGATACGGAACCCGGTGTCTGGCGAGTCAATTGGCGCCAAGGCGGCATCCATAGCGAGACGCTCGCACTACCGGGCTTTCCCTCAGTGCCGGCGACCCACCGCGAAGTCATCATTCCCGAACATTTTTTCTATTATCGCGTCGACCGTAAGATGACAGAGATTCGACCCGATCCTGTTCCTGGCGGTGCGCCACGCGGCATTTTTGAGCAGATCGGCGTCGAATTGCCACCACTGTGATAATCACAAAAGTCGAAACGCCATGCCCTACGCCCTCGATACCTTCGACAAACCCGACTCCTCGACATCCGTACCGCCGCGCGCGATGAGCACGTCGCCTATCTCAAATCAAATATGCACCGCCTGATCGCCGCCGGCGCAAGGCGTTCTTCGACGGCGATTGCCTGATCTAGTGTCCTCTGGCCGGGCGTATGTCGTCGGCACGCTCGATACCAAGCCGGCGGAGGCGCTCTACGTCCGCGATCTGATCGAGGCCGCGGGCGTCGCCACCGTCCTGGTCGATGTCGGCACGCGGAGCGACAATACGGACGCGGATATCACCGCCGCCATGGTTGCGGGCCATCACCCGGGCGGCGCCAGCGCGGTTTTCTCCGACGATCGTGGCGATGCCATTGTCGCGATGTCGGAGGCGCTCACGCGGCTGATCGCGACGCGCGACGATGTCGCAGGGATCATCGGTCTCGGCGGATCCGGCGGCACCGGCATTATCGCGCCGGCGATGCAAGCGCTGCCGGTCGGCGTGCCGAAGATCATGGTCTCGACCCTCGCGTCGGGCGACGTGTCCGCTTATGTCGGGCCGTCGGACCTGTTCATGCACCACCCGGTCACCGATATCGCCGGGCTCAACCGGGTGCTGCGCCGCATCCTCGCCAACGCCGCGCATGCCCTGGTCGGCATGCTGCCGCATTCGGCACCGGCCATCGACGACAGCAAACCGGCACTCGGGCTGACCATGTTCGGTGTCACCACCGCCTGCCTCGGGATGGTGACCGAGGCACTCAAGGCCGAGTATGACTGCCTTGTGTTTCATGCTACCGGCACCGGCGGCCGCTCGATGGAGCAATTGGTCGACGGCGGCGATTTGGTCGGTGTCCTCGACCTCACCACGACCGAGGTTTGCGACTTCCTGCTTGGCGGCGTGTTCAGCGCCGGCGAGGGCCGGCTCGACGCCTTCGCGCGCACCCGTGTGCCCTATGTCGGCTCGTGCGGCGCCCTCGACATGGTGAATTTCCGGGGCATCGACTCGGTCCCGGCTCAGTACAAGGACCGCGTTCTCTACCGCCACAACGCGCAAGTCACCTTAATGCGCACCAATCCCGAGGAATGCGTGCGCATTGGCCGCTGGATCGGCGACAAGCTCAATGCATCGCCGGCCCGGTCGAGTTCCTCCTGCCGCTCAAAGGCGTGTCCGCGATCAGCGTTGGCGGGCCATTCTACGACCCCGACGCCGACGCCGCGCTTTTCCAGGCACTTCGTGACACTGTGCAACAATCCGGGACCCCGAACCTGCGCGCCGTCGACACCGACATCAACGACCCGGCCTTCGCCGCGGCAGCGGTCGAGGCTTTTCGCCGCGTCATGGCACTTTAACTGGTAAGGACTGATCAGCGATGGCAAGAATCGACAGAAACGAAATCCTCGGCCGTTTGCGCGCCAAGGTGGCCGACGGACGCCCCATCATCGGTGGCGGCGCGGGCACAGGCCTTTCCGCCAAATGCGAGGAAGCCGGCGGCATCGATCTCATTGTGATCTACAATTCCGGCCGTTACCGTATGGCCGGGCGCGGATCGCTAGCCGGCTACATGTCCTACGGCAACGCCAACGACATCGTAATGGAGATGGCGTATGAAGTCCTTCCCGTCGTCAACCACGTGCCGGTTCTCGCCGGTGTCAACGCCACCGACCCGTTCTTCGTCATGGACCGGTTTCTCGAGGATGTGAAGAGGATCGGCTTCTCGGGCGTGCAGAACTTTCCGACCATGGGCATCATCGACGGCACCTTCCGCCAATGTCTCGAGGAGACCGGCATGTCCTATGCCATGGAAGTCGACATGATCGAGCGCGCCCGCGCGATCGACCTGTTGACCACGCCCTACGTCTTCACTGCCAACGAAGCGATCGCTATCGCCGAGGCAGGCGCAGACATTCTGGTCGCCCATTTCGGTCTCACCACCGGTGGCGCGATGGTACCGAGCCCGCCAAGACACTGCCCGACTGTGCCTCTATTTTCAACGAATGGGC
>CAWBXZ010000014.1:0-15357 GCA_963792855.1 uncultured beta proteobacterium | reverse complement strand
ACCGAAAACGGCGATCCCTGCCCCGTTCCGCCATCTCGTCGGAGGCGAATCCGAAGCGTCTGTCCAGGGCAAGCCCAGCGATTCCGAAGACTCTCAACGCAACCGAGGAAGCCCGATGTACGGCAAGGCCTCCGGAGATACGCTGATACGATGTAAGGCGACAACGTTGGCCCGCGTTGGCGGCAAGCTCCAGATCGTGCGACGTGTCTCCGATCATCAATGTGATGCCGCCGCAACTTCCAGGTGACTATCTCCATGAGGTAGTGCGGCGTGTCCGGGTGCCTCGGAAATCCTGGTCACCGCCACTGGTGGCGACGAACCGCGATCCGAACGACACCCTGCCCAGCGCCAGGTACACCGAACCAGCTTTTCCATCGCGACGGCCGCATGAAACCCTGCTCTGCCAGCATCGCGGTCCCTGCGTGAGCCATAGGAAAAGTCTCACACCTACGTCCACCGGCCAGAAAAGATATCGATCCCGATCCGCAAGCTCCCAGTAGCGCGGTCCTCCAGCTCCGGCAGCAAGTCCGCCAGCGCGTCATCGCGTCCCCAGGCCAATGACGTGGTGCGCGGCCGCCCCGTCCGGAACCGGCAACGCCAGATCCGCGCAGGCGGCCTGGATACTCGCGGCGATGTACCGGCTAAGTCTACCATCGTGCCGTCCCAGTCAAATACCAGAAGATCGAATCGACTATTGGCCGTTGAGAGTTACGCGCTATGGCCGATTCAGTGAATCCGTCAGAGCACTGTCCAGAGTGCGCGGCTGACCCAAATAGCCGGATTGCAACGTTGATCTGAGAGAAGCGCTCCAGCTCGCTCGCAACGGCGCTAAATGCGCAGCTCTGTCGCCACTGCGCCGAATGTCTCTGAGCGTCACTCGAGACCGCATGCAGGAACATTCGTTTCAAACCTTGTTTTTCCAGTCCAGCCTTGTTGACTACAAAGCGCCATACTTTCATCACCGGCGATCGAGAAATGCAGAGTCGACAGGTGAACCCCGCCTGTGGTGGGTACGGCCGTCAGTCAATTCAGCCTCGGAAGGCTGAATCCATCATAGTGCCCCGATCAGACTGAAAATCGTCACCGCACCGCGCCCCCTCCTCGTCGACGCGCGCCCGGCGTTCGCCCCCGTCGGAGAATACTTCGCAACGGCTACGCGAACGCTCTGGCGCTGGTTGGTCCAGTTCCCGAGTCACCAGTGTCCGAGTCAGCGCTTCTCGACACCCGGGCCGTCAGCGACAGCTGGGCGTGAACATTCGTCAGCGCGCTGCGTCGTTTTGCAAGAGCAAGACGCCCGAGGTTTCGCGGTCCAGCCGGTGCACCAGCTCCAGAAACCCCTGTGTCGGGGCGCTCTTCGCGCAGTCGTTCGATAACCCCCATGGAAATCCCGCTGCCGCCATGCACAGCCACCCCGGCAGGCTTGTCAATCGCGAGCAACCAGTCGTCCTCGAACAGCGGATTGTCCCCGATCGGTGCGCCACCGCTCCGCCTGCGTTCCGGCGCCGCCGACAGCCTGATCGGCGGAATCCGCACCTTGTCGCCCTTCTGCAGCCGATAACCGGCGCTGATCCGGCCGCTGTTCACCCGTACCTCGCCGCTACGCAAGATACGGTAAACGTGGCTGCGCGGCACGCCTTTGAGGGCTTTGACGAGAAAATTGTCGATTCTCTGCCCGTCGGCCGACTCATCGATCTCCAGCCAGGAGGCGTGGCCTTTGCTTAAGCTATTCATTTTGCTTATACTCCTCCGGACGAGATCGGCCCCAGATGAGGAGTCCCCGGCTGGCCAGAATGCTGCCGGGGAACAGAGTGCCAACCGGCAACAATACCCTGACCGCTCGTCATCGGGTTAACATCGCTCACCCGGAAAAGTAGCGATAGTAATTGACTTACGCGCTCTCAACATCGCAGTGGATTTTCGCGTCCTGCGCACATACGAATTCGCAGGACGAAGATGACAAACCATCAAACTGACATCATTCATTCTCAACCAATCGTGTTTATGAACTGTTAGCAATCAGCAGACACAACCCGTAAATAACGGGCATGCTATGGGTTTGTCCTCCCTGACGCTGCGAGCGCGGGAGAACAAAAAATGAAGCGCATGCTGTTTAACGCAACCCACGCAGAAGAATTGCGGGTTGCAATTGTCGATGGGCAGAAACTCCTCGACCTCGATATCGAAACAACTGGCAAGGAACAACGCAAGAGCAACATCTACAAAGGCGTAATTACCCGAATCGAGCCCAGTCTCGAAGCGGCGTTCGTGGACTATGGCGCGGAGCGTCATGGTTTCCTGCCTTTCAAGGAGATAAGCCGCTCCTACTTCAAGAAACCCGACGCGGACCCTGCACGGGCACGTATCCAGGACGTGCTCTCCGAAGGAAAGGAAGTCATCGTCCAGGTTGACAAGGACGAGCGCGGCACCAAAGGTGCCGCGTTGACGACATTCATCAGCCTTGCCGGGCGCTATCTCGTTCTGATGCCCAACAACCCGCGCGGCGGGGGCGTATCGCGCCGCATCGAGGGCGAAGAACGCAACGAACTGCGCGAAACCATCGCCCAGCTCGATATTCCACAGGGAATGAGCACCATCGCCCGCACAGCCGGAATCGGCAGATCGGTCGAAGAATTGCAGTGGGACTTGACCTATCTGCTTCAGCTCTGGCGCGCCATAGAGAATGCCGCAAACCAGCAAAGCGGTGCTTTTCTCATTTATCAGGACGCGAGTCTGGTGATTCGCGCCATTCGCGACTACTTTCACCAGGATATCGGCGAGATCCTGATCGACACGGAAAGCATATTCGAGCAGGCACATCAGTTCATGGGGCATGTCATGCCCCAGAACGTCAACCGCGTAAAGCTTTACAAGGACGACGTACCTCTGTTCTCGCGATTCCAGATCGAGCATCAAATCGAAACGGCCTATTCGCGCCAGGTGGCTTTACCCTCCGGCGGCTCGGTGGTCATTGATCATACGGAAGCGATGGTAGCGGTTGACGTCAATTCCGCACGCTCGACAAAAGGCAGCGACATCGAGGAAACCGCATTGCGCACCAATCTCGAGGCGGCTGACGAAATCGCGCGACAACTGCGTTTACGTGACCTGGGCGGGCTCGTTGTCATCGACTTCATCGATATGGAAGTCGCCAAGAATCAACGCGAGGTCGAGTTGCGCTTGCGAGATGCGTTGAGATATGACCGGGCACGCGTACAGACCGGCAAGATTTCACGCTTCGGTTTGCTCGAACTGTCTCGACAACGTCTGCAAACGTCTCTCGGAGAAACCAGCCACATTGCGTGCCCCCGCTGCAGTGGAACCGGTCATATCCGGTCGATCGAATCCACTGCCCTTCACATCCTGCGGATTCTGCAGGAGGAAGCCATGAAGGAAAACACGGCGGCAATTCATGTTCAGGTACCGGTCGATGTCGCGACCTATCTGCTGAATGAAAAGCGCAATGAGATCCACGCCGTCGAGCAGCGTATGAAGATCAACTGCCTGCTGATTCCCAACATTCACCTGCAAACACCAAATTACACCATTACGCGATTGCGCCACGACGAGCTGAATCAGAACGACATTACGACCCCGAGCTACACGTTGAGCGAAATCCCGCTGGACCAGGCCGAAGTGCAGTTGCCCAGCCAGAAACCGGAAACCGTGCGTATCCAGGCGGCTGTCCAGGGCGTCACGCCAAGCCAGCCAGCGCCAGCGCAACAGGTACCGGCTGCTCCGACGGGACCGTCACTCTTCAAGCGGCTCGTCGGCTGGTTGACAGGCGACAGCGAAACGGAAACCGTCAAGAAGGAGGAGAAGTCGAAAAGCCGCTCGGATCGTGGTTCGCGCATCTCGCGCGAAGACCGTGGCAATGGCAAGCGCCGCGGCCGCCGTGAAGGCTCCGACCAGCGCGACAAACGCCGAGGCCGAGGCCGAGGCGCGACAGACGCTGCCGAACAACGCGAGCCCCAGGCAGAGGACGCCCGCCAACCGCAACCATCCGGCGAGGGCAGGAAACCCGCGCGTCGTGGTGCTCAACGGCAAGGGCAGAAAGCGCGCCCGGAGAACGCGGAAAGTCCCGCAATTGAGCAACGCGCACCCAATGCCAAACCCGACGCTGAAGGCGAAGCGAAAGCCGGCCGCCGTCGGCGCCGCAGGGGCCGTGGCGGCGAGCGACGCACGGAGGCACAGGTTGCGGCCGCCACTGATTCATCCTTGAGCGACGCAACCGCCAACGCGGCAGGCACTGCCGAAGTGGCAACACAGCAGGCGCCGCAAACCGAAACGCGTGCGGCCACCGAGGGGGTTGATGCCCCCGCTCACCCCGCGGATCGCGCACAAGCGACGCCGGCAGACATGCCGCGCGCTGCCACTGCCGAGGCATCGGATCACGATGCGTCCGCTGAAGTGAGCGAAGCCGTTCCCGAACGCGAAATGGACACCGTTTCCCCGCACGCAGAGACAGTCGCAGCACAGGGGCCGACGGAAGGCAGCCAGGTCCCAGCCGAAGCTGCTACGCCTCGTGAGGTGAACGTTGCACTCGATCTCGAACGCCGTGAACCGGCGAGCGCGATAGAACCATCTGACACTGAGGCCGCCTCAGAACCTGCGCCTGTCAACGAGCGCAAGCTGGCGCAAGAAGGCGCAGAGTCCATGGCACACCAGCCAGTCACTGCGAGTCCTGAATCGACGGACGAGGGTCAGGCCGGAAGCTGGAAGATGGCGCCGATCGAACTGCCCGCGGACCTGGAACTGGTGGAAACAAAGCCCGACGCGGCGGCGAACATCGTTATGGAACCCGCAACGGACGCACGACCGCCACGCGCACGCCGCTCACGCAAGGAAACACGGGAACCGGTCGCGGAAGAACCACTCGTCCAGATTGAAACAGGTCAGATCGAAACGAGTGAATCCCGTTCAACCGGTAACGTGGAAAACGTATAACGCGCCCGTTTGAGAAGAACTGGAGAGGAAGCTCGGTCTAAAGGCCGAGCTTTCTTTTGACCTCCGCGAGCAGCCCTTCGGCACCATCCTCGATCAGATCAAGAACGTGTTCGAACCCCTGAGGGCCGCCGTAGTATGGGTCCGGCACTTCATTTCCGCTATAGCGGCGGCTGAAATCGAGCAGCATCGAAATTTTCTCTCTGTGCTCAACCGGAGCGCTGCTTTCGAGAATCTTGAAGTGGTCCCGATCCATCGCCAGCAAGTAATCGAATTCTCCGAAGTCCGTGGCCGCGATTTCGCGCGCCCGCAGCCCGGAAAGGTCATAGCCGCGGCGCGCTGCCGCAAGCATACTGCGCCGGTCGGGCTTGTTTCCGACATGATAGCCGTGCGTTCCTGCTGAATCGACAATCACGCGGTCGCCAAGCCCCTCACTGGTGACCAGATGACGAAATACGCCTTCGGCCGTTGGCGAACGGCATATGTTGCCTGTACAGACAAACAGCACCCTTAGCGACGTATACGGCACAACCGGATCAGTCATTTGGCATCCTGCGCCGGTGACCACCCGCTGATTCCCTCACGAGTTTGCGCCCACGATCCGGGGCAGTCGTATCGGACGGGTGAGTTGCCTCGCCATCGATACGGTCTTCCTCGTTCACACCGAACAGCCGCGTGCGTAACTGCTTGAGTTTGTCTCTCAACTCGGCCGCCTGCTCGAACTCGAGGTTACGCGCAGCTTCGTGCATGTCGCGTTCGATGCGCTTGAACTCGCGAGACAGTTCCTTCTCGTTCATGCCCCGGTAAGAGTTTAGCGACTGCGCGGCCTTGAGCGCCTCCTGGCCGGCATCGGGTTGATAGACCCCGTCGATCAAATCGTTGATCTTCTTGATAACGCCCTTGGGCGTAATGCCATGCAAGGCGTTGTGTTCGATCTGCTTGTTCCGCCGCCGATCCGTTTCCTCGATCGCCTTCTGCATCGACTGCGTCAGTTTGTCCCCATACATGATTGCCGTTCCGTGCAAATGCCTTGCGGCCCGGCCAATCGTCTGTATCAGGGAACGCTCCGAACGCAGAAAACCTTCCTTGTCGGCATCGAGAATGGCAACCAGCGAAACTTCCGGCAAATCCAGACCTTCGCGCAACAGATTGATACCCACCAACACGTCGAACTCACCGATGCGCAGGTCGCGAATGATTTCCACCCGCTCAACCGTATCAATATCCGAGTGAAGGTAGCGCACCCGCACGCCATGCTCCGCAAGATAGTCGGTGAGATCCTCGGCCATGCGCTTGGTCAGCGTTGTCACCAGCACCCTTTCGCCGCGGTCGACACGCGCGTTGATTTCGGAGAGCAGGTCATCCACCTGGGTTGACGCCGGCCGGACCAGTATCTCCGGATCTACGAGTCCGGTCGGCCGGACGACCTGCTCCACTACCTGCCCCTGGTGATCGTGTTCGTACTGAGCGGGCGTAGCCGACACAAAAATCGTTTGCGGCATCATTGCCTCGAATTCGTCAATGCGCAGCGGCCGGTTATCCAGCGCTGAGGGCAAACGGAAACCGTACTCCACGAGATTCTCCTTGCGCGCCCGATCGCCACGATACATGCCGCCTATCTGTGGCATCGTCACATGTGACTCATCGATAAACATCAGCGCGGTTGGCGGCAGGTAATCGATCAACGTCGGGGGAGGATCTCCTTCATTGCGTCCGGAAAGGTGGCGCGAGTAATTCTCGATCCCCTTGCAAAAACCCAATTCGTTCAGCATTTCCAGGTCGAAACGCGTCCGTTGTTCGATCCGTTGCGCCTCGACGAGCCTTCCTTCGCGCTGAAACAGCGCGATGCGATCGGTGAGTTCCTGTTTGATCGCGTCGATTGCGCGCAGCACGGTAGAGCGCGGCGTCACATAATGACTTGACGGGTACACGGTAAATCGCGGCAACTTCTGGATTACCTGCCCCGTCAGGGGGTCGAAAACCGACAGGCTTTCCACCTCGTCATCGAACAGCGATACGCGCACGGCCAGTTCCGAGTTCTCTGCGGGAAACACATCGATGACGTCCCCCCTCACCCGGAATGTGCCCCTGCGAAAATCGAACTCGTTTCTCTGATATTGCATCTCCGTTAACCGCGAGATGATGGCGCGTTGCCCAATGCGCTCGTGCGCGCGCAAATGCAGAATCATGCCGTGGTAGTCGACCGGGTCCCCAATGCCGTAAATGCACGAAACCGTCGCGACGATCACCGCGTCTTCACGTTCGAGCAAGGATTTGGTCGCGGAGAGACGCATTTGCTCGATATGCTCGTTAATACTCGAATCCTTCTCGATGAACAGATCACGCGACGGGACGTATGCTTCCGGCTGGTAGTAATCGTAGTAGGAGACGAAATACTCAACGGCATTTTCCGGGAAGAACTCGCGAAACTCGGCGTACAACTGGGCGGCGAGTGTCTTGTTCGGTGCGATCACGATAGCCGGGCGTCCCGACTTCGCAATCACGTTTGCCATCGTGAATGTCTTCCCCGACCCGGTAACTCCCAGCAACGTCTGATACTGCAATCCGTCGTCGAGACCCTCCATCAGTCCAGCAATTGCCGTCGGCTGGTCGCCGGCCGGATCATATGGCTGATGCAGGCGATACGGGCTGTCGGGAAACGCGAGAACACGCATGTGCTGCGCCTGGTTCATTGCTTTGCCGGGTGGGGATAAACATATAGTGTCCCACGACATTGCTCGGACTGGCCAGCACCCGGCTTTGCCGCACTGTTAAGGGCACCTGCAGGCGATTACGGAGGCGTTGCCGCTTCCGGGTGCTGGCAAGGGTGCGGGTACGGTAGAATTCCGTCCTTGTTTTCGGGCTGCGGGCGGCGCAACCAGCCACCGCCCGGGCCACAACGAATTCTCCAGAGAGATCTTACCGATAAACACCATGCATACTTCTCCTCTTGCCGGTGTCGAACTGGCACCCCGCGACCCGATACTGGGCCTGACCGAGCTCTATGTTGCCGACACCAACCCTTCGAAGGTCAACCTGGGTGTCGGGGTTTACTACGACGACAATGGCAAGGTCCCGCTGCTCGATTGTGTCAGCCGTGCCGAGCAGAAACTCGTTGCCGCGGGAAACCCGCGCGCTTACTTGCCCATAGACGGTCTGCCTGCCTACGATAAGGCAGTCGCGCGGCTTGTATTTGGCGCGCAATCGCCGCTGATAGGCCAAGGCAGAATCGTGACCCTGCAAACGCTTGGCGGAACCGGTGCGCTCAAGGTCGGCGCCGATTTTCTGAGACGCATCTGCCCCGGGGCACAAGTCTGGATATCCGATCCCAGTTGGGAGAACCATCGGGGCCTGTTTGAGAGTGCAGGATTCGTCGTCAATAACTACCCGTATTACGACGCCGCTACTCACGGCATCGACTTCAAGGGTATGACGGAGTGCCTGAGCGGGCTGCCAGCCGGGTCTATCGTCGTGCTGCATGCCTGCTGCCACAACCCGACCGGTGTTGATCTGTCGGGCGCGCAGTGGACGCAGATTGCCTCGATCGTCAGGAAACAAGGACTGATTCCGTTTATCGATATCGCCTATCAGGGATTTGGCGACTCGACCGAAGCCGACGCGCACGCCGTGCGGCTGTTTTCCGCAGAGGTGACACCGGTCTTCGTGGCAAATTCGTTCTCCAAGTCGTTTTCGCTCTATGGTGAACGTGTTGGCGGACTGTCGATCGTGACTCAGGATGCCGACGAGTCTGGCCGGATACTCAGCCAACTCAAGCGAGTGGTCCGTACCAATTACTCGAATCCTCCTACTCACGGTGGACAAATCGTTTCAACAATACTCAATGACGAACAACTGCGCGCCCTGTGGGAGACTGAACTGGCTGCCATGCGCGAGCGCATTCGTCAGATGCGCGACGCTCTGGCCCGCGGAATCAGGCAGCGCGTGCCGAGCGTCGATTTCAGCTTTGTGAAACAGCAACGCGGAATGTTTTCCTATTCCGGGCTCAGCAGGGAGCAGGTCAAACGCCTGCGCGAGGAATACTCCGTCTACGCGATCGAAAGCGGGCGGATCTGCGTTGCGGCATTGAACTCGAAGAACATCGATTACGTTGCCGACGCCATCTCGCGAGTGATCGGCTAGGCAAACGCGTTTGGCCAGCCCTGCCCCCGCCCGGCCTTTCCCGGCTCGTCAAAGCGGGCTCCCCTAACTCGGCAGCCGCCCGCCGGGGAGCCACGCAAGCAGGCGCCGCTGGTTGACCCAGCCCGGGTGAGTCACTATCATACGCGGCTCTTTATTCCCCGATAGCTCAGTCGGTAGAGCAACTGACTGTTAATCAGTGGGTCGCTGGTTCGAGCCCAGCTCGGGGAGCCAGACAAACCGTCGCGGGTGTAGTCCGCTCGCGGCGGTATCCGGTTCGAGTTCTTTCCCAGAACGCATTGTCAAGGCTGGTAAGGCACCTGGCGCCTTTGACGCACGGCCCAGCGCCGTCGCACCGGATTCTCGGTATGGCACCTCGCCCCCACTCGATTGCCGCCCTGCAATGCTATGATTCACGGCATGCGTTCGCCCACAAACGAGATGTCAGTCAGCATCAAAACCCCTGAAGAAATCGACCGTATGCGCACGGCCGGCAGGCTTGCCGCGGAGGTGCTCGATTTCATCACGCCTCACGTCAAGGCCAACGTGACTACAGAGGAACTCGACCGACTCTGTCACGACTTCATGGTCAATCAGCAAGGGACCATACCGGCGCCGCTGAATTACGCCCCGCCCGGGTATCAGCCCTATCCAAAGTCGATCTGCACGTCTGTCAACCATGTCGTCTGTCACGGGGTTCCCGGTCCCAAGAAACTCAAACAGGGGGACGTGATCAATATCGACATCACCGTCATCAAGGACGGATACCACGGCGACACCAGCCGCATGTTTTTCGTCGGCGAGCCTTCGATCCAGGCCAGGCGACTTTGTGAGGTCACCTATGAATGCATGTGGCGTGGCATCACCCAGGTCAAGCCTGGTGCGCATCTTGGCGATATCGGCCACAGCATCCAGAGCTTTGCCGACGAAAACGGCTACACCGTGGTACGCGAGTTCTGCGGCCATGGCATCGGGCGCAAGTTTCATGAAGAACCCCAGGTATTGCATTACGGCCGCAAGGGCACGGGCATGGAGCTAAAGCCCGGCATGACATTCACCATCGAACCGATGATCAATGCCGGCAAACCCGGAATCCGGCAGCTCGGCGACGGCTGGACGGTCGTCACCAAGGACCATGCACTCTCTGCGCAGTGGGAGCATACGATTCTGGTAACGGACAGCGGCTACGAAGTTCTGACTTTGTCTTCCGACACACCTGCACCGCCGGCTTTCGTCGCCTAGAAAATGGCTCGCGCGCAGCCCAACAGCGTGCTTGCGGTGTCGGATGAGTGCACCGTTTGGCGGGAAAACCTGCAGGCCCAACGCGAACGCATACGCGCCGATTTCTACACCCGCGCGAAGCCCTTCAAGGTTCTGGAAGCGCATTCCCAGGCCGTTGACGAAACCCTGCGCACAATCTGGCAAGCAACCGGGCAGTCTGGCAACTGTTGCCTGATTGCGGTTGGCGGCTATGGTCGGGGACTGCTCTACCCCTACTCCGACGTTGACGTTCTGATCCTGCTGCCAGGCGACGCGGACCGGGACACGCGCAGCCGCGTCGAGACGCTGATAGGACGGCTGTGGGACGCCGGGCTCGAAATCGGTCATAGCGCCCGAACCGTCGAACAGTGTCAGGAGGAGGCGAGTCAGGACATCACGGTGCAAACAACGCTGCTCGAATCGAGGCTCATCGCCGGCAGCCGGCGTACCTATAACCGCTTCCGCAATATGGTGAAGGCCTCACTGAACACCGGTCGGTTCGTGGAAGGCAAGTTGCTGGAACAGCAGCAGCGTCATACACGGTTCAACGACACTGCGCAAAACCTGGAACCAAATATCAAGGAAGGTCCAGGCGGCCTGCGCGACCTTCAGAACATTCTGTGGATTTCCAGCGCAGCGGGGCTTGGTACCAACTGGAATGAGCTGACGAAGCAACGCATTCTGACCCATGTCGAGGCACGCCAGCTAAGGCGCAACGAACGCCTGCTGGCTGAATTGCGCGTGCGGCTGCACTATCTGGCCAAGCGTCGCGAAGACCGCCTGTTGTTCGACTTTCAGAGCGCACTTGCCACCGAATATGGATTCAAGAGCACGCCTGCGAAACGCGCCAGCGAGCAACTGATGCAGCAGTTCTACACCACAGCAAAGTCAGTGACCTTGCTGAACAACATCGTATTGCAGAACCTGCGCGCGCGGGTATTTCTCCAGGTACCAAGACCGCCCGTGCCGATCAACAAGGAGTTTCAGGTCAGGGGGGACTTGATGGAGACACGTGGTGCTGGCGTGTTCCAGCGACAACCCTCCGCCATTCTCGAAGTCTTTCTCCTGTGGGAAACGCATCCGGAGGTCAAAAACCTGGGTGCCGCAACCATGCGGGCGTTATGGCATGCACGCGACCTGATCGATTCGGGTTTTCGGCGCAGCAAGAAGCACCGCGCGCTGTTCATGGAGATTCTGCGGCTGCCATCGGGGCTGACCCACACCTTGCGACGAATGAACCAGTATGGTGTCCTCGGCCGGTACCTGCCTGAATTCGGACGCATCGTCGGGCAGATGCAGCATGACCTGTTTCACGTCTACACGGTCGACGAGCACATACTGATGGTGGTGCGCAATCTGCGCCGGTTTGCGGTGCCGGAAATGGCACATGAGTACCCGCTGTGCAGCCGCCTGATTGCCGAGTTCGAAAAACCCGAACTGTTGTATATCGCCGGCCTTTATCACGACATTGCCAAAGGACGGGGCGGCGATCACTCCTTGCTGGGGATGAAAGATGCGGAGCGCTTTTGCGAGCGCCACGACATTGACAAGGCGGACACCCGGACTTGTCGTCTGGCTGGTCGAGAAGCACTTGTACATGTCTTCCACGGCGCAGAAGAACGACCTCATCGGATCCTGCGGTGATTGCCGCGTTTGCCGCTGAGGTCAAGACCGAACGCCGGTTGATCGCCCTGTACCTGCTCACGGTGGCAGACGTTCGCGGCACCAGCCCGAAAGTCTGGAACGCCTGGAAAGCCAAACTTCTCGAAGATCTGTTCGATACCACCCGCCGCTACCTCGCGCATGGCGCCGTGTCACACGATCGCGTCCTGGCTTCGAAGCATCAGCGCGTGCTCGAACGCTTGCGCGCCTATGCCATTGCCGACGGCGCGCACGAGTCCTTATGGAAGAAACTCGATGAAAGCTATTTTCTACGACACGACGAACAAGACATCGTCTGGCATACCCGGGTTCTGAGTTATCGGCATGACACGCCTTCACCGATCGTAAAAGCACGCCTTTCCCCCGTGGGCGAAGGCTTGCAAGTGATGATCTACGCACCCGACGAAAATCTGATGTTCGCGAAGATCTGCGGGTTTTTCGAGAAAACCAACTTCGACATTGCCGAGGCGAAGATTTACACAACCCGCAACAATTACGCGCTCGACACGTTTCAGGTCATGACGACCGGCGATCTCGACGTCCACTACCGCGACATGATTCGCTACGTCGAGCACGAGCTGCCGGTGTGGCTCAAGCGCACTGACATGCCTGCTCCCACGAAGGTGCGCTTGTCCCGGCAACTGAGGAACTTCCCCATTTCGCCGGAAGTCGTCATCCGCCCGGATGACCGTGCGCAGTACTACTACCTGAGTATTGTTGCCGGTGACCGGCCGGGCTTGCTATACAGCATTGCCCTGGTTCTCGCCCGTTACCAGATCAGCATCTATATGGCAAAGATCAATACGCTGGGTGAACGGGCGGAAGACATGCTGCTGATACAAGGGGAATCGTTGAACAATGCTCGCAGCGTCGTGAGCCTCGAGTCCGCACTCGTGGAGGCGCTGCAGGGGAAAAACTGAGCCCGCCCCGGAGTCTGGCCGATCCGGCACCAGGGACGTCAAGCCGGGCTATGTCTCGTCCGGGAACTGCTCATCCGGGAACAACTCCGCATTGAATCCGAATTGCCGGAGATTCCTGATGCGCATCGGGTAAAGAATCCCCTCCAGATGGTCGCACTCGTGCTGCACCACGCGGGCATGGAAACCGTCCACCGAACGGTCGATCGGGTTGCCGAACTGATCACGGCCGTGATAGCGCACACGCGTGTAGCGCGGCACTACGCCGCGCATACCCGGAACAGACAGGCATCCCTCCCAGCCGTCCTCCATCTCCTCGCCAAGTGGGGCGACAACCGGATCGACTAGCACCGCGGAAGGCACCGACGGCGCATCCGGACACCCTACGCCGCGGCGAGGCCGGCGACGCCGAATATCACCACCCGCAGCGAGACGCCGATCTGCCGGCGCCGCAATGCCGGCACCGCTCATCGCTTTCATCGTGTCGCGCATGTCTTCGATGAGGAACCGTGCAGTTCTGTCGTGTCGAACGCTTCCACCGTCTGCGCCCGTTGCAACAGCACCGGGTGACCCATGCGCAGGACTGACCTAACCGGGCATGTCGGACGAGTGCTGCCAGCAGAGTCTGCACCTTTTTAGCACGGCGCTGTTGAGCACACCGAACCCGAATCGATGCCCCCGCCATTCGCCGGCCGGCCGCCCAGTTTGCCACTACGGCGATACTCGCGTAGCAAAGCCCCATCTCCCGGGCCGTGCCGCTTCCGGCATTCCGGTCACAACCACCATGCGTCGCGCTCCAGTCGGTCAATCTCGGCGGCTGTCTCCAGCTCGGCCCCTGTGTTGCGGCATAAACGCCTCCATCGATCAGCGGCACGCCGCTCTCGGCCGCTGACCTGATCAGTTCCTCGTCCAATTCCTCACAGTAGGGGCGCGTAAAGTCGATATGTGTAACTGGTTGCTCGGGCCCGTCAAAGAAAGTGTGCATCCGTGCATAAGGTAGCGCCGCCTGGTTCGGGGCACTGCCACAGCACCCGGCTCGAAATCGGCCCGGATACCGCCGACGCGCCACCGATGCCGTGCGGATGCTGAGCATGCATCGCCCAGATATTCGCCCTGTAGTTGACACTTTGGGGAGGAATCGTATGCCCGTAACCGTGCCGCGCAAAAAAGCACGACTTCCTGCCCGTTGAGAGATCGAAACGTCAGTGCGCCCGAGGGCTCACCGTACGGAGTGCGTACCACTTCGCGCCGCGTAATTTTCAGATTCGACACGGGTGAGGCCGCTGCCACCAATAATCCCGATCATGATTTTGCCTTGAGATTTCCGTTGCTATTGCTTGAGCGCATAGACCGCCGGCAAATTGCGCCATGCGTCATGCACATCCATGCCCTGAAAACCGAAGACATAACTATCCGGAACGCTGACTCCACAAATCCGCCGTCACAGGCTTGGCCTGAGCTCCTTGTCGGCGAACACGGCGGTGTACATGGCCCTTGGCACCCTTCCTTAGCAACCATGCACGGATGTCCCCAGCGTGTGGCCTTCGTCAAGGATGTCATCGATGACAAGCACGGTACGCCCCGAGACATCGGTTTGGGGGCTTGACGACCCATTCAATCTCACCGCCTTTGGGTCGCTGATGTAACGCGTCACATGCACGTAATCGAATTCGAGCGGAAAATGCAGCAGCGGCAGGAGTTGCCCGGTAAAAACAACACCACCGCCCATGACACTGAGCACGAGCGGCACGCTGTCACCGACTTTACGCGTGACCTCTTCCGCCACGCGCTTCACCGCCGCATCGACGAACCCGGTCACAAACGAGTTCCGCTTCTTCCAGCAACCGCCAGGTTTCGGATGCGTCCAGCATTAAACCGCCCGTTCCTGGCTATCTCGCATCAACTTGTTCAAAAACACACGAAACTCTTCGGCCACTTCGGGATGATGCAGGCCGTATTGCACATTGGCTTGAAGATAACCGAGCTTGGAACCACAGTCGTAGCGCGTGCCCCTGAATGTGTATGCCAGTGCCTTCTGCTTCGCTAGCAAGGCAGCAATGCCATCCGTGAGTTGTATCTCGCCGCCCGCGCCGCGTTGCACGCCTACCAGTTCATCAAAAATCTCCGGAGTGAGCAGATAACGTCCCACGACCGCCAGCGTCGACGGAGCGACCGCGGATGGGCTTCTCGACGATCGCACTGATCGGCCGCGTTTCGCCGCTGGTGTTACCACAATCGACAATGCCGTATGAGGAAGTATCTTCAGGCGCAACGTTCTCGACTGCGATGACCGAACACGACTCGCGCTCGTATACCTTTACCATTTCGCTCAGCGCGCCCGGCTTCGAATCGATCAGGTCATCCGCCAGAACGACGGCAAATGCATCGGCGCCGACAACAGGCCGTGCGCACAACACCGCATGGCCGAGCCCAAGCGCCT